>JABSQP010000009.1 GCA_013215815.1 Alphaproteobacteria bacterium | reverse complement strand
CGCAATACGCTCGACACCCATACCAAATGCAAAACCTTGATACTCATCCGGGTCAAAACCGCAGTTTTTAATGACGTTCGGGTGCACCATACCGCAGCCTAGAATTTCGAGCCAATCATCACCGGCACCGATCTTAAGGCCGCCGTCTTTACGTGAACAACCAATATCAACTTCTGCGCTAGGCTCTGTGAATGGGAAGAAGGAGGGTCTGAATTGAACAGGAAGATCATCAACTTCAAAATACGCACGGGCAAAGTCCATGATACAGCCCTTAAGGTGTCCCATGTGAACGTCTTTACCAATGTATAGACCTTCACACTGGTGGAACATTGGTGTGTGTGTGATGTCGTAATCTGATCTGTATGTGCGTCCCATGACGACAACTTTAATCGGTAGGCCTTGTTCCTGCATCGCACGGATTTGAACAGTCGATGTATGTGTACGAAGAAGTTTTTTCGCAGCTTCACCTTGCTCATCCGGATCATCCGGCAGATAGAATGTGTCGTGCATCTCACGTGCAGGGTGTCCTGGCGGGAAGTTCAACGCAGTAAAGTTGTGCCAGTCATCTTCAATATCTGGACCTTCTGCAACGTTAAAGCCCATAGATGCGAAGATTGCTGTGAGCTCTTCCATTGTTTGGCTAATTGGATGGATCTTACCTTTTGTTTCTGGACGTACAGGCAGAGATACATCGATTGTTTCTGTAGCAAGGCGTTGCTCTAGCTCTTGCTTTTTAAGACCTGTTTCTTGGGATGCGATAAGATCAGCAATCTCATTTTTAAGCATGTTCAGCGCGGCGCCTGTTGTTTTGCGCTCTTCAGGATCCATGCCGCCGAGTGTTTTCATGAGGGCAGTGATTTTACCCTTTTTCCCCAAAGTTGATACACGAACCTCTTCCAAAGAAGTCAGGTCATTCGCTGCTTCAACCATTTGTGTTAATTCTGTTTTTAATTGTGCTACATCAGTCATGAGAGATGTTTTAACCTAGGCGCCCCCCTTGTGCAAGAGCGGTTTTGGGCGGTTCTAAGCCCCATTCATGGCTTAAAATGGCTGGAAGTTCCGTGAGACAGTCAATCACATGATCTTTTTTGTATTTTTTAAGCCGAGAAGGGGACATAAGCCCGCCTGAGATTGAGATTCCAAGCATGTTCATTTTCCGCGCAAGCTCTGGTTCTTCATGGGAATCGCCGATTATAAAGCTGTTTTCAGGACTATAGCCGTTCTCGCTCATGAATGTCTCTAAACGCTCAAATTTATTCATGCCCGTAACAATAGTCGCGGGGTCAACATTTCCTGAAATTTCTTCGAAGTAGTGGCCAATACCAAAACTCTGTATATCATCATCAAGAATAACCTGGCTTTGATTGCTAAGAACTTTACAGGCCACTTTATGATCTTTCAGCCATGTTAGAAGCTCTTCTGCTCCTTTTGCTAGAGTACAATCGTTTTTATGGAGGCTATAGGTTTTGTGAAATATTTCACCGACTGTTTCTGCGTGTTCAAGATAGCGATCAGCGCTGACACCGACTTTTTCGTAGAAGTGAATGAGGGGAAAGGTAAAGAGCTCTTGTTCTTTTTCACGGGATATTGGCGCGATGTCGAAATAGGCAAGGCAAGCATTTGTGGCAATGTGGGTGGCCGTCATGTCAGCAAAGAGCGTAGCGTTCCAATCAAAGACAGCAAGTTTGGTGTGATTATTCATGCAAACTTTATCGCATAGCAAAACAGCCCTGCAAAGAGGGCTGTTCTAAAATTCTGTGATTTAAAGCTTAACTTATGCAGCTTTTTTCAGTGCTGCTTCAGCTAGTTTTGCAATCTCTGCAAATGCTGCTTCATCGCGCGCTGCGATATCAGCAAGAACTTTACGGTCAAGGTCGATACCAGCAAGTTTGATACCGTTCATGAATGTAGAGTATTTCATGCCGTGCATACGAGCCGCAGCGTTGATACGCTGGATCCATAGAGCGCGGAAGTTACGTTTCTTCTGCTTACGACCGATGTAAGCGTACTGACCTGCTTTTTCAACAGCTTGGACGGCTGTACGGTAACAATTCTTGCGACGACCGTAGTAACCTTTAGCTTTCTTGATAACTTTTCTATGACGAGCGTGTGATGCCGCTCCACCTTTAACGCGTGACATTATTTCGCTCCTTCGTTAGCTGTTTTCTTTACTGATTTTTTCTTCTTACGTGAGTAAGGAAGCCAGTTACTTAAAACGATTTTTGCATCAGCAGCACAAAGTGTTGTTGTGCGGCGTGCTTTACGCTTCATAGATTTTGGCTTGTTCATCATCATGTGAGAGGTTTTGGCCTGTCCTGATTTGACTTTGCCTTTACCTGTCACCTTAAAGCGCTTCTTAACAGAGCTCTTGGTCTTCATCTTCGGCATTTCTATCTCCTTGATAAATAAGGGTTATTTTTAAAATATACGCACCCGAGGCAGCCAAATTTCGCCAGAATGCGTAGAATTAAGGGGGTTATAGACGAAAAACCTTAAGGAATGCAAGCATTAACTTACTATTTTTATTGACATAACTTAGCATGCTCGGGCATAACGTTTTGAAAATAAAAAGGTGTGTTTATGAGTTTTGCGGAAGCGTTTGATGGAAGTGTTGGTTTGGGAACTATTTGTGGTGATAATGGCGACCAGTGCGGTGTTTACGTCAATCAAGAAACAAAAATGCTGACAATGGGGAAGTGCCGTGTGCTTCTCACTGATGATGAAGTGAAATTCATGTCACATTTTGTTTTTTCAAAGCTTTTGTTCCCTCATGGTGTTTCTGAAAATCAACTATGCAGTCAAATAGGGGATAATGCGGTTTCTATTGTTGAAGGTTTGCGCGCTAAATTGAGAGATGTCTCTATTGCGAATGATGGTGGAGATGGCGGTACCTATATATCTAATGGCCAGGGTGAGCATATTCATTTGCCGACTTTTCATGAATATACAGTTACGGCGGATATGCTGATAGAACCAACAATTAATGGTTATGTTTATCGTAGTGATTTAGCCAGTCTCATTGATCAAACGCATGAGATTTCGGAGCAAGACTTAGATCGTTTGCGTTTGAAGGCACCAGCTTCGATTTTTACTCTTTCTTTTTAGTATCTTACTTACGCGCTAGTGGTGTTGCGTATTGATTTTCCAAATCCCATGGAAAGTGTACCCATGTGTCTTGTGAAAAAGCTGTTACAAAAGTATCGGCTAGCTTCTCACCTTTTGGTTTTGTAAAAATGCATGAGAAGTGCGCTTTTGGATACATTTCGCGGGCAATCTCAAAAGTCTTTCCTGTATCAACGAGATCGTCGACGACGAGCCAACCTTCACCATCTCCATTGCCATCCGCATCGACTGCAGCAGGGCGTTTTAAAACTTTAGTCTCTGATTGGTCTTTGACGTCATAACTTGAAATACACAATGTTTCGACATTGAGGACTTCGAGTTCGCGCGCAACGATACAGGCAGGTACAAGACCACCTCTTGTGATCCCGATAATGCCTTTCCACTTACCGTTTTCTAATGGCCCTTTATCCAAAAGCTTCCAAGCTAGCGCTTTGCCGTTTCTGTGAAGTTCGTCCCACGAAACAGGGAAATCTTTTGTGTATGTTGATGCATCAGCCATGGCTCGATTTATCCTTATTTATACCTTGTTTTTTGCGCATCATGCCTTAGTTTGTCGTCATGATCAAAAAGATTCTTTTTTCATTGTTTGCCCTTAGTTTACTAGTGCTTACGCCGTATCAGGCGCATGCAGAAAAGCCTGTAATTCTTGCTGAATTATTTACATCAGAATTTTGCCCGGCGTGTCCGCCTGCAGACGCGTTGCTAGAGAAACTGTCCCAAGAAAATCATATTATAGCTCTTGGGTGTCATGTGACCTATTTTCCAGGAAAAAGTGATTTGGGACGTGCAGCATGTACGCAGCGACAGTTCGATTATGTTCGTTATTTAAGAGGTAAATCACCATTTACACCGCAATTTGTTTTTAATGGGCAACATAGTGCAGTTGGTGTTCGTCAGAATGAAGTTTCCGCGGCATTGATGAAGGCCTCTAAAGGTGTGGAGAGCATTTCTATTACACGTCGTGCGCCATATGTATTCTCTTATTCTCTACCGCAGGTAGAGAACAGATCTAGCGATTTATGGCTTGTGATTTATGAGGGTCGAAGAAGCCTTCGTCGTCGTAATTTTGTAAATGTCGTTGATGTTATGCTGCCTTTGGGAGCATGGAATGGGGTAAAACGAGACGAAGTATTTGCACCAATGCTGAAAAGCAAGCATGCTGGTTTTGCAATTTATGCTCAGGATAAAGCTACGGGTGCTATTATTGCCGCCGGAGAATATAGAACTAATTAGAGGTAGAAAATGAAGCTAGAATTTTATGTAGTTGATGGTCACAGTTATGATTTAAGACCTAATTCACCGACGCGTGATTGGATGGATCAGACACCTGACAAATATGCATACCGTTGCCTACCTTTGAGTATCGCCAACGCGCATGGTTGGTCTTTCCATTTAGAGCAAGATGTACGTGCCTTCTGGGATGGGGGTAAAGGAAAAAGTAGTCTCAAGATAGATAAATCTCAGCAAATGGCGAATGTGTGCGCTTCTGCTTTTGGTGATGGTATTTTAACGTTCTTCATTCATGGTGTTTTTAGAACAGAACCTGAATGGAATTTGATGGCAGGTGGATCACCGAACACGCCGTGTGATTTTGCTTATCCCCTCACGGGCGTAATTGAAACAGACTGGTCGCCTTATAGCTTTACGATGAATTGGAAGATTTCAAAACCAGGTGAGTGGGTGACTTTCGAAAAAGGGATGCCTTTTTGTAGTGTGTTTCCAGTTCAAAGAGAAGTTTTACAGACCGTAGATCCGGTTATTAAGCCAATGTCATCTGATTTCGGATTGAACATAGAGCACACGACGTGGGCAAAGGAACGCATTGCTTTCAATAAAGACCTTGATATGCCTGGTACAGATGCTCGTGAAGAGGAATGGCAAAAGAATTACTTTAAAGGTAAAACACTGGATAATCAGCAAGGTACAGAAACACATTTGACGAAACTAAGATTAAAGTCATTTAGAACAGAAAATATATATTAGTGTGCCTCGGCCCAGCTGTTTCCGTGACCTGCTTCTGCAATTAATGGAACATCAAGATCAACAACGTTCTCCATGACGTGTCTGACGAGGTCAGATGTTTTCTCTAGTTCATCGCTAGGTACTTCGAAAATTAATTCATCGTGAACTTGAAGAAGCATTTTTGCCTTTAGGTTTGCCTCTTTTAATGCGCGCGGCATTTTAATCATCGCCATCTTCATAATATCAGCGGCAGTACCTTGGAGAGGCGCGTTAATCGCAGCGCGTTCGGCCCCCATTTTCACATTTTGCTGCTTCGCATTAATATTGGGGGTAAAGCATTTGCGGCCAAAGAGTGTTTCAACATATTCGTATTGACGCGCAAATTCTTTTTGCTCCTCCATAAAGTCACGAATCTCACCAAAGACATCGAGATATTTATTGATGAATTCCTGTGCATCTCCTGGATCACAGTCCAGTTGTTTGGCAAGGCCCCAGCCAGAGATGCCATATATAATACCAAAGTTAACAGCTTTTGCCTGACGTCGAAGATCGCTGGATACTTCATCGAGCGGTACACCAAAGACTTGCGATGCTGTCATGGCGTGAATATCAACGTTATCTTTGAATGCTTGCTTTAGTGCGGCTACGTCAGCCATTTCTGCGGCGAGACGCAGTTCAACTTGCGAGTAATCGACGGATAAAAGAACATGTCCTTCTTCGGCTACGAACGCTTCACGAATACGGCGTCCATCTTCTGTACGAATTGGGATGTTTTGTAAGTTTGGGTCACTGGATGCAAGGCGTCCTGTTGATGTGCCAGCCATAGAAAAAGAGGTGTGTACACGCCCTGTATCAGGGTTTATTTGTTCCTGAAGGGCGTCTGTATATGTGCTTTTTAGTTTGGCAAGGCCGCGCCATTCAAGGATATCGCTAACAATTTTATGACCTTGTGCAGATAGTTTTTCGAGTGTTGAAACATCAGTTGACCATTGGCCTGTCTTGGTTTTTTTACCGCCAGATAGACCCATTTGATCAAATAAAATTTCTCCGATCTGCTTTGGCGATCCAATGTTGAATTCAGTGCCTGCTTCGGTATGAATTTCTTTTTCAAGTTCTTGGATCTTCTTGGCAAAATCGCTGCTCATTTCTTTTAAAATAAGCTGATCAACTTTAATGCCATCTAGCTCCATTTGTCCAATAACTGAAACAAGTGGGCGTTCGATATCTTCATAGACGCGTGCCATTTTTTCACGTGCGACACGCGGTTTGAATGTATGGTGGAGGCGGTGTGTTATGTCTGCATCTTCTGCGGCATAATCGCGTGCTTTGTCTACGTCGACTTTGTCGAACGTAACCTGATTTTTACCTTTCCCAGCAACTTCTTCATATTTTATTGGCTCATGATCGAGGAAGAGTTTAGATAGTCCATCCATTGAATTTGAATGGCTTGTGCCATCTACTGTGTAGGATATAAGCATCGTATCATCGCAAGGGGCCATATGAATGCCATGCTTTTTAAACATCTGCCAATCATATTTTATATTCTGACCTACTTTTAAAACGCTAGGGTCTTCCAAAAGTGGTTTGAGCGCGTTAATAGCATCATCAAAAGGAATTTGAACGAGATCACCTTTACTCTCACCCAGCAGATCCACTTCTTCAGGAACATGAGTAAGCGGGATATAAGCGGCTTTTCCGATTGTTGAACAAATCGAAATACCGACGAGTTTGGCTATCGCAGGTGTGAGGTGTGTTGTTTCTGTATCGATTGCCAGAACGCTTGTTTGATAAGCATCTTCTATCCATTCTTTTAGAGTATCGATATCCGTGATTAGAGTGTATTCATTCTCTGAAATAGCCGGTAGTTCTTCTGTTTTGATATCCGCGCTTTGTTCTGCCGTATCATTTGAAACAGTGTCACCAAGGCGTGTCAGCATCGACTTAAATCCTTGCTTTTGTAAGAAGGCCTTTAAATCGGGCATAGTTGGGTCGTGGTGTGTGAATTGTTCCAAAGGCATGGGAACAGGTGCATCTTGCGCTAATCTAACAAGTTGTTGGGATATACGCGCCATATCGGCATTTTCTATGAGTTTTTCACGACGTTTGGGTTGCTTTATTTCCTCCGCACGATTTAAAAGCTCTTCGAGAGAGCCATACTCATTAATGAGTTGTGCTGCGGTTTTTACCCCAATACCAGGTACGCCCGGGACATTGTCAACACTATCTCCAGCAAGGGATTGCACATCAACAACCTTATCTGGTGTAACGCCGAATTTTTCGACAACACCTTTTGGGTCAATCATTTTATTCTTCATTGGATCCATCATGCTAATGTCATCGGTGACAAGTTGCATGAGGTCTTTATCAGAAGAGATTATGATCACTTTTTTACCTTGAGCGACAGCTTGCTGCGCATAAGTGGCGATGAGGTCATCTGCCTCGTACCCCTCTAGTTCTACTGCTGGAATGCCTAGAGCTTCTGTTGCTTCACGCACAAGAGGGAACTGCGGAATAAGATCTTCAGGTGTTTCATCACGATTTGCTTTGTAATCTTCATAAATGTCATTACGAAAATTTGCGCGCGCCGCGTCAAAGATAACAGCAATGACTGCTTCTTTATGATCATCGAGTAGCTTCATCATCATATTGGTGAAGCCATATACCGCACCAACAGGTGTTCCTTCAGGATTTGTTAGGCTTCCGCCACCGCTATAAGCCATAGCGTAATAAGCACGAAAGATATAGCCGGAGCCATCCACTAAATAGAGAGTATTCTTATCTGCAGTCATAAGAATGTTTTAGCGGGAAGGGCGCTTTGTGACAAAGTTTAAAATGAGATTGTTGACAGAATAAAAAATTATATTATGAATAATAGATATAGAGTATTTTAGTTTATGAGTAAAATTTCTTCAATAGAACAATTGCGTGAACATATTCAGGCCTATCAGTACACGGTGCTAGACCCGGAAAAAGAGGTGATGGCGGGCATGATTGCTGGCCGTCTTGTTGAGTATGCAGAAGAGTTATGGGGTCAAGTTATTGATCTAAATGTGTGTGCGGATGAAGATGAAGCACGCGATACGATTAATTGGATATTGGATGTTCTTCGTGAAGAGACGCCTATAAGCTTCTCTAGTCTTTCAAAAGCCTTTGCTAATGTGTCTCTTTCAATGAAACCAATGGAAACCGATAATGTGTTACGTCATCGAATACAGATTTTGGTCGACAAAATAAGAGCAAAGTTCAATCGAGATTGTTTCGGTGATAATCCTCGTTCTGACTTTAAGGTTTCTGCACAGCATACAGAGCTACAGCAGCAGCATTCGACACATTCAGACAGGGAACGGCTCCGTATACGGGAAGCCGCGCCAGAACGTCGCATTGTTCCCGCACAAGTCTTCGAAGCCCATCGCCTTCAGCGCCCATCACAAGAACAGCCTTCTCATATTTCGGGAACTCAGATATTTCAGCATCCCCTCGCTCATCGAGTGCGATAGCGAAATATCCTTCTTTTTGTAGTAATTCCAAGCAACGGGTCAGGTTTGTTTCATATGCAACGGGAACATGTTCAACGGCTCCGCAGGCTGTTTTTGCAAGCGTACCACCTAAATCAGGGGCATGTTTATCCTGCATTATAAGGCCAGATGCACCGAAAACACTGGCTGATCGTAAAATGGCACCAACATTATGCGGGTCTGTCACTTGATCGAGCATAACTAGGGTAGTTTTCTCATTATTTTGAATTTTCGCCAGAATATCGCGAATATCCATCTGTTCTAAATTTTGACAGGACAGGGCAACCCCCTGATGGACAGCGCCTGGCGGTGTCGCGCTATCTAAGGCTGCTTTGTCGATAATTTGCGGATCTGGGCGTTTTAAACCTTTTTCAGCAGCTTTTTTCATTGTTTCTTCAAATCCATAAAGCGCGCTTTCCGTTACGAATAGAGCATGTATATGGCGTTTTGGGTTAAGCCAAGCTTCGGCTACGGCGTGAAAGCCAAAAAGGCTTAAATTTAGGCGCGCTGACTTGCTTTTCTGGCCTTTGTGACCTTTATGCTTATTTTTGTGATGTTTCATAAGAAAACTTCATACATGCCCTTGACAAAGAAAGCAAAAAGCTTTTTCTTATGCTCCGTATTTAACTCGATATTTAATTGCCCGCGTGGAGGGATGGTCGAGTGGTTAAAGGCAGCGGACTGTAACTCCGCCCGCGTAAGCGTACGTAGGTTCGAATCCTACTCCCTCCACCATTTCATAATTAATTTCATTAAAAATACTGCTTTAGATTGTGCGTATGACAGGCTCTTTTTGTTTTCTTTTAAGTATAGATGCTATAATTTAAGAAGCGAAATACGAAAGGACTACTTTATGAGGGGCGTAATATTAAAGATAACAGGTTTGTTTGTAACATTCTTTGCTTTCTCTCAGTTGGGGCATGCTGAAAAGGCGAATGCGAAAGCCCCAGAGGCAAGTAATCTAAAACAATCACTTGAAACGACTTCTCATGGTTGTGGTTGTGGATGTAGCTCGTGTCTGCAGCCTTCGGAAACTGCAGATAGCCGTATTTGAGCAAATAGGCAGGTAGTTTGAGACGTGTTAAACCGTCTATAGCCGCATTTTTAATCAGACGTTATTGATAATAATATTCAACAAAGCGCCGTAATATTTCTTGGGCATATGGTGTTGGCTTTGCGCTAACGTTTTCTTTTAGTGCATCAGCTTCGTGTGGCTCAAAATAACCATGATTGCGGTAGATATCAATTCGTAATTTGAATTCTTCTGCGTCGCCTTCTGGGTGAAATTGAGTGGCATAGACGTTCTGCCCGACACGAAACATTTGTACGGGGCAATCTGTTCCTGTCATCAGTAGTGTTGCCTTATCAGGCGTCGTATCAACTGCTTCTTTATGGCCAAGTAACACGTCTATATGATCCGGGAAACCTTTTAGTAATTTATCCTTTTTACCATCCTCGGTGATTTCTAATGTCACGCAGCTTGTCGTTTCTCCATACTCTCTGGTTATTTTCGCGCCAAGATAACTACCTAATAGACCATTGCCCGAACAGGCGCCAAGGAAGGGGAGGTCCTGTGTTACGATTTGGTGAAGTAGTCTATTAAAATCAGCTTCGATTTTATGCTGTATATCTGATTTTTCACTTTCGGGAGTGCTAATATCAAAAGGACTACCGCCAACTATAATAGCGCTGTAATCAAGAGGATCCAAGTCGTCAGGAATACCAGCTTGTTCGATGCGTATTCTGTGTGTGTCTTCTGGCTGTAAGCTCCCATATTTTAGAAGGCAGGCATATTCACTATTTGCTACAGCATCTTCAGGGCGTAATTGTAAAATTAAAACAGGAGAAGGCATTTTCATGTGTCGGATCTTAATGTTTTTAAAAAGTAAAAGTGATGTTTTTGATCTAGTCAATTTGATGAAATAAACATAAATGAGGATATATGTTAAGTCATATTGGCATACTTATTTTATTGCTAAAATTAATAAACTGACTATTTTAATGAAAATAGTTAGTGTGTAACTGCATGTATCACAATTTATTATTTTAAATCAGTGGTTTATCGATCTATAGGGGAGCCTTTTATGGACAAGCTTGAAAGCATCGCGACATTATTTCCTAATTCTAGTGATCAGCTAGAGTTAATTCCAACGTCTTTTAGTTTCGTCTTGTGTGTGGCGATGGCATTTATTGTCAGAGATTTCTATATTCGTCGCTCTTTTTCTCTTACTGGTAAAAATCACATTGGTGCAGTCTTACCTGTACTTTCAGCTGTAATCTTTTTGGTTATTGTCGTTGTGAAATCGTCTCTTGCGCTTTCTCTTGGTTTGGTTGGTGCTCTTTCTATTGTACGTTTCCGTACGCCTATTAAAGAGCCGGAAGAATTAGTGTATTTATTTTTGGCGATTGCCATAGGTATTGGGTATGGTGCCGGCCAAGTTCTAATTACAACATTATTTACTTTAGCAATCTTGGTGGTTGTTTACTTTTGGTTGTCTAACCGTAAGGTCGGACAGGCAGATGAATACAACATGGTGATTAATTGGAAATCAGCAGATATTGAGTTTTCGCAGATATTAGATGCGATTAAAGACCGCACAAAGAGCTTAAAAGTCGTTCGCTTGGATTATACAGCAGATGCGAACACTGCGGTTTTGTTGGTTGCGCTGAATGATAATGAAAAGCTTGATAATGTTATGAAACTTGTTCGAGAAGAAGATAAATCCGCAACTTGTTCCTTCTTTGAAGCTAAAACAAACTGGTAGATATGTACGCTTAGATAGCGGGAAATACATATGATTATAAAAAAGCAAAATGCCAAAAAACCTCTAATAATAGGGGCGCTGATATTGTTGGTATTGCTTACTTTTGGAATCACTAAAGAGCGTCTGAAGCTGGAAGGTGCTTCTGTTCTTGATAAAGCGCTTGTGTATGATTGGGGTATAGCCAGCGTTACCGGCCTTTATGGTGTCGGAAACATCAATCAGCTCGGAAACACAAAATCTGAAGTTATACTGTCTATGCTTAAGATGTTCCCTGAAAAGGTTTTATTTCGGGCACCCTCTATAATCTATAAAAAAGTCACCGGTTTTTCTGATCGGCCTGATATTGATCGTATCGATATAGATATCAAGTTTAGAGATTATAAGACTATTTTGGATGACAGGAAAAAAGCATTAGAGCACTACCGTTTAATGGAACCGAATGAGGTTCCAGCTCAAATTCGTTATCAGGGTAAAACATATAAAGCAGATATACGTTTAAAAGGCGATCTTTATGATCATTGGCGCTCTAAAACGCGTATGAGTTTGCGCATCAACTTAAAGAAAAAGAAAATGATTAATGGCTTTAATAGATTTTCTATTCAAAAGCCAGGCGCGCGGCAACATCCATACGATCAGGTTTTCCAAGGGTTTGTTTCGCAAACGGGTGAGCTGTCTTCAAGTCATAATTATTTACGTGTTTTTGTAAATGGTGAAAATTGGGGTGTGATGCATGCTGAAGAGCATATGTCTAAAGAGTTCTTAGAAAAGCGTAAGTCTAAAGAGTCTCTTATTTTCAAGCTAATAGACGGCCAAAAAGCGACATATCAAACGTTAGAAGATAATCCTTACAAGGGATATCGTTTGTCCGATAGACGTTTGTTTACATCTGTTTATCGTATGAATAAGAACTTCGAAAACCCACTGTTTAGAGATTATTACAGTTTCGTTATGGATAGATTTCTAAAAGGGGAGGAAGCGAGCGTTGTTAATGTAGAGAGCTTTCTTAAGACAGGTATTTCCACGGCTATGTGGAATAATAAGCATACGTTGGATTTTAATAATGCCCGGTTTTATTTCAATCCATATATTTTGCAGTTAGAGCCAATCACAACTGATCAGGGTGCGTTCTACCCTGTCTCCGATGATATAAATCCTTTAAAATTTTTGGAAAACGAATGGTTGTTCCAAGCAGCTTTATCACAACCAGAAGCGAAGGCCCTTTTGCCTAAGGCTCTAGCGTCTGTTTCAGAAGCCAGTAATGCCATCCCAAGTTTGTATGAACATTATCAAAGTTATTTTCCAAATAACGCAGAAATTGATTTTGAAATGTTTTTTAACAATGTTGAGATCGTAAAAAAGAATGCAGATCTTGAAAATTTTGGATCACCAGAAAATAGAAGTGCTCAGTCGAAACAAGAGCCTACAGAAAAACAAGTAAATGGATTACTAGATCATGTGCATATTCGCCATTACGATAGTGGCGATCTTGTTTTATTTAACCTCTTAGATGTTCCAGTTAAAATTGAGAAGATATACTATAAGGATAAAGAAGTTGAATTTACCTCATCAGTTGTTCCGCCATACACTGAAAATAACGGTGAGCTTAAAGTAAAAACAGATTTCACGGGCAATCATGATAATCGTTTTAAAGCGCATACTTCTTACAAAGGTATTAAGCGCGTAACATCTTCAAAGGCAACTTTTTCAACTGATTATTATAATCCTTTTGATGCGTTATATAATCAAGAAAGCCCTAGATTTGTTAAGAAGATTGATGAAGATAAGTACCGTATAAATTACGGTACTTGGTTTGTTTCCCGTCCTTTTCTCGTCAATGGTGATTTGGAAATAGCTGCGGGCGTTAAAATGATTTTCGCGCCAGATGCATATATGATTGTGCGGGGCGCATTGAACGCAAAAGGAACAGATAAGCTGAAGATACAAATGCTGCCTTCAGAAGAGACTTGGAAGGGTGTATATGTCTTACAGGCTCAAAAGCCATCTGTATTGCAGCATGTTGTTATTGCTAACACGACGGCATTGCAAGATGGTCTTTTATCACTAACTGGAGCCGTTACATTCTATAAATCTCCTGTAACAATCAGTGATTCAAAATTTTTAGGAACAATTGCGGAAGACGCTCTTAATATTGTTCGCTCCGACTTCACGTTGGAACGCAGTACGTTAACAACGACACGTTCTGACGCTTTTGATTGTGATTTTTCAGATGGGAAAATACTCAATGTAAATGTAGATAATGTGAGGGGAGATGGTGTCGATTTCTCTGGTAGTCGCGTTCTTATTGATGGCTTGGACGCCACCAATATTCACGATAAAGCTATATCTGCAGGCGAGGGGAGCGACCTTATCGTTAAGAATAGTCTAGCAAATAATGTTGGAGTAGCGATTGCATCTAAGGATGGAAGCCGTGTTGAAGCAGAGGGTATATCTGTTGTTAATTATAAATTACATGCAGCAATGACGTATATGAAGAAGCCAATGTTTGGGCCATCTTATCTTACGATAAATAATATGAGTTATGATGACTCTAATGCTTTTTCTAGACAAGAGGGCACAACCTTAATCGTCGATGGTCAAGAGGTAGAAGAAATAGATATTAACGTTAAGAAGCTATACAAAAGCGAGACGATGAGAAAATGAGTGATTATCGCTATGAAATGAAGTTTGTTCTGGATGAGAGTAGGCTGTCTCAGGCTGTTTCCTGGCTTTATAGCACTACAGGCGCGAGAGAAGCGCATCCTAAAAGAACAGTAAACTCTATTTACTTCGATGATCCTGGATATAGCGCCGTGCGTGATAATCTGGCGGGTATTTCTCAAAGGCGAAAAATACGGTTGCGCTGGTATCATGATGATAAGAAAGAAAACATCAATTCAGTTCATCTGGAAGTGAAGTATCGTGATGGCAGGTTGGGCGGAAAAGATCGCTTTGATACACACGGATTGGAAAAAGAGTTATTGGATCTAAAATATGGTGATTTATTCCAACGAGTACACAGCAGTTTAGGTGGCGATAGATCTTTTTTGGCAGATGATTACTTCTTTCCAACTTTGCATGTGTCTTATGAACGTGAGTATTACGAAGGGTTAGACGGTGTTCGCGTGACGTTTGATCGGTCCGTCCAGTTTTCGTCACCGCTACCTCATATGAAGCTATCAGAGAGCCAAGTGATTTCATATCCACAATCAGTTATGGAAGTTAAGTTTCCTGCTGAACGTCGATCTGCTGTTGTACAATCTTTGCGCGCTTTAAATTTAACGCCGAAACGCCATTCTAAATACCTTGTTGGTTTAGCGGCTTTTGGCTACGCGACCTATTATTAAATTTCTATACGAATAAAAAAACACCCCAGAAGGGGTGTTTTAAAATTCATTTATTTCTTAAACCAAATCTTAGGATCCACAGCTTGCTTCGCCACTGAGAAGCTCTTCTGCGCTACCACCGTAGCTAAGAGTTGCAGTTTGGCCTGATCCCGCGGCGCCGATTGCATCACCCCAACAAGATGATGTTTCACCGCCATCTTCACCAGCTGCTGTCGCAATTGCATTCAGAGCTTCAGGAGATGTATCTCCGCCAGCTGCAGGAGCAATGTTATTAAGCGCTACCGGAGATCCACCAGGAATGCCTGGGAGGCCTAAGATAGTAACGTCTAGACCCGCTAGGCCAGAAGAGTATGGGCCGAAGTAGTTGAAGATATCTTCTTGTGAAATCTCAGGTAAGAGAGGGAAGAAGAACAAGCCTGTTGTTCCATTGTCGTTAAAGTGAACGAACTTGCTCTCTAGGTAGGCTACAACATTAAGTGGTAGGCCTGCTGCGAAATCAGAAGACGGAGTGAACGTTCCGAAAGGCGTTCCAACATATGTGCTGTCTAAAGCATTCAGTAATGTTGGTGTACCTGGATCGAAGAACGCACCATTGTCGAGTTCAACATAGCTTTCATCTTGACCATTAAATATTTGCGCGCCGATTGTATTATCTACAAGAGACATTGGTGCAAACATAGGTGGTAAGATTGATGGCGTGATATCAAGAACCTGCGCTGTTGGGTAATAGAATATTGGAGCAGGCGCAAAACGCATACCAACACGGCCTCCAACAAATGTATTACCTTCACCTGTGAGGTCGATAGTACCACTTTCGAAAGAAGCACCAGTATCGTTGTCAGTAAATGTATTTCCTGAAACGATAACCTCATTATGTGTAGATCCAGCAATGTTCAAGCCATTTGTACCAGAGTTAGATACCTCATTGTTTGAAACAACAGAGTTAATTTCTCCTCCAATAGGG
This sequence comes from Alphaproteobacteria bacterium, assembly GCA_013215815.1. Taxonomy (GTDB): domain Bacteria; phylum Pseudomonadota; class Alphaproteobacteria; order Micavibrionales; family Micavibrionaceae. The sequence continues at coordinate 55,990 of JABSQP010000009.1, read as the reverse complement.
CTTAAGAACACTGACGGTATAGGGCGCATTTTAAATCCAAAACGGCCATTACCTGATGCAATCAAGATTCCGTTATCACCTGAGTCCTCGATGATATTGCGATCTACTAGAACGTTAGTTTGACCAAACGGGCGGCCGTGAACTTCAACACCATCATCCGCCGAGCTCCAGATGTAGTTATCTGAAATCTCAACATCAAAATCACCTGGGTAGAAGCCATCATTGATGAACCCAACTGTTGGTGCGCCACAGCCATCACCATCTCCGTCGCCATATGATGGGCGACCTACGCCGCGGACATGAATGCCGTCTGCGCCGTATCCATCTGGAGCATAACCACTATATGGGTAGCCATCACCAATCGGAGGAAGTCCATAACCAGCGTGACGGACATCATTTTCAGAAATAAGTGTTCGTCCAGTTGTACGGTCGAAGACAGGGAAGCCGTCACCATCGCCGCCGTCACCCCATCCTTGGATCATTTTTTCTGGTCCGAATTCGTCAACGACTTCGATGCCATCATCTGCAGTTCTGCGGACATCATTTTCAGAAATAACAACTGAATAAGGAATGAAGCCGAATCCAGCCTCTCCAGCTGCACCCGGGAGCCAAACTGGAATACCAAATAGGTCACCAACGTTACGGACATGGATACCATCCGCGCCGAAGTAATCTCCGCCACCGTAGTATAATCCACCACCAACGCCAGCGCGTCTTACTGTGTTATCAAGGATCAATGTAGACGAGGAGTTGATGACCTCGATACCATCGTCGCCTGTACGGCGAACATCGTTATCGATAACGTCTACGGCGTAACCATAATAGCCATACTCACCATCACCTGGGAGAGGGCCAGGGCCTGCTAATGTTGTAGCTGACCAGATAGGACCAGTGCGGCCATTAATGCCACGCACATGGATGCCATCGTGTCCGTAACCGTCAGGGCCTAGATTATCTTCATAGAAGCCAAATCCATTAACTATACCTGAACGGCGTACAGTGTTTTTCTTGATCAGTACACGATCTGTTGTACCGATGAAGTATGGTGGGTAACCACGCCCAGCAGTACTTGCTACGCTAACTTCAGGTATACCGCCGCGACCAACAACTTCAATACCATCGTCAGCTGTATTGCGAACATCGTTTCTACGAACGATAAGAGCGTAGTTTTCTGCAGGTTCACGTCCACCGCGATCTAAACCAGGAGAATCTGGGTAACCAAACACGCTACCTGAAATGTAACGCGCATGAATACCATCTGCGCCGTAATAATCACCAGAACCATAGTCGATATCATCACCATAGCCTGCGTGACGCACAGTGTTCTTCGCAATTAAAGTACGGCCTGCGTAAACCACCTCGATACCATCATCACCTGTGCGACGCACATCATTCTTTTTGATTTTTAGATCGTAGAGGTAATCACGACCACTTAGGCCATCAAGTGATTCACTGTAAATGTTTTCTGCGTGAATACCGTCATGTGAATCGAAATCAACAGAGCTGATTGTGATGTAGTCACCATATTCTGGTTCAGGATCTTCTTCTTGACCAAAGTATCCATTCAGAACATCCATCATGCTGTCATCAGTTGACTGCCATAGATCACGACGACCTTCACCATGGAATGGTCCGCTGTTCAATACGTCCATCATGCTGTATGCGCCGTCAAAGTATGTTTTATCAACACCTGCGTAACGAACACGGTTATTTTTAATGCGTGTTCTGTCGTTATTTTCTGCAAGAATGCCGTGGCCACCAGTGTATTCTACTGTATTACCGCGTATATCAGCTGCCCAACCGTTCGGACTGTAATACGCACCATCAATGCCATGAACATTGATACCGTGACCATTACCCCATGATAATTCGAAACCTTCGTAAGATGGAGTTGCAGGACGTCTGATACGTAATGGGTTGAATGTTTCACTCGCAAAGTCATTGATCGTATCAATAACATCTTCAAGATTTTCACCCATACCAGCCATGAACACTTTGTTCTTTTGAACTTTTGTTGCATCGCTGTTGCGCACTTCAATGCCGTCATTGCCTGTCATAGCAACTTCGTTACCGGAAACATTTACAGCCCAACCGTAACCGTAACTATCATCACCAAGTATTGTGATGTCTGTGTCATGGTCGTAGCGAACATTCTCAACTTGGATGCCGTCACTACCAGTTAAAAGGATTAAGTTATCGAATACGCCAGCATAGTTGCCGCTATCGATTGTGATACCCTTATCTCCCACTAGAGTAACAACGTTGTTAGATACTTTTGTGTAGTCTACATCATCGACGTCGATACCGTCATCGCCCGCGTGACCGACTATGTTGAAGCCGATGTAAGTAGAGTCGCTTTCTTCAACTTGGATACCGTCATCTTCAGCATTCACAACGTCGTTGCCATGAATTTCAACAGATGTACCGTAATAACCAAAGCCGAAGCCTTCATCTAAAGATAGAGGTGGTAATTCACCATCACCAACATCACTAACATAGATACCATTTGCATCATCGCCAACTTCCTCGTTACCGAAGATCTCTGCAGGTAAGAAACCAGATAGATCAATGTAGTTATCGTAGATGGAGACGAAGTCACCGTTCGTTGCATCGACACCATCATCACCTGTCCATTTAATATCATTGTAAGCGATCCATGCCGAACCGAAGTTTTCTAGGTGAACGCCATCCCAGCCAGCTCTGCGAACGAGGTTACGACGGATGTCAACGCTATCAAGGTTCAACGCTCTAATTCCATCACGGCGTGTGTCACGAACTGTATTACGGCGAATACGCGCTTCGTCACCACGTTGAACACGAATACCAGCTCTGTTTGAATCTGTTACCGTGTTATCCACTACGCGTGCTGTCGTGAAGCGATCAACAACGATACCTGTTCTACCAGTGCGGCGAACTGTGTTATCTGCAGCAACAACTGAGAAATTTTCTACGTCATTCCTAGAGCGCTCAATAGAAATACTACGTCTGTCTGTGTCTGTTACTGTGTTATCTGTTACACGAACATAATCGTTACGTGTGATATCAATACCGTCATCACCAGTACGGCGAATTGTATTACGACGAACACGAACATCATATCCTTCTTCTACATGGACGCCATCTTCACCTGTGTCAGTGATTGTGTTGTCTAGAATACGAATGTTGTCAGATGGATTTACGTAGATACCATGACCGCCAGTCACGCGAACAACGTTATCTCGCATTGTTGTGTTGTCAGAGCTACGGATATCAATGCCGTTTTCTGTTGTGTTTTTAACTTTGTTTCCTTTGATGAGGGCACCGTCGCTGTTATCTAGATCAATACCATCATCACCGATGTTATCAACTGCGCCAGCAAGGCCGATACGATTATCAATGATACGTGCATTGTCGCTGTTATCTAGATCAACACCGTCATCGCCTGTATCGTTAATGACGTTAGCAATGATTTTGGCATCGTCACTATCATCAAGGTCGATACCGTTTTCATCAGTATTACGGATGCGGTTATCTCTAATAACAGCGCCGTTGCTGTCATCGAGGTCAATACCATCATCACCAATGTTGTCAGCGCCATCAGCAAGACCGATACGGTTTCCGATGATACGTGCATTGTCGCTATCATCTAGATCAATACCGTTTTCATCAACGTTTCTGATGCGGTTGTTTCTAATCACAACATTGTCAGAGTTTGCTGCAACGAGGATACCGTTATCGCCGGCGCCATCAATGCGGTTGTCATGAATGACATTATCATCGCTATTGTTACGTAAGCGGATAGCGTTTTGCGAACTATCGTCAACTGTGTTATCGCGAACAACGTTACCAGAACTATTTTCAAGCCAAACACCTGTTGAGCTGCCTGTTACATCATTGTCTACGATTTTGATGTTATCGCTGTTCTTTGTGATAATACCTTTGTCGCCGCTATCAACAACGTCATTACCCTTGATTTTTACATCACCAAGAGCAGCTGCGTCCGTATCAAGAATACGGACACCATCCGTATTACCTTCCGCACGGTTATCTGCGATTTCAATTGTACCTGTTGAGTCCTTAACAATAACACCAACACCAGTTATCCAGCTGCTTGCACTTCTGCCTGCACCAGTATCTGTGTTGTTCATAAGAACGTTGTTGATACCTTTAAAGTTATTTACACCATCAACTTCAATGCCGTTATTACCTGATGCGCCGCTACCATCGACAGTGAAACCATCGATAGTTGCATTGTCAGCCGTCACATAAAAGCCAGGTGAGTTTGGTGTTACAATCGTTTCAGCGCCTCGTGCGCCATCAGATCCGTGAAGACCTGCATTTGCACCGTTAAGAACAAGATTAGCATGATCAACATTTACTGATTCTGCCCATGTACCCGCGCCAACGTTAATTGTGTTTGTGCCTGTTCCTGTGTTTGAAATAGCATCAATCGCATTTTGAATAGTTGGCGTAGCAATAATGCTATTACCGTTTGCATCTTTGTTTTGGTTGATCTCAATTGTACCAGTGCCTGATGTACGAAGGCTGTTTGCAACTGCTGAGAATGATTCAGTGTTGTCGATAGAGATGTTCCCGCCACCTGCAAGGATGAAGCCATCATCAAGTGTGAACTCGTCCCCTGTACTAATCGTGACATCACCACCGTTCATGATGATTGAACCGTTGCCAGCGTTCATACGGAAGTCATCGCCAGCTTCAGCGATAAAGTTACCTGCACCAGCAGCGTTAATGCCGCCGCCATAAGAACCACTTAAGAAAATGTCATTGTGAGCGATAAGTTTTAATGTGTTATCTGTCGCCCAATCAATGATTGTACGCATTGCAATGTTTCCTGCATCGCCACCTGCTGCTGGCGTTTCAACAGTCATGTCACCAACGCCTAACTGTGCTTCAATGAGGCCGCCAAGGGCTGCATCAATGCTTACATCTGTTGGATCCAACAACCATTCACGTGTTGCCAGGATAGAAGCGCCTGTACCAAAGAGTGTCGTTGGCGCAGATGTTTCAATAAAGCCAGTATCTGTTAGGCCTTGCGCTGTAAGTCTTCCATCAACAACAAGCCTTTCATCCGCAATAGCTGTAATTTCACCAGCGGCGCTGCCATTGTACCCTTTCGCACGTAAGCGCGCTGTGTCAGTGATCTTAATGCGTTCACCAGAGATATCGACAGAGCCACCGTCGGTTGTGTTGCCCGAAGCATCCAATCGCCCTTTAACAGTTACTTTACCTGAAGAGCCACCAGAAAGAACAATCTTGCCGCCTTTAACAGTTGCCGCGCTAGCGTTAACAATACCGCCCATGTTGATGACATTATCAACCGCGTCTTTAGCAACTTCTGCTTTGATGATAACTTCCCCGCCTTTAGCAAGGATGGTACCTGTGTTTTTGATGAGGCCTTCGTTAAAATCTTCATCTACGGCGATTTCAATAAGGTTGTCACCGTAAAGATCCAAAGTAACTTTGCTTCCCGATGCCATAGCAACACGACCTACTGTTGCTTTAATAAGACCGCTGTTAGAAATATGTGGTGATACAAAAGCGGCCAAACCAGCATTGGCTACAGTGATTGTTCCTTTGTTAACAATTTCGCCGTCACCAAAGTTTTTGAATTTGAATTTACCGTCACCATCAAGAATGTCTGAATTTTTAACCTTACCTGTTGTTGCGATGATGCTACCAACATCCACGCGTGCGTCTTTACCAAAGAATACGCCGTTACGATCAATGACCATAACGTCTCCACCTCTACGGTTTGAGAATGTAAAGCCATCATTACCGTCACTTGGTTTTTTGAGAACTGTTTTTAGTGTACCGAGGATTTTTGTTGGGTCATCACCTGCTCCCGTCGCACGACCAACGAAAAGAGAACCAGTGTTGTTTTGGCCAATAATAACTGTTTGATTTTTCCCGATATCAAGGTTCGGGCTGTTACCTATGTATGTCTGTGTATGTTGATTGATTTTGGTTGTGTCAGGAATAGAAACGTCAGTAGAAATTGTACCCGAAACATCGGTAAAGTCAGACCATGCTGGATCCGCTTTTGCGTTAGGGGCGATACATAAAAGACCAGCCGCTGTTAGCGCAGTGGATATCATAAGCTTTTTGCCAGTTTGGCTTAGCGAAGTGAATGAAGTCGTGGTGTTGTCTAAAGGTCTCCTGATCTTTCTCCTGATCTTTCCCCGATGAGTAAAATACGTATAATCATTCCCATCTTTTTCGTCATTTAGATGTAATGGTTAACAAAAAGTTAATATTTGGCTTGGTACACATAATGCACCTTTTCTATCCATTTGCAACATGTGATTAGGGAAAATGATAAAAAAGAAACAAAATTACACAATATTATTTCTTTTTATTTTCTGTATTTTTATTTTGTACTTTCTGAACATTGTTAAAATCTCAGAAAAGCGGTAGTATTCTTTTCTATAACTAGAAGGAAAAGAAATTTCCTTATTGTCTTCTGTGTCTATCTTCGCTAAACCTTAACGAATATTCGAATAAAAAATATGGGGTCCATTATAGCAACATCAAAAAACATGGTGCTAAGAAAGTTATTATCGACAGCACTTGTTACAACAATGCTGTGTTATTCAGGCGTGGCCAATGCGCAGCTTGAGCAGCAAACAGGAGTTGCCGACCCAGGTCGTCTTGATCGTACATTAGGGGAAACGCAACTTGTTCCTCAAGTGGCTCCAGATATTAGTGTTAAGAGTATGGCTCTTCAAGCGGCACCTGAAGGAGCGGAAAATATTAAATTTAATTTTGGTGGTTTACGCATTGAAGGCGCAAGTGCATATGGCGAAACAGAGTTGACGTCAATGTATCAAGGTATGATAGGTACAGAGATCACGTTGGCAGATCTGTATGCCCTCGCTAATCGTATGACTTTAAAGTACCGTAACGATGGGTACATATTGACGCAGGTCGTTGTGCCGCCGCAAACTATTGAAGATGGGATTGCGCGTCTTCGCGTTGTTGAAGGTTTTATAGATAATGTCATCATCCAAGGTGATGGTAGCCAATCCGAACTAGATATCATTCAAAAGTATGCGTCCAACATTAGTACAGGCGGTCCACTGAATATCGCTGATATGGAACGTTACCTTCTTCTAATTAATGATTTGACTGGTTTAAGTGCGCGTAGCGTTATCAGTCCATCAGCATCAACACCTGGTGCAGCAGATTTGCTTGTAATATTAGGTGAACGCGACCCTTATGAAGCCCTTGTGGGGATTAATAACCACGGTAGCCGATACTTAGGTCCTGTACAATTCAGCGGTGTTGGCGTTGTTAATTCTGCTTTAGGTTTCAATGAATCTATTACAGCGCAGCTTGTATTGGCACCAGACTCTGGTATGGAGTTAGCTTATGGCTCCCTTACGTATGAGCAGCCTGTAGGGCCTTATGGTACGACTGTATCCATTGGTGGTAGTGTTACTAGTACGGACCCAGGTTTTGACTTGAGACAATTTGATGTAACGGGTTTGTCTCAATCGATGACGCTTAGAGTTGAGCATCCGGTGGTTCGCTCCCGTACAACAAATATATTTGCTCATGGTCTTTTTGATTGGCGTAATGTTGATAGTAAAAACAATGTTGAGCCTACTAGAAAAGATCGTATCCGTGCAGTGCGCGCAGGTATGAAGGCAGAGTTTTTGGATAGACTTCTCGGCGTTGCTGTTAACAGCGTAAGTCTTCAACTATCACAAGGTCTTGATATCTTAGGATCTAGTGACGAGGGTGATGCAAACTTAACACGTGCTACTGGCGATCCCACGTTTACAAAAGCAAATATTGAGCTACAGCGTCTACAGCGTGTTACGAGTACCGTGAATGTACTTCTAAAGGGCCGTGGCCAGCTTTCTAACAACCCGCTTTTGAGTTCTGAAGAATTTGGTCTCGGCGGCATCGGTACTATTCGTGGTTTTGACCCATCTGAAGTTGTTGGTGATGACGGTATTGGCGGTAGTGTCGAAGTTCAATGGGATACACCCGTTGAGATGGCACAGTTATTCGGTTTCTTAGATTCTGGTACAGTATGGAATCAAGATGCAACAAACTCTGGAGATAAAAGAACATCTTTGACATCTACAGGTGGTGGTGTTCGCTTGGATTTGCCAATGGAAGTGGATGCTGAGTTTATTGCAGCATTCCCTTTACACCGCGATATTCAAACGCAGGGTGAGCATGACCCTCAGTTCTTCTTTAGTCTGAATAAGAAGTTTTAATTGAAGCGATAAACTGTTTCTTAAAACTCTTTATGATATACTGGTTATTTAGTAATCGGTAGGATGCCGGTTTTTCAAATGCAATGCGAAAAGGAAATTCGCCATGATTGAAGGATCAATCTCTTTTAGATCGGTTCAGGCCGATATCACAAGCGTTAATGCTCGTTACGATAGGCAAGCTTTAGCCTATCAATCAGGTTCGAAATCAAACACCCCTAATCTTTTTAATGCGCAAGAACGTCAGATTGTCGATGACGTAAACATTTCCTCGGAAGCAGTGAAGCAGCTTGAGGATTTGCGAGCTTTAAATAATCATCTTCAACGTTATTTAGACTATTTAAAAGGTGGAAATGAAGATGAAAAGTCTGTTCGTATAAAACCAGCTGATGGAAATTCTGAAACCTTGGCTGCGCGAGCAACATCGTTTGAAGCTAGCATCACAGCTAGTACTATCGTTGAAGAAACTCTCGATATTGATTTTACACTTGATGATAGTGGTAATCTAACGGAACTAACGGTTACAGCATCTAAAACAACAACAGAGTTTGTAAGCGCGGAATTCACGCTTTCTGATACGCAGTTTTTTGCAACTCGAAGTTAATTCTGTTTGAGTTTTTGTTCGCGCCAAAGAATAAAGATATTACTTGAAATGATTATAAACGCGCCGATTAAAACAGACGGTGTTGGTAGCGTGTTCCATATAAAATAATCGTATAAGCTGGCCCAAACAAGCATGGTGTAGCTGATTGGGCTAATGAGTGATGCCGGGCCTAATCGGAATCCCTGTGTTTTAAACAGTAGTGATAATAACCCAACAATGCCGATAGCAACTATCCATAGTGATGTTTCAGGTATTGGTGGCGTGTAAATGAATGGCATAGCTATTCCTGTGCCGATCAGGCCATAAAGAAAAAAGTAGAAGTTTGTTGTTGCGGTATTTTCTGTGCTTCCTAACCACCTTAAAAAGATCGCAACCATTCCGTTAAAAAAGCCGGCCAATAAACCTACTGTTAATGCCAAAGAGGATATGCCGCCTTCAGGATTTGCAATAAGCAAAACACCAGAAAACCCTAATATAACAGCAAGTATACGATATATTCCAACGCGCTCTTTTAATATTGGGTAAGACATTAAAATAACAAAAAGGGGGGCGGTAAATATAAAAGCCGTCGCTGTTGTCAATGGCATAAGAGAGGCAGCCCATACAGAAAAAATCATTCCTGTTGTACCAACAATAGATCGCCAAAGTTGCGCCCAAGGACGATTTGTTTTTAGAAGGTGAAGTTTTTTAAAGACAACTAAACCTGCTAACAATAAAGCCATGGCGATTAGGTTGCGCCAAAAAGTTATTTCGATAGGATCGTGTATTGAGCTTAGAAGTTTTGCAAACATATTCATGCTGGACAACATGATCGCAGCACATAAAGCAAACCCCACGCCGAGCATGGGGTTATCACCTTTAGTTAAGTGTTTGTCTTTATTTGACAAATTAGTTTTTCGCTTTATCAACCAGTTGATTTTTACCGATCCAAGGCATCATGCCGCGTAGATCACTACCAACTTTCTCAATTGGGTGCTCAGCTGCTGCTGCGCGAAGTTCTTTGAGTTTTGTAAGACCTTCTTTATTTCCACCGAGGAATTCTTCAACGAATTTACCAGACTGGATTTCTTCTAGGATCTTTTTCATCTCTTTCTTTGTTTCGCTTGTTACAACGCGTGGGCCACGTGTGTAATCACCAAACTCAGCAGTATTTGAGATTGAATAGCGCATATTTGCAAGACCCGCTTCGTAGATAAGATCAACGATAAGCTTTGTTTCGTGTAGACACTCAAAATAAGCCATTTCAGGTGGATACCCAGCTTCTGTTAGTGTTTCGTAACCGGCTTGGATAAGGGCAGTAATACCACCACAAAGAACAGCTTGTTCACCGAATAGATCTGTTTCACATTCGTCTTTGAATGTTGTTTCGATGATACCTGAACGGCCACCGCCAACAGCTGCTGCATAAGCAAGAGCTTTGTCTTTTGCACTACCTGTCGCATCTTGGTGAACAGCGATAAGACATGGAACACCACCACCTTTTTCGTACTCACCACGTACTGTATGGCCTGGACCTTTTGGCGCTGTCATGAAGATATCTAGATCAGCGCGTGGTTCGATCAAGTTAAAGTGAACATTCAAACCATGAGCGAATGCTAACGCAGCGCCTTCTTTCATGTTTCCATGTAGGTGCTCATAGTAGATGTCTTTTTGTAGCTCATCTGGCGTCGCCATCATCATAATGTCAGCCCACTTTGCTGCTTCTGAAACATCCATTGTTTCAAAGCCTGCACCTTGTGCTTTTGCATTTGTAGAGCTATCTGCGCGAAGCGCGATACGAACATTTTGACAACCACTGTCGCGCATATTTTGTGCATGTGCGTGGCCTTGTGAACCATAACCAATAACGACAATATTTTTGTCTTTAATCAGGTCAAGGTTACAGTCCTTATCGTAGTACACTTTCATTGGTGTAGGGCTACCTTGTTGTTCTGTTTGCAATTCCGCAACGTTTGATTGTCCCATTTTATAATTTCCTTATATGGTTTCAGTTAATATTAAAAGTTTGTGTATAATTCTGGCGCTAAAAAAGCACTAAAATGCCCGATAATCAAGGGTTAAAAGGGATTAAGCGACAATTTGAAATGATATTACGCTAAATCGTCTTTGGTCCGCGCATAAGAGCAACAATACCCGTACGCGTCATATTTGTAAGACCCATTTTCTTCATTACGTTAATGAAATTATCGATTGTTTGTGTGTCGCCAGTCACCTCAAAAATAATAGATTCTTCTGTTGTATCAACGCTGCGAGCATCAAACGCTTTTGCTTTTTCGATGACTTCTGCATGCTCGCTTTGTGGACGTACAATTTTTACCAGAGCAACTTCGCAAGAGACGTGCGGACCTGATACTGTTAGATCAATAACGCGGTGTACAGGCACAAGACGTTCAAGTTGGTTTTTAATTTGATCAATCACTTGAGGTGTTCCACTGCTTACAACTGTAATGCGCGATAGATTTTGCTCATGATCAATCTCAGCCACAGTGAGGCTTTCGATGTTGTAACCACGACCAGAGAATAGGCCAATGACACGTGCCAGAACACCAGGCTCGTTATCCACGATCACTGATAATGTGTGGCTCTCAATGGTTTCTTGTTCTGGGCTTGCGCCGTAAACGCTTTTTGTATTTTCTTGCGCACTCATATTACTTTCTCTCTATACCAGCTTTTTATCGTAAGCTTCTGGGTCAGCAGACAAGATCATTTCATTGTGCGCCTTACCAGATGGGATCATTGGGAAGCAGTTCTCCGATTGACAAACACAAACATCAACGATTGTTACTTTGTCTGTCTCCATCATTCTTTCAATTACATCGTCTAATTGATCTGGTGTCTCTGCACGAAGGCCAATTCCGCCATAAGCTTCAGCTAGCTTAACAAAATCAGGCAAGCTATCTGTATAACTGTTTGAATAGCGTTCACCATGAAGAAGTTCTTGCCACTGGCGCACCATGCCCATCCATTGGTTGTTCAAGATAAAGATCTTGATCGGAAGGTTGTACTGAACCGCTGTACTCATCTCCTGAATATTCATCAAGATTGATGCTTCACCAGCAACATCAACAACAAGGCCATCCGGGTTGCCAAGTTGTGTGCCGATAGCAGCAGGCATCCCGTAACCCATTGTTCCAAGGCCGCCTGATGTCATCCAACGATTTGGTTTATCAAACGGCAAGAACTGCGCAGCCCACATCTGGTGCTGTCCAACTTCCGTCGTGATAAACGTTTCTTTATCACTTTTTTCTAAGTGATGGCGAAGACGCTCTAGCGCATATTGAGGTTTAATGATTGTATCACTGTTTTTGTAGTTTAGGCATTTAACAGCGCGCCATTCATCAATTTGCGACCACCATTTATTAAGTGCATCTTGATCTGTCTGATATCCTTTATTGTTCCAAACTTCGATCATCGCGCTAATCGCTTCGGCTGCGTCCGCAATAACCGGAACATCAACATTGATAATTTTGTTAATCGAACTTGGATCGATATCAACATGGATTTTCTTTGAATTTGGTGAGAATTTCTTCGTATCACCTGTCACGCGGTCATCAAAACGTGCTCCGATGTTAATCATAACATCGCAATCATGCATGGCCCAGTTTGCTTCGTAAGTTCCGTGCATACCAAGCATACCAAGCCATTGATCATCACTGGCAGGGAAGGCGCCAAGACCCATCAAAGTACTCGTGATTGGATAGCCTGTCATTTTAACAAGCTTTGTTAAGGCTTCGCTTGCCTCTGGTCCCGCGTTGATAACACCGCCACCGGTATAAAAGATTGGCTTCTTTGCGTTCGCTATAAGGTCAACAGCTTTCTCAATTTGAGCCATATCAGGCTTTGTTTGTGGTTGGTACATATGCGTGGAGGCATCATCTTTGGAGACATAGCTTCCTTCAGCAAACTGTACGTCTTTTGGTAAGTCGATAACAACGGGTCCCGGACGACCACTTGTCGCGACGTGAAAAGCTTCGTGAATAATGTGCGGCAAATCCTGAACATCTTTTACAAGGTAATTATGCTTCGTGCATGGGCGCGTAATACCAGTTGTATCTGCCTCCTGAAAAGCGTCGTTACCAATCAAGAATGTCGGCACTTGACCTGTTAAACAAACAAGCGGAATAGAATCCAATAGAGCGTCTGTTAAGCCTGTAACAGCGTTCGTTGCTCCTGGACCGCTTGTTACCAAAACAACACCAGGTTTCCCTGTAGAACGGGCATAACCTTCTGCTGCATGTGCTGCACCTTGTTCGTGACGGCATAAGATGTGCTTGATTTTCTTTTGCTGGAAGAGCGCATCGTAAATAGGTAAAACAGCACCGCCAGGATAGCCAAAAATTGTATCGACGCCCTGTTCGACGAGCGCTTCAATAACCATGTCTGCACCAGTCATTGCTGTTGCTGGTTCAATTTTTTCAATTGTCTCTGTTTTTAATTGCGCTGTTGTCATTTTCTCATACCTTTTGCTTTGACTATTTGCTTTTAAACAATCCTTCTTAAAAAACAAGCCCGCTTGACCCTATGGTCAAGCCAGCTCGTGAAAACAATTGGAGATTACATACTAGATAAGCGGGACTTGCAGCCCATAACGTAAAATACTTATCGAAATATGCTTTATTATAGACATAAAATTACAATTTTATCAATAAAAATATACATATATTCTAAATTTTGAAATAAAATTACAACTCACATCCTTCCATTTGTATTCACTCACCCTAGTTGTACGCGTTTGTCCTGCTCTAAATATGGCATTAAAAAAGCCCTTGATGATCTCTCTTCAAGGGCGCTTTAACGTTTAAACAAAATCGATATGCCTAAAGTTTTCGCCCTTCCTCACAGAGAAGCACGTTTAGTACCAGCACGACGACAATGTTTAAAATATTTTGCATGAACATCACGCTAGTTCAAAATTTTGATGCTGGCAACATTTTTTTGCTTTTTGATTTGGTGCTTAAACCATGTGATTTGACGTTTCGCATACTGACGTGTTTGCCCTTGAGCTTTTGTAATAGCTTCATCCTTGGATGTATCCCCGTTGATATACTCTCGTAACGCAGGGGCGCCAAGGGCTTTGATAAGCGGTACATTATCGACGATTTCACCTGATTTTAATGCGATGTCAAATGCTTCAACTTCTTCGATGGCTCCATTATCCATCATCCATAAGAAGCGCTCATTACAGCGGTTATAAAGTGTTTCACGTTCGGGAAGGATAAGATTAACGTGAAAGATCCAATCATCGGGCGGCGTGATCAGTGGTAGTTCTTGCCATTCGGCGAGACTTTTTCCTGTTGCTTCTATTACTTCATAAGCACGGATTAGACGTGCCGTATGGAAAGGGTGAAAGCGTTCAGCCATGATTGGATCACGTTCATGCAGCGCATCGTAAAAACGTGGATTGCCCAGTTCTTCATGAAGAGCAACAACACGGTCACGGACTTCTTGTGGAATATCTGGAATAGGTGAGAGCCCGTCCATTAACGCCTTAATATAGAGGCCGGAACCGCCGACAATAATAGGTATTTTGCCGTCGCGTAATGTCTCGTGAATAATCGGTTCAACCATCTCACGCCAGTTGCCGGCGCTGCATGGTTCATTAGGATGTAGGGCGCTGTATAATAGATGTGGCGCTTTCTCGAAATCTTCTTGGGGCGGTTGCGCTGTTAGAAGATGCAAGCCGTCATAAACTTGCATAGAATCGGCGTTGATAATAACGCCGTCTTCTTCTGAAGCGAGTTCTAAAGCGTGAGCTGACTTACCACTGGCCGTCGGCCCGCCAATGATATGGATTTTACTCTTGCTCATCCAACTTTAATGCAACAAAGCGTACGTCGCCTTCACGATTAACAAGAAGAAGGATAGAAGAGTGTTTGTCTTTCTGTGCTTTCTCGATTGCGTCTTGCACGTCTTTTGCGGAACCCACACTCTGCTGATTAATCTCAACAATTACGTCACCGCTATCAATACCTTTACTTGCAGCTTCACCTTGAAGATCAATTTTTGTTACAAGAACGCCAGTTACATCATCGCCGATATTAAAGTTTTCGCGAAGCATTTTTGTCAGAGATGTAACATGAATGCCGACTGTTTCAATTTCGGTTGCTTTTGTTTTTGTCTCTTTATTCGGCTCGTTTAATGCTAAAAGACCATCTTCTTCTGCTTTTTCAAGCTCACCGATTGTCACCTTGGCTGTGCGTTCTTTACCATCGCGCCAGTATTTCAAACTTGTTGCTTCATCAATTGGTGTTTCAGCCACAATGCGTGGTAATTCACGCATCTCGCGAATAGTTTTACCTGCAAATTCTGTAATGACATCACCTGCTTTAAGTTTGGCCGCTTCAGCTGGACCATCTTCTGTGACACTTGCCACAAGAGCGCCGTAAGGTTCATCCAGACCGAGGCTATCTGCAATTTCTTCTGTAACTGTTTGAATACGAACACCGAGCCAGCCACGGCGTGTACGGCCATATTCAATCAATTGTTTGATAATAGGCTGCGCGAGGTCAGAAGGAATGGCAAATCCAATACCGACAGAGCCGCCAGATGGTGAGAAGATCGCCGTATTAATGCCGATTACCTCACCTTTCAGGTTAAACATTGGGCCGCCAGAGTTACCGCGGTTAATAGACGCGTCTGTTTGTATGTAATCATCATAAGGGCCAGAATTAATATCACGCTGACGCGCAGAGATAATGCCGGCTGTGACCGTACCGCCGAGGCCAAACGGATTACCAATAGCCAGTACCCAATCGCCAACACGCATCACATCACTGTTACCAAAAGAAACAGCGGTTAGTTTTTTATCTGTTTCAACCTGAAGGACAGCGATATCAACTTTTTCATCACGGCCAACGATTTTCGCTTTCAGCGTACTGTCATCATTGAATGTGACGCGCACTTTTTCAGCATCCCGAATAACGTGGTTATTTGTGATGATGTATCCTTTTTCAGCATCAACAACAAAGCCCGATCCTAAAGAAGACGGGGGCAGAGATGGCATACCGCCGCCGTTACCATTTGGTTTACCCATAAATTCTTCAAAGAAATCTTCAAATGGTGATCCTGGCGGGAATTCAGGGAATTCAGGTGTTGCATCGTCGATAATTTCTGCTTTTTGCGTTGACGATATATTGACTACGGCAGGGGAAAGTTGCGATGCCAAACCTGCAAAAGTTGCCGGGGCATTGAGAGGGGGCATTGCTTCTTTTGCAAGCGCAAATGTTGGTGCAAAAGCTATCATCCCAATTGATGCAGCAGTAAGTAACGTCTTCATAATCTTAAAATCCTTTTAAGTTATTTGTTTGTATTAGCGGCCTTCGAAGTAACGGAAGAAGTCACTATCCGGTGATAGGATCAGGCGTGTTTCTGAATCCGCCAAAGTATTACGGTATGCTTCCATTGAGCGGATAAAGCCGTAGAACTCTTTGTCTTTGTTGAAAGCTTCAGCGTAGATTTTAATCGCTTGATTATCACCTTCACCTCGGATGATTTGCGCATCACGCTCTGCTTCCGCCAGAATTACTGTGCGCTCCTTTTCGGCAGTAGAGCGAATTTCTTTTGCACGCTCTTCACCTTTAGCGCGTGTTTCTGTTGCGCGCTCTTGCAGTTCAGAAATCATGCGGCGAACAGTCGATGTACGAAGTTCTGCTGTTAGGTCGGCGCGAACAATACGAACGTCAACAATTTTAACACCGAGTTTATCTTCCTGTGTCTTTTTGTTTACGCGGCTTTTGATGCTTGCCATCACAGCTGTTCTTTCTTCTGAAAGTAGTTCTCTTAGTGTTGTTTGACCAAGAACCGAACGCGTTGCATCGTTGAGAATGTTTTCTAAACGTGAATTTGCTCGGCCAATTGTTCCAAGCGTTTTTAAGAACTGTAGAGGATCTGTGATTTTATAACGCGCGAAACTATCAACGATAATTGGTTCCCCGCTAATATTTGAAAAGTCGTCTTGTTGCTCCTCGCCTTCTTCAGTCGTTTTGTTGAATGTCGCGCTAGAGATAACAACTTGTTCTGGCGCTGGATCAACAGAGAGGATACGGCGATCAAAGATGCGCACTTCCTGAACAAGTGGTAGTTTGAAATGCAAGCCAGGGCCGCGTGGTTCACCAACTGGATTACCAAGTTGTAGAACAAGCGCCTGTTCACGCTGGTCAACGGTAAAGATACTTTGCGATCCAACAACGAAGACAATCGCAAGAGAAACAAGAAGAATGGTAAGATTAGTCTGGTTCATTTGTTTGAGTTCCTTGTGTTTGAGTTCCTTGCGTTTTATTGTTTGTTACTTTTTTTGTTGAGGCTATCGAGTGGTAAGTAAGGCACGACACCACCACCTTCTTGATCAAGAATGATTTTCTGTGCGTTGCCCAGAACTTCTTCCATTGTTTCGATGTAGATACGCTCTTTTGTCACGTCTTTACCACTCAAGTATGCTTTATAGATTGAATTGAAGCGGTCGGCGTCACCAGTCGAACGCGCAACTTTTGCATCCTTATAACCTTCTGCTTCTTGAACAAGTTGGATTGCTTGTCCGCGTGCTTTCGGAAGAATGTCTTCGCGGTACGCTTGTGCACGGTTTTGAACATCTTCCGCATCTTGTTTCGCAGATTGAACGTCTTGGAAAGCTTGCTGAACATCAGGATGTACTTCAGCGCGCTGGATCAAGACCTGCTTGATGCTTACGCCTGAGTTATACTCATCAAGGTTTTTTTGGATGATGTCTTTTGTATGTTGAGCCACTTTATCACGCTCTGTTGTAATGATAGGGAACATGCGTGTTTGACCAACGGCTTCACGGATAGCGCTTTCAGCAACTTTCTTAATTGTGTTTTCTTGATCATAAATGTTGAAAAGATAGTCTTCTGCAGAGGCAATGTCCCACTGAATAACAAGATCCAGATCAACAATGTTACGATCCGATGTCAGCATGAGGCTTTCTTCTGGAAGATCTCTTAATTGAGAAGAACCGCCACGGCCAAAGCTTTGCGTAAAGCCGATATTCATACGGCGAATTTCGTTCACGTTTACTTTTGTTACTTTTTCAAGCGGGTTTGGCATCTTAAAGCCCAAACCTTCTGTCACTTTCGTACGATCATAGGCGCCAAAGCGCTGAACGACGGCTTGCTCACCCGGCTGCACGATAAACGTACATAGTGAAATAAAGGTTACTAGTAAGATAAGACCCAGACCAAGACCGACAACGCCGCTCCCGAGGCCGCCTGGAATCATATCGTTGAAGTTATTTTGTGCATTACGCAGCATAGCATCTAAATCAGGCTCATTGCCGCCTCGGCCTTTGTGCCAATCTTTGTGTCCTCTGCCGCGATGATCGTCGTGATCTTTACGTCCGCGATCTTTATCGCCGCCTTTTGGGTTTCCCCAAGGATTTTTGTTCTTACCGGAGCCTTTATTATCGCCCATGCTAGATTATTCCTTTTTTTGTTCTAAAACCTGATATTAGGGTGTATGACTAGCCCCATACATTATCGTTTTTATGCCGCTTGGCAAGGATTATCGACGTAAAGGTTATGCTTGGAAAATTAAAGAAAAATATGGCAAAAGCACTTCATGAAAAAGACATTTTGGTGGCACTAGAAAAAATCGTGCCTACCGATAAGCTTTCGGGCGTCTACATTTCGGATAAGGGTGAGGTTTCTTTTTCTGTTTTGGTGGATCCAAGCGCTGGCGCAGATATGGAAGAGATGCGCCAAAAAGCCGAAAAAGAAGTATTGGCTTTGGAAGGTGTAAGCAAGGTGACTGCCATTCTAACGGCTGAACGAGAGGCACAAGATAATACGCCTGATCCGCATGGCATGAATAAAAACCCAAGGCTGAAGCTACCGATTAAGAAGATTATCGCGGTTGCCTCTGGCAAGGGCGGCGTTGGAAAATCGACTGTATCGGTTAATATTGCGGCGGCGATGGCAAAGCAGGGACTTAAAGTTGGTTTACTGGATGCAGATATTTATGGTCCGAGCATACCGCGCTTAACAGGCCTTCCTTATAAAAAACCTGATATGGATGAGAATAAGCAGCTTATCCCGTTTGATGCGCATGGCCTTAAAGTTATGTCGATTGGTTTTATGGTTGATCCGGATGAGCCGATGATTTGGCGCGGACCGATGGTGCAAAGCGCGATTTATCAGATGCTGCGCGATGTGGCATGGGGAACGCAGGATGAGCCGCTGGATGTTCTTGTGATTGATATGCCGCCAGGGACAGGGGATGCACAATTAACGTTGGCACAAAAAGTAGACGTTGATGGCGCCGTGATCGTGTCGACGCCACAAGACCTTGCGATGATCGATGCAGTCAAAGCGATTGAAATGTTTAAAAAGACGAACGTTCCGATCTTGGGTCTCGTTGAAAATATGAGTACACATATTTGCTCTGCTTGCGGTCATGAAGAGCATATTTTTGGTCATGATCTTAAAAAAGAAACAAAGAAACGTAACGTTTCGTATCTTGGTTCAATCCCTTTGCATATATCGGTTAGAGAGGATTCCGACGCTGGAAAGATTAGTGATTTAGAGAATTATCAAGATATTACAAAGACGGTTTTAGCTGCGCTCTAAAGTAACAAAGCTGTATTCATCACGGGCGTCTTTTTTAGCCTCGTACCAAACTGAATCTAGTTCAGGGAAGAATGCATCGCCATCATAAGATTTATGAACGCGCGTTAGATAGATTCTGCTGGCCAAGTTATTCTCAAGCGCTTGTTTATATATTTGTGCGCCACCAATAATCATAACTTCATCCGTATTTTCTGATTTTGCTTTTTCAATGGCTTCTTCTAAAGACGCCGCAGATAAAGCGCCTTCATGCTCATAACCTGATCTGCTTACAACAATAGACGTACGCCCAGGAAGAGGCTTGCCTAATTGATCAAGGATGCTTTCATAGGTTTTGCGACCCATGATACAAGGTTTACCCATTGTGACTTCTTTAAAGTGTTTGAAATCCTCAGGAATATGCCACGGCATTGTATTATTAATACCGATGCAGTTATTTTCTGCGGTTGCGACGATTAAGCTAATCGTTGTCATTAAACGGCGACTTTACCAGCGATGTGTGGGTGCGCTTCATAACCAACAAGTTCAAAATCTTCGAACTTAAAGTCGAAGATATTTTTTACATGAGGGTTAAGGTGCATTTCTGGCGCTGGGTAGAAATCACGTGAGAGCTGTTCGTTCACTTGCTCAATGTGATTTGTATAGATATGTGCATCACCAAATGTGTGCACAAAATCACCAGGTTTAAGGCCACAAACTTGCGCTACCATCAATGTCAGCAGTGCGTATGAGGCAATGTTAAACGGCACGCCGAGGAAAATATCGGCAGAGCGTTGGTATAGCTGACAAGACAGCTTTCCATCAGCAACATAGAACTGGAAGAAGCAGTGGCATGGTGGTAGCGCCATTTTCGGAATTTCACCAACGTTCCAAGCTGACACAATAAGGCGGCGGCAATCAGGATCTGTCTTAATCCGTTCAATCAGGTTAGAAATTTGATCGATTGTATTGCCATCTTGTGTTGGCCAGCTACGCCATTGATGACCGTATACGGGGCCCAAATCACCATTTTCATCTGCCCATTCGTTCCAAATACGAACACCGTTTTCTGTCAGGTATTTCGTATTCGTATCACCGGCCAAAAACCAGATTAGTTCGTGAATGATCGATTTAAGGTGCAACTTCTTCGTCGTGACCATAGGGAAGCCTTCAGAAAGGTCAAAACGCATCTGGTGGCCAAAAACACTTAAAGTGCCTGTGCCTGTGCGATCTTCTTTTTTAACGCCTTCGTCTAAAACACGGCGCATGAGGTCATGATATTGCTGCATAAGAGTACTCCTTCAGTAGATAAAGTGCATCATAGATGATTCTTTTCCAGGCATATAGGCCTGATAAACACGATCCTCAAACAAATATTTGACATAACTTATAAATATTGATAGTTTCCGCGAAAATTAGGAGAGTATGATGAGTGCCAATGAACCAGTAAACTTACGCGATATTAACCAACAGGTTTTCAAACAGGGTATGGTCAAAGCTGCTGACGGTACCTTAGCTTCAGCAGCACATGTTTTGCGCGTAATGCAGGCAGCCGCTTATCTCGTTAGAGAAAATCCTGATGTGCTTAGAGAGCTTTGTTCTGCTGGCGCGGAAACAGTTATATCAGAGGATGCTGTAGAAGCAGCAAAACCTTTCGATATTTTGACTGGAGCTAATAAAGTTGGACCGATTACATCAAAGGTACTCGGCGATATCGTGAGAACAACGCTGGTAAATGCAGCATCAGATTTATACATTCAAGCAGCTCACTATGAAAACCAATTTCATGATAGTGTAACCAGTAAGGGAGCCGAGTTGACTTGGCGCGATGATTTCAAGCCTATTGTTAGTAGCAAGCCTGGTTTAATCGTATAAATCTTGAATTTTTTACGTTTTTTCAGTATATTATAGGTTCAGGGCTTGCCCTGATATAACGCTAAACGCGGTTGCGGAATAAGCGTTGTGGACCCGGGGGCAGTACCCGGCAGCTCCACCAATTATCACTTTACGCAAAGTTAGTGATAGATCGCGGGGCTGAAACAGGATCGACACACGTAGTAAAGGCTTCATGCGGCGTTCGGTTTTTCCGCCGATATCGGATGATTTTATAACTGCAAACGATAATGCGCAGTTCGTAGCCGCTAACGACAACCTAGTTGTTGCTGGTGACGAAGCTATCGCTGCTTAATTGAGCCGCGTAGCATAAGCTACATTCAATCCCTTTTCCATTGAACCGGTAAAGGTGGGGTTCGTCGGGTACCTAGCAACAGAAACCCGGCATTTTTTTATGTTACTTTTCTTTAATTCCGCTACAGTCAGTTCATGACTCGAACTTTATTTTCTCTTCCTGTTTTGTTGTGGTTATCGGCTTTTATATGCGCCTTGTATTTTAACAATGCTTGGCAGTTGGAATTGTTTGGTGCCTCAGTCGCTCTTGTTTTTTTATGGAGTATCGCTCTGCTACAAAAAGGTTTGAAGCAAGGGTGGCAAGTGCCTCAAAGTTGGGCGCATCGGTTTATGGCAGCATTTTGGCTTTTAACCTTTTGCAGTCTGTTTGTTTCCGATGTTATCCAAGTAAGCTTAATGGCATTTTGTTTTTTTAGCGTGATGCCGCTTAGTTTTTATTTGTTTACCCTTAGAGATGATCATAAAAGCATGATAGCGATGATAGGCTATGTGCTAGCTGTTATTTTCGCCGTTCTTTCTGTTTGGGCACTCATCCAATTTTTCTTTTTTAACGTTGAGAATAGAGGCGCGGCACATCATCCGCTTGCAAATTCAAATTCTCTTGGCGCTCTATTAAACCTTGCTATTTTGTCTGCGATAGGTTGGGTTATTGTCGCTAAAAGCGTTTCCGAAAAATGGATAGCAACAGCTATGGCTATTTTATATTTTGGTGGATTGATTGCGACAAGCAGCAGAGGTGCTTTTTTCTCACTTGCCCTGTGTCTTCCTGTTTTGGCCATATGTTTAAAGACAGAGTTTTTTAACCATGGGCGTTACCTGATAACTATTGTTGTTGGTTCTATTGCTTTGTTTTTTTCTAGTACTTTAGGCGATGTAGAAACCGCGCGTATTATAACGCGTACTGTTGAAACTGTGACTTTGGAAAAGCCGGATATTAGTAATAACCGCTTTAACATTTGGGAAGGTGCGCTTGCTATTCTAAAAGATAATTGGCTCTTTGGTATCGGTATGGGGATGTTCTTTCTTTATTATAACGAATACCGTATTCCGGAAGAGGTCAAAGGGGTTTATCACGCGCATAGCGATCCACTCCAATTTTGGGTTGAGATGGGCGTTTTAGGGCCTGTTTTATTCTATGCATTATTGATTGCGGTTTTGATTAGAACGGTTAAAGCCTATAAAGCGGCCCCGATTGATGGGCACGATAGAGCCTTGTTGATTATTCCTTTTTTTGCACTGGGTGCAGTTACGATGCACGCGCATGTAACATTTAATTTTTATAATCTGTCTATTCTCTACGGGTGTGGCTTTTTATTGGCGGTGTGGTATTTGGCAAGTGAGAAAATACTCGGCAAAAGCCGTAAAGAGGTGCTCATGCCAGAAAAAGTTAATAATTCGTCTGGCCTGGTGTTGATTTGTATGCCTTTCCTTATGCTCGCAGGGCTATTTTTGCCGTATTTAGTAAGTGAACACTTAGTCGACAAAGCCCGTAAAGAGCTTATTGCGGGGGATCTTGATGGGTTTTCTAAAAGCCTTCAATTATCTCATCGTTTTAGTCAATATTCCAACTATAGGACCCATCTTTTGGGCGTAACGGTTCCATTGTCTTTATTAGAGCATGCTAAAGATCAAATGGATGAGGAGCGTCTGAAGGACGTTGTTGATCAGGCAGTTTACTATTTGAATAACGCAGGATCGGTTAATCCACGCTCGGCTGCTGTTGCGTATTACAAAGGAAATTTAAGGCAATTAGCACCGGTCAGATTTCTTCCGGAGAACTTTAAGACGTCAGAAGAATACTACCGTGATGCCTTAAAGCTGAGCGTTCTACATCTTGGTGCCCGTATGGCCGTCGCTGATATTTTGATGGCGCGCGGTGACAAAGAGAGTGCGTTAGCAATTTTGGAAGAGGGGTATCGTTATCATTACCGTAAATCAACGGTTATCGATTACTATGAAAAGATTGCGTTAGCCTATTTGAGGGCGGGGCAATTTGAGAAGCATACAGAAGCGATAGAGCGTGCGCAGGGCGCTAGAAGACGTTTTGGAGCGACAGCAGCAGACCTGAGTGAAAATCCTATGATTACGAATTAGGGCGCTCTTTCACTTGTCCACAGAAACTCGGCGTTATGGTATTTATTCTATTGGCTTTCGCTGCGCGAATATGCGATTCCTATAAATGTCTTGCGCCGCTTTCCGCGGCTCTCTAAACTATTCATACGAAAAGAAAATTTTCAAAACGGGCTAATTATGAACGACATCACAGAAGACGAAGATATTCTACGCTACGATAAGATGGTTGAACAAGCATTACGCGGTGTTGTTCGTCATGCCATAGAAGAGGTTATGGAAGACGGTCTTCCTGGCGACCATCACTTCTATATTACATTTATGACGGATTTTCCGGGTGTAAACATTCCTGAATATTTAAAGGAACGTTACCCGGGGGAAATGACTATCGTTTTACAGTTTCAATTTTATGATTTGTATGTTGATGATGAGAAAATGCAAGTGACGTTGTCATTCAACAATGTACCAGAGAAATTAGAAATTCCATTAGCAGCAATTACGATCTTTGCTGACCCTTCGGTCAACTTTGCGCTTCAGTTCCAACCGTTAGAAGAAAGTGTAGATCCTGATTTTGAACCGGATGATGATCCGACAGGTACAGATGATGAGAGCGCAGGCTCTTCTTCTGACGATGGTAAAAAAGGCGAAGTGGTTTCTCTCGACCAATTCCGTAAGAAGTAAGCATTTCCAATGACAATGTTTTGGGCAGAAGGTCTTGATCCCGATCATGAACCACATAAGGTCATGATTGCGCGCGATGAGCTTATTGATGAAGCGCGCGGTAACCGTCCTGTTAAAATTAAGGCCTATTACCCTGTAAACCACACAATGACGAACCTACCAGTGATTGTATGGTCGCATGGCTTGGGGGGAAGCGCTGATGGTGCGGCTTTTTTATCCCGCTTTGTCGCAGCGCATGGCTATGTCATGGTGCATGTGCAGCATCTGGGCACAGATAGCAGTATTTGGGAAGGTAAGCCTGGGCATCCGTGGGATGTTATACGTGCAACGCACATTACACGCGAGACAACGTTAAATCGTTATGCCGATATACCCTTTGTTCTTAATCAGCTGCCACGATGGATGGAAGAAAATCCAGAAGTCGGCTTACATGCTGATTTATCGACGCTTGGGATGTCGGGACATTCTTTTGGTGCTTTAACCACGCAAGTGATGGCAGGGATGCGCTTTCCTGATGCGAAAGGGAACTTACTTGATTTGAAAGAGCCGCGTTTTAAAGCGGGCATTCTCTATAGTCCTGGTTCAATTGAGCATTTAGGAGATATGGATCCAAAGGAGGTTTACCCAAGCATTAGTATTCCTCTCTTTCATATGACGGGTACAGAAGATGGATCACCGCTTTCTGATTTGGGATATGAAATGCGTTTGACTGTCTATGAGAACACAAGTACCGAAAAGCATTTACTGGTTCTTAAAGATGGGGATCATATGGTATTTGCAGGTTCGCGAGGAAAACTAGGGCACACCTCTAATCGTAAAACGCATGAGGCAATTATTAAGATCACATCACTAGCTTATTGGGACGCTTACCTGAAGGGTAATAAAGCAGCACAAGAGTGGTTGACGGAGGGTGGTTTAAAGGCTTATCTAGGGGACAATGCAACCTATGAAAGCCAAATGAAAGCCGCTTAATGCAAAACGCGATTGAGATTTCAAAACTAAATAAAACTTACAAAGCTGCCGGTAAAAAAGCCGAAGCAAAAGTGGCGCTAAAGGATATTGACTTGAATATTCCTAAAGGCTCTATCTTTGGTCTGTTAGGGCCGAATGGTGCAGGAAAATCGACAACGATTAATATTTTGGCGGGGCTTGTTTTAAAGACATCAGGCGGCGTTAAAATCTGGGATTTAGACATTGATGAAAAGCCGCGTAATGCAAAAGCGGCAATTGGTATTGTTCCGCAAGAGATTAATTTTGACCCTTTCTTTACACCGCGCCAGCTTCTCGATATTCAAGCGGGCCTTTATGGTGTGCCAAAGAATGAACGTCGCACTGAAGAGCTTCTTAAAATGGTGGAGCTTGCGGATAAGGGGGATTCATATTCACGTGCATTATCTGGCGGTATGAAACGCCGCTTGATGGTTGCTAAAGCGCTTGCACATTCTCCGCCAATTTTGGTTTTGGATGAACCAACAGCAGGTGTCGATGTAGAGCTTCGTCAGATGCTTTGGGAGAATGTGCGTCGTCTCAATGACGAAGGTGTTACGATTGTTTTAACAACGCACTATTTAGAAGAAGCAGAAGAATTATGTGATCGTATCGCGATTATTAATCATGGAGAGATCGTTGCGAACGAAGAAAAAGAAACACTACTCGCGCGTATTGATAACAAAGAAATACGTTTTCGTTTGGCGGATGAAATCGTTGACGTTCCCAATGGCCTAGAGAAATTTAATGCAGCAAAAGAAGGGCGCCGTACACTTGTAATGCGTTATTCTCCGCAGGATCAATGTGTTGGTGAGATTATTGATATTCTGCAAAAGGCAAAGCTTGAAATCTGTGATATTTCAACGGATGAGAGTGATTTAGAAGATGTCTTTTTACAACTTACGCGCGCTGCGTAAACGCCTAAATTAGGCAAAACATTGAAATTCTGCGGTTTTTGTGGTTTAGTACCCCCATTCAACATATAGCTGAAAGGGGAATACTATGACCCAGATTAAAGATGTAATGACTCCAGATTGTGAGTGGGTTGCACCAGACTCGCTTGTTTCAAAAGTCGCCCAAGTGATGCAAGCTAAAGATATTGGCTTTGTGCCGGTTGGTGAAAATGATCGCCTGATTGGTATGGTCACAGATCGTGATATTACAGTGCGCGCAATTGCTGCGGGTAAAGACCCGCAAAACACGACAGCGCGTGATGTGATGACGCCAAAAACATATTACTGTTATGACGATCAGGATATTGAAGAGGTTTGTAATAATCTCGGTGAAATTCAAGTGCGCCGTCTTCCTGTCGTCAATCGTGATAAGCGTCTTGTTGGCGTTGTTTCTATGGGTGATTTGGCACAATCTGTCAGCCGTCCAAATGTTGGTCAAACGCAGCAACAGATCACGGCGGGTTGTCAGGATAACAAGCAGCAAGCTGCATAGAACTTGATTAGATATTTAATTGCTGAGTAGCGGAATGATTAGGTTTGTTTCGCTACTTTTTCTTTTTGCTTGGGCCTACGCCAGATAATGGCATCAAGTAGGTAGTGATTAAAATTAAGCATGAGCGTAAATGTAAAAAAGACTGGAACGGCCCATATAAAGGCGCCAGATAGTAAGATTTTGATTAGATATATTGTGCCGCTAGAGGTTATGCCACATACTAGAGTGAACAAAACAACATTTTTTGCGACTGGCTTAAATAATGTTATTTTACCTTCTGCATCTTTGCCAGAAATACGTTCGAAGTGATTCCAGACAAATAAAACATATTGTATTCCATGCCAGAATGCCATGCATGCCCAACCTTGTGTTTTATCTTCGAAGTAGATTAAACCAATGTAAAAAACGATAAAATGAGTGATTACATATAAGAAGTACCACATTGAAAATGTGCGCTGGATTACGTTTTTAATTTGATGCCCTAACCAAATAAGAACAACCATGCTTGTTGCTAGGCCAAAGATAGTAATCAAAGGTATGCCTATGCTGAAGCTGTATACTTCGAACTTAAAAAATGAAAACCCATGATGCATGGATAGGAGTAATGCCCAGAAAGGAAACATGTAAATGATGCTTTGATGAAGCCAGCTTGGCGTTGTGTCGTTCGAGCATTTCCTATAGATGCCGCCTAGACCGTAACTTTGCCTCACATAATGAAAAAGCTGAGTGTAATAATATATGCTCACAAGCGCTGCACCACCTGCTAGAGACCATATAGACACACACGATATAAAAATGAGTAGGGGGATCCATGTGAAAAAAGGCATATATTTTTTTCTACTAGGTTGATCCCACATTGCTTTGACGTAGGTCATAAAAGCGTGTGTATTACTGGCAATCCAAAATACACCTGCAATAGCCAGATAGGTTTGAGTTGGATCGTTTTTTAGAAAGATGGCACAAACAATAGCTACAGCAAGAGGAAGAAAGATAAAAAAACTGTCGAAAACAGGATTGCGCATTGATCCTGTTTTTATATCTGTCGCGCACATGATTATTTTCCCCTATTTAACCGCCTTATATGTTTATTATACCGTAATATGAGGGAATTCAGAAACTTTGTCTGTATGGCTTTGAAATTAACGGTTTTTGCTATACAAAGCTACTAATGCGCCCGTAGCTCAGTTGGATAGAGCGTTGGTTTCCGGAGCCAAAGGCCGGGGGTTCAAATCCTCCCGGGCGCGCCATTTATCACCAAATGCACAATATATAGTATTGACATTAGTTAATTATAACAATATATTGATTTAAGAAATAGTCACAGAGTTAAGGGATCTTAGTGATAAAACTCAAACCCCTAATTCTGGCTTAGCGCATGTAGTGACTACATCAAGAGTCTCATGCAAGTGAGTAGGGGAGTAAAGCAATGTCTTTAACTATTCGACTCGAAGCCAGTTGGGCAAGTAACAATAAACTTTGCCTGAACCTAGGATTTAATATCCTAAAATGGTTTTCGTAGAGGACGTTTTTGTTCAACACAAGGGCACTTCTTATCAAGTGCCCTTTTTTATTTTAGAGAGAGAAATTCGAAAGTATTTCTGACTGCTTCTTCTCAAGCACGGCTAAATCAAATCCATCAATCAGTTCATTAAATACCTGATACCAGTTTATCTCAGCTTTGAGGTGAAGGAAGACGGATCCAAGGCCAAGGGCGGCGCGATCCATAAAGACGAATTCACGTGGCACTTTTACGCCACCAACTTCACGGAGTTTTTTATGCACTTGTTCGGCAATTTCACGTCCATAAATGCCGTTTGTGACTTCACCGATCGGACGAACTTTGTCTTCTAGAATAGGGCCGTAAAGGAAACGCGCCCAGATGTTGAGGGTTTCAACCTGTTCATTATTTAGATTTTCAAACCCCCAAGTTTCATAGGCGTGAACGGCGCGTGCAGTGTCATTTTCTTGGAGTGCTTTATAAAGATCGATAACGCCGCCAACAAACTCCGGCGGAAAGATACGAACGCATCCAAAGTCGAGTAGGTTAATCGAGAGATCATCTTTACGAACCGAATAATTCCCCAAATGTGGGTCGCCATGAATAATGCCGTAATAATAAAACGGCACATACCATGCGCGGAAAAGGTTCATGGCAATTGTATTGCGCTGCTCTGCCGGCGCATCTTTGTAATCTAGAATTTTATTGCCGTCTAACCACGTACTACTGATGAGTCGATCGGTCGATAGCTCATCAATAATGCCAGGTACGTGAACATTTAGTTCATTATCCAGCATATGTGCATAGAGGCTTGTATATTTTGCCTCTAACTTATAATCGAGCTCTTCTTTCAGACGCGCAGCGAGTTCAGCGTGAATGTTTTCTGTCTGAATGGCTTTATCGTAGCGCTCATAGAGTGAGAAAATCAGTTTGAGCTGCCTTAGGTCTGCTTCAATAGCGCTGTGCATATCAGGATATTGCAATTTACACGCGATGGCCTGCCCGTCATGTGTTGTTGCTTTGTGGACTTGGCCGAGAGACGCAGCTGCAGCAGCTTCTTTCTCAAAGTTCGCAAATTTTGATTGCCAGTCAGTGCCAAGCTCCGCTTTCATACGGCGGCGCACAAAAGGCCATCCCATAGGTGGGGCATTTGATTGAAGTTGCTGGAATGTTTGTGCGTACTCACTTGGGAGGGCTTCCGGGATAGTCGCTAGGATTTGTCCCACTTTCATCAACGGGCCTTTAAGATTGCCCAAAGCCATCATGAGCTCTTGCGCATGTTCATCTTTTTTGATGTCTATGCCGAGATATTTCTCACCAACAAGTTTAGCAGCAAGGCCAGCCATAGCACCTGAGACCTTACCATATCTGGCCAAACGGCCCCCTAGTGTGCTTTGTTCTTCATCGCGTTTTTCCATGCGCTAAGAATGACTGAAAAAACTATAAAATTCCAGCGTTTTCGTTACTGAAAGTACACTATACAAATGGCCTGTAATCGGGCATAAATAGGAGATGGATGAAGCGACTCTCGATATTCAAGATCAGATTATTTTGGCCGCATTGGAAGATGTTCCATTCGATGGATGGGCGTGGGATGGCATTCGCGCTGCGGCGGAAAAATCTGGTCATAAACCGGAAATGGCTGATGCCGTTTTTCCAGAAAAGTTAACGGATGCACTGGCCCACTTTTCTGATTGGGCAGACCGCCAAATGCTTGAGGCCTTAAAAGAGTATAATCCAGATGATTTACGCGTTCGTGACCGTGTAGCTAAAGCTGTTGAACTACGTTTAAGAGCTCTCATCCCTTATAGAGACTGTGTTCAGGCATCTGCGGGTTATTGGGCAAGGCCACTTCTTAAGGTAGAGGGTGGAAAAATTGTATGGCGCACAGCTGATCATATTTGGGAATGGGCTGGAGATACCTCTAAGGATTATAACCATTATACGAAGCGAGCGTTGCTTTCTGGAGTTATTACATCGACGACACTCTATTGGTTTAATGATGAATCGACGGACATGAATGATACTTGCGCATTTTTAGAGCGTCGTATTAATGATGTCATGAAAATTGGTAAGTTCGCAGGCAAGATAAAATCCTTCTTTCCTAATAAGAGCAGCAAGGTACAATAAGCTATGATTATGTTTTGGTATCAAAAGTTTGTTTATCGATTTGCTTTCCTTATAGCCTTCTTCGCTTTTATTGGTGTTATTTACTATGCGTATATGACGGAGCTCTTGAATCCTCCGATGCGTTCAGATGTGGCACCTTTTGAGCAGAACGTAAGGCCTGTACAGAGTAACGCCATTTTAAATTTGCAAAGTGATGCGCCTTTATCGAAGCCGCATGTAAATAACAAAGAAATACAAAATTGGCTCAGTGTTACGGTTTCTGAGGCTTTGACCTTTTCGGGTCAAGACTATGATCGCGTTATAAAGAGTGTGCGTTCTTATTTTACCACAAATGGATACGAGCAGTATAAAAACTATTTGGAAACGGCAGGCATTGTGAAGGCAATACAAAGCGGAACGTATAAAGCTGGTTTGTTCTTCGAACAAAGCCCTTATGTGCCTAAAGGTGTTGAATATCAAGGTATCTATAGATGGCAGGCCAGTATGCCGGTTTCTATTAGCTTTAAATCAAGGATTGATGGGCAGATTACTAACCGTAAAGTGAAGTTAAGTTTGCAAGTCCGCCGTGTTGATAAAAGTATCTCTGAGAGTGGCGTTCAAATTGATGTCTGGCAAGCTCAGGCAATGCGCTGAGTTTTTTCTGTATAAAAAATAAAAAAAGGGGTCGCATATGGCGGCCCTATTTGGTTTAACAGGAATAATCATACAAATTAGAGGACACGAGACTATGAGCGAAGCGAATGTAGCGGAATTTCCATCAGGTGAATCAAAAGAGGCTGATGATGTAGGAGGCGTAGCAGGTAAGCGCCTGATTTCTTTCTTTGAGCGTATTGAGCGTTTGGAAGAAGAAAAGGCGGCTATAGCTGAAGATATCAAGGAAGTTTTTGCAGAGGCGAAGGCAGCGGGTTTTGAGGTTAAGATTATGCGTCGTGTTTTAAAGCTTCGTAAGATGGAAGTAGAAAAACGCCGTGAAGAAGATGAGCTTTTAGATCTGTATATGTCTGCCATCGGCATGGAGTAACATATTGAAAAATATAGGAAAAAATAGATTTTAACGAAATCGTAAAGCTTTTTCTTCATAATGCCCTCAAGACAACAGTTTTGGGGGCTTTTTTGTCAGACTTATCACTACAAAACATCATGAATGAGATGGCTAAGGGAGAGCTAGTAATAGCGACACCTGCGCCAAGCGATGATTTTGTAGAAAAATGTCAAACACCTCTTTCCGAGATAGATTCTTTTGCGTCAATGGACGAGGTGTTGGCGCACCTTCAAAATGAATTTCTAAATGCCAAAGCCTATCATGAGCGTTTGGTCCGTGAAAATGGCGCAGATGATGCCATGACAGAAGTAGCTGCAGATATGATGGATAGCGCTTGGTGTGCGATGCAAACACGTTTAATGGAAGTGCGCGCAAGCAGAGAAATGATGGCAAAAGCTCAGAATATGATGCGTGCATCTGCAAGAAAAATAAAAGAAAACAAAGAAGAGAAAGAGAAAAAGAAAGCGCTGGCTCTTGCTCATAAAATGCAAATGCTTCAGCACGTAAAAAACATGAAACGTGCTCAAAACATCAGGAAAGAGCGAGATAAAATTCCATTCTTCGAAGTCGTTTTTCTATTAATGATGTTTAAGCTCTTGCCTGCAGGCTTGCATAACAGGCCGCAATATCAATATGCGGGGCACGCTGCCTAGATTGTTTTCTTCTGGATCTGGCGAAAGGTAATAATACCAACGCCTGCAATCGTCAAAAGACCACCAAATATAATGGATCTGGTTAGTTCTTCATCAAGTAAAACAATCGCTGCAGCTACTGCAAATATAGGAATTAATAGAGTCCAAGGAATGAGCTGGCTAACCGGATTATGCGCAATTAAGTGTTGCCATAGCATATGGCTTAGCGAGAGAACAATCGCCTGATAAAACACCACACCACCTACTGTAGTCCAATTAATGTTGTCTATATTGTTAAGCCAATCAGTTCCTTCAACAAAGAAGCTAGAAAGCATGATGAAAGGTGCAACGGGTAGGCACATCAGTGCGATGTATGTTGATGCATGGGTTTTACCGAGCTTTTTTTGCGTAATGTAAGTAACCGCAATGAAGAACGCTGATAAGAATGCCAGTACGTAGCCTGTCATAGAGGTGCTTAGCTCATCGCCACCGAAGAGAACAACTATCCCTAAGAGGCCAACGCAAATACCACTCCATGTACGCCAACCGACATGTTCCTTCAGCAATAACCAGCTGATGAGCGTCACCATGATGACGTTGGATTGTAGTATGATGGACATTAATCCTGCAGGTAAATAAGTGAGTGCGACGTATAAAAGCCCTTGGTGTAATGGTCCCATTAGCAACCCAACGAGCATGATCATGCGTGCCTTTTTCCAACCGGGCCATTTCATAAAGGGAATGAAGAGAAGGCCGGCCATTGTAAAGCGCATTGACAGCAACACGAGGGGATCGATCGAATTTACACCGATTTTAATGGCAACGAAGTTGCTCCCCCAAATGAAAATCACGAGGAGGGCGAGAAGCGTATTTTGAAGGGTCATCTACAGCCCGCCCATTTTGCAAATAATATCCCATTCCTTTTTGGTAACGGGGCCGACAGAGAGGCGCATCTGTTTAACAAGCGCCATGTCGGAGAGTTCGGGTGTTTCTTTGATTTGTTTTAATGTGACAGGTTTTGGAACAGGTTTGATCGCTTTGAAATCAACCATTCCAAAACGGCCTTTTTCATCTGTGTGGTCAGGGTAGTAGCCACTGACAACTTCACAGATACCGACGATCTCTTTACCTTCGTTGGAGTGATAGAAGAAAGCAAGATCGCCCAATTCCATAGCCTTCATGTTGTTACTGGCTTGGTAATTACGTACACCATCCCAATGTTCAACGCCCTTTTTGACGTGATCATTCCATGACCATTTGAATGGTTCAGATTTTATAAGCCAGTAATTCATTTTATTTTTTATATAAAAGTGAGAAGGCAACGCCTAGAGCTGTAGCTTTTACAACACTTGCAGCAAACCATGCTGCAGCTAGCGCCATAGAAATAGGTAATCAAGCGTATGAGCTAAAATGTATTAAGCCAATCAGGCAACCAGTCATTAGGCCGAAGCGAATGCCTTCTTTTATTCCTTTTCCTTCGTGATGTCGTGTGTATATAAAGCAAAGGGTGGCAGCTATTGCTAGGTGTATAACCGTAGAAAATAGCATGAGAGATTCGTAACCTTCTTTCGATCTCCATACATCAGCAGTTTGCTCGTATGTTGGCATCAGTAAAACGCCATGGATAACAAAATCTAAAACGAATAGCAGTGCAAATCCAACAAGCGTTGATATTATAAAGCGTTTTTTATTCATGGTAATTCTCCCTGTTTTTTGTGCGCACAAAAAATATACTTGAGATCAGAGAAAAGCGCAATTAGCTATAATTACTATAGGCTTTCTCGCCTTAATGGACGATCAAGTACTTTCTTCATAACTTCTTCGATTGAAATACCTTCGTGAAGGAACTCATAAACGGCTTTAGAAATTGGCATATCAACAGCATTGTTTTTCGCCATCACACGAAGAGCTTTTGCTGTGTGCACGCCTTCTGTTACCGCGATACGATCACCCAAAATCTCTTCAAGTGTTTTGCCTTCACCGAGTGCAACACCAAGAGAAAAGTTACGCGATTGCATACTGGATGCTGTTAGCATGAGATCTCCGACACCACACATCCCCATAAGAGTTTCTTTTTGTGCGCCCATTGCTTTAGCAAGACGAGATATCTCTGTGAGGCCACGTGTAATCAGAGCGCAACGCGCACTTTCACCCATTTTACGGCCTTCAATAACGCCAGAAGCAATTGCGATAACGTTCTTCACAGCGCCGCCAATTTGCGCGCCAACAAGATCATCTGTGAGGTAGGTACGTAGTGTTCTTGAACCCAAAGCCTCGATCACCATTTCACCGGCATCTTTATCTTTGATGGCTATTGTTACTGCGCAAGGAAGGCCGCGACCAATTTCGCTCGCAAATGTTGGGCCTGTTAATACGCCCACTTTTTTGCCTGGGATAATTTCTTCAGCAACTTCAGAGAGAAGGTAACCAGTTTCTTTCTCAATGCCTTTGGCGCCTATAATGATTGGCTGATCGTCTCGTAAGTGTTCCTTGATTGTTTCAAGGGTGGAACGAATATGTTGCGCCGGTGTCATCAAAATAAGGACATCACGCTCGCATACTTCGGCAAGGTCGTTCGTTGCTTTTAGTGCTTCATTTAAGCTGACCTCTTTGAGGTAAAGCTTATTTTCATTTTCATTGTTGATTGACTCAACAACCTCTTCTTCGCGTGCCCAAATAACGACATCACGACCTGTATTCGCTAGTGCTTGTGAAAGCGCTGTACCCCATGCGCCTGCTCCGATAACACCAATTTTATGCATAAAACACCTTACCTTATATTTTTATTATGATCTTTTGTATTGCTTGATTTTAAGCTTTGGCGCCGCCACCGACTTTTGGCTCTGCCGTTGGGTCCAAAGGCCAACGTGGGCGCGCCGCTATATCCAAACTATCTGTCATATTTCTCTTTAACCTCTCAACACCTGCCCAAGCGATCATTGCGCCATTATCTGAGCAAAGATTAAGTGGTGGCGCCATAAAATCCATATTATGTCGCGCCGTCAAGCTTTTCAGACAGTCTCTTATTGTCATATTTGCTGCAACACCACCAGAAACTACAAAGGCAGGCTTTTGCGCGCTTTGACCATCTTTTAAGCCTTGTGGAAAAGCATTCTTATATTCGTCTAAAAAGCGTTCAATGGCGCGTTTTACTCGATCTTCAATGATTGCGGCTACGGTTGTTTGAAAAGCATGCGCGAGGTCGGCAATGTCTTCTTTTTGCAAGTCGCCTTCAGGTAATTTCTCAATATGATTGCGAACAGCAGTCTTTAAGCCAGAGAATGAAAAATCACATCCTGCGCGTCCTTTTAAAGGAAGGGGAAGTGGGAAGCGTTCAATTGCTTTCTCAGGATCTTTACATTCTTTTGCCATCTTTTCGAGGTTGGGCCCGCCTGGATAACCAAGTCCCATCATTTTTGCTGACTTATCAAAACATTCGCCTAACGCATCATCAATTGTTGTGCCCCAGCGCTTGTAAACGCCAACATCTTCCGCGACGAGGATTTGTGTATGGCCGCCAGAAACAAGAAGAATGAGATAGGGGAATTGAACTTTGTCTGTCAGCCTCGGTGTGAGTGCATGCGCTTCTAAATGATTCACACCTATGAACGAAAGATTGTGTGCGGCGGCGATTGCTTTACCTGCCATCATGCCGACCATAACGCCGCCGACTAGGCCCGGGCCGCATGTCGCCGCAACGCCATCTAATTCAGAAAAGTCTATACTAGCCTCATCCATTGCGCCTTTGATTATGTTGTCGAGATGATCTAGATGCGCGCGCGCTGCCACTTCGGGCACAACGCCCCCAAAGATTTTATGATCCTCCAATTGGCTCAGCACCATATTAGAATGGATCGTATGATCATCGGAAACGACTGCCGCCGCTGTCTCATCACAGGAAGTTTCAATCCCTAAAATTTTCATGCATTCTCTATTTCATCTTTTCTTATCTGTGTAAAGTGCGTACAACTGTTTCCGATATGACACAGCGACTTTTCAAAATAGGAACAAGAGGTTCGCCACTTGCGCTTAAGCAGGCGAATATAGTCAAGGATGCGTTAGAAAAAGCGCATGAAGGCTTAACTATCGAGATTGTTGTTGTTCAAAGTAATGCTGATTGGAGGCCTGAGCAGGGTGAAAAACACCTTTGTGAAGAAAATGGCGGTAAAGGTCAGTTTGCAAGTGAAATTGAAGATAAAGTCCTCTCAGGAGACGTCGATTGCGGTGTTCATTCTTTAAAAGACATGGCGTCGTTTTTGCCCACCGGTCTTGAGATACAGCACTACTTACCAAGAGCTGATGTCAGAGATGTCTTGATTTCTGTAAAATATAAGTCTATGAAAGATTTGCCCGCGGGCTGTGTGGTGGGGACCTGCAGCTTGCGGCGCGCTTCTCTTATGCTCTCTCAGAATAAGGATGTTGATATTGTTCCTTTTCGCGGAAATGTTGAAACGCGTATTGAGAAAATTCGAAATGAACAAGTTGATGCAACGTTTCTAGCGAAGGCAGGTTTGGATCGTCTTGGGCTTAACGTGCCCGAAGCGCATGTGATTGAACCTGAAGAGATGTTGCCCGCTTGTGGTCAAGGGATTGTTTGTATTGAAACGCGTGAGGGTGATGAAGAAACACAAAACTTGTTGGGCGCCATTTCATGTACACAAACTAGTTTATGTGCGGTAGCTGAACGTGAAGTGCTAAAAATTCTTGATGGTTCATGCCATACGCCGATTGGTGCGTATGCTATTCTTGAAAACAATGAAATGTTTCTTCGAGCGTTAGTTGCATCGAATGATGGACAAACAGTTTTCAGAGATGAATATCGCGTGATCGTATCAAATAAAGATGAGGCTATCGCTGTCGGGCAAATAGTTGGGCAACGTTTAAAGGAAATTGTTCCTGAAGGTTTTTTAGATTAAGAGGGCGTGATGCCTGAAACAGTTTTAATTACTCGACCAATTGATAATGCAATGCCTTTAGCAAAGGTGTTGGAGGAGATGGGTTGTCATGTTTTGATTGAGCCCATGTTAACGATTGAACCTATCGCTTTTGATCGTATAGATTTTTCAAAATTTGATGGTTTTATTTTCACCAGTAAAAACGCGATCAAGAGTTTGCCAAATGATTTTTCAGCACATGAAAAGCCGATCTATACTGTTGGTCAAAGTACAGCAGAAGAAGCCCTACAAACTGGTTTTCAGAACGTACAATGCACCGGTAAGGATGTTGAAGAGTTAATCTCTAGTCTAACAGAGAAAGCGGGTTCGTACGCCTATTTTCAGGGCGAAAATGTGACTGTTTCGATTTCAGAACGTTTGATGAAAATACCTGGCATCTCTATCCAAAATATAGTGAGTTATCGCGCTGTACCTGCGCCTAATTTTTCGGACAACATATTGAAAATAATAATAAATAGTGGAATAGAGTATGTTTTGTTCTATTCTAGGCGTACAGCAGACAATTTTGTACATTTAATGCATAAAAATGACTGTACGCGGGCTGCGGAGTCGATTCAGGTCTTGTGTTTGGCAGATTCCATGTTAGAGTCTCTTTCCGTATTACCTTGGAAACAAATTCATGTCTCTGATTATCCAGATCAGAAACATATGTTAGCGCTTCTAAAAGAAGTACAAGGGTAGCGAATTTAAGAGTGAAGGGAAAATCTATGAGTACAAAGAAAGCTGCAATTCAAAACGCGGAAGCTGTTATTGAACGTTTTGGTGGTATTCGTCCGATGGCGAGTAAAATCAATGTGCCGGTAACGACTGTTCAGGGGTGGAAAAAACGTAACGTGATTCCAGGAACAAGACGTGAAGAGATTGAAGCCGCGGCAAGCGATCTTAATATTGATCTTTCTGATTTGATGGCAGCGAAAGCGCCGGTCACGGATAGTGTCGCAAATGAAAATACTCAGGCTAAAGAGCCTGAAGCACCCCAGTCTGCAGAGACTGAAGAAAAAAGTGTTTTTGAGAAAGTTGAACAGCAATCTCAAAACACTAAAAAAAAAACTTCTGGGATTTCTTCCGATTTGGGGGAGAGAAAAGAAGAAAAAGCGCGTAGCGTAAGCAAACAAAAAGCTCCAGCAGCAAGCGCTGCTGGTAGTAACTCAGATCTTCTCAAACAAATTGAAGCGGATAACAAGAAGACAGTTGTGACAACAACGTGGATTGTCACAGGACTTATTCTTCTTGCTGCAGCGTTAATGACTTTTTTTTTCTGGCCTAGCTCTGATGAGATGAGCCAGAAATTGGAAGAGCAGGAAAAAGCATTGTCTGCTCTTCAGAGTGACGTTGATCAGGTGAACGAAAAGACTTCTTTCTTAAGCGCGGTTGTTCCAGATGATATCGAAAAATCTGTAGCAGATTTGAAAGCGAAGGCTGAAGCAGATCTTGAGGCTCTGCAAAATCAGGCACGTAACACGCAAATAGCGTTCGAGCAGCTAAAAGAAAAGACAGATGCTATATCAGAGGGTGTTCTGGGTGAGAATGCAGGTCCTTTATCAAAGCGTCTTTCTGTCTTGGAGGCACAACTTGCTGAAATGACAGGTGGATCTGAGAATAATTTTTCAGGCCTTATTAACCGCATTCAGAAACTTGAAGAAAGTGTTCCAGGCCAAAATCAGATGCAAAGCTCTATCACTGAACTTAAAGACATTGTTGGCGGTTTGGACGGGAAAGTAACAACGCTTGAAGATGAGCTAGGGCAAGCGCAAACAGACGAGACCGCTCTTGGGCAAACACTCGAGGGGGTTTCTGGAAATGATCTTAAAGCGGCAGCCATGTTGATTGCTTTTTCGCAGCTTCGTGACTCTTTGAATCGTCAAGCACCATTTGAAGAAGATCTTGTTCTTTTGAACAAGATGGTTGGTGATGATAATACTGAATTAACAGCATCATTGGAAAAGCTTGCCCCACATGCACAAGGGGGCGTCTTAACGAAGAAAGGGCTGTCATCTGAATTCCGAGGATTGGCAGGAGATATCGTTGTTTCTTCTTTGAAGGGCGAAGATATTTCAATTAAAGATAAAGCTGTGGCACGTTTAAATGATGTTATTCAAGTTGAAAAAGACGGTGAACTTGTTACAGGAACTGATACACAGGCGACGGTCGCTAAAGCGCAAGCCATGCTTGATAATGGTGATGTTGAAGGTGCTATTGCACAGTTGCAGACGCTAGATGGAGAAGCTGCACAAACGGCACAACCATTTATTGATCAGGCACAAGCGTCTTTGCTTTCTGATCAGGTTCAGCAAATGTTGCGTAACACAATTTTATCAAAGGTGGGCGGTCAATTTGGCGGCATAGTTGATCAACTGCCGACACAAATGATACCGCAACAGCAAACCAATGTTGCGCCTGAGGCGAATGGCCAACCTGCACAAACAGGTTTTGATATGAACGCGATCAAGAAAACACTTGAAGAAGCAACAACGCCGCGTGAAGTCATCAAGGACGAAGAGTCGGGCTTGAGTATTTTGCCTAGACAGCAGGGTTTTAAAGGTTTTTCTGCGGGACAATAATTGTTTCTCTTCCTTTGCGCCTATATTTTTGTGCTATGATGTGATTTGTAACGCATCTTAAAAGGAACGTCTCGTGTTCAGAGCACTCTGGTTTTTTATACAAATTGCAGGATTAACAGCTGGCGCTATTTGGCTCAGCCAGCGTGATGGTCGCGTTGTTATCGATGTTTTGAATTATACGCTTCATATGCAAACAGGCGTTTTTCTTGTTACTCTTTTAGCACTTATTCTCATTTCTATTTTCATTTATCGCTTTGTGCGCGCGGTGTTCTCAATACCCGGTGTTATTGGTTCTGTTAGACAAAAAGAGAGAAGTGCTCGAGGTTTTCAGTCTTTAACTCGAGGCCTTGTTGCTGTAGCTGCTGGTGATGCGAAAAGGGCGACGCAATACGCTAAGCAAACACGTAACCTTTTACCAAAGCAAAATGGATTGCCTGTATTGTTGGATGCACAAGCAGCGCGAATGCGCGGGGAAGAGGGCGTTGCAAAAATTAGGTTCCAAGAGCTTATGAAAGATAAAGATGCCGCTTTTCTTGGTGTACGCGGTCTTTTAACGGCGTCAATTGATCAGGGGGATATGGTCTCTGCACTTAG
Source organism: Alphaproteobacteria bacterium (assembly GCA_013215815.1). Lineage (GTDB taxonomy): Bacteria > Pseudomonadota > Alphaproteobacteria > Micavibrionales > Micavibrionaceae. The sequence goes on along the minus strand of JABSQP010000009.1, from coordinate 15,825 downwards.
ATATGCAAAGGAGGCTGCGAAGCATCATCCTAAGCAAGGTTGGGTGATGAAAACTCTTTATAATCTACAAGTGAAAAATAAGAAATGGGATGAAGCTTTAGATACTCTCAAAAAATGTGAAAAATATTCTGCTATATCTGCGCAGCAAGCCGCTAGTGATCGCGTTGCTATTTATCATGTACACCGTCAAGTTGCACAAAGTTCTGGCGATGAAAAATCTGCTCTTAAGGCATTGGAAAAGGCATATAAGATAGACCCGACGTTTGTGCCAACGACAACCGCTCTAATTCAGCATTGTATTAATGCTAAGAAGAAAAGAAGAGCGCTTAACGTGTTTAAAAAAGTATGGTCAGCAAATCCACATCCAGATTTATTGGCTTTATGGGATGATCTTGCACCAAAATCAAAGCGTAAGGCTGAAGAAAAGAGAATGAAATGGTATGAAGAACTTGTTTCATTGAATGCGGATAGTGCTCTTGGATACATGGGGGCTGCGAAAGCGGCCATGGATTTAGAGCTTTGGAGCGCTGCGAAGTCATATCTTATAACAGCTGAAAAATTAGAGCCATCATCAGCACTTTATAAGCAAATGGCGCTTGTGGAACAAAATTTGGAAGAGGACGAGAGCATACTAGGTGAATGCATGGATAAGGCTGCTTCTGCTCCGCCAAACAAAGTTTGGGTTTGTCGTGATACTGGTATTGTTTATGAGGAGTGGGAGCCTGTCGCTGAACCCCACGGTAGTTTCAATAGCATTGAATGGGACTATCCCTATGCTGTAGGGCAAGTTTCACCATCGCTCGCTGCGAATGATAGTGTCTTAATGATTGACCCAGTTCGCGCTTAAATAACTTTTATCATTTTTAAAGCAGCAAACCCGCCTAAGAAACCGCCAACATGGGCTGCCCAGGCAATACTGTTTCCATCGGGGCTGCCAGCCATACCGAATAGGACAGAAATAACGATCCAGAGAATAATAAAAGGCCAAATTCCATACGGATTTGCATTCCCTTGCAAGCGATTGATCATAATTAGAGCTGCTGCAAAAAGGCCGCTTAACCCGCCTGATGCGCCTATTACCGGGTAAATGGAGCTAGGGTCTAATATGTATTGCACGGCAATGCCAACGAAACCAGATATGATGAGAATAAAGAGCATTTTTTGTGCTCCGAGCCAACGTTCAACACCAGCGCCAAATGCCATAAACATTACCCCGTTCATGGCAATATGTATCCAGCTAGCATGGAGTAACATATGCGTAAGAGGGCTTAGAATAAAAAGAGGTTCAAATGGTAGATCACCGCTAAAGCGGGCAGGAATGAAGCCCCAATCCAGATAAATTTTGTTTGCCAATTCATCAGATATCAAAAAAGTGAGAATTACATGAATGGTTACTATAGCAATCAGTAGGTATTGTGTCAGAGGGGGGAGATTAATGAGCGGAGGATGATTGTTCTGATCTTTAGCTGCTGAATGTTTTTCTTCAGGTTTGTGCTTTTTGAGCGGTTTTTTGAATTCCACCACATTATCGTTTTCGTCATTATTTTTGTCGTCGCTCATAGTAATAGCTATACCGTGATTGATATCGCTTCACAAAATAAAAAATAGCGGCTTATTAAAAACCGCTATCTTAATATTATAAATAGACATTTAGAAATTGTTTAACTTGGTGCCATCCCCCCAAACAAACCTGCGTTTCTCTCTGGGTCATATTCATAATTAATTGTTTCATCACCTTTTGCGTCAAGGCCTCCAGATGGTGTCACGCGCCGCACGACTTGTCCTGCATCATTAAGCATTTGGATCGGATCAATTTTATCGCCGCCCATTTGATATAAAAGACTGTCTAAAGCAGGTCCGAATTGCTGAGGATCTAATTCTTTACCCATAATGACAACTTGAGTGATTTCCCCTTCTGTTGGAATTTCATTTCTACGCGCTTGATCGAAGGCACTTGTAGATAACGACGCTTCAGAATCCTCGGCGTCACGGCTAACTGCAATTTCTACACTTGTTTTTGCCTGTAGGCTTACTGGATATCGTTGTAAATCACTTAACTCAGGCGTATTACCAGTCGTTCCAGCAGTCAGTTGGATTTGTATAGTATTTTGGTCATTCCAATTCATGCATACCGTATGACTTCTAAATTCACCTGGCGGTGTAAAAGCTGTACCAGACTTTTTACCTGGATAAACGCTTTCTTCTAGCCCAGCGCGTTCTACCAGTTCTCCGATATTGATTTGCATGCTTTACACTCCTTATTATTTTACGAAACTGATGTAATCATGCGCTAAAAAACTTAAAGAACTGTTAAAAACATGTGGTTCAAATACGTAATTTTTCTATATTTATGTAAATATTTGAATTCACACAATTTTTTGAGAAAAATTTTCTTAATTCCTCAGGGTTTGCTATACTAAAACTATGAAAATAATAGAGAAAATCTGTTTTGTTTTTTGTTGTTTGATCTTGTCTTTGGGTATTGCAGGTGATGCGAGTGCGCAAATGGGACAGGAAAAACCAAGAATTTATAATCAAACTCCAACAACATCCGGCTCTGCGCCGATTAATTTGAATCAAATATTGTCAGGCAAGACAGGCTCAAGTGTAGCCAATGTGGGAAGCACGCCCGTTCAACCCTACACACCTAGTGGTGGTGCTGCCTATACAATGAGCATGACACCGACGCAGGTCATGCAATCTAGAGCCCGTCGTGATGCATATGCTCAAGCACAAGAACATGTGACAACTGAGTACATGAATCAGAGCTATCTTGAAAAAGATTATCAGCAAGCTTTTCAAAAATATCAGGCTCAGTTCAGATCTGATTCTGGTTCTTCGGGTGGTTCATCAACAGCGAATGTGCCTACGAATGTTAAAGTTAAGTATAATAGAAAAAAGAAACAAAATTTTGTAACGCCTCAGCGTGTCTTTACAGCGTATTAATATTTTGAAAAAGTTGTGTATCTTTGTTGAAAGCCGCTAATACGAATTAGCGGTTTTTTTATTACTTCTGTAGCCTTAATTCTATGATGCTTTCTTCCACGATATCTTTCCTAAGATACATTTTTAGTGGTAATTGCCATTATTCTATTTTTTGTTTGTTTTTATGCTGTCTGTTGTATGGATTTCAAAGTTCTCCTACGCCGGATAACCCTGGTTTTTCTGAGCTTCTTATCGCCTTATTGCTAGTGATTAGTGTTGGTTCTTTTGGGTTTTATAAGGCGTTTCTTTATAAGAGCAGGGCACAAAATCATGTAGCTATAATCTTTATGGTCTTTGGTTTGAGTGTTCCTGTTTTAGTTGGAACGTTAGGTGGAGTTGCCTTTTCGATTCTGGTTCGTGATGTTGTTGCTTTCGTATTATTTTGTTTACCAATATTTTTAATTCCAGTTATCCGAAAATATAAATACGGTTTTGATGCTCTTTTTATAGGTGGTTTTATTATTGCTTTAAGCTTTAGTTTGCGTGTTTTATTTTCTGATATCCCGTTTATGAACGAAACAGATGAACTTTTATATTTGGCAAATTCCCCTTTGGTTTTATTTTACGCCATAGTTTTGTTAGGGCTGTCTTACTTATCCGTTATCAAAAAACAGGTGCTTCAATCTGTTTTTTGTTTTTCACTGTCATTGCTCATGATTGTATCTATGGCGCAGGATATACAAAGGGCGACATTGGTTGCTGTTGTTCTTTCGTTCGTTTTTATTGTTTTTCGTGAATTTAAAAATAGGCCAGTGCATTCGATAGTTCCTATAGCGATTTGTGTTTTTTTCATCGCTTTTTTTAAAACAGAAATTGCGAGCATCTTTTTATCTATTGAATATAAAACAAGCCTTGTTGGTTTAAATGCGCGGGCACATGAGTTGACGGCTGTTTGGAAAGAGATTGGTCAAAATCCATTGACCACCTTGTTTGGTCTGGGGTGGGGAAGCCAATTCGCATCACCAGCTCTTGGAGGCTTGCAGGCTAGTTTTACACATAGTTTCTTGTCTTACATGCTTTTAAAAACAGGTTTATTGGGGCTTGTTGTGACAATTGCGTATTGCTCCTACTTTAGCCGCCAGGTTATCCAGATATTTTTGAAAAATAGTCTTGTGGGCATTGCTCTTTTCTGGGCTTTTGTCATTCCTGTTTTTCTGTATGCTTCCTATAAATCATTTGATTTTGGATTAGTACTGACTTTGATTGTAGCGTTTTCAATTTATGACAAAAAAATCTCTCCTTATTATAAACCGTGTTTACCCGCCGCATAGGGGGGCAACAGGCCGTATGGCAGAAAATCTGGCGCGGCATATGGCATCTCAGGGATGGGATGTTCAGGTTTTAACGACCGGAGCGAAGAAGTATAAGGGGTTGAAAAAGGATATTTTTGTTCACTCTATCAAGGTCAATCAAGAACCGCGCTCTGTAGTGTCTTATTTATCGATTTTTAGAAAGTTACTGACAGCAGCATTATTTTCTCAAAAACCTGATGTTGTTGTCAGCATGAGCGATCCGCCGCTTTGCGCTGTGATGGGGCATATTGTTTCTAAGGTGAAGGGAGCGAAGCATATCCATTGGTCACATGATGTGTATCCGGATTTGCTGCCATTATTTGGAAAGAGGCCGCCAGTTTATAATAGTGTTTATAAATATATGCGCCGTATTTTGAATAGATCGTCTAAGGTTGTGGTTTTAGAACGCTGTATGGCCGACTATTTGGTTAAAACGGGCGTTAATAGAGATAAGGTCTCTATTATTCCCAATTGGGCCGATCCGCATATTTTTATTCCAGAAGGCACTGGTAAGATTGCAATTCAGCCAAAAACGGTGTTGCCGGAAAAGGTATTTCGTGATGATAGCCCGAAGTTTCGAATTTTATATGCAGGTAATGTTGGCCTAGCCCATGATATGCGTGTGATATTTAACGCGGCAAAAAAGCTGCTTGATCATAAAGAGATAGAATTTGTTTTCGTTGGCACGTCTGACGCACATGATGATTTGGCTCAAGAGCGAGCAAAAGAAGGGCTCGATAATATAAAGTTTATGCCGTATCAGCCATCTCACGCGCTGAAGGGCTTATTAGAAAGTGGCGATATTCATTTGGTGAGTATGAAGCAGGGTGCAGAAGGGCTTTTACTGCCGTGTAAATTTTACTCTTCCCTTGCTGTCGGGCGTCCGACTATATTTGTAGGATCTGAGAAGAGCGGTATTGCCAAAGTGCTGAAAGAATATAAGGCGGGCATCACAGTTTCTAATGATAAGGCGCAATCTTTAGTGGATGCAATTTTATATTATCGCCATAATGGGCAGGAGTGGTTTAACGCTCAAGAAGGCGCTATCAAGGCATCTCAGACGTATAATATAACAACAAGTTTGAACGCATGGAGTGATGAACTGAATAGGGCGGTGAAGTAAATTTATGATTGATAATAATGCAGGGCAGTATGAAGAAGTGACGTTGGCGGATCTGATACGCCGCATATGGATGTCAAAGTTTTATATGGCTGTCTTTATTATTCTTTTATCAATATGCACTGCGGTTTTTTTATTCACTGTAACACCGCTCTATAAAGCGACCATGATTGTCGCGCCTGCAGATGGGTATGCTTTGGGTGATTATGCGTCCTTGATTGATAATGACCGTATAGCATCAATGCCGTTTTGGCGGCCAAAAGATCAGGAGGGCGCTTCAACAGATTTCTATCGCTTCATTCATACCATTCGTGGACCATCGGTCGCTGATATTCTATTGAGTGATAGTGGTGTGATTGCGGGTATTCGCCGTGGTGGACATGAAGGTGCATTATCAAAGAAAGAAGCGTTGGCCACTTATCTTGATCGCCGTATTCAAATTGATCCTTTAGGGGCAACACCGTTACGCCGCATTAGTTATCAGCACCCTGATCCTGATTTTGCTGCGGCAATGCTTCGTAAAATCCATCTGGTGTCTGATCAGATGATACGTCGTGATCGCCGTCGCCAATCACAAAGCCGTATTGACTATTTGAAGAACTCTCTCGCAAGAACAAATAATCCGGATCATCGTAAAGGCATTACGAATTTGTTGATGCAGCAAGAGCATATTCAAATGCTTGCTAATCTTGATGAGCCTTATGCTGCTATTGTTGTTGAGCCTGCTTTTTCTACACCAAAGCCGCATTGGCCAAACCCAGTTTTAGTTTGGCCTATCGCCATTTTGATGGGTATGTTTCTAGGCTACCTTACTTGGTCATTTCGCCAAAGAGATTAAAACATGATCCCTGTGAGTGTCATTATTACTACGCGCAATGAGGAAGGTAATATTGCGCGCTGCTTGAATGCGCTTTCTAATTTTGATGAGGTGATTGTTGTTGATTCAAATAGCAATGATAGAACTTGTATGATTGCCTCTGATCTGGGAGCACGTATTGAGAGTTTTTCGTGGAATGGTTCTTACCCTAAGAAACGACAGTGGTCTCTTGATCATATCGAGACAAGGCACAATATGATTTTCTTTGTTGATGCAGACGAGGTGCTTACATCTAGGCTTGTTGACGAAATAAAAAGTGTAACAGATACGTCATGTGCAGGGTATTTTGTGAAGGGGCGGTATATTTGGAATGGTAGAGCGCTCAAGCACGGTCTTCAAAACAATAAACTGGTTCTATTCAACCGCTATAAAGTTGAATTCCCTGTCGTTGATGATCTGGATATTGCAGGCATGGGCGAGATGGAAGGGCATTATCAACCGGTTCTTAAAAAAAAATTTGCAGGTGAGGTGTTAGGGCAGTTAGTTGAGCCTCTGCTACATTATGCCGATAATGATAATTGGCATAAGCGTCATAAGCGCTATGCGCATTGGGAGGCAGAGATGATTAAGCGTCATGCTTATCCAAGAGATCCGTCTGCTGTACGAGAGTTTTTGAAGCAGATGTTTCGTTCTATGCCATTCAGGCCACTAATAGCGTTTGCACATAGTTATATTTTAAAACGTGGGTTTCTTGGTGGGCGCGCTGGCTTTGAGTTCGCAAAATCACGTTATACTTATTATAGGATGGTCTCTAATGCGCTTAAAAATTCTCGCGAATCTTCCAGTAAAGCGGATTTGAAAGCTGCCGAATAAATTGAGCGATCATTTGCCGTGCTGTTACCAGTATGTTTTTTACCATTGGTACATTCATTTCTTGCCTGATCTGGAATTCCTCTGACCTTGATTGACCAGCATTGCGTTGCGACAATCCTCCTGCCTCAAAAAGACAGATTGGACGGTCAAAATAGATCGCGTAAGGGTTCATCTTTAAAAAGCGTGCTGTAAAATCATAATCAGCTGCGAGCTTATAGCTTAAATCATAGCGAAGCGTTTCAATCTTTTCCCTCTTATAAAAGATAGATTGGTGATGCGTGAACATACCCTTATCAATATGTTTATGACTGCGTGCATATTTATAGTAATCGTGCCCATCCTGCCCCTGTTCAAGTGCGTCGCCATATATAAGATCAGGAAGGGGTTCATCAATATCGTTTTGTAGCTCGCTTAAAACCGTTTCATCAGTAAAGACATCGCCAGCATTCATAAATATAATGTAAACACCGTGGGCGCGCTCGATGCCTTTATTCATCGCATCGTAAAGCCCATCATCTGGTGCGCTAATCCAGTGTGCCTTTGTTGTTTTTAAGAACTCTTCGCTGCCATCATTAGAGTTACCATCGATGACAATCCATTCATGGTTTCCCCAATCACTATTATCCTGTGCAGCAATAGACGCAGCGGTTTCTTTCAATCCTTCCAGATTGTTTTTCGTGACTGTTACAATTGAAAAATAGGGCGCGCGCATAGTTTATATTATATGCCGCTTAATCATCGTCGCCAATAGCTTCGATATAAAGGCCAGAGATCGCAAGATTGGCTAGAATCTGACTGACGCGTTCTGCGCTTTCAAGGAAGTCGAATGGCTTTGGATCACGCGGTACAATGATCGTGGAGCCCGGCGGAATCATTGTTGATCTGTGATTCCATGCGCTAATACCGAGCGGCGAAGCGCTACCATCTGGGTATACAACAAAGGCGCGGCCTTTATCGGCGTAATAAGTTGTGCCGCCAGCCTCATTAATATAGTCGAGCGGGTCTTTCCCGCTTTTAAATTGTAGGGATGCTGGGGAGAGAACTTCGCCAGCAACGCGCACTGTGAGGGGGCGTTTAGGGATAAAGATCTTATCACCTGCTTCGAGCAAGATATCTTGCGCTGGATCAGCTTTTAAAGAAGAGGGATCGGCTTCAACTGTTATGCGTCCAACTGCTTCCGCTCCCTTTAATTGCGCGATAAGGCTCTGCATCGCGCTTACCTGTGTCATATCAGGCTTTTTATCTTTATCGGCTTGGCTCATGCTGGCGGCTAGCTTCATTTCTAAATCTTGCGCTTGCGCTTTATAACGGTTTTTCTCGCGCTTGCGTTCTCCCGCGCGGCTAAAGATAGCGCCATCAGGATAAGATTGGTTTGTTACGCCGCCTGCACGCTCTAGTAGCTTTAGAATAGTATCGCCTGGCATGAGATCGTAACGTCCAGGATGATTAACTTCACCGATAATGGTCACGCTCTGATCTGTGATTTTATGAAACTTTTGATTTACGCGAACTGTATCACCCGATGTGATGTGAACATTCTTCGGATTTGTTGTTTCGATGTCGTAAGTATGACGGCCATTTTCACGTGATGTTACTTCAATACTCTTTTTGTTAGCTTCAAGAGAAATTCCGCCTGCAATAGCTAAGACACTATCCAGTGTTGCATGGCTTGTGACAGGGTAAGATCCCTCTTGACGTACAGCGCCGCGTACGAATGCTGCGCGTTCTTTTAGGAAGGAGCGTATAACAGGATCATCAATCGCTGTTTTATTTTTCTCGGGTGTGAATGAAGCTTGATGATATAGCAGTGATGTTTCTTTTTGCGGTTTTTCTAAATCACGTATGTCGTCCATAGAAAAAAGATGAATTATATCGCCTTCATTTAATTTCTTATCTTCCTCTTTTGTGAGGACATGCCGTGGTGAGAATTCAACAAGGGTTTTGGTGAGTTGATTGGGGTCGCGCCGTTCAATAATGCCTATAAGAGGATATATATCTTTGCCGAGAACTTTATCACTTGTGATGAGATCGGAAAGTGTTTTTGACTTTTTAAGATCGTGTGTTCCTGGTTGGCGTGTATGGCCAGATAAAGTGATAGCGCTCGCTTGTTTTTGTTGGCTTTGAGAAACCATTAAAATAGAACCGTTACCAAATATTCTTTGCTTTGCCTCTCCGACATCTTGAATTGTTTCATCGCCATCTTTGGTGAATTGCATCTTCACGTATCTGTTTTGCCCAGGGAGGAGCGTGCCGCCGGCAAGTTGTAATGCCTGGTGAAGGCTGATTTTCTCATGACGGCGTATTTCATAAATGGCAGGGCGCTTAACGCTGCCGCTCACTGCCATTGTTGGTCCGATAGGTGGTACAATAAGGCGATCCCCATCTTTTAATAGTTTATCAGCCCCTGACATGCTGGCCATAAGAAGTTGATAAAGGTCTATCACATATGTTTTGTCACCACGAACAAGTTTAATTTGTCTTAATGATCCTGTTTCATCGACGCCGCCGGCAAGTGATAAAGCATCAAGTGCTGTATGAAATGCTGTGACGTTTTTTTGTCCCGGGTTTTTAACATGACCGGTCACAAGGATTTTAATTTGCCTTATGCCAGATAAAGAAACGAATGCTTGAGTGTTGTACATGCTGGCAGCTTCTCTTTGAAGCTCTTGCTTTAATTCCCCTATTGTCTTGCCTGCAGCAGTCACGGGAGAGAAGTTGTCAACGATTAGTAGGCCTTGGCTATCAATTATATAGGTCGAGCGTGTATTTAATTGCCCGCGCACAGTAATATCGAGTGAGTCCCCATGGCTTAATACATAATTGTCTTGCACCATGCCTGCAGGCATCGCATTTCTTTTGTCTTGTAGAGATAAGGCAGTATCAAATAAATCGTAACCATACTGCTCTAGTTCATCGACAATGCGGCTTGAATAAATTTTTTCTAGTGCGGATTGGTTCTGCGGTTGTTTCGTATGCTCATTGATGTTGAAGTGATTAATATCTTCTATCGATAGGCGTTGAACAGGATAGGGCGCAATTTCAGGATTTCTCTTTTCTTCCATCCATGGGGATACAGGAATACTGAACCCGTTTTCAGCCTTCGCTGACGAGGAGAAGCTTATAAGTGTTGCAAAAGCGCCTAGAAGTAAGGCGGAGCAGTTATTTTTTAATATTTTGCTATCCATGGTAATTCGAGAGACGAATCAAAGAAAATCAATCGCTTACCAATATACAGACGTATGTACGTCTTGTGAATCCCTGTTGGGCAAGTATTTGGGATAAATCTATTGATTTAGAGGTTTTTCGGGCTACTTTGTAAGGTATGGCAATACATATGATTAAATTAGTAGTGGGAATTGATACCTTAGAAGACTTTGCAGCATGGCAAGCGCATGAGCGTGTTATGTTTGAGGGCCAGGAAGCAAATATTGTCCGTACGCGTTTTTTGCCGAAAAAAGCAGAAGAGATATTAAAATCTGAAGGCTCTATATATAGGGTTATTAAAAACCGTATTGTCTGCCGTCAGAGAATTATCGGTTTTGACATCTATGAGAGCAGTGATAAGGGCACACAAAGTCTTATTCTCACAGATACGGATGTTATTGAGACGGTCAGTACACCGCATAGACCTTTTCAGGGTTGGCGCTATTTTGATCAGGCCAAGGCGCCGAAAGAGAAGGGGGTGTATGTCCTTGGGCAGGCGCATGATGCCCCTCCACCAGAGATGGAGGAAGAGCTCAAAGAGGCTGGATTGCTATAACTCTCGCAAATTTATCTTTTGAGTATTGTTTTTGTGATGTTTTTCTAGAGATTTTAAAGAGCGTAACCCTTGGTTTTCAGCCATTCATGAAAAAAAGATAAAAAAATTAAAAAAAAGTGAAAAAAAGGGGTTTACTTCGATAATCCATTCAGTATATAACCCCTCTCACAGCGCGGGGCTGACCCGCACTACTTACTGCCGGAGCCGCTAAATACTTAGTTTTTAAAAGCTCCGACATTTTGCTTGACGAATGTTTATTACGCGACTATGTTCGTCTCATTCTTTAAGTATTTATTTTTTCAGGTTTTTATAAACTTGGTTACGGTTCGGATAGCCGTTTACGTTGTCCGGATTGTTTGGTTCTTGAACATCGTGAATAGGAAAAAGAGATACACAGACAGCAGAGCTTGTGGTCATTCAGTTTACTGGATGTATTGGAAATGTTGAATGCATTGAAAATAAGCTGATTTATCAGCAAAACTATGAGATCTGTTTGTTCATGTATCTAAACTAACTTATATAGTTACGTGACGTATATTTAGGTATTTATACTTAAATGTACAAAACAAGCAGGTCCTTGCACTTCTTGAATCATCACTGGTTCATAATTTGAAGTGTCCAAGGATACTTCAATTTTTTTGAAACCAAATGATTTTGAGATGAGATCAAACTTGAGAGTTTGATCCTGGCTCAGAACGAACGCTGGCGGCAGGCCTAACACATGCAAGTCGAACGAACCTTTATGGTGAGTGGCGCACGGGTGCGTAACACGTGGGAATATACATCTCGGTAAGGAATAACACAGAGAAATTTGTGCTAATACCTTATAATGACTCCGGTCCAAAGATTTATCGCCGAGGGATTAGCCCGCGCCTGATTAGGTTGTTGGTGAGGTAAGAGCTCACCAAGCCGACGATCAGTAGCTGGTCTGAGAGGATGATCAGCCACACTGGAACTGAGACACGGTCCAGACTCCTACGGGAGGCAGCAGTGAGGAATATTGCGCAATGGGGGAAACCCTGACGCAGCCATGCCGCGTGAGTGACGAAGGCCCTAGGGTTGTAAAGCTCTTTCAGATGCGAAGATAATGACGGTAACATCAGAAGAAGCTCCGGCTAAATTCGTGCCAGCAGCCGCGGTAATACGAATGGAGCGAGCGTTGTTCGGAATCATTGGGCGTAAAGCGTATGTAGGCGGACATGAAAGTCAGAAGTGAAATCCCGAGGCTCAACCTCGGAATTGCTTTTGAAACTCCATGTCTTGAATCCCGGAGGGGTGAGGGGAATTCCGAGTGTAGAGGTGAAATTCGCAGATATTCGGAGGAACACCAGAGGCGTAGGCGCCTCACTGGACGGGTATTGACGCTGAGATACGAAAGCGTGGGGAGCAAACAGGATTAGATACCCTGGTAGTCCACGCCGTAAACGATGTGTGCTAGTTGTCGGGCCCTTAGGGTTCGGTGACGCCGCTAACGCATTAAGCACACCGCCTGGGGAGTACGGTCGCAAGATTAAAACTCAAAGGAATTGACGGGGACCCGCACAAGCGGTGGAGCATGTTCTTTAATTCGAAGCAACGCGAAGAACCTTACCTACACTTGACATACTCGTCGGGGATTTCAGAGATGATTTCCTTCGGTTCGGCCGGACGATGTACAGGTGCTGCATGGCTGTCGTCAGCTCGTGTCGTGAGATGTTTGGTTAAGTCCAGCAACGAGCGCAACCCCTATCGTATGTTGCCAGCATTCAGTTGGGCACTCATGCGAGACTGCCGGTGTTAAGCCGGAGGAAGGTGGGGACGACGTCAAGTCATCATGGCCCTTACGTGTAGGGCTAGAAACGTGCTACAATGGCTACTACAGTGGGCAGCAAGGTCGCGAGGCCAAGCTAATCTCCAAAAGTAGTCTCAGTTCGGATTGTACTCTGCAACTCGAGTACATGAAGTCGGAATCGCTAGTAATCGTGGATCAGCATGCCACGGTGAATACGTTCCCGGGTCTTGTACACACCGCCCGTCACACCATGGGAGTTGGTTTTACCCGAAGGTGGTGCGCTAACTACGGAGGCAGCCAACCACGGTAGGATCAGCGACTGGGGTGAAGTCGTAACAAGGTAGCCGTACGGGAACGTGCGGCTGGATCACCTCCTTTCTAAGGATGCTATTTGGTATTTTCCGTTTCTTTGAAACGTCAAGTACTGCTGTCGGTGTATCTCTTTTTCCTGTGAAGTATTGAGGAACCATATTGCGGAAAGTCCGACTTACCGCGTTTAGTATGTCGGGCTCGTAGCTCAGGTGGTTAGAGCGCACCCCTGATAAGGGTGAGGTCGCTAGTTCAAGTCTAGCCGGGCCCACCATTTTCTAAAATGGGGCTATAGCTCAGCTGGGAGAGCGCCTGATTTGCATTCAGGAGGTCTGCGGTTCGATCCCGCATAGCTCCACCATTTTTCTCTAAAATATCTACTGGATATTTTAATGAGGAATGGTTATTACATCCTCGGTTCTTGTAAATCGTAAATAAGTTTGAAATGAAGTTTATAGAAAGAATATTCCAACTAAAAAATGACTTTTTTAGTTAATTATTTAATTAATCGAATAAAGTCTGGAAATCTAACTTTAAGCTGAGTGTCATCACATTATCCTTAGTAAGATGTGATGACTTTTTATTAAACAAACACACGTATTCGTTACTCACTTTGCCGAGTCGAGTAACGGCTTACTTGTTGCTTTGTTTTTGAAGGAAGGAATTTATACAGCCCTGACTGATAAAGCATTTAACCAACAAATAATGGCAGATTTAGTTCTGCGCGTGGTTTGAATTCAAGTGTCTAAGAGCATCTGGTGGATGCCTTGGCGATCAGAGGCGATGAAGGACGTGGCAGGCTGCGATAAGCCTCGGGAAGGTGTCAACAACCGTTAATCCGAGGATTTCCGAATGGGGAAACCCACCCTTTTAGGGTATCTTGTACTGAATACATAGGTATAAGAAGCGAACGCGGTGAAGTGAAACATCTCAGTAACCGTAGGAAAAGAAATCAAACGAGACTTCCCTAGTAGTGGCGAGCGAACGGGAATCAGCCCAGTGGCAGTGTTGTAAGAAGTAGAATCGGATGGAAAGCCGAGCCAAAGTAGGTGATAGCCCTGTATACGTAGAAAGCAATGCTGTCCTCGAGTAGGACGGAACACGTGAAATTTTGTCTGAACATGGGGGGACCATCCTCCAAGGCTAAGTACTCCTGATCGACCGATAGCGAACTAGTACCGTGAGGGAAAGGTGAAAAGAACCCCGATAAGGGGAGTGAAACAGACCTGAAACCGGATGCTTACAAACAGATGGAGCACGCTTGCCGTGTGACATCGTACCTTTTGTATAATGGGTCAGCGAGTTAGTCTTGTATGCAAGCTTAAGCCGATAGGTGTAGGCGTAGGGAAACCGAGTCTGAATAGGGCGATTAGTATGCAGGATTAGATCCGAAACCCGGTGATCTAGATATGGACAGGTTGAAGTTGCAGTAACATGCAATGGAGGACCGAACCCACTTATGTTGAAAAATGAGGGGATGATCTGTGTCTAGGGGTGAAAGGCCAATCAAACCGGGTGATAGCTGATTCTCCGCGAAATCTATTTAGGTAGAGCGTCAGATGAATACCTTAGGGGGTAGAGCACTGGATGGGCTAGGGGGGCGCGAGCCTTACCAAACCTAACCAAACTCCGAATACCTAAGAGTACTATCTGGCAGACACACCATGGGTGATAAGGTCCATGGTGGAAAGGGAAACAGCCCAGACCTACAGCTAAGGTCCCCAAATCATAGTTAAGTGGAAAAGGATGTAGAAAGTCCAAGACAACCAGGAGGTTGGCTTAGAAGCAGCCACCCTTTAAAGAAAGCGTAATAGCTCACTGGTCTAAATAAGACTTTCCGCGCCGAAGATGTAACGGGTCTTAAACTATGTACCGAAGCTTAGGATGTATATTTATATACGTGGTAGCGGAGCGTTCTGTAAGCCTGCGAAGAGTAACCGCGAGGTTGCTTGGAGGTATCAGAAGTGAGAATGCTGACATGAGTAGCGACAAAGAGTGTGAGAAACACTCTCGCCGAAATCCCAAGGGTTCCTGCGCAAGGCTAATCCGCGCAGGGTGAGCCGGCTCCTAAGGCGAGGCCGAAAGGCGTAGTCGATGGGAATCCAGTTAATATTCTGGAGCCAGTGGATGGTGACGGTGGCCGTAAATTGTAATCTCTTATTGGATTGAGATTGCAGTGAAGGACATCCAGGAAATAGCCTCCACATTATTGACCGTACCCTAAACCAACACAGGTGGGATGGTAGAGCATACCAAGGCGCTTGAGAGAACTATTGTGAAGGAACTCGGCAAATTGCACCCGTAACTTCGGAAGAAGGGTGACCCTTTTTTAGGCAACTAGAAGAGGGTGGCACAGACCAGGGGGTGGCGACTGTTTATCAAAAACATAGGGCTCTGCGAAGTCGCAAGACGACGTATAGGGTCTGACGCCTGCCCGGTGCCGGAAGGTTAAGAGGAGGAGTGAGAGCTCTGAATTGAAGCCCCGGTAAACGGCGGCCGTAACTATAACGGTCCTAAGGTAGCGAAATTCCTTGTCGGGTAAGTTCCGACCTGCACGAATGGCGTAACGACTTCCCCACTGTCTCCAGGGTAGACTCAGTGAAATTGAATTCGAGGTTAAGATGCCTCGTACCTGCGGTTAGACGGAAAGACCCTATGAACCTTTACTACAGCTTTACAGTGGCCTTAGATTCGTCATGTGCAGTATAGGTGGGAGACTTTGATCCAGCGTCGCCAGTTGCTGGGGAGTCATCAGTGAGATACCACCCTTGGCCTGTTTGATGTCTAACCGCGGTCCGTTATCCGGATCCGGGACCCTGTAGCTTAGAGCTTGTTGCCAAGAATGCAGATCCAGCAAACCCATATGACGTTATCCCACTCAATGCAGAATTGGCCGGC
>JABSQP010000008.1:60278-92860 GCA_013215815.1 Alphaproteobacteria bacterium | reverse complement strand
CACAAAAAGATCAGACTTTTTGCAGAAGATGGGAAACCTATGGGTACGCAGAAACTTGACGCTCAAGGGTTAGGCGAGAAGCGCGTACTTCCGCGACTTTCTCCATATATTCTTCGTATTCTTTCTCGAGCTGAGATACTTCTTCTTCAAGTCTGGAACCGATCCCTTGCTTTTCTTCAATGACTTCAGCTTCGTTACCTTCGCTATTACGAAGGCGCTCTTCTTCAGATTTAAGACGCTCTTGGGTACCGGTATTTTCTTCAAGGCTTTGTGTTTCGTGCTCCCTGTCTTGTAGAAGACGTGATAGCTGGTCTTTTGCTTCGGTAAGCTGCTCTTCTAGAGCGCGCTCTTGATCCTCAATACGTTGAAGTGTCTGTTTCTGCGCTTGTAGCGCTGCTGCGCTTTCTGCTTCTTTCTTACGAAGGGCTGGGAGATCTTCAGCCTGAACATTTTGTGTTTTTGTTAGCTGCGTTACTGTTGCCATACGCTCTGCTACAACGCTCTCTGCTTCATCAAACCTAGACTTTGCATTATCGATCTTCTTACAAAGTAGACGCCATTCTAAATAAGCAATTGATAGCTCAAGGTCCTTAATTTTTGTATTAAGCTCTTTGTAACGTACTGCTTGGCGCGCTTGCTTCTTAAGGCTATTAAGGCGGCTTTCCATACTGCCCACAAGATCTTCAAGGCGCTGTAAATTATTATCAGCTGCGCGAAGGCGTAGCTCGGCCTCATGACGGCGTACATACAGGCCAGAAACTCCAGCTGATTCTTCTAAAACCAAGCGACGCTCTTGTGGCTTGGCGTTGATCATCTGTGTTACTCGACCTTGAGAAACAAGAGCAGGGGAGTTGGCGCCCGTTACTGTATCAGCGAAAAGCATCTGCACATCACGTGCACGGTGTGTCTTTCCGTTAATCTTATAAAGAGAACCTTTATCTTTCTCGATCTTACGAATGATCTCAATATCATCTTCACTATTGTAAGCAGCTGGCGCTTGGCGAGATGTGTTATCGAGAAGAAGAGATACTTCCGCAAAGTTACGGGCTGGACGACTATTCGTTCCATTGAAGATCACATCTTCCATAGAACCTGTTCCACCACGCATCTTTTTAGATGATGTTTCACCCATAACCCAACGCAGCGCTTCAACCAAATTAGACTTACCACAACCGTTTGGCCCCACAATACCAGTCAGGCCTGGCTCAATATCTAGAGCTGTTTTGTCGACAAACGATTTGAAGCCGCTAAGGCGAAGTTGCTTAAATTGGATCATACTTTCACTCAGTTTTACTCAGAAGCAGGAGCTTGTGCTCTCGCTATAAATTGTTCGATAGCGTTTGCCATAGGCGTATATTTTTGTGCGCCCACAACGACTTTCTCACCATCATTAAAAACAAGACTCGGTGTTGATTTAATTTCCCACTTTTTAGAAGCTTCTTGAATAACTCCTGCCAACGCTTCTTGTAATGGTTTATTATCCAAACACGTATCAAATTCTTCATCGCTCATACCTGCAAGCTTGGCATTCTGGCGTAACGCTTCCTTATAATCTGGGGCAGCAATCCACTTTTCTTGAGTTCTGAAGAGAAGATCGATGTAGCCTGCATAACGCTCTTCGGGAAGACATCTTGCGACCATACTTGCGTGCAGCGCAGGGGCATTAAGAGGAAACTCTTGATAAACGTAATAAATCTTACCGGTATCAATGTATTCCTCCTTGATGTGCCTGTATGTCTCATTGTGAAATGTTGCGCAGTGGCTACATGTCAGCGAAAAGACTTCAGTCAATTTTACGGGCGCATCAGGATTTCCTGCAGCGCGAACACCAAGAACAGGGTTAACTGCCAAAGGGTTTGCTTCCTTTAAGTCATCAAAGAGGGACGGCTTTTCTGCAGTTGTTTGTGGTTGGTTATTATGGTGCTCATGTCCGTGGTGATCGTGTCCATGGTGATCGTGATGATCACTAGCATGCTCTTGATGATCATCATGATCTTCTTCCGCAGTTACTTCGGGGCCATTTTCACTCTTGCCTGCGATATCACCTTGTATTATAGGAAGTTTGTCGCCAGCATCTTTACCGAACATCATGTAAGCTCCTGCGACGCCTGCAAGAGCCATTAAAACAACAACAATTAAAATACCTGCAGATTTTTTATTCTCAGCCATAATATCCTTCCCATGCTTTTTCACATGAATTTTGTCATAAGATTTAATGTATTATAGAAATACATAGATCAAAAAATTAAGAAAATCTAGCCCTAAGTGTGGATATTCCACGGTTTAAGTCAATCACTGCGTCGAAGCCAGTAACCTTTATCCACGTCTATTTAATTAAGTCCAGTTCGACACGATCATATGGTTGCGTGTTTGTTTGCGCACCTAATGAACGCACATTAATTTGCGAGGGTTTAATGCCCGCTTCAATTAAAAACGAGCGAACCGCAAGGCCTCGTGATAAGGCCATACGCCTATCTGCGTTAGCTGTAGCACTTGGGCTTGCATAAGCGGTAATGTTTAATCGATTATCCGTTTCTAGGAGCGCCGGCACCACTTGCTCATCTAAAAGGGCACTCTTATCCTCAGAAAGCGTTGCTATATCTAAGTCAAAAACTAAAACCAAACGGTCTTTAAAGAGGGAATTTGGCTTAGAAACTGGCTTGCTGGCTTTCTTTTTTTCTTCTAAACGCTTTTCTTCTGCCGCTTGCTCCTGCACACGTGCCAGCATATCCGTTTGCGTTTCTTCAACGTTCTTATCAACTACTTCGACATCAACGTCTGTTTTCTTTACTGCAGGCATTGTTTTTGGGCCCTTAACAACGCCTGTGGTGGTCTCTTCTGACTTAACTTTAGGTTCTGCCTCTTTGACTGGAAGACTACCTATAGGTTCGTCTTTTTTTACTAAGCCTTTTGGAGGCGTGGGCTTTTTCTTCGGTACAGGTGCATCGGGAATGTATCGCACCGCTGTCTTCTTCGGCCTTTTAGGTAAGGGCTTTTTCAGCGTTGGGTTATTTTCGTTTTGTCTTAGCTGAATAGGTGTGTCAGGGGCGGGTTCTTCAGTTTTTTTAGGGGCTACGGTGCTTGGAGCGCTACCAAACAAAGGAGGCGGAACATAATCGCTGACACTATTACCTTGGGCGAAGCTAATAGGGCTTTGGTAAAACAAGCCGAATGATAAGAATAACGATAGGGCGCTTAGCTTGTTCATTATTCGTTTAAGCCGCCTTTTCTTTAGAGAGGCTCTTGAGCGCTTTCTTGAGGTCTTGCTGTATTGGCTGGTTACCTGCAACGATATTACGGCTGTAAACAGGGTTCTCTTCATTATCTATGCTAGAGACAAAGCCACCAGCCTCTTTCAGAATAAGTACGCCTGCTGCTGCGTCCCATGGGTGTAGGCCACGCTCCCAGTATCCATCCAAACGACCTGCCGCAACATAGGCCAGATCTAGTGCTGCAGCACCAAAACGTCTAAGGTTTGGTGCGATATGGGCAATTTTAGTAAACTCATTAGCATATTCTGCATAATTTTTATTATCCATGGCGGAGCCAAATGCAATAAATGCACTTTCGAAATTGTTTCTCGATGAAACGCGTAAACGTTGACTGCGCATAAAGGCGCCGCCAGAACGTTCTGCGCGGAACATTTCGTCTTTAATTGGATCATAAACTAGGCCAGCTTCAATTCGCCCTTTAACTTCCAAAGCGATCGAAATACACCAATGTGGAATGCCGTGCATGAAATTATGTGTTCCATCTAATGGATCAATAATCCAAACGTAATCCGTGTCTTCACCTTTAACTTCGCCGCTTTCTTCCATAAGGAAAGAGTAAGTTGGACGCGCTTTTTTAAGCTCTTCAAAGATGATTTCCTCGGCGCGCTTATCTGCGGCAGTCACAAAATTAGCAGGGCCTTTGCGGGAGACCTGCAGGTTTTCAACTTCACCAAAGTCGCGTGATAGGTTACGGCCAGCTTTTTCAGCTGCTTTAACCATAATGTTCATAATAGGGGACATCGCCGCCATGATCTTATTCCTTTAATAAAAAACGATTTAGTCCTTCGCGCGCTCTACGTAAGACGCGTCTTCAGTTTTCACTACAATTCGCGTACCGACATCAATATGTGGCGGTACCATCACACGCGCACCATTCTCCATCACTGCCGGCTTGTATGATGTTGTCGCTGTTTGTCCTTTAATAACAGGCTCTGCCTCTGTCACTTCCAAAGTCACACTATCAGGTAATTGAACACCGAGAGGCTCACCTTCAAATGTTTCGATGATCACTGTCATACCATCTTGTAAGAAGACTGCCGGATCTCCAATGATGTCTTTGTTCACTGTGATTTGTTCGTAGCTCTCTAGATTCATGAATGTGCATTCATCACCATCACTGAAAAGATACTGATAATCTGTCTGCTCAAGGCGAACACGTTCAACAGTTTCCTGCGTTCTGAAACGAACATTATCTTTGTTACCGGTTCTGATGTCACGAAGCTCTACCTGAATAACAGAAGCCCCTTTACCAGGCTGCATAATCTCGTAATTTGTAACGATCATAAGCTTGCCGTTATGTTCCATGACATTTCCCTTACGCAGGGTGATTGCAGTAACTTTCATCTTAAATTCTCTTTAATTTAGTTTTTATCTTGAAAGAAGGCTTTGCCGAATTTCTCCAGCCGCTCCTTTATAGCGCTGTCTTCTACCACATCCAACATAGAAGTGAGAGCTTTTTTTTGCTCAGAACTTAAAGGTTTTTTGGTTTTTCGCTTTTTAGTGCCTTTGACCTTGTTGGCCGGCGTGTGAACGAAATTAATATCAGTAATCCAGGCTTCGCCGAAAATTTGGTTCATCTTTTCCAAAAGCACTCCTTTTTTCATGATGAGAAGGGAAGCATTCGCGCTAGAGGTGGCAATATCGAGCTTTGCACTCGGTTTATCGCCTTTGCGCTTTGCTTTTCTGTAATGAATTTTAAGAGGTTGGGTTTTTTGTGCTAAATCTGTACCCATAATCTCTTCCCAATGGGTGACAATCCGCCCTAATGCTATATATTTGCGGGCAAAGATTTTATCAGTCACCTTGGGGACTGAGTCTGAAACGAGTTTAAGTGCACACATGACAGGCAATATGGCAGCCAGAAAAGAAAACAACAAGCAAGAAGACGGTGATGTCAACAATTTCCGTAAAAATATACTGGGTTGGTATGACAAAAACGCGCGGGTAATGCCATGGCGCGCGCCCAAAGGTGTTAAGCCTAACCCTTATTGGGTATGGTTATCCGAGGTGATGCTACAACAAACTACGGTTGTGACGGTTAAACCTTACTTTGAAAAGTTTATTAAACGGTGGCCGACTGTGCATGATCTGGCCGTGGCAAACAATGAAGACGTTATGCACGAATGGGCAGGTCTTGGATATTACGCGCGAGCTAGGAACCTTCATAAATGCGCTCAAATTGTTAGTAGGGAGCATGATGGTATGTTCCCCGATAACCAAGAAGAACTTACACAGCTGCCGGGAATAGGGGATTATTCATCAAATTCCATCGCTGCGATTGCCTTTAATAAACCTGCCAACGTGGTCGATGGTAATGTGGAGCGTGTCATGGCGCGTTACTTTGCCATCGAAGAACCACTTCCTAAGAGCAAAAAGCGCCTTAAAGAACTATCAGGAAGTATTGCGTGGGATGAAGTTCAACGCCCGGGAGACTATGCCCAAAGCGTAATGGAGCTTGGCGCGACCATATGCACTCCCAAAAGCCCCAAATGCCTACTTTGTCCGATAAACAGTGGGTGTAAGGGGCGAGAAATTGCCGAAACACTACCGAAAAAAGAGCCTAAGAAGGCAAAGCCTCAAAAATATGGCCATGTTTATTGGGTAACTAACAAATCTGGAGCTATATTGTTCGAAAGACGCGATGAAAGCCAGATGATGGGTGGAATGTTAGGCCTCCCCACGACAGAATGGCTTGAAAAGACGCCTAAGGTCAAAATATCGCGTTTTTCAAAGCAAAAAGACATGAAAACCAAGGTAAAACATAGCTTTACACATTTCGATCTCCATTTGGACATCATAACCGCACAATTTGACGGTAAGATAACAAATAATGAGCAATGGATTGACCCAGGCGCCTTAGATGCACTTGGCGTGCCTACCTTATTTAAAAAAGCTGTTAAGCTTATGAAATAAATACCGTTTTTGTTCAGATAAATTTGTTACCATTGGTAAAAAACAATATAATGGAATCATGAAATATATATATCGCATCATTATTGTATCGTTATGCCTGATTACTTTTTCAGCACAAGGTTTTGCGCAAGAGGCAAGCGAAGCAACACCTATTGCAGAGGATAATGAGGCAACCATCATAGAACAAGCTAAAGAGGAATCTTATCAATTTGGTAGTGTCGAGAACTTTTCCAAACTTTTTTGGAAGATTGGTGCCTTGGATGTTAACAACAATGAAGCGGTAGATAATTTTCTACTCATCAATGAGTGTGACATATACAAATCATTTTACGAGGATGACTTTCAGTGGCCAGAGATAAGAGATGCTGCTGCGAAAATGCTAGCGCAAGAGAAGAAAGGGTTCTCTGATAAATTCCAGTTCATGATTCCTATAGATTTGGGCCGCTATGATGCAAACAGAGGGGGCTTTCCTCTTGTCTCAGATACTGGCGTTCTAAACCTAAGGCGTGTGCAGCTAGGCAGTAACGCTTTTATGCAACCTATATGTGGTGTTGCCGGTAATATTCCATACCACCCACGTAATATTATTCTGGTTTTGAACAGACCGCTTACTTTTAACTTTTTAGAGTTGGATGAGCATGTAGCCCAAGCCTATATAGTGAGGCAAAAATACAGCAAGGCTAACATGGAGGAGGCTGATAGACAGCTTGACTACAAGCGCTTGGCCTTCTTACAACTTAATGTGTCTATTTCCCATTTTCAGGGCTTAGAGAAGTCACCTGGTGCCAGCGGTGAACAATTTGCCGTTGTGTACGGTAAAGTTGACGCATTGGATGTATTTGCAGATCGCAAAAAGAGTCATTTACTTAAAAGTCTGAAGTTCAAACAAAGAAAAAGAGATCTAAGTAAACAAGAAACTCTTGAATAGGCTCCTTAAGAACGCTCAGCGTATATTTCAGTACCAACAGAAGCAACATTGCCGATAATATCCGGTTTTTGTATACTCACGGTCACTGATTGTATCTCCGCAAAAGAGAAGCACGCTTCAATAATTTTTTCTGCAAACGTCTCTACTAAATTGATGTGGCCGCTATCGGCGATGAGCTGGATACGCTCAATAATATCAACATAAGAAACGACGTTATTGATGTCGTCTTGTTGCCATTGCGGGTTCGGGTCAACCTCGGCATCGATATTAACGATTACACGCTGTTTTTCTTCCTTTTCAGAGTCCATGACGCCAATAAACATATCGATCTCCAGATCATTGATCTGAATAATTGATGTCTTGCGCACTACAGAAGAAGAGGGTGACGCAAAGGCGTTATCCTCAGGCAAAGCGCTGTTTGTAATCGTTCTAAATAATGTATTCATAAAAAAACCTTATAGACAGAAGAAGCGAAGACTTCAACTATTATGATAAATCAATCCAGAAGATATTCGAAACACTTTCATTTCGAATTTGATACAGATTTTACTGAACAGTAGCCCCAGAAGGTATCGACGATGCTTTATCGCCCTCAATCTTCATGCGTAGAGACTGACGCAGATTGTCGATAGGGACGAGTTCACGACCATTATGATAGTGCCAGTATGTCCAGCCATTACAGGAAGGAGCATTTTGTAATGTCGCACCGATTTTATGAATGGAGCCCCGGTGCTCGCCTTCTTTTGTGCGCGCTACTAGGCTTCCATCCGCATGAACTTGAGCAACACGACCTTTCGTGTCGATCAGTTCGGCTCCCGGTTCTAAGTAACCGTGCTCTAGAAGCCATCCAAATGGAATACGCATCTGCTCACGCTTACTGTATGTTGAAATGGTGTCCTCCGAACAAGGTGTGATGGACTTCAGTCTCTTTTCAGCAACCTTGATGTATTCGTCTTCGCGCTCGATACCGATATAATCACGCCCCATCTTCTTTGCCACGGCGCCTGTTGTTCCTGTTCCAAAGAAAGGATCAAGTACAACATCACCAGGCTTTGTCGAGGCAAGTATCACACGGTGGAGAAGGGCTTCCGGTTTTTGTGTCGGGTGAGCTTTCTCTCCGTTATCATTCTTTAGGCGTTCATTACCGGTGCATAGAGGTATGAACCAGTCAGAGCGCATCTGAAGGTCTTCGTTCAAAAACTTCATTGAATCGTAATTGAATGTGTATTTTGATTTTTCGGATTTTGCTGCCCAAATCATTGTCTCGTGTGCATTTGTAAAACGCTTGCCACGGAAGTTTGGCATTGGGTTTGTTTTACGCCAAATCACGTCATTCAAGATCCAGAAACCTAGATCCTGTAAGATGGCGCCAAGGCGGAAAATATTGTGATAGGAGCCAATAACCCAAATAGAACCATCATCATGAAGAGCATCACGCGCCGCAGAAAGCCAGCCGCGTGTAAATTCATCATAAGCTTTATAGCTGTCAAACTGATCCCAATGATCATCACACGCATCAACTTTTGTATTGTTAGGGCGATGCAAGTCCCCACCAAGCTGGAGGTTATATGGCGGGTCAGCAAAGATCATATCGATCGAGCCTTTTTCCACCTTACGAAGGGACTCAATTGAATCACCTTTAACGATCGAATTAACGATCTTAGCATTCGCTTTTTTAGTGCTTGTGGATTTCTTAGATTTTTGACTCGACATTTAGAAAACTCCGTAAATTGAAGTCGAATCATGAGTCATTTGGGACTCCACGTCAAGGAATAAAACACAAAAAGAGTCAACAGACTCAGAACGTTAGGGGAACAAGTTGAGATAATGACTCTACTTCAAGGACTTAGCGCGAGGCATATTTTTTAGGGCCGCACATGGTGCAAAAGATAGGCGGTGATAGGGAGTCAGGCCATGTTCCTGTAGGCCTTCCATGTGCGCCTTCGTGCCATAACCGCTATTCTTTTCCCATGCATAGTAAGGGTATTCTTTAGCCAGTTCAGTCATAAGACGATCACGCGTTACTTTTGCCAGAATAGAGGCCGCACCAATGGCCAGAGAATGACTATCGCCTTTAATGACAGTTTGAACATTACAATCGATATCAGGGGCAAATTTACCATCAACTAATGCGGTTTGGACGCTAGTGCCGCTAGATAACATGTCGTGATAAGCGCGTTTCATCGCAAGTAGGGTAGCATGGTGGATGTTTAGGGTGTCAATTTCCTCTGCGGTCGCTTCAGCTATACCGTAAACACAAAGCTCTTTAATCGGCTCAAATAGCTTTTCACGCTTAACCGCTGAAATCTTCTTACTATCAGTAATTTGATCCCAAGCAGGATTATCAAGATGTTCAGAAGGGATTGTTACGCATGCCGAGACAACCGGACCAACAAGAGGGCCGCGCCCAACTTCGTCGATACCACATACGGGTACGCCGAATTGCAAATCAAACTGCTTTTGAGAAATCGCCATTCTCTAAAGTTAAGGAGATTCGAGGCACAAAAAAACCCGCCAAAGCGGGTTTTACTATTGCCGAAATTATTTTCCGCATATCGGAGGTGGAATCCTCAGAGGTCCCTTCAAAGGGGCTGGGTCACTATCACGCAGAGGTGATTCTATGTTGATGACTTCTTCACCACCTGCCGCCTTGGCTGCTGAATCATTGAGGTTAAAACCGCAAGAACAACCAGGGGGGCCTTGTGTAGCGTTTGAAGAAGGTTGAGCATCCTCTGCCCCCAATGTTTTGGGTTTATTGAATCCGCATGTAGGCATTAGACAACTCCTTAATTATGAGATAGGCATAACCATTATAAAAAATATAATATTATGTCAAGCTTTTATTAACCAGTTCAAAAACATTTCGTGAAATGTTTGGCATTGCTTTAATTTCTTCTAAGGCTGCCTTCATTTTCTCCTGACGATCTTGTGTATAACGACGCCACTCACGGAATGGTGTGACCATACGCGCTGCAATCTGCGGGTTGAGCTCGTTAAGCTCAATGATCGCATTTTTCAAAAACTCATACCCGCGACCATCTTTTGAATGGAACATCACGGGGTTGTTCATCGCAAAAGCACCATAGAGCGAACGCACACGATTTGGATTTTTGATATTAAAATCAGGGTGCTGACGAAGCACCTCCAGCTGTTCAAAGATGTCATCACGAACAGCGCAAGCTTGCGCAGCAAACCATTTATCAATCACAAGCTGGTAATCCTTAAAACGATCGTAGAAATCCTCAAGAACGTCATCACGCTCACTATTTTGATTAGCAACAATAGCATTCATCGCACTCATGCGGTCCGTCATGTTGTTTGACGTCATATAGTGCAGTTTTGCACGCGCGGCGCAACCTGTACCATTTGTTGCTGTAATGTAAGCTAGCAAAACACCACGTAAAGCACGGCGTCCCATAGAGGCCGGTGTAATCCCAAAGCTCTCACAACCAGCGCAAAGCTCATAAACCTTAATCAGGTGATCTTTATAACGCTGCTTCACCGAACGCTTTAGAGCATCACGCGCCTTATGAATTGCATCCGTATCTACAATCTCTTGTGCTTGAGAGATAAGCGCAATATCCGGAAGTGATAATGCGCGTGCGAGTAGGGCACGATCCTGATTACGATCTTCCGCTTGCTCTAAAAGCATTCCAATCACTTCAAGGAAATCTTCTGGCGCTTCTTCTGTATCGTTCGCAATCATTTGATTGATTGTATTTAGATAGAAATTCTGACCAGCCTCCCAACGATTAAATCCATCGCTATCTTGAACCATCAAGAAACGAAGATCATCATTGCTTAAGTCTGTCGTTAATTTTACTGGCGCAGAAAAACCACGCAAGATCGATGGGACAGGCTTTGCACCAATATTTTCAAACGTGAAGCTTTGCTCTTTTTCTTTTAAATCCAGAACCTGCGTGTCAATCAAATCATCTCCATTAGGACCAACAAGACCAAGCGCGACAGGCATATGCATAGGTAGCTTGTTCGTTTGCCCCGGCGTATCAGGAATGCTTTGCGATAGTGTTAATGTATACGTTTTTGCAGCCTCGTCATAAGAGCCTGTTGCGCTCACTTCTGGCGTACCTGCTTGTGAATACCAAAGCTTAAATTGCGTTAAATCACCGCCATAAGCTTCTTCCATGCATGCTGCCCAATCATCACATGTGACGGCCTGACCATCATGGCGATCAAAATACATGTCGGTTGCTTCACGGTATTTTTCAGGGCCAAGAAGTGTGTGGAACATGCGGATCACTTCTGCACCTTTTTCATACACGGTCATGGTATAGAAATTATTGATCTCAATATAGTTATCCGGACGCACAGGGTGGGCAAGGGGAGACGCATCTTCAGGGAACTGAAAACGGCGTAAATGCGTTACATCATCTATGCGCTGTACAGCAGGAGAATTCATCTCCGCTGAAAATTCCTGATCGCGAAATACAGTCAGCCCTTCCTTCAATGAAAGCTGAAACCAATCACGACATGTGACACGGTTACCTGTCCAGTTGTGAAAATATTCATGCGCAATAACGCTCTCCACACGTATAAAGTCGGTGTCAGTTGCGGTTTCTTGTTCAGCCAAAACGAGAGCAGTGTTGAAGATGTTAAGTGACGTGTTTTCCATCGCGCCCATGTTAAAGTCACTCACAGCAACAATGTTGAAGATAGTGTACTGATACTCACGACCATAAACTTCTTCATCCCATTTCATGGATTTCTTGAGAGATTCCATCGCGTGATCACACTGACCTTCATCGCCATCACGGACGTAAATGTGTAGATCAACCTCTAGACCGGACATAGTCGTATACTTATCTTCCACGCGGACAAGATCACCTGCAACCAAGGCAAACAAGTAACAAGGTTTCGGCGTAGGGTCTTCCCAAACAGTAAAGTGGCGATCGCCTGAGGCATCACCACTATCAACAAGGTTTCCGTTTGATAACAAAACAGGGCATGCCTTCTTATCCGCTTCAACACGAACCTTATACGTTGCCATCACGTCAGGGCGGTCTTGGAAATATGTAATCTTACGAAAGCCCTCTGCCTCACATTGTGTGCAGTATGTGCTACCAGAATGGTAAAGCCCTTCAAGAGCTGTATTTTTCTCTGGGCAAATCTCTGTCGTAATCTCTAAACAGAAAACCTCTTTACCTGGAGAAGGGATAGTCAGCCCTTTGTCAGATAGTTCAGCCTGTATTTCTTTACCATCTAATTTACATGAAATAAGCGCTAGATCCTCACCATTCAAAAAGAGCGGCGCATCATCTTCACCATCATGTGTATATTGCGTTTTTGTATGAACAGTTGTTTTGCCTTCAAAAATTTCAAAGGTCATATCAACGTGAGCCACCTTATATTTAGGTGCTTCATAATCTTTTAGAAATATAGTCCTCGGCGTGTCGGTACGCATTTAGATTTCCCCAAATCATTAATGATTAAGGGCATAATGGCGCGAGAAAACTAGGCTTGCAAGACTAAATCGTCACGATGAATAAGCGTATCACCACGTGAATACCCAAGGACATCCGCAATATCAGTGCTTTTGCAGCCTAAAATCAAACGCCCCTCATTTGCGCTATAATTTATGAGGCCTATCGCAATCATATGGCCGTGCTTATCCAGAATCTGAACCGCATCACCCATCGCAAAGTCACCATCAATCTTAGCTACACCAGCAGGCAGAAGGCTTTTTCCGCCTTGAAGGGCCTTTACGGCGCCATCATCAATTATAAGTGAGCCTTCGGCATGCACGTGTGATGAAATCCATTTCTTACGTGCTTTGAGAGGTTTTAAGGATGATTTGAACAAAGTACCTTTGACATCTCGTTGAAGCGCCGCAATCGGATTATCAAGCTTGCCACTCGCAATAATCATGTTGACGCCAGCTTTTGTCGCAATACGCGCGGCCTCTAGCTTACTTTTCATGCCGCCCGTGCTGAGACCCGCAGGGGCTTCACCCGCCATGTCGAGAAGATCGTCCGAATAATTTTCAACGAGAGGGATATGCTCTGCCGTATCATCCTGTGTAGGATCGCCCGTATAAAGGCCGTCTGTTGTCGAAAGTTGTATGAGTAGATCTGCTCCTATCATCTGTGCCACGCGCGCAGCCAAGCGATCATTGTCACCGAAGCGGATTTCTGCAGTTGATACGGTATCATTTTCGTTAATAACTGGAATTTTATTGTGCTTTAACAACGTTAGTAGCGTCGCACGCGCATTGAGGTGTGGCTTTCGCTCTTCTGTATCACGCGGGCTTAATAAAATAAGCGCCGTTTGTTGATCAAATGGTGCAAAAGCCTGTGCGTAAGCCTTGGATATCTCTACATTACCCAAAGCTGCTGCAGCTTGTTTTTGTTCTAAAGGAATGGAAGAGGGGCGATTAGTATAATCAATGCCTAATGCCTGCCGTCCAAGCGCAATTGCTCCTGATGAGACTACAACGACTTCCTTGCCTTGCGACTTTAGTGCGGCGATATCCGAGGCAACAGAATTCAGCCAATCCTGACGTGCATGCCCGTTTTTCTCATCAACAAGTAAGACAGAGCCAATTTTGACGACAATGCGCTGCGCGGCATGAATAACATCGCTGTGATTATTCGACATGACCGTCAGCTTCATTCAAGTAATCTGGCAGGGGTTCAGCATACTCATTATTATCTGGCGCAGGCGCTTTATTATCGCGGTCTGATTTCACGATGTCAGCTAGCGCATAAAGAACAGTTTCCACGTTTTGTTGCGCAACGGATGAGATAATCATGGGCTTAATGCCAGTCGCTTCTTCAAACTCATCTGCTTGAGCCTGTGTTAATTCCTGACCAAGCGCATCCATCTTTGTCAGAGCGACAATTTCTCTACGGTTGGCCAAATCCCCACCGTATAGCTCGAGCTCCTTGCGAATAACATTGTAAGCGTTCGCGGGATCATCTTGTGTACAATCAACAAGATGAAGAAGGACGGACGTGCGTTCTACGTGCCCTAAAAACCTTGTTCCAAGGCCTGTGCCTTCATGCGCACCTTCAATAAGGCCTGGAATATCCGCAATCACAAAGTCAATATCGCCTGCCTTCACAACACCAAGGTTCGGGTGCAATGTTGTAAAAGGGTAATCTGCAATCTTTGGTTTGGCGCGTGACACAGCGGATAGAAACGTGGATTTACCTGCGTTAGGCATACCAAGCAGCCCGACATCCGCAATAAGCTTTAATCGAAGCCAGACAGGGCGTTCTTCACCAGGCCATCCAGGCGTCTTCTTGCGTGGCGCTTGATTTGTTGAGCTTTTGTAATGAGCATTCCCAAAACCGCCGTCACCACCTTCAAGAAAAGTGACGCGTTGGCCTTCTTCAATCATATCAAGAAGGACAGTCTGCTTATCTTCATCAATGATCTGCGTTCCAACTGGAACTTTAATAACAATTGTTTCACCTTTTGCACCAGATCGATCCCGACCAGCACCACCTTGGCCATTTGGCGCGCGAAAGTGCTGCGTGTAACGGAAATCAATCAGCGTATTGAGGTCGTTCACGGCTTCAAATACGATATCACCGCCGCGGCCACCATTCCCACCGTCTGGACCGCCGTGCTCTACGTATTTTTCACGACGAAATGAAATAGAGCCGGGGCCACCGTCACCACTCTTCACATAAATTTTTGCTTCGTCTAGAAATTTCATTGCTTAATCAGCCTTTTCAAAATACTGAATTAAGTCATTAATAAAAAAATCACGTGACTTATCACTATATCCAATCTGTCGATCTTTCATAAAAAGATCATCTCTATTATGCCAAATATAATTTAGATAGCTTGAAATGATGCTTCTGTCATATCTCTCCCACTCTTTATAATATTCCCTTATACCCTCAAGAGAAATATCAGTACGATCAAGCTCACACATATAGAAAGCAATCGATCCTGCCATACTGTCAATTATTTTTTGGTCATGAAGTGTCATCTGATTTGTGCTTATCTATTATACAATTTTAAACATAAAAAAGGGGAAAGCGAAGCCTTCCCCTCTATAAATTCTTATTTTCGGGTAAATTACTCCGCAGCTTGCGCCATTTGGTCGTTTGCTGGAACTACATTCACTGTCGCCTTACCGCCACGGCCCTTTGTGAAAAGAACTGTACCATCGATAAGAGCAAAGATTGTGTGATCCTTACCAAGGCCTACGTTTTTACCAGCAGCGTATTTTGTACCGCGCTGACGAATGATGATGTTACCGCCAAGAACAGCTTCACCACCGTATTTTTTAACTCCAAGGCGACGACCAGCGGAATCGCGACCGTTTCTTGAACTACCACCTGCTTTTTTATGTGCCATGACTTATGTCCTCTTTTACTTATTCCAATGCTTATGCAGCTTTAATATCTGTAATTTCGATTACTGTCAGATCCTGACGGTGACCTTTTGTACGACGGTAGTTTTGCCTACGTTTCTTTTTGAAAACGATAATTTTGTCGCCGCGTGTGTGCTCAATCACTTTTGCACTTACTTTTGCACCTTTATCACCCATAGCAACTTTCTTGCCGTCAGATGTCATTAGTACATCAAGATCAACTGTAGCGCCTTCTTTGGCGTCCATTTTTGCAACTTCAAAGCGATCATTTTTCGCTACTTTGTATTGTTTTCCGCCTGTGCGTACTACTGCAAACATATCTAAAATCCTAAATAATTGTTTTAAATCAAAGCCCTAAACGAAAACACTGAATCACCTAGGGGCGTAAAGATGCGCCAATATACACATCTATTTTCTAGTGTCAAGAAAATGACCGTGCTAAACCGCAATAAAATAAGCGTTAAAGGCCTTTTCCCTGAAAAGCAAACGCTGTAAGGTTTTGCACATGACAGTTCTTGTTATCGGAAAAAGTTCTTTTATCAGCCAATCTCTTTGTAAGGATCCTATAGCACAAAGCTGGGTTTATTGCGACCACGATTCGGCGAATCAGGATGAAATTTGGAGCACGCCTTATAGCTGCGTGGTTAATTTGGCACTTGATCCTGTCGTCAGAGGTGGTGATTTCAGCCAGTTTGATCGTAAAGTAGGGCTTAGGGCGCAAGAAAATGGGGCCCATTATGTAGCACTGAGCTCCCGCGCTGTTTATGGCATTTCCTCTGAACTCATAACATTCGATGAAAATAGTCGTTTCTTAGGTAACTGCACCCCATATGGTAGGGCAAAGCGCTTAATTGAAGGTGACTTAGTGGAATGCCTCAACGCTGAAAAACTGACAATTTTAAGGCCCAGTAATATTTTTGGTTTTGAATATGCATCTCCAACAAGAAGAAGTTTTTTTGGGATGATGCTAAACAGCCTAAAAGAGCGTAATGAAATACTCTTTGATATGTCAGGAGTTACAGCGCGTGATTTTCTGCCTGTTGAAAGTTTTGTGGATGCCCTTGTGGATATCGCAGGACGACCGTTGGCTGGTGTATACAACATAGGCTCAGGAAGGGCTACTTCCTGTGAAGATATTGCGCAATGGGTCATTGAAGGTTACGGAAGCGGTAAATTAACCATAGAAAAGCATGTAAGTGTAAAAGATAGCTTTATTTTGGATAGCGGCAAATTTAACGGCGCTTATAACAAGCAGTGCATCTTAAGCGATCAAATCAAACAGAGCTGTATCGACATTGGAAAGCAACTTAGAGATAGCTAACATTGCTGCCGGAGGCCATATTAACCGGCTTCCTTTCCTGTTTTTCAGATGACTCATAGCGCGCAAAGTTATCAGAATACCATTTAGCAACCTTAGGCAGCTCGTTTTCAAGCTTCATCGTCGGTTTCCAGCCTAAATCAGTGATATGATTCCAATTAAGGGCATATCTACCATCATTAAAAGGCCTGTCCTCTACAAAAGTGGCGCAATCATCTAGTTTTAAGCCGAACTGAGAGCAAATCATCTGCGATAATTCTAGATTTGTGTACTCTTCATTTGTACCTATATTGTATATTTCATGCGGCTTCCAACGCTCAGCAATCAAGCTGAGAGCTGCAGCAAAATCTGGTGCCGCAAGATAATGGCGTTTATTTTGCCCATTACCGTGAATAGTCAGCTCTTCTCCTTGCATAAGCATCATGAGGAATTTGGGAATAATTTTCTCCGGAAACTGGCGTATCCCAAAGATGTTATTGGCTCGCACCACAGTCACAGGCAGGCGGAAAGAACGGATATAACCGCTAATAACCATTTCCGCACCGGCTTTTGATGCCGAATAGGGGTTCGTTGGATAGAGAGGGGCGGTCTCATCAAAATCGCCTTCCAACACTTCACCGTAAACCTCATCTGTACTGACATGGATAATCTTCGGAATAGCGTGCTTATGGGCCGCTTCCATTAAGGCGTGCGTTCCCATGACATTCGTTTTCGTGAAAGTCATGGAATTACCAAATGAATTATCAACGTGACTTTCTGCGGCGGCATGGATCAGGAGATCAGCGCCTTCTAAAATACTAAAGCAAGCATCGAGGTTGCATATATCTTCAACATGCAGGTGAACACGCGGGTTATCCACTAATGGTGTTATATTTCGTACATCAGCTGCGTAAGTAAGCTTATCAAAAATATGCACCTCAGCTTCGGGATACTTCTCAAAGAAATGATCCACTACATGAGATCCAATGAACCCTGCGCCGCCTGTGATGACTATTTTATCCATAATTGCCCTTTTATTCCTGCTTTTCCTAAGCTTTTCGCCTATACTCTCAGCGAAAATCGAAGTATATCACTATTTGAAATGATAACCCATTGGTTTTAATAAATAATTACTAATTTAGATGACTGAAACACCGCTGATTACAATAGGGATAACGTGCTTTAATGCTGCGCAAAGCATTGAAAAGGCTATTATTTCCGCCCAAAAGCAAGATTGGTCAAATACTGAAATTGTTGTTGTCGATGACGCTTCAACTGATAAAAGTCCAGAAATACTGGCTAAACTAGCTCAGAATTACCCAAAACTGAACGTTTACAACCTTTCTCAGAATGTTGGTGTTGGAGGTGCAAGACGTAAGATTATCGATGAAGCTAAAGGTGAATTCGTCGTTTTCTTTGACGATGATGATGAAAGCACAAACGACCGTGTCTCGAAACAGTATCAGCGTATTGTTGAGTATGAAGCTCAGCATTCTACTGATTTAGTTATATGCCATGCAAACCGTGTACAGACATATGCAGATGGCGCGCAGAGGATAGAAGTCACTGTTGGAACAGAGCAAGACAATGTTCCCAATGGCCTAGCTATGGCGGACCGTATTCTATTCGGAAAACCAACACCGAATGGCTTTGGATCAACGGCAACATGTTCTCAAATGGCAAGGACAGCATTTTATAAAAAACTAGGTTCATTTGACCCTGACTTCAGACGCATGGAAGATACAGATTTAAATGCCCGAGCAGCGATTGTAGGCGCACACTTTGTCGGTATTAAAGAGCCACTGGTTAACCAGCATATGACCCTGACTTCAGATAAGGCCATTAAAGTTGAACAAGAGAGTTTGCTCAAACTTCTTGAAAAACATAAGAGCTATATCGAAACGAGAACTTCTTATGATTTTTGCCGTAAATGGACAGAGCTTAAGTACCAATATCTCTCAGGTAAAAAAATCGCATTTATGTTTGAACTACTTAAACTACTTCTGAGGCATCCAATACTGACTGTGCAGCGCCTTATCTGGGCGATACCGGCAAGATCGCTTAACAAAGCAACGACAACGTTTTATAAAGGCCCTCATGACTGAAACGCCTTTGGTTACAATAGGGATTAGTTGTTATAACGCGGAAGATACAATCGCCCGTGCCATTAACAGCGCTTTATCTCAAAACTGGCCGAACACGGAAATTGTTATTGTTGACGATGTTTCCAGTGACGGCTCTGTCGAAATTGTAAGACAAACTATTCTGGCGCACCCCAATGCTCGCCTCATCCAACATGAGGAAAACAAAGGTCCGGCCGGCGCGCGGCAAACTATCATTGATAATGCAACGGGCACATTTATCTGCTTTATCGATGATGATGATGAAGCCTTACCAGAACGCGTCTCAACCCAGTATCAGCGCATTATTAATTACGAGAAAGATACAGGCGTTTCTTTAACGGCTTGTTACGCATCAGGGACACGACACTATAATAATGATTATAAGATGCCGCTCGTATCCATAGGGTCACAAGGAGATATTCCAAATGGCGTAAGTGTTGCTGATCGCATCTTATTCTTTGGAGGTAACGACAATCACTTCTTTGGCGGCGGTAACCCAAGCTGTTCCCTTATGGCGCGCAAATCAACGTTTGAACAAGTAGGCGGCTTTGATGAAAGCTTTCGCCGGGTGGAAGATATGGATTTCGCAATTCGTTTAGCGTTGAAGGAGGGGCACTTTATTGGTTGCCCTGAAAACCTATTTATTCAGCACTCAACCGAAGCGGCAGATAAAGCACCAGAAAAAAACTTAGAGGCTGAGCAAAAGCTCGCGCAAAAACATAAAGAGTATTTAGATACTATTGGTATGTTTTATTATGCTTATAACTGGCCACTCGTTCGTTATTATCACTTCAAAGGTGATTACACCAAAATGGCCAAGACACTTATATCTTTAGGCTTACGTTATCCAATCAAGACAACGTCGCATTTCTTAACGACAGCGCCTAAACGCTTCTTCCATGAAAGAAAGATGAAAAAAACATGAACCTGATTATTGCCTGCAGATCTTTTGACAATATGGCTGGCGGCGTCGAGCGTCAGTCTATTGCGCTGGCCAATGAAATGGTCAAGAGAGGCCATAAGGTCGGATTCGTCACATGGGATAAAGAAGGAGCAAAGGCTTTCTACGAAATGGAACTGGCCGTCGAGTGGTTCAAAGTCGGTGAAAATGATCCAACAGTGAAAGCATCAATATCCTCACGTTTAAAGCGTGCTCAACGCGTAAGACAAATAGTAAAAGACTTCAACGCTGATTGCATTCTTGGTTTTCAGCAAGGCATGTATCTCAGCATGCGAGTTTATTTGGCTGGTACAGGTATTCCAGTTATTGCGGCAGAAAGAGAATCCCCGTTCCGATATGACTTCATTAAAGACGGTAAATATAAAAATGCAATCTATCAAAGCTTTCGTTTTGCTAAAGCAATCACTGTGCAGTGTGAAAGTTACGTTGCAGAATATCCACCATATTTACAGCGTAAAATGCACGTCATACCCAATCCTGTATTTGCAACAAATGGAAACGCAAAGCCATCTGGTGAAACGGGTAAAGAAAAGCAGCTTTTATGTGTTGCACGATTAGGGTTTGCAAAGAATCAAGAAGCGCTCATTCTTGCCTTTGCTTCGATTGCAAATGAATGCCCTGAATGGTCTTTACTATGCGCCGGAGAAGGAGATGATCGTGAAAACTTGAAAAGGCTCATTTCAGAATTGAATTTACAGGATCGTGTCAAACTCCCTGGCGCCATCAAAGATGTTTCAAACCTCTATCAATCAAGCCAACTCTTTTGCCTGCCATCACGATGGGAAGGATTTCCAAATGTTCTCGGTGAAGCATTGGCGCACGGTTTGCCTGCCGTCGGTTATCAAGGGTGCGGCGGTGTTCGCGATCTTATCCAACATGGTGAAAATGGATTACTGGCCGAAGGCAATGGTGATATCGAAAGCCTGGCTGCATGCCTTAAAGAACTTATACTAGATCCAGATAAACGCGAAGCCATGGGAGAAAAAGCGCGCGCCTCTATTAATCAGTACCAACCTTCTATAATCTACGACCAGTGGGAAGGCTTCTTGAGCAACATAGGAAAACGCGCGTGAAGATACTCTTTGCAGTAAAGACTTTGGACGGATCGAAAGGTGGCGCAGAAAAAGTGCTCGCCGATATTTCGTCTGGTTTGGCAGAGAAGGGGCATAACGTTTCAATCTTAAGCTTTGATCGCCCTCACGGCCGTTCTTTTTATAACTTCAGCGATAAGGTTCGCCGTATTCGTCTTGGTGTTGGTAACGTGCTTCGCAAAGCGACCTTTTGGGAAGTGATCACACGTATGCGCGTCATTCGCAAGGTGGTCACACGCCATAACCCAGATGTTGTAATTGCCTTCATGCACAGTTCTTATATTCCATGTGCTTTTGCACTTATTGGAACAGGCGTGCCTGTTATCGCCAGTGAGCATACTGTTCCAAGACATTATAAAGGCCGGATTTGGGAATTTGCGCTTCTTATTCTAAGCCGCTTTTTTGTTAAAAAGATTACGGTTCTTTCAGAAAGCGTCAAAAAAGAATACCCCTCTATACTTCATAAGAAGATGGTTGTGATGCATAATCCAGTTAAAGAAGCAAATCACCCAGCTGACCCGATAGCATCTTCTAAATTACCAAAACTTTTATTGAATGTCGGTCGTCTTGTTCCATCTAAACGACAAGACGTTCTCATTAGAAGCTTTGCGAGAATTGCTAACGATCACCCGGAATGGAATCTACGCATCGTTGGTGAGGATTATTATCGTCCGCAGCTTGAATATGTTGTTGAGGAAGAGGGAATGGAAGGCCGCATTGAGCTTCCAGGAGCCACACGCGATATCTACGAAGAATATGAGAATGCTCAGATCTTTGTTCAGCCATCACGCTACGAAAGCTTTGGTCTTGCAACAGCAGAAGCCATGGCGCACGGATTACCGGCTATCGGCTTTGCAGATTGCCCAGGCACAAATGAAGTAATCGAAGATGGTAAGAACGGCATCCTTGTCAAAACAGATAATGGAAAAAGCCGTGAAGAAAGCTTGGCAGAAGCAATAAAAAATCTTATTAGCGATGCAGAGTTACGTACCCAACTCGGTCAAAAAGGCCCTGAAACGATTGAACCCTTTAGCCCACAACGCGTTGTCGATGAATGGGAAACTCTCGTAGAAAACGTTTCAAATACCTAAAAAACCCATGAAAAAACTTATTCTTCATATAGGCCAGAGTAAAACAGGAACCACATCCATACAGGCTTTCTTACAAAAAAATAGAAAAGCCTTAGCCGATAAAGGTATCATATACCCTGATTACTTTATTAAGGGCTTGCCACTTAATACTCCCGAACATAATGCCTTCGCTGAGCAGCTTGCTGGTTTAGAACGTTATCCGAGACTATCAATAGATGAATATTTCCATCAATTTGAACAACAAATGGAACAGAAAGGCTGCCATACACTACTACTTAGTGGAGAGAGCTTTTTCGGCGTTCCGCAAATCTGGCGAACTAAAAATAGAGACAACTTTTTCGAAGAACACAAAAGAAAATTACTTGTATTAAAAAAACTGACAGAAAAATATGAAACGCATGTGATCGGATACTTCCGCCCACCAGAAGAGTGGCTAGAAACCGTCGTGGCTCACACAATTCGTTACGAAGGCTTATCGAAGAATTCTACCTATATAGACGATAAGCAGTTTTTTTCAGATATCCAACCACACATGAAATACGATCAACTGCTTGGTTTATGGGAGGAGGTTCTCACTCCCAAAACAATGACTATTCTACCGTATCAAAAGGATATATTGCTAAATGGAGACGCCGTACAGGATTTTACGAGACGGTTAAACATACCAGAAAATGGTCTAGAATTTCTTCCTGATGCATTTGAACACCGAAGCCTCGATAAGCGCTACGTTAATCTCAAAAAAGAGCTCAATAGGGCACAAAGATCAAAAACAAAAGAACGAATTACAATTATTTGCTTAGATACGCTCAACAATAAACTTCCTAAAATCCAAAAATATACAATCGATGATCTAGGGCTTAGAAAAGAGATAGAATCTTTTTGTCAGCCTATTCACGAATGGATGAAGAAGTATAGTGAAGGTAATACATCATTCTTTTCTCATACGTTTAAAATCTCTGGTGATATAGAGCCCGAAACAAGCACGCTAGAGCAGGACCAACACGACTTTATTCAGCTATATAAGTCTCCAGCAATGAGATTTGTATATGCTAAAACACGAACCAAATCTTTTCTGCGTAAAAAGTTTTTGATTGGTTATACCTTCATCAAAAACCTACGCGCACTAGCAAAAATATCATAAATCTTATGATGTTTTATATCGTCCAAAATCAGGATCTAAGTTCTCGTTGATATAGTCATCAAGAAAAGCTTTTGTGTCATCAGACACTTCAGATTTATAGCCGCCAACTTTACCCTTGCGAACACGCCCAGATGCACCTGTTTTATTCTGCATTTTGCGGGCTTTTTCGAATGCATTTGCGTCCAAAGCCCACTTCAAAGCGGTTTCATCAATGCCCGTCTGTAACAAATGCTCAAACATCTTCCGCCAAACATCAATGTCGTAGACGTCACTACCTTTTAAATCTTCATAGTAGAAAAACTTTGCGTCACCATCAAAACGTGCATAGCGCGCTTGAACGTTAAAGAAATCAACAATTGGCTTTATACCCCAATCAGGATGACGAATAAACTCATCGAGCCCCATATCCTTTGGACGATTGCGTGTTTCTTTATGGTGAAAGAAGCTTACAACAACGTCTCTGGGATCACGCAGCAAGAAAACCGTCGGTTTGTTATAAAACGGTGCTTTTTCAAAATTATGCTTTTCCGGTGAGATATCCTTCGAATTAATGCCATCGTGATAAAAATGATGAGAATAAACCACCGATCTATTTAGTTCAAAGTATTGAGGATATGCTTTAGCCGGCGATAAGTGAAATCCAAAGGACTCTGCAACTCCATATTTTGCTTTGGCAATGTAGTGAGCCAAAACATTGGCAAACCATGTTCTTCCAGCTTTTCTATATGAAATAAAAAAAGATTTTTTTCGAAAGCGCTGTAGCCTTAAAGGGCCGTTGAAAAGAAAATCCTTAGATGCTTTGAATATCTGGTTTTGTTTTATTTTTTTCGCGTTCATTTTTTAGTTTTTGATAGAAAAAACGTTATCGACGTAATTTTTGATAGTTTCGTTGTGGCTGATCGCTATAACGGTCATGTCTTTACTTAATTTTTGTACCATTTGCAAAATACTATCTTCCGTTTCAGTATCTAGGGCGCTCGTGGCTTCATCCAAAATCAGTAGGGCTGGGTTCTTTACCAAAGCTCTTGCTATTGCGAGGCGTTGCCTTTGCCCTCCTGAAAAACGAAGTCCTCGTTCACCGACAACCTCATCCAATCCATCCGGCGTATCCATGACAAAAGCCAGAGCACCCGCCTTATCTAATGCTTCAACAATACGATCCTCGTGAATATCCTCATCGCCCATTGTAATGTTATTACGAATAGTATCATGAAGCATTGGTGCTTCCTGAGGCACATAGCCCACCATGTGGCGCCATTGATCCATATTGAGTTCTGATAGAGGCTTCCCATCGATAATCACCTCACCACTATCGGGTTTATAAAATCCCAAGAGAAGATCCACGAGAGTGGTTTTACCCGAACCAGAAGGGCCGATAATCGCGTGAAATTTCTTTGCCGCAAAAGAAGAACTCACGCCATTCAATATTAAGGTCTTATCGGATTCCTCATTTTTTTGATGAGAAAAATGTATGTCGTTAAACTCTATTTGTTTCTTTAGTTCTGGCTCAGCCGTTCCTTCCCAGATTTCGGGTTCTTTTTCAGCCTCCAATGTTGCATTATGCAACGCCCAAAAAGCACTCTCGTTCATCATTAGGCTTTGGTAGAGAACCTGTAAATTCGTTATTTTTTGAATGATACGGAAAAACATCAAAGAGAAAGCAATATTGCCGGCGGTCGATAAGTCGGAATAACTGCTCAACAAACAAATCCCGCCAATGAGAACACCAACAGCGATAGGCTCACGCAGAGCGATCAAGGCCTGATTGCCAAATACAATTTTTTGACGAGATAGCTGAACGTTCTTTGCTTCTTTTTTTAAAATTTTTGTGAAGTGGCGCTCTTGCGCTGTCGCCTTAATCATTTTCACCGAACTCATAAAGTCTGATATGAGGTGTGACAAATCCGCCATATGGCGTGTTTGTGAGTGGCCTGCTTTTTTAACCATACGAACAAGCCCACCAAGAACGACAAACATGAGCAAACTTACAAAAACGGCGAGCGCGGCCATTTGCCATGAAATAAGAAACACCATCACTAAATAGACAAGTATGATGGCCGCTTCAGCAAAAATACGGCAAAGGCTAATATACCCTCTAGCGGCGCGTGTTGCTTCCGTTCCAATCGCATTGGTGATCTTACCAACAGCGATGCTTTGAAATACGCCCCATTTCATACCCATAAGGGCCCGCGCATAACGCATACGCATCAGTGTTGCCGTATAGGCAGAGGCATAACCGACATTCCTCATCGCAATCATTGTAAAAACGGCTTTGCAGAGAATGAGTGCAAAGACTGCGAATAGAATAGTGCTCGTGTTCGACGGAATGTGAAAAAAATCAAATAAGCTGGTTAAGAGCTCTCCCAGTTTGCCACTTTTAGAACTCTCTCCTAAAAAACTTCCGATAACGGGTATGAGGGCCGCGACACCAATACCTTCAAGCATGGCGGCAATTAAAAGAGACAACAACACGATGATCGTGCGCTTTGGGTGGCTCAATAAAAGCTCCGCAGCCATATTCTTTAAATTTTGTTGTTGCGCCATATCTCTTTATTTTCTGCCCAAAGCGTTAAAGTGGCCGTACTTCCAAAGCGACTGATCGGACATTAGGTTTTCTACACATTGATAAGCAGGCTCCAAATATGCCATCGCTTCGTTATAGAGCTTATCATCTACATTTATATCAGGCTGTACAATCTCTTGATCATCTTTCTTTTCGTATTTTGTACCCGCATTAACAAAATATTCGGGGATATCAAGTTGCCCGGAATAGGGAGGAAGCTCCAAAAAACTTACTATTTTATTGAGAGTTTCCAATGGTTGCTGCACCCATTCTTCAAAAAACAGAATACAGACTTGATCTTTAGAAAAGTACTTATAGATATTTTCCAAATGAATGTCGTATCGATTTAAATACAACAGCTTTGGAAATGCCTTACTGGGACCAAGCTCCAATTCACTTTGCAGGGTCTCTGACAAAGAAAAACAGTATTTTCCTTGTAGAACATTCTTTTTATAGATTGATAAAAGACGCTCAAAAGGATCACGTAATGTGATGATGATTTTACTATCGGGAAAATGTTTATGAATTCTTTTTATAGAGCTCTCTCCAGGCACATATTGAGGAAAGCGTTTATCTTTTTGATAAACCATGTCCGCATACATGTAAAAAGGAGTAATTTCACCAATATACTCTTGCCGCCCATACCCATTAAAAAGAGCATTATATCCCATCAAACCTGAATCATAACGGCTATCTTTGTCGAAATAATGCAGTTCCTTATCTTTAGGCATAAAGATATCTGGGTGGTTTCCTAAAAGAGCGTGCAGATAAGTTGTGCCAGATCGTGACGCGCCAGTTACAAAAAAACGCTTCGTTGTTTCTGGAATTTTAGGGGTAAGGGGGCTTTCGTTATTAAATAACCAGCTTTTTAATGTTGATTTTAGAGCCTGTACCATAGAAAAACATTTTGCGCCCGTGCGACATTTATGTATTTGTAACTAAAGAATATTAATACCTTTTACAGCACAGACAAAGAAATTGGAATAGGTGTTCCATAAAGAAGACAAAATAAACAACATGCAGAAAATAGATATTTTTCATATTGGCCCACAAAAATCAGCTACAACGTGGCTATATCATTGTTTTAGAGAACATCCGGATATAGTCACGGCACGGAGTGATAACGTCTGCTTTTTCGATATGTTCTTTTCAAAAGGAAAAAAAGAAGGGTTAAATAATCATTTTCCGGATGCACAGAACGAACAACTCCTCATTGATATGACACAAA
Source organism: Alphaproteobacteria bacterium (assembly GCA_013215815.1). GTDB lineage: Bacteria > Pseudomonadota > Alphaproteobacteria > Micavibrionales > Micavibrionaceae. The sequence continues at coordinate 65,905 of JABSQP010000008.1, read as the reverse complement.
GTTATATACGCAGCCCATTGGCGGCTAAACGTATTTATGACTATAACCCAAGCGCTAAAATTATTCTCTGCCTCAGAGAGCCTATTGCCCGTGCCTTCTCACATTACTGGCATAACAAAAAGAAAGCAGATTTTGATGTACCATTTGAACAAATGTTCAAAAATTATGATCTCTATGCCAGTTGGGTTGAAACAGGCTTTTATGCTCGCCACATAGAACGCTTCATGGAATATTTTCCAAAAGAGAAAGTTTATGTTCAGCATTTTTCTGAGTTACAAGACAATCCAGAAGATTTTCTAGAAAAGACACTTGAATTTATGGGTGTTGATCCTCATTTCAAACCATCCGCGCTAGATAAAAAGGTGAACGCGGCAAAAGCGCGAAAATCAAAAGCGCAGCAGGCACGATACAGGTTGTTCCAAAAATTCCGTTTAATAGGTGCCTATCACGCAATAACCAAAGTTTTACAAAACTTACGTGTCATCCCGCAGGATTACATAGAAACACTAGATGATGTTTCCCCTGAAACTAAAGAGCGTTTGCTTGAAATTTTTGAACCAGAAACACAGCGTCTCGAAAAGCTGCTTGATATTGATCTATCGGAATGGCGCAAGCGTTACCGTTAATAAGTCTACTCATAACCCCAATATTGAAGTTTTTCCTTTAACAAAGGCAAGACAAAGTCGAGTTCGTTTTGCTTCATTTCTCGTGTCCATTTTCGACTATCATTATATAGGCCTTTGTTAATTTGCTCATTGCGACGAGAATTGTGCTTTATGCGACGTTCTTTTTCCCCCTGTATATTGTTATCAATACTATTACCCGCAGCAAAACCCCATTCAATCTTTTGTTCATTAGAAAGAACCTCATCCAGACAAGGATCTTCATCAAAGAATGTAAATACACCTTCCAATGTTTTTGCTGTGTCCGTGACTAAATCTTCATATTTCAGAAGATAGACAGACGGATTACTTTTATATTTTTCAATATGCGCACAGTCTACCAACCAGCGATTGACTGACTTTTCAATCGGAACTTGTCTCTTTTTCATCGAGCAAACAACATCACGCCCGTCACGCACCATGGCAATGATCTTGGCATCTGGAAAAATGCGAAAGACACGCCCCATGTATCTAACATGGCGAGGGGTTTTTTCGACAATTCTTAAATCAGGTTTATCTGCATCTAATTTTTTAAAAAAGGACCGAATATCCTGAAATTTCTGCTTCGGCCAAAAAATTTCGGATTCGCATGAAACAAAATTAAAAGAGGGGTGACGACCAATAAGACCAAGAACAAGAGTGGTACCAGAATTCCCGCATCCAACAATAAAGACAGGCGGTTTATTTAAGGGAAGCTGCTTGTCAGATATCTGATTAAGCACCATATAAAAGGCGAGTATCAGTCGCTGTAAAACGAACCAGATACTATCGTAAATAACCTTTTTTGTGGGCTGTATCATTATTAAGCCTGTAAAATGCTTGCCTTTGGGTTCTTAAATGATGAAAGCTTGTTTCTCGTGTCGATGATCAAGCAATCGGATTGCACGAGCGCTTCGTAGTCAACCTCGTCATGATCTGTAACCAAAACGATGGCATCATATCCTTTGACGTTTTCAACGTCCCACGCGATAGATTTTTTGCCCGCCAGATCCGGGTGATTTCTATTTTCTCCAACACTTTCAATGAGTGGATCATAAAAATCTACATTCGCGCCGCGTGCTTGCAGCGCATCCATAATAGGAAAGGCAGGAGTTTCACGTTGGTCGGCAACGTTTTTCTTATACGCTATCCCTAAAACAAGGATTTTAGCTCCCTTAACAGCTAAGCCTTTTACATCGTTCAGCGCATTGACCGTCTTATCAACAACGTAATCCGGCATGTTGGTGTTAATTTCACCAGCAAGCTCAATAAAACGCGTCACTTTGCCGTATTCTTTGGCCTTCCAAGACAGATAGAACGGATCAATAGGGATACAGTGACCACCTAGGCCAGGCCCGGGATAAAAAGGCGTGAAACCAAATGGTTTTGTCTTTGCTGCCTCAATGACTTCCCAAATATCAATACCCATACGGTCAAAGATAACTTTCAATTCATTCACCAGAGCAATGTTCACAGATCTGTATGTGTTTTCCATGATCTTAGACGCTTCAGCAACGGCTATGGATCCAACAGGAACAACTTCATCGATGAAAATGGAATAAAACTGCTGGGATACCGTTAAGGCTTCTTTAGTATCAGCGCCAATAACCTTCGGAATAGTTGCCGTACTATGTGTTTCACTGCCCGGGTTTTCACGCTCGGGTGAATAGGCCATAAAGTAATCCTGACCAAGTTCTAAACCGCTCTTATTTAAGATAGGCGCCACAACTTCATTCATCGTGCCGGGGTAGGTTGTTGATTCCAGAATAACGACATGACCTTTTCTTAAATGCTGGCTGATGGATTTGGCCGTGCCTTCAACATAACTTAAATCCGGCGCAAAGTTTTTATCAAGCGGTGTCGGTACGCAGATAATGATAAAATCAGCGTCTTTCAAACATGAAAAATCAGTCGTTGGTTTGAACAAGTCTTTTGAACAATACGTTTCAATATCTGAACTCTCAACCGCACCAATGTAACTCTGGCCAGCCAGAAGCTGATCTATTTTCTTCTGATCAACGTCTATTCCATAAACACGCAGACCTTTTTTACACATACTATGGACCAAAGGCAGACCAACATAACCTAGACCAATAACGGCCACCGTTACGGATTTATCACTAATTTTTTTCTGTAAATCTTCAAAAAATGACATAAGTTTTAATACTTGCTCGCTCAATAAAGGATTTTAATCCTTGTTTGGCCTTGAAAATACTGGCAAAACGGAGAATAAATCAAGCCTTCTATACCTCATTTTTAGTACGACAAGCCAGATAAAAATATGACGGATAAGAATAACGCCCCTCTAATCACGATCGCTTTCACCTGCTTTAATGCGGCTGATACTATTAAAAGGGCTGTAGAAAGCGCACAAAAGCAAACGTGGGATAATAAAGAAATCCTTATCGTTGATGATGGATCGAGCGATAACTCAGTCGAAATTTTGCATAATTTAGCGGCAGAAAATGAAAATGTGCGTGTTGTTGAACATGAAGTAAACAAAGGTACAGCCACAGCGCGTAATACACTCGCTCAAAACGCTAAAGGCGAATTCCTCGTATATTTTGATGATGATGACGTTGCGGTGCCAGAACGCGTTGAAAAGCAATGGAAACGGCTCACTGAATATGAAAAGGCTTATGACACAGATCTGGTTTTTTGTTATTCAGACCGTTACGTGATGACCCTCGATGAAGAAATAGATCACATCGGATACGGAATAGGGCGCTCAGACCCTGCGCCTAGTGGTGAACGTGTCGCTGATTTCATCCTTTGGAACACCAATCAAACAAAAGACGACAATATGGGGCAAATGGGCAGCGGTACGTTAATGGTACGCCGTGCTATTTTTGATCAAGTTGGCTTTTTCGATAAAGATTTTAGGCGCTCTGCGGAATTGGAGCTTGCTGTTCGCGCTGCATTGAAAGACGCTCACTTCATCTCTGTACCCAAACCACTTATTTATCAGCACAAAACACTTACAACTGATAAATCGGGTAAAAAACCTCTAGAATTCGCAAAACTTATCTGCAAAAAGCATCGTGCCTATTTAGCAAAGAAACACCTATACCTCGCAGCCATTGCGATTGCTTACGCTAAATTTTATTCCAATAAAGGGCTTAAATGGATTGCGAAGTTATTTATCTTGTTCTCGTGCATCTTATCACCACAGCATGTTTTAAAGCAGAAAATCCGCAGCAAGGTAAAAGCCTAACGATTTATACGAGCGATACCCTTTAATAACATCCACGATAAATCCTGCTCTTTTGCAGGAAGCGTATAGCGATCAATCACACCTTCAGATAAAGAGGGTACAACGTTTAGTCCTTTGTGATTATGATAAACAATGCTTTCATATCCAGCATTCTTTGCTGCCTGTAACGTCTCCTCTTTATAACGACCAAAAGGTAAACAGAGCAGAGGAACCGAACGTTCAATTCCATCCAAGAAGGTCTTGCAAGAAGCAATTTCTTTTTCTTGCTCTGCTAAGGACAGGGACGGCAGCACAGGGTGGGACGCGGTATGATTTCCAAACTCAATACATGCCGGCGCTGCGCTAATTTGCGCTTGCGTTAAATATAGATTCTTACATTCGCCCTGATCAGAAAGAGGCAAAGAAAAATCCCGTTTCTTAAAGTAATCCGCAAGCAGCTTCTGAATAATATGACTGGATAGCCCTTTAGGATCTCTAGACCATTCATAAAATGTCGTTTGAGACGGTCGTTGCGCTGCTTCCAACTCACATTCCGTTTCGACAAAATCAACAAAATTGCTCACTAAATTGTTATTTAGAATGTAGCGCGTATGGTCCCGCCAAAAGTAATTCTTATCGTCAATAATATCGCTGATAATAAAGACAGTTGTCGGAACGTTCATTTCCTCCAGAATAGGGAAAGCGTACTCAGCTAAACAGGCATAGCCATCATCAAAGGTCAGTGCACATTTACCTTCCAGTGAGGCACCACTTTTTGCTAAGGCTACCGCTTCGGATAGGAAAATAAAATCGAAATGCTTTTTAAGAAATTCTAATTGTTTCTGAAAGGCTTCAGGCTCCATACCATCAAAAGGCTTTCGAAATAAGGGACCAGGGGCAGGCACAACTCCGTGCAAAAGAAAGACTGGCAGAGACGCCCGTTGCAAAAACGGCGCACCCCATGTACATAACATCTTCTTTAATTGTTGTTTTACGAGCAATTTAGCCTCTTGCTTTTTATTTTTAGACAGTCCGTAATAACGTTTAACAGTCAACCACTCCAACGAAAAACATGATTTTCTTTGTTCATATACCAAAATGCGGCGGAAAAAGCTTTAGAAAAGGGCTTGAACAGGCATATGGCGATGATTTGCTTCTTTATTACAACAACCCGCTTAAAGATCATGTGACACCTAAAACCGGGATATTCAAAACCGTTCACAATCTTTGCTTTGACCTTAAAAACGCAAAAAAGAAAATTGTTTATGGCCATTATTCCTTGGATGAATTTCTACCACTAAACAATAAATCTGCAGGGGCCTTTTTCAGAGATCCCGTTGAGTGGGTTGGGTCACTGCTCCTTTATAGACAAAAGAAGCATCGAAGAGATGTTTCTTCGGACTTATTAACAGAAATAAGAGAGGGCGACTTAGAAAAGGGATACGACCAGTTCTTGGGCACATATAGGCCCGCTCAATTAGATTATGTGGGTTTAGTAGAGGAATATGAAAGAAGCCTGCGTCTATTCGAAAAAGTATTTGGACAGAAGATAGAATACTTTCATGCAAACAAAACCGAAGGTGCACCTAAAACCTATCGTGATAATTTTGATGAAAGCGGTATTTTAGAAGAGGTAACAAACCTCATGTTGGATAATCAGAGCATCTACGATGAGGCAAAAGAACGTTTTGAGGCTTTGTGTAAAGCCCACAACGTATAGGTGACTATTTAACTTTTAAGACAGCTACAACATGCTGCGCTGTTGCGGGGTCCGGAGTATCAAGAGTTTTCAC
>JABSQP010000008.1:54377-60234 GCA_013215815.1 Alphaproteobacteria bacterium | reverse complement strand
TTCCAAATCATGCGGCGAAGCGGGTGTATTTCACCACAAAACAGCCTATTATTTGTCAAACGCATATAGGTTTTCTCAAAAGACACAGGACTTCTGAAGAAATCAACACTCACAATGTCCGCTTCAATGCCAGCTTCTTCAATCTGTTTTTTAAGTAGCGCCGGATCATAATGGCGATAGTGTTTCTTATAGAGCGGTAAGTTTACACTTGGAACGCTAATATAGATATGTCCGCCCGATTTCGTCCGCGCGGCGAGCGTCTGTAAAAATGAGTGAATACCATCATCAGGGATGTGTTCTAAAACTTCGATCGCCATAACGGCATCAAATTGTTCCTGCATGCTTGATGCATCGAGCATGGAAAACTCAACTTGCGGAAAAAATGCCTTCGCAAAAGGAATGGCCTTTTCAGACAAGTCGACACCAACTCTACGCGCGATTGCACTATCCATCGCCCCGATAATAGCGCCGTCTCCACATCCCACTTCGAGAATAGAGGAGGGCTTAAAGCCTTCTATCGTTTTCTTCGCATGATAGAGGCACGCCATATAGTCAAAGCCCCAATCCAAATCCCTTATGCGACTGACACTTCCATCTTTCTGAAAAGAAGGAATGTGGTGATATGGAAACATATATTGCTGATCTTGTGCTTCAAAGATTTCGGCAACATTATCTTTTTCGGGAAGAGGCTTTTGAGACATGGTAACTCCTCAAGGGGTAGCACAAGTGGCGGACAGACAGGGATTCGAACCCTGGAAGGGCTATAAACCCTTGCCGGTTTTCAAGACCGGTGCATTCAACCGCTCTGCCATCTGTCCGCAAATAGGTTGTGCTTCAAAGTTGGTGCAAAATACGCATGAATTTCTGTTTCGTAAACCCCCTTTATGATAAAAAAATGCATGTTTTTTACATTTTCCAAGATTTTTTGGCTTTTAGCCGCACCGTTGAACGCATTATTGCTAATAACAGCCTTTGGATTGATCTTACGCTTTTGGAAAAGAAAGCTGGCAAACCGCATATTGATTATAACCGCATGGACCTTTGTCATACTTGGTGGCTTGCCAGTCGGATATAACCTTATGGTCTTCTTGGAACGTCAATACGACGTGCCCGCTGAAATGCCTAAGAAAGTTGATGGTATCATTGTTCTTGGCGGGGCATTTAATTCTTATCTGTCAGAAAAAACAGGAAAAGTTGCCGTAAACAGTAACATCAGCCGTATGACAACGTTCATTGAGCTTTCAAGGCAATACTCCAATGCAAAAAAAGTATTCAGCGGTGGTTCAGGGAACATATTGCGTCCTGACCGCGTCGAATCTGATGATGCAAAAGATTTCCTGAGTGATATGGGATTTAAATCTGATGACTTCATCTATGAGCCGCTTTCAAAAAATACGTATGAAAATGCTGCTTTTTCAAAAGAATTATTGAAGCCTAAGGAAGGGGAGACATGGATCGTCATAACATCGGCATTTCATATCCCCCGCACTGTTGCTGTGTTTAATCAATTAGAATGGGACATCATCCCATATCCAACGGGCGTAAAGACGACGGGGCAATATAAGCTATTCGATCCTACAATTAATGTTGTTGGAAACTACTTCATGCTAACAAAAGCTCTCAAAGAAATGATCGGTGTGGGTGTTTATTACCTTACTGGAAAAAGTTCTTTATTCTTTCCGTATGCCCCCATAAACTCTTCTCCAGATCAACACAAATCATAAAAGGGAGAATAAACAATGAAGTTTCACTTTAAAAAAATATTTTTACCCTTTGTTTTAGTTATATTTTTCATCATTCCAAATTCCGTAAAAGCTTCTACGTTCGATAGCTGGCTCATACAAACAAAAGCCGATGCAAAAGCACAAGGAATCTCCGATCAAACCATCAACGCCGCCTTAAACGGCATTCAGCCCATCCAAAAAGTTATCGATCTAGACCGCAAACAACCTGAATGGAAGAAAACATTTGCTCAATATAAGGAAATGATCGTCAATCCTACCCGTATCAAAAAGGGAAGAGAGATGATGCGCCGCTATCAACGTGAATTAGATGCCGTTGAAGCGCAGTATGGCGTTCCCAAACAATTTATCGTAGCCCTCTGGGGAATTGAGACAAATTACGGATCCAATACGGGTGGCTTTAAAGTTGTGCCTGCCTTAGCAACTCTTGCGTGGGAAGGGCGCCGCGCTACTTTTTTCAAAAAAGAGCTTATGAACGCTTTAAAAATCATAGATGCAGGCCATATTAGCGCAGGCAGTATGAAGGGTTCATGGGCTGGCGCCATGGGACAAAATCAATTCATGCCGTCGAGTTTTAACGCCTATGCGGTGGATCAAAACGGTGATGGCCGCCGCGATATCTGGAGCACGAAAATGGATGTATTTGGCTCCAGTGCCAACTACCTTAAGAAGAATGGCTGGAACTCGGGTGAACGATGGGGCCGCCGCGTGCAATTACCCGCAAGCTTCCCCAAAAGCCTTATAGGCCCTAAAATCAAAAAACCATTATCCGAATGGGCCTCTATGGGCGTTCGTAAATTGGATAGCACTGCATTGCCAGGAGAAAATATGATGGCATCCATTGTTGCGCCAGATGGCGTGGACGGAGAAGCCTATATCGTGTATAATAATTATCAGACAATAATGGATTGGAACCGATCCACTTACTTCGCAACCTCTGTCGGCCTTCTAGCCGATCAAATAGCTTCTTACTAGGTAACCATCTAAAGAAATCCATGAAACAATTTAAGACTATTGCATTAATGTTTATGTGCGCAGGCTTTCTATCAGCTTGTGCTGAGGCCCAATACGCATCACACGTGATGAAACAAATCCCTATGCCTGGCGATAAAGGGAAAAGCGCAGGCTATTACAAAGTAGGGAAGCCTTATAAAATTGCAGGCAAAAAGTACTACCCTGACGAACGTTTCAGACATAGTGAGACAGGCACAGCCTCTTGGTATGGTCCCAAGTTTCATGGAAAGCAAACAGCTAACGGGGAAATATTTAATAAGTACGAGCTAACTGCAGCGCATAGAACACTACAAATGCCAAGCATCATTCGTGTAACTAACCTTGGAAATGGCCGCTCTCTCATACTACGTGTAAATGACCGTGGACCTTATGCGCATAATAGAGTTCTTGATGTATCCGAGCGCGCAGCAGAACTACTTGGCTTTAAAGGTCAGGGAACAGCAAAAGTTCGTATAGATGTCTTAGAAGGACCTAGCCGTGAAGTTGCAGCAATGGCGAAAGAACGCATAGATACAACTGGCTATGAAGTTGCCCTCAATAGAAACAAAACACACCTGAACAAACCTGCAAGCTACGCATACAATAATGACGACAATGTTAAGGTAGCCAGTTTTCAGGCCAAGAAAACATCTCCGGTAAATAGCTATAAACCAAGAGAGACGCCTCAACCAGTCGCTAAACCTCAATACGAGCCGATTACAACCGTTGAAATGCAGTCTATCGCCACTCAGCCAACACCGCCCCCTCAACAAAAGCCACCCCATTCATCTTTAGAGGTTGCAAGCTTAACACCTGCGAGCGGCACGCCGACGCCAGCACCGATAGCCAAACCACAAAACTTTTACGTTCAGGCAGGTGCTTTCAGAGAAGAACAAAACGCTCTAAACTTTAGTAAAAGCCTTGCGACGCACGGTAACTCACGTGTTTACCTAAGCCAAAGCAACGGCACACCGACATTTCGCGTTAAACTAGGCCCTTATACCAGTAATGAAGCAGCAAAAATTGCACTAAATTCGCTTCAATCATCCGGTAAAAGCGGTATAGTCATCGCTGAATAGTAACTTCTTAACCCTTGCAGGAATATATTATGCGGACGTCTTCAATTCTGGCGCTTACAGTTGTTTGTCTTTTGGCCTTAACTTCATCAGCTTTAGCCAAAATGGAAACAGTTGCGAAGCAGGTGATTTTGCAAGATGTCGAGACAGGGCAGGTACTCTTTAGCAAAAACCACGATCAACGCATGCCAACATCATCTATGAGTAAAGTCATGACCATGTACATGGTTTTTGACGCCCTTAAAAAGGGTGAAATCACAATGGATACTGAATTCAAAGTTAGTGAGAAAGCCTGGAAAAAGGGCGGCTCAAAAATGTTCGTTGAAGTTGGCAAAAAAGTGAAAATCAAAGACCTTATTCGCGGCGTTATTGTTCAGTCAGGCAATGATGCAACAATCGTTCTTGCAGAAGGACTAGCGGGTTCTGAAAGTGTATTTGCGCAAAGAATGACATTTAAAGCAAAAGAACTGGGCATGAAGAAATCAAACTTCGTCAATGCCAGTGGCTGGCCTGATCCCAATCACTATTCAACGGCAGAAGACCTTGCCATTCTGGCAAAAAGAATTATGCAAGATTTCCCAGAACATTACGGTCTTTATAAAGAAAAAGAATTTGAGTTTAATGACATTAAACAGCCAAACCGTAATCCACTTCTATATCGTGATATCGGTGCAGATGGCATAAAAACTGGGCACACTGAAGTAGGCGGTTATGGCCTAATCGGCTCTGCAGCAAATGATAATCGCCGCGTTATTATAGTTGTAAATGGCCTTTCCAGTGAAAAAGAACGCGCAGACGTTGGCTCAAAAATCATTGAATGGGGCTTAAACGGCTTTGAAAATAAAACAATTTACTCTGTCGGCAGTGAAGTGGCCGGCGCAAAAGTATTGTTAGGGAAAGAAGAAATTGTTCCCCTCATTACAAAAGATGACGTTCGTATTACAATACCAGTCTCTGGTCGTGAAAATATCAAGACAACTGTTCATTACAACAGTCCACTACGCGCTCCGATCTTAAAGGGGCAGCAAGTTGCCACTATAAAAATTAATGTTCCCGACATGGAAAGTTTTGAATTCCCTCTTTATGCAGGGCAAGCGGTAGAAGAGGTGGGCTTTTTCAAACGCGCTCTTGCTAATGCCAAGCTCATGATTAAAAATAACCTTTAATGACAAAAGGGTATTTTATCACGCTTGAAGGGGGCGAGGGGGCTGGCAAAACCACCCAAATCGAACATCTTCGTGAAGCACTCATACAAGAAGGTCACAGTGTTGTAGTTACACGTGAACCTGGTGGTACGCCTGCCGCTGAAACCCTGCGCGATTTATTATCGCACGAAGAATTCGGACCAGAATGGACACCTGACGCACAAGCACTCCTTGTTTACGCCGCGCGTTCTATGCATATCGCCGATATTATAAAGCCCGCTTTAGCGCAGGGACGGATTGTCATCTGTGATCGCTATGTCGATTCAACACGCGTATATCAAGGTGAAGTGCAGCATATCAATCCGTTTTTCTTACAAGCTTTAGAAGTTCAAATAATTGATGATGTTATGCCAGACATCACTTTTGTTTTAGATATTCCATCTGAGGAAACCATCAAACGCATTGAAGAGCGTGGCGGAGCAAAAGATCACTATGATAAAGCCAGCGCAGCGTTTCATGAGAAAATCAGGCAAGGTTTCCTGAATATTGCAGAACATGAAACCGAACGCTGTCATATTATCAATGCCGTTCAGGATGAAATGAAGATCGCACAAGAAATGCGCAAAAAAGTAATCGAGCTTATGGGAGGCGCTGATGCTTGACGGCCTTCTAGAAGAAGAGAACTTTGTAGCGGAAGCAGAAGGACTGGAAGAGCCACGTCATTCCAATCTCTGTCTTGGCTTTGATGCACAAGAAAAGCAGATTTTAGACTTATATGATTCAAGTCAGATGCCTCACGCCCTTATCTTTTCAGGCCATGGCATTCTGGCATGGAATACAATATGTTTTATTTGTCTGGAATCACTTCGAACGTTTTGTATTCCATGCCAGAATGCCATGG
>JABSQP010000008.1:0-54367 GCA_013215815.1 Alphaproteobacteria bacterium | reverse complement strand
ATCTTTTCAGGCCCTCGTGGCATCGGTAAGTCGACATTTGCTTTTCGTGTCGCGCGATTTTTACTTAAAAACGGCATAAAGGGTGTTGAAGAAGAGGGGGGCCTTTTTGGTGATGCGCTACCTTCAGAACCACTCACAACATTAAACGTTGCAGCAGATGATCCAGTATGTTCAAAGGTTGCCGCAGGCGGACATCCTGATCTTTTAACAATTGAACGCCCGATTGACCCCAAGAAAGGAACGCAAAAAGCTAGCCTGGATGTGCAAACAGCGCGGAAAGTTGCCCCATTTCTTAGAATGACTGCATCAGACGGTGGCTGGCGAATTGTTATCATTGATGATGCCGACACGATGAACCGTAACGCGCAAAACGCTCTGCTTAAGATTTTGGAAGAGCCCCCAAAGAACACACTTCTTATTCTCATTGCTCACCGCCTGGGCGCTATGATCCCAACAATTAGATCACGTTGTCGTACGCTTGCTTTCCAACCACTTGAAGATGCGCATATGCAAACTCTTTTGGGAAAAGTGACGGGTGGCGCACTATCGAGTGATGAAGAAAATACAATCATCCATATGTCTGGCGGTCAAATTGGAAAAGCCGTTGAGCTTTATGAACACGGTGGCTTAGAGGCATTAACAGAGTTACTTGGCATTTGTGCAGAATGGCCGAAATTTTCCTGGGTTAGCGTTCATCATCTGGCAGATCACATCGGTAAAGCAGGACAAGAACGCGGTTATGATGCTTTCGAACAAGCATTCCTATGGATGGTTGAAACAATCACCTTTGCCAGAGCTAGAGAGCAATCATTACCAAAACCGCTTGATCAAGGCGTTTTTGCCTCAATGATGGCGCATTATTCTCTTGAACAATGGCTAAACATCTGTGAAAACATAAAAAAGCACTTTGAACAGACACGCTTTTCCAATCTTGATAAGCGCCAAGCTGTTTTAGGGGCCTTTTCATACCTAAACGCTTAATTTGTTATTCTGGAGTAAAACATCATGGCTGCTGATAAAGCACCTTTCTATATCACAACTGCAATTTCCTACGTGAATGGCTCGCCACACTTGGGGCATGGATACGAACAGATCCTGACAGATGTAATGGCGCGCTTTAAGCGTTTGAATGGGCACGATGTGATGTTCTTAACTGGAACTGATGAACACGGACAGAAGGTTGCCAAAACAGCTGAGAAAAACGGCATGGAGCCGCGGGACTTTTGCGATAAAGTCGCCAAAGAGTTTGAGGATCTAGCAGGTCTTCTCAATATCTCGAATGATGATTTTATCCGCACAACCGAAGAGCGGCATTACAAAGCCTCACAAGCTATCTGGAACGCAATCAAAGAAAACAACCCTGACGATATTTACTTGGGTAAATATGAAGGCTGGTACTCAGTACGTGATGAAGCTTATTTCGCCGAAAGTGAGCTTACTGAAGGTGAGGACACAGATGGAAATAAATACAAACTAGCGCCAACAGGTGCGCCAGTTGAATGGGTAGAAGAGGAGAGTTACTTTTTCCGTCTTTCTGCATATACAGATAAGCTTTTGGATTTCTACAACGCGCATCCAGAATTCATTGAACCTGAATCGCGCCGTAATGAGATTATCTCTTTTGTAAAAACAGGTCTTCAAGACTTATCCATCTCTCGTACAAACTTCTCATGGGGTGTGCCTGTACCTGGCGATGATAAGCACGTCATGTATGTTTGGCTTGATGCCCTTACAAACTACATTACAGGTGTAGGTTATCCAGACACAGAAAGTGAAAGCTATAAAAAGTTCTGGCCAGCTGATTATCATGTCATTGGTAAAGATATTATCCGTTTCCATTGTGTTTACTGGCCAGCCTTCCTCATGGCAGCTAACTTAGAGCTACCTAAAAAAGTATTTGCTCACGGGTTTATTAATGTACAGGGACAAAAAATGTCCAAATCTGTTGGGAATGTTATTTCTCCGAATGATCTGATTAAAACTTATGGCTTAGACCAAACGCGCTATCTACTGATGCGTGAAGTACCGCATGGTCAAGATGGTAATTTCTCTCACGATCATGCAATTACTCGCATTAATAGTGATTTGGCTAACGGTCTTGGGAATTTGGTTCAACGTACACTGTCTATGATTTTCAAAAACTGCGACGGTAGCATTCCTGAGCCAAACGAATTCAAGGATGATGATCACAAGCTTTTGAACCGCGCACATGAACTTGTACTACCTTTGGTTTTAGAGGAAGTCGACAAAATGCGCTTCAATCGTGCACTTGAAGCCATTTGGCGTCTGGTGAATGATGCCAATGCTTATGTGGATGCACAGGCGCCATGGGCGCTTAAGAAAGAAGATCCAGAGCGTATGAAGACAGTGCTATACGTACTGGCGGAGACCATTCGTGTTCTTGGTATCCTGACACAAGCTGTCACACCTGAATCAAGCGCAAAGATATTGGATCAGCTTAAAATTGACCCTAAAGCACGTGATTTCAGCTTTATTTCAAAAAAGCATATTCTTCAGGCAGGTACACAAATAGACAAACCGGAAGGTATCTTCCCGCGTCTGGAGGCAGAAGAGAAGGCGGCGTAACAATATGGGCGGTTCATTGTGGTTTATCTGCGCAGTAAGCACAGCGATTATGTGGGGATACAGCTACGCCCTTAGTGACAAAGTGATGCGTGAGGATATATCACCTATTTTTCTTATGCTTTTCACTGGTGTTATATATATGGTCTGCACCTTGGCCATTGCTGGCTTCAGCGGACAAATTAAAGAAGGCATGCAACTTATTTCTAACGATAAGAAACTGTTTATAGAACTCATTCTCATATCGCTTTGCTACGTTGCCGGTACTTTCCTTATTTATATCGCCATTAACCTTAAAAATGCAACCGCTGTTAATCTGATTGAAATTTCATATCCACTTTTTACAATGATCTTTGCGTATTGGATATTAAAAGAGATCCAAGTTAGTATTGGTACAATAATTGGAGGAATGTTCATAATTTCAGGTATAATAATTATGTATGTTAAAGGATAGGTCATGAAGTTCCCATCATTCAAAAGCAAGACAACAGATACCACAGATCAGCAGTTTCACGTTCTTTTGCCAATACTTGGCGTAACCCTTTTCTTTTCGTATTGGTTCTCACATTACAGCTTTGAAGGAACTTTTGACGAAGTATATGAAGTATTTACGATTAAAGGGATTTTCGCAGATTTTCCGCATCAACCTTATTCCTGGATGTATATCGTAACGATACTTTCTCTCGGAATAATAATAACACCTTTTAAAGATAACAGCCCATCCAAATGGGGACTATTGGTGTTTCTGGCGTTCGTTCTATTCGGACTTAAGAACTTAACTAGCTTCCCTTATGTTGCAAACCACGGAATGATGATGGTGTGCCTCCTTGTTGGGTACTTTATTATTATTGGAGCGTATATATTAAGAGGCAGAGCATCAGAGATCTTCTCCCAAATGGACTATTTGGGTCTTATGCGCATGTCACTCCTGATAATGTACTTCTTCGGTACATTTCACAAAATTAATAGCGGGTTCCTTCATAATGATGGTTGTTGGCGGGTGTTCTATGACACAATTCCGTTCTTACCAGACTTCTTCTTGCGTCCGGAGATAGCTGTACCTTTAGGCGGTTATGGGACGCTCGTACTTGAATCAATTGCCATGGTGATGTTGTTTTTCCCAAAAACAAAGTATTACGGCATGCTTTTGGGGATGTCATTCCACTTTATTATTGGTGTTGCAGGAACAGGTCCAGTGGCACACTTCTCTGCTTTTGCTTTTGCTCTCCATATGAGCTTCCTGAGCACAGATGCTATACCAAAGTTTAAAGCCTCTAAATTCTGGTTATGGCTAAACCAAAAGGGAAGAGGGGCCATACTTTTACGCGTCCCGTTCATCGCATATATGGTGACCATAGTAGTGTTGAGCTATATCTACGATAAAGCTTATGATGGACCTCTTGTCCTCTACGAAAAATACCTTCCGTTCTTAAAGGACGTCCCATATCTTCAGTTGAACACAATTAAAACGATGTGGTTATTATATTCCGTACCCATCATGTTGTTTGTTCTTCTTTATGGAAGAACGCCACAGGAGCGTCCAGCCAACTTTGTAACGTCCAGAGTGATGCTGGCAAACATTGCATCTGTTTTATTGCTCTTTAACTCTATCACGCCATATATAGGGCTGAAGGCAAGTACAGATTTAGCCATGTTCAGTAATCTTCAAACTGAATGGGGTACATCCAACCATTACCTGATCCCAAAACCGCCATACATCTTTCCTTACCTCGAGAAAGAGAACTATATTTTCATTATAGATTCCTCAAAGAGAGGAGGAAAAACTCCTGACCCTCATACACACTATGATAAAACATGGATGCATATTTCTGCTGTTAGAAAGGAAAGCTATAAATTAATTAGAGATCTACCAGAGGGTGTAAAACTAGAAGATCTTCCAGAAGAAGAACTAAAAAAGCACTGGCTTAAGTATATGGATAGTGAAGGTAATGTTCATTATATAGATGGAACCGACCATGATCATCCATTCTTAGAAAGGCCGAATTGGTGGCAAAGAAACTATCTTACATACGTGAAATATGTCGATATGTATCCTGCGCCATGTTCATCACGCTAGTTGTAAGTTTTCTATATGTGGATCGATAGTCATTGCCATCTAAATCATGCCAACATTAGTGAGCTGGGCACGCCAGCAGAGCTCATCAGAGAAGCCAATGCTAATGCTGTTGATGGCATGGTTACTATTTGCTGCCGTATAGCTGAAGAGCTAGATCACCTCATAGAGATTACCAATCAACATCAGAATGTATGGTGTTCAATCGGTACACATCCTCATGATGCGGGAAATGAAGCAGAAAAAACCATTTCCGTTGATGAAATAATAAAACTCTCCAGTAGTTATGACAATATAATAGGAATAGGGGAATCGGGTCTCGATTACTACTATGATAACTCACCAAGAGATGATCAGGCTGAATCCTTTAGAAAGCATATCAGAGCCTGTATTGAGACAGGTCTGCCTCTAATTGTTCATACGCGTGATGCGGAAGAAGATACGCTGCAGATCATGAAAGAGGAAGATGATGGCTCATTAAAGGCAATTATGCATTGCTTCAGCGGTACACAATGGCTTGCTGATAAAGCCTTAGAACAAGGCTGGATGTTATCATTTTCAGGCATTGTAACATTTAAGAAAGCCATAGAGCTACAAGACATCGCTAAGAACGCGCCATTAGATCGCATTCTTGTTGAAACTGACGCGCCATACTTAGCACCAACGCCGCTTCGCGGTAAAACAAATCAACCTGCTTACGTGAAACATACAGGACAGTTTCTTGCTGATTTACACAACATAACTGAAGAAGAGATGGCTGAGATAACGTCTCAGAACTTCTTTAGAGTGTTTGATAAGGCCAAATTAGTTTAAGAGCCTTGTATAGTGAATATAACACCTCTTTTGGATCTTATATATTATTTTACATAATATATATTATCACTTTTTCTTAATTCTATTTACCGCCTCCCCAATGCCACATATATTAAAACTATGAAAAGATTCAAACTTCTAGTTCCTCCAACCACCCACACACCATATAAACTAAATGGTCCAGCAGACCCTACACCAGATATTCAGCTATTTCGTATTAATGACTACTGTAGAAGATTTAAATTACCCCCATCAATTAATGAATTGGAATTAGAATTTATAGGTGGTTACCGCCCTGATGTCTTAAAATTTTACCACTTAAAAGATTTTTTTGTCGTTTCTGATGACATTAAATAATTTATGGTAAACAATTCAAACTGCTCGTTTGAACAAGCTAGAATAAAAACCAAACACCCTGACAATTTGGATGTTGGTCAATATTGGGCTTTAAAAGTCACAACAAGATACGAATGTATAATACCCGAAAAATCTTTTACCAATATGAACAAGCGCTTTCCCCCAACACCATTTTCAGAAAACTTAATTAAAATAACATTATCAAAAGAATTAGCCCCCCATTACGCTAATCATGGGAAAGATACATACGTCTCATACCCAAACAGTTGGGTAAGAGATGTCCATTTCGATTTTTCTAATATAAATGAAAATGTAAAACTATTTGAACCCACATATTGGCCACACTACCTAATAGTTGAAGAAAAATTTGCTGCTGAATTATACCAAAAATGCAGAATGGGCATGCCTCGCGATTATTTTTGGACTATGGGCTTTGAAGACATATATACAAATTACAATAAAATGAGAAATGACGCCAGATGAGTATTAAAAAAGCAAAAACACAAGAAGACCTGCCCCCAATTGAGCGGCTCAAATGGGTCATGGAATGCCTCAGAGATAAAGAAAACGGATGCCCCTGGGATATTGAGCAAAATTTTAAATCTATCCTGCCATATACAATCGAAGAAGCTTACGAAGTCGCTGATGCCATTGAACGAGATAATATGAAGGACTTACGTGAAGAGCTTGGCGATTTGCTATTACAAGTCATCTACCACACGCAAATGGCAGCTGAATTAGGTCTATTTAACTTTGATGATGTTACATCTGACATTGCTGACAAGATGGTTTCTCGCCATCCGCACGTCTTCGGTGATGTCGAAGCCTCGAATGCAGAGGACGTTAATGCAATATGGGATCAGCAAAAAGATAAAGAAAAGGCGCAAAAAAGTGCCCTCGATGGCGTTACAAAAGGGTTACCCGCCCTACTTCGCGCACAAAAACTTCAAAAAAAGGCGGCAAAAACGGGTTTTGAATGGCAAAACTCAAACGATGCGTTCGCAAAAGTTGAAGAAGAAATTGTTGAATTTAAAGATGCGTGCACTAACAGCAGCAAAGAACATCAAGAAGAAGAGTTTGGCGACATTCTCATTGCACTAACCAATTATGCGCGCATGGAAGGCATTAATGCCGAAGAAGCGCTACGCAAAGCCAATGAGAAGTTCATTAAACGCTTTAAAGGCATAGAAGATGACTTTCTAGAGAAAGGTGACCAACTATCCAATGCCTCTCTTGATCAAATGCTACAAGCTTGGAAAAATCAGAAATAAATTGACATAACAAAAATACATAGTACCCTTGTTATACACAACATGAGATGCAGGAGGTATTATGAGCACAATAGCAATTGATGCTGAACATTTTGAAATCGATGAGGATCAGTTAGAAGAAACCTCAGCACTACAAGATACTTTGCGATCTAGCTTTCAGAGATTTGCTGAGGCCGTTCAAGTTACCACACACAAAATAGGTTCACTAGCTTATGATTTTTTTAAGGCGAACCCAATTGTTACCGCTGTTGGTGTAGATTTAGCAACTACTGGCGGAGCATTCACTCAAATGGCTATAGTAGGCACAGTTGAGACAATTGCATCTGCTGCGGGAGAATTAACGCACAATGCCGCTACCGAGCTATGGAACTACATCATGAATTGATAGAGCTATTTATGATGACATCCAACTAAACAAAAGGTTTAAGTAATAGGCCGTGTACGTCATCCCACATACTCTGTGTTGGCGTGACAATAACACCGCCGCGCTCATCTCCGGGGCCGTAAGATGACCCGTCCCATTTACGGACAACACCGCCTGCCTCAGACACCATCATTGTACCTGGCAAATGATCCCACGGGCGAATACGGGAATAAACAGAGAAGAATGACTCTCCTTCTAAAATCTCCATATATTCATGCGCGCAGCACATATATGTTTCAACATCGCCGAAGCTTTCATCCAAAACCGCCTCGACTTCAGGCCTTATTTTAGGTGGCATGAACTTACGGCTGACAAAACCGCGTAGCTCCTTAAGAGGTCGATCCGGGTCAGCATAAACACGCTTTGCCCCATTAATAAACGTCCCGCTCCCCCTTTCGGCCATAGCTAAACGGTTTTGAGGGATATCTAAAATCCAACTGGCGATTGTTTCATTATTCTTCACGAGCGCAACCATCGTTCCAAATTTTTCATTACCAGACGCAAAATTATTGGTGCCATCAACAGGATCAATCACCCAAATATAACCGCTCTCACTGCCCAAAATAGACATGGACACTTCGTCTTTAGAAACGGCCTCTTCACCCACAACTAAAGAGCCTGGCAAGTAATCCTGAAAAATGCGTGTCAGTTCAATTTCAGCCTCGATATCTGCAATCGTCACCAAATCCGACGGGCTGGTTTTCTCATGAATTTCATCTTCGCCTAAAGATCTAAAGCGCGGGACAATCTTTTCTTGCGCCACCTCGTTTATATAGTCGGCGACCTTATCCATGTTTATAGATGTCATAAGAATTCCTGTTTACGCTTGTTTTGCGTTTTGTTGTGCTTCGTATCCGAACCGGCTTTCAAAACGATCTTTATTGACCGGATCAATGAATACAGAGACTAACACATCGTTGCCTTCTGCGTCACGCGATCTTATCTCCGCATGATCATAAAGCCATGACAGCGCCTTCCCATCATGGATCGGCAGGTGATAAACAACATCACTGGCATGACGTGACAAGTAAGCATCTACAGCCGTTAGCAATGCATCAGCGCCCTCACCTGTTATGGCTGATACACCGAGGGCACGCGCTTCAAAATGCAACGTACGATTAATGTCCTCTTGACGATCTTCTGGACAGATATCCATTTTATTAATGACTTCAAACAAGCGCTCATCCGTTTCCACATCAACGCCTAGATCTGAAAGAATGCCCAATACATCAGCTTTATGCATATCAAAATCAGGCTGTGTGCTATCACGTACGTGTAAGATCACATCAGCATGTTGAACTTGTTCTAACGTCGCACGAAATGATTCAACAAGGTGTGTTGGAAGATCAGTAATAAATCCCACCGTGTCCGACAAAATCACGTCACGGCCTGATGGCAGCGTTAGCTGACGCATTGTGGGGTCAAGTGTCGCAAACGGTAAATCTTCAGCAAACACCCCTGCTCCCGTTAAACGATTAAAGAGTGTTGATTTACCCGCATTCGTATACCCCACTAAAGCGACAATTGGGTAAGGAACACGCTCTCTCGATTGACGGCCGAGTTCACGGGTTTTTCTTACTTTCGCAAGCTCTTTTTTCAGATGTGCAATACGCTCACCAATTAAGCGGCGGTCAATCTCGAGCTGACTTTCACCAGGACCTCCAACAAAGCTTGTCCCACCTCGTTGTCTTTCAAGGTGAGACCATGCCTTCACAAGGCGAGATTTTTGATATTCCAGCTGCGCAAGCTCGACCTGCAAACGGCCCTCTTTCGTTTGCGCTCGTTCACCAAAAATTTCCAGAATAAGTCCTGTACGATCGATAACTTTCGCATTCCATGTTTTTTCAAGATTGCGTTGCTGAACAGGACTAAGATTATGGTTCACAAAGACAATGTTGGGTTTAAGCTCTTTAACTTGAGCTTCAATGCGCTCAATCGTACCAGAGCCAAAGAAATGACCTGGACTAATTTTCGTAACATTCGCCTTATCCAACCCCGCCACTTCAACTTGAATTGCATGAACAAGACCAATAGCTTCTTCTAATTGATGATCTAAATCTCTTTCGGGTATATCACCCCTCACCTGTTTCGAAAAAACAGGTTGCACAATGAAAGCCGCCTCTTGCGGCTTATGCGTGTCGTATAAATTTCCCAAAGTCGTTAACAGTACATACGCAAGAGTTTAGAGAGTTTACTCCGCTTCCTCTTTCGCAGCATCATCACCTTCAACATCATGAAGATTTAACGGACCACCTGGCATAATCGTTGAAATTGCATGCTTATAGACGAGCTGTACGTGAGATTCACGACGCAGCAGCATCGAAAAATTATCAAACCAAGTGACTATACCTTGTAGCTTCACACCGTTTACCAAAAAGACGGTTACCGTCATTTTTTCCTTACGGATGGCATTTAAGAATACGTCCTGTACGTTTTTGCCTTTTTCAACCATTCTTAATTACCCCTATGAGTTTTTATAAGTAATATTATTATTTTATTACGGTTGGTTACAGGGATGTATTAAAGCAGATAAGTACAGGCTGCAAGCGTTGATTTACGCGATCTTGCTAGTTTTTTCGTTTTTTTGCTCCTGACAGAAAGAATAGAACTCTTTAGTTGTCATAAAGCTGTATGTGGGAGCATATTTACGTATGAGATCAGGCCTTTCACCTCCCGTTTGAATAAAGGCGATGTCGCATCCTGCATTTTTAGCACAGAGCAGATCTGTTTCAGTATCACCGACGTACAAAATATCTCTGGGCTCCATGCTTCTATTAATTTCATTAATAGATAAGAGCAAAGGAGTTGCAGAGGGCTTGTCCCTATCCGCATAACCAGCCCCAACAATACTGGTAAAATATTCACGCCAATTCAGGTGATCTACCATTTCATTCAAGGGCTCATGACGCTTATTACTAACCACACCTAAGTAATGGCCATTTCCACGCAACACTAATAACAACGCCTCTGCTTTCTCGTAAGGATTAGCGCCCTGTAAATTATATTTAGTGGTATATTCAGACAACAAGTCCATAGCCTCTTGGGCTCTGTCACCATAAATTTCAGGATATAGCTCTCTTGTAGAAAGACTCGAACATCCAAAAATGTCATCCTTCGTCCATAATGGCTGTTCCATAAATTGACGCACATGATTATGCGCCCCTAAGACCCAATCAGTGCTATCAACAAGCGTCCCGTCCCAGTCAAAGATAATTGCCTTGTATTGATCCATTACAAGCCTGACTCCCAATGCACTTGCTCACCGCGTAAACCATCAACATAGGCGCGATATTCACCATATATTTTTTGCGTAATGTCGCCCGGCTTGCCATTTCCAATAGCATGACCATCAATTTCAATAACCGGCGTGATTAAAGCCGTCGCACTACTTGTAAATGCCTCAACAGCCTCATAGGCTTCACCAGGCTTAAATGCCCGCTCTTCTATAACAAGATTATTTTCTGAGGCTATTTTTTCAATCGCCGTACGTGTGACACCGCGCAGAATATCATATGATACAGGTCTCGTTACTAACTTCTTATTTTTCGTGATGATCCACGCATTGCTGGCGGACCCTTCTGTAATATACCCATCAGAGTCAACCATCCAGGCATCATCGACGCCAGCCTCAACGGCTTCTTGTTTAACTAATGCTTGAGGAAGAAGTGCTACTGTCTTGATATCACGCCGTTTCCAACGGATATCTGCCAGCGTTTTAACGCGTCCACCATTCACCACGCCTACATTCCCATCAAAATCAAATGGAAATGTAATGATCACTAAAGATTGCGGTGTTTCAGGCGCAGGAAACTTAAAATCACGCTTTGCCGCGCCGCGTGTAATTTGAATATAAATACCTGCATTTTTTAAATTATTGCGCCGCAAACACTCCCGCATTAAAAAACGAAGCGCCTCTCTATCAACAGGCATATCCATTTTTAATTCAGATAATGATCGCTCTAAACGATCTAAATGTCCTGTCTCATCGGCAAGGTGCCCATGGATACAACCAATAACTTCGTATACACCATCGGCAAATTGGAAACCACGATCCTCAACATGCACGCTCGCATGAGAGTAAGGCAGGTATTGTCCATTAACATAAGCAACGCGCGGCATAGAAAGACCTCTTAAAAAATATCGACTTGAGCAGAGAACATTTTCTCTACCGATGAAACATGATCTGTTGGAGCGAGGATAATCGCTAAATCATCAACACGTATAATAGTATCACCATCCGGAATGATCACTTCATCCTTTCTGATAATGGCGGCGACAACAACGCCCTCAGGAAAGCCTGCATCTTGAATGGGCGTATTTAATACAGAGCATGACTCGGAAACACCAATCTCTAAAAGCTCTGCAAAATTACTTGCTACATCGTGAACCGCTTTAACACGCCCACGGCGCACATGCCTCATTATCGAGGAAACTGTAATAGCACGTGGAGATATAACACTACCCAAGCCTAAAGACCCCGTCAGTGAGTTATAAATTGTTTGGTTAACGAGAGGAATAACACGCTCACACCCCTCTTGTAATGCCATCATTGATGTTAAAATATTTGTTTCATCATTGTCTGTAACAGCAATCAAAGTCTCCACATGAGATATATTTACCTCTTCCATGACCTGTCGATCAAGACTATCTGCCTCCAAAACAATCACATCTTCGTACGCTTCGCTTAGCTCTTGTGTTTTATCAGAATTTTGTTCAATGATTTTGACGTTCATGCCTTTTTGATTTTCAGAAATCTCATCCAAAAGCGCGTGACCGATTTTACCGCCACCAACAATAACGACATTATGGGCTTTTTTCTCTTCATGTCCAAAAGCTGATAGAGCGCGTTCGACCTGCGAAGACTCAACAAGGAAGAAAACTTCGTCCCACATTAGCATTTGATCATCTGGCTCTGGAACAAACGCTTTACCATGCCGCATGATTGTTAGAATTTTTGCCTTAATGTCTGGAAAAAGCGAACGTAACTGTCGTAGCGGCGTGTTAATAACAGGGCAGTCCTCTTCACAGATAACACCGCATAAATAAGCTTTTTTACCTGCTAAAGGAACGACCGATGTCGTACCAGGAACAGCCAAGCGCATCGATACCGCTTTGGCAACTTCAGCCTCAGGACTAACAATGACATCAATCGGCATATGAGCGCGGCTAAACAAGTTCGCCCACCTAGAATTACGGAGTTCAGCTTGGCGTAAACGCGCCACCTTTTTGGGAACATTAAAAAGAGAGTGCGCAATCTGGCACGCCACCATATTCACTTCGTCTGAATTAGTGACTGCAATAATCATGTCAGCATCATTTGCGCCAGCATTGTTTAATACATCAGGATTAGATGCAGAACCAATTATACTGTTTACGTCCGCGTGTGCGTTTACATCTGCGATAACATCAGCATCTGTATCAATGACAGTAACATCGTTATTTTCTCTGGAAAGATAAGAGGCAATACTAGAGCCCACCTGCCCTGCACCACAAACAATAACCCGCATTAAGCACTCTTTCGTTTTTGTGAATCAGTTCTATCTCCATCCTGCTTGGAGGGAAGAGAAATATCAAGAGACTTTAGCTTCCTATGCAAGGCTGAGCGTTCCATGCCAACAAATTCAGCTGTTTTGGATACATTGCCCTTAAAACGATCAACTTGTGTTTGTAAATATTGCTTCTCGAAAGCCTCGCGAGCCTCACGTAGCGCTAAAAGAGAATAATCCATTGTATCACTAGCGCCAGCCTCTTCTTTAACTTTGTATATTTCAGGCGGAAGATCTTTCTCGCTGATTTCTTCACTTTCGTTACTAGAGCCCATAATCATGAGCCACTCAGCCATATTTTTGAGCTGACGCACATTTCCTGGCCATCGATGTTGCTTAAGCGCAACAAGCGCTTTATTTGCTAAAGGTTTGATAGACTGAGCAGATTGTTTTGCGTATTGCTCCATAAAATAGCTCATTAAAGCTTCAATATCGTCTGTACGATCCCTAAGAGCGGGAATAATAAGCGGTACAACATTGAGACGATAATAAAGATCTTCTCTAAAATCACCTTTTTCGATCAAACCGAGTAAATCACGATTTGTCGAAGCAATAACACGGACGTCGATATCGATCGGCGTTTGGCTACCTAAATGATGAATTTGATTATCTTGAAGAACGCGTAGGATCTTACCTTGCGTTTCAAGAGGCATATCTGCGACTTCATCTAAAAGTAGCGTTCCGCCATGCGCTTGCTCCAAAACCCCTTGCTGCACTGCGCCATCACGTTCAAAACCAAACAGCTCTTCCTCAAGACGTTCAGGGTGAAGAACAGCACAGTTAAGTGCTACAAATGGTTTTCCGTTCCTTTCAGAAAGCTTATGAATTTCTCGAGCTACCACTTCTTTACCAGAGCCTGGTTCGCCTGAGATCAAAACACGGCTATTCGTTGGTGCAATTTTTTCAACTTGTTGTTTAATAGCTGTGATTTCAGGAGATGTTCCAACAAAGTCCGCGGAGATATCAATCCGCGCCTTTAAGGCCTCGTTTTCTTTTTTCAAAGAAGCCGTTTCAAGTGCCCGGGAAATCATCAAAAGAAGCCTATCCGACTTGAATGGCTTTTCGATAAAGTCGTAAGCGCCTTCTTTAATAGCAGAGACAGCCGTTTCAATTGTCCCGTGGCCACTAATCATCAGAACAGGAAGATGCGGGTTATCTTTCTTCACAGTTTTTAGAATTTCTAATCCATCATGATCGCTATCCTGTAACCAAATATCCAGAATAATAAGGTCTGGTACTTTCAGCTCAACAGCATCAAGAGCTTCTTTAGAATTAGCCGCCTGGCGCGTTTGAAAGCCCTCATCTTCTAAAATCCCCTGGATTAAAAGACGAATATCCTGCTCATCATCAATAATGAGAATATCTGCACTCATTAAACTTACGCTCTTTTTCTTTCTTCAGTTTCATCTGGTTTAGGGAATAATAAGGCAACACTTGCACCTCCTAAACTTTCCCCTTCCAGCATATCATCGGCTCCAACAATGACTTTACCATTATGATCTTCCATAATCTTTTTCACAATAGCAAGCCCCAAACCTGTCCCCTTTGGACGGTGCGTCACATAAGGTTCGGTTAGATTTGCTTTCTCTTCTGGTAAACCACGGCCACTATCTTGAACAATTAAAGCTATTTGCCCTTCAACTTCGTTTAAAATCACGTGGACATTACCTTTTGCTTCATCGTCATCATGTTGGATGGCATCAACAGCATTTTGAATAAGGTTAACAAGAGCCTGCCTCACTTGTTGTTCGTCAAACATAAGAACAGAAGAGGAGATGTTGCTATCCTTGAATTCAAAATCAATAAAACGGTGCGCTTGCTTTTGAAGAACAATCACATCACGAATAGTATTCTCAACAGAGGCCAACTTAAGCTGCGCCTCCGGCATACGAGCAAAATCACTAAATTCATTCACCATACGGCCAATATCACCCACATGGCGAATAATCGTATCCGTACATGTTTCAAATGTTTCGGGATCTGTATCAATTTCAGATAAGTACTTCCGTTTTAACCGTTCAGCAGAAAGTTGAATGGGTGTCAGCGGATTTTTAATCTCATGCGCAATGCGGCGCGCAACATCTGCCCAAGCGGCCTTTCGTTGTGCTGATTGAAGTTCCGTAATGTCATCAAATGTGAGGACAGCGCCCTGCTCTTCTTCCCCAACAAGCTCAACGGCAATACGGATATGAAGAGCCAGTTTCGTGCCCTTATCATCCATATAAGGAATTTCGAATTGCGTAACTTTCTTACTGCCCTCGTAGGCTTTATCCAAATAACTCTTTATATCAGGCATAAGTTTTGTAATTTTCTGCCCAACCAAATCCCCGACATCTTTATCGAAGAGCTTTGAGGCCGCATTGTTCGCAAAGGTAATCTCGCCCTTTTCATCAACACCAACAACACCAGCCGACACACCAGCAAGAACTGTTTCGGTCAAACGGCGGCGATGATCTATCATGCGGTTTGCTGTGACAAGCTCATTACGCTGTTGTTCAATTTGCGCGGTCATACGGTTAAAAGAACCAGCCAAATAATCAAATTCTTCAATTTTCTTTTGTTCAGGGACACGCGCGGTCAAATCACCGCCACGCACTCGGTCTGATACAGAAATAAGCGTACTAATCGGCGAGACCAGTTGACGCGCCAGCACAATTCCAACCCAGATCGCTGCCAACATCAAAAGCAAAGCAACAACAATAAAGATCATTGTCACCGTTATCTGAAGCCCCGAATAACTGCCTTCAAGAGCCGTATATTTCGCCGCTGCATTCTCAGTCGCAGCCAAATGACTGAGCACCGTTGGATCAATACGGCGACCAACATACAGATAGCTATTGTTCCAGTTATCAAGCTTTGTTAATGCACGCACGCGATCTTCTGCCTCATTTGTCATGACAACGACATCGCCACGTTCTGCTTGCCTGATCAAATAATCCGGAATGTTTTCGAAAGTCAGCGTAAAAGTCAGACTGGAACGCGCGATGATCTTACCGCCCTCGTTAAATATGATGGCTTCAGACAAATTACGTATCAAAGACTGTGTATCCATAACACGTGTCATATCCTTACCTTCTACAAGGATCGGCGCATTGCGATCTATATCATTCGCCATTGCCAAAGTATCGGCTTTAATGACCTGCTTGTGTTCTTCTAAATAGGCTGTTGCTACAGCCTGCGATTCAACGACGGCTGTACGCACATTATCGCTAAACCATGTTTGAACGCCGAAATGGAAGAAAAAGGCTGAGAAAACCGCCATGATAATAGCGGGCAGCGCAGCCATAATACTAAAAATAATGACAAGACGAACGTGAAGACGTGAACCTGCTAGTCCCTGTCGTCGTCCGCTCCAAATACGCATAATACGACGCGCAATCAGTGTTACTAAAAGCAGGAGAATAATTAGGTCTATATTAAGCAGCCAGATCACCACACCAGGATTATCACCAAAAGGCGGTGTTTCTGTTAGAGCCGCGTATGTCGCAAAACCAGAAATAACCGCAGCGAGAATAAGAACGAACGATGCTTTCGTCGCCCACCCTCGTTTCGAAAAGAAACGCCCCAAATGACGCATACGGCTTCTAGGACCAAAAAAACCACCCAACAGCCCAGACCAAAAGTTATAAATCTTTTGGGGGCGTGGCTGCTCATTTGTCATGTGGCTATCTGACGTCATATTGATCCTATCGCCGATTTTCTATTTCTGTACAATGGGCGTAGTATGGTATAAAACCTCGAAAATTCGAAGAAATATCCCTTTTTTCGGGCAAAAAGGCAAGTATAAACAATATGTCAAAAACCTCCCCCGCCGTTCATGTTCTTATTGCCGCAGCTGGCAGTGGTGAAAGAATGACATCATTTGATGTGCCAAAACAGTATATCCCACTGTGTGGAAAGGCAATTTTGCGGCATACGGTTGAAAAGTTCATCTCTATAGATGCCATTCAATCCATCAATATCCTTATTAATCCAGAGCATAAAAACCACTATTCCGAAGCGTTAATCGGCATTAAAGACGTACGTACTATCAAAGGATCAAAAACAAGAAAAAATAGTATTTACAACGGATTAAAAGAAATACTTAAAGTTAAAAATGATGATATTATCCTCATTCATGATGCTGCCCGCCCACTTATAGCACGAGAAGACATTAAAAAAGCGATTGAAGCAGCAGTCGAAAATGGTGCTTCATCTGTGGCTCATAAGGTCAATGATACACTCTATTCAAATCAAGAGAGTAACACAGTAGATAGAACACACCTTTGGGCAATTCAGACACCACAAGTCTTCCGCTACGATATTATCAAAAAAGCACACGAAGAACTTGCCAATGATGATAGCTTTACCGATGATCGCGGTATGGTTGAAGCGATTGGTCATAAAGTTACACTCGTCGAAGGCTCACAAGAGAACATCAAAATCACAACTGAGAATGATTTAAAAATGGCAGAAAAGCTTTTAGATAAAGGAAAAACCATTACAGCAACTGGCTTTGACGTGCACGCATTTGAGGACGGATCATCTGTTCGTCTAGGCGGCATTGATATCCCTCATGACAAGTCTCTGAAGGGGCACTCAGATGCGGATATCGTCTTACATGCCATTACGGATGCCATTTTAGGCTGCATCAATGAAGGCGATATTGGGACGCATTTTCCACCCACTGACCCACAATGGAAAGATTGCGATAGCGCCGTCTTCCTTAACGCTGCAATCGAAAAATTAAAAAATAAGAATGGCTTCGTCGATTTTATTGATGTGACAATCATGGCCGAAGAACCAAAAATTGGACCACACCGCGAAGCAATGCAAAATCGTATCAGTGATATCACAAACGTTGACGCAGGTAATATCAGCATCAAGGCAACCACAACTGAAGGGCTTGGCTTTACTGGCCGTAAAGAAGGCATCGCCTGCCAATGTGCAGTAACGATCACCCGTTATTAAGGAAATCCCAATGATTGGTATTCACGGAAAAGAAAAAACAAAGTTCATTGACTTTAAATCCCCTGTGACATGGATTGCAACGTGGGGAGGCAGCGGTTTCATTAAGCCTGCATCAGGCACATGGGGCACGATTGCCGGCCTACCATTTGGTATCGCCCTACTCTATTTGGGCGGCCCTGTAGCTCTTCTCGTAGCACTCGCTGTTGTTATTCCTGTGGGGCTCTGGGCATCAAAGCACTTTGAAATCATGTCCCGGCAAAAAGACTCAACCATGATCGTAATTGATGAAGTGGCAGGGCTTTGGATTGCTCTTTTACCTGCATTGTTAACACCATTGTCTGTTTTAACGGCTTTTCTTCTCTTCCGCTTCTTTGATGTGGTAAAACCTTATCCTGTGTCTTGGATTGATAAAAAGATGCAAGGCGCATTGAGCATCATGGGCGATGATCTCATGGCAGGGATCTATGCCGCTGTTATACTAATAGGATTACAATATGTCGGATTTGGTGGATAAATTAGGGGATAAACTGAGGGAAAAGAAGTGGCAACTCGCCACAGCAGAGAGTTGCACAGGCGGTATGATCAGCACAGCTATTACAGATAAAGCAGGATCGTCAGAGATATTTGATCGCGGGTTTATCACCTACTCTAACGAAGCCAAGATGGAGCTTCTTGGTGTTAGACATAGCACACTCGAAGAGTTTGGCGCGGTTTCTGAAGAAACAGCCGAAGAAATGACCAAGGGCGCCCTCGCCAAATCTAATGCAAATATCGCTGTCGCTGTTACTGGAATTGCCGGTCCGGGTGGCGGCACACCGAAGAAACCTGTAGGCCTTGTCTACATTGGTTATGGGCTTAAAGGTGGTATTGCACAGTCTACAAAGCATAACTTTAAAGGCACACGCGAAGAAATCCGCCTGCAAACCACAAAAGAAGCCTTGAAGCATCTGCTTTCTATCATTAAGTAAGAAAGCATGAGAAAACTCGCTTTCGTTTCCGCTTCTGATTCTAACTATTATCCTATGCTACGTGAATGGGTTCACTCCATTCGACGCTTTCCTGACGGTGCCAATGCAGATATCTGCATTATGGATGTTGGTTTAACGGAAGAACAAGTTACTAAACTTGAAGCGATTGATTGCAAAATTCACAAACCTGATTGGCCGTGCGACGTGCCTAAACACAAAGTCAGAGGCCGTGAATATTTAAAGGGTTGCGTTTGCCGTCCATTCATAAACCAGTATTTTCCTAACTATGGCACCTATATCTGGATGGATCCTGATACATGGATCCAGAAATGGGATGCGGTTGAAACATTCATTCAAGGAGCTGATAAAGGCGCCATTACTCTTACAGGACAAGTAGATCGCGCTTACCCGCGTCAAATTCGCATCAAGTGGCTGGGCACCCTGCCCCTGAAACTCCGCGGCTTTTATTACAGCAACGCAAAATCATCTTACGGCGCAAAAACAGCAAAAGAGCTTTATGCGTATCACGTTCTTCTCGCTGGCATGTTTGCACTAAATAGTGATGCTCCGCATTGGAAACGTTGGCAAGAACTGATGATTGAAAAACTAAACGGTAAAGGAAAACTCTTTACCGCCGATCAAATCACTCTGGGCAAGCTGTGCTACCTAGAAAACTTCGATAAGATAATCCTGCCCGGATATATGCACTGGCTTTGTGAGTTCAAACCACTTTGGGATACGCAAAAGCAAATGTTTGTTGAACCATACCTTCCTAATGAAGAAATTGGCGTTCTTCATATCTCTGGCTGGGACGATATGCGTAAAGATCGCTCAGTTATGACTGATTTTGAAACTGCCGATGGGAAGAGCATTACCTACACGTACCGTTATCCGTACTTTGATGGTGAGACAGAAGAAGAGATTAATATCTTAGATAAGGCCGCTTAGATCGGGTGGTTACTTGACCCGTAAATTTCTTCGGCGCGCGCCTCAAATGCGTCAATCATTCTCTTCACAACTTCGTTGAAGAACATAGTTGCAAGCCCTTGCAATGCTCCGTTTTTAAATTCAAACTCAACAGAAAAATCGATAATACAAGTGTCATTTGGCCCTTCAGAAAAGACCCAATGATTGGTCAAATTTTTAAGCGGGCCTTTCAAATATTCAATCGATATTTCGTGCGGCTTATTCAGCATGACGCGTGATGAGAACTTCTCACGGAAAACTTTATAGCCTACGACAAGGTCTGCCAAAAAAACGTTATCTGATTCCCATTTATTGACACGGCTCGCCACGCACCACGGCGCAAATTCTTTGTATTTGGCAACATCCGCAACCAAATCAAACATTTGCTGCCTTGTATAAGGCAATTGTTTTTGTTCAACGTGAGAAAGCATAACGCTTACAGGATACTACTCTGCTGCAGATTTGAGGAGCTTTTCCTCACGCGCTGCGCGCAGTTTCTTAAAGTCATCACCCGCATGATACGAAGATCGCGTAAGAGGCGTACAAGAAGCCATCAAGAAGCCTTTTGCACGCGCCATCTTTTCTAATCCTTCAAACTCTTCTGGTGTCCAGAAATGTTCCACGGGTGCGTGTTTTGGTGTCGGCTGCAGATATTGGCCGATTGTAATGAAATCAATGTCAGCCGCGCGCATATCATCCATAACCTGCGCCACTTCTTCTTTTGTCTCACCAAGACCAACCATCATACCTGACTTTGTAAAGATCGACGGGTCCACTTCTTTGACGCGCTGTAAAAGACGAAGAGAGCGGAAATAACGTGCACCCGGACGAATTGTTGGGTAAAGACGTGGCACAGTTTCCAAATTATGATTAAACACATCTGGACGCGCACGTGTAACCGCATCGATATCATCAATATTGCCGCGGAAGTCCCCGGGCAAAATTTCAATTGTTGTCTTTGGCGTTTTAAAGCGGATCGCTTCAATAGTTTTTACAAAGTGATCGGCGCCACCATCCTGAAGATCATCACGATCAACAGATGTCACAACAACATGCTCTAAGCCCATCTTCTCTGTCGCGACACCAACACGGAGCGGTTCAAACTTATCAAGCTCATCCGGTTTACCCGTAGCCACGTTACAGAAAGAACAAGCGCGCGTACAAACTTCACCCATGATCATGAATGTTGCGTGTTTCTTATCCCAACACTCACCAATGTTCGGGCAGCCGGCTTCTTCACAAACGGTAGTCAGCTTTAGCCCCTTTACCGTATCAAGAGTATCTTTGTACGTCTTACCCTGCCCCGCTTTCACACGGATCCAGTCCGGCTTCTTGCCCATTGGGCGATCCGGACGTTTCTGCTTTTCTGGGTGACGCTTCGCGCGGTCTAATAGTTCTGGGTTATATGTCATGGCTGGAAAATACGTCTTTTAAATTAAAATAACAACAAAAACTGTTATAGGCAGGTTGTTGGAAGCCTTACCATTTCATTTCCTCCAGATATTCTCTTAAAGCCGAATTTTTCATACTTGGGAAACAAATTAAAATCTACAAGCACATGATCAACACATAACGACAGCCTTATACTATATTTATCAGCAAGCATTGAAAATAAGGTCATCATGTTTGTAAACTCTCCTTGTCTTCTAGAATCAGGTGCCGTATCTATACCCATTATATAAACGTCACCTTCAGAAAGACTATAATAGTCCATTGATGCCTTACCAAATACACAATGATCATTAATATTCACATTACTTGGATTAGTAGCAAACATTGAAACAGCGATATAAAACGCTCGACTTATATCACAGTCTATATGCTCTGTTTTATAAGACATAAAACAGGCTTAACCCATCACAATGCATTATGTCAACTAAAAATGAATAACCTTACCATACGCATCTAACACACTTTCATGCATCATTTCAGAGAGGGTTGGATGCGGGAAGATTGTGTGCATATAATCGGCTTCAACCAGCTCAGCCGTCTTACCAACCACGTAGCCTTGGATCATTTCCGTTACTTCTGCGCCAACCATGTGCGCGCCGAGCAATTCACCCGTTTTCTCATCAAAAACAGTCTTGACCATGCCTTCAGGCTCACCCAGAGCAATCGCCTTACCATTGCCCATGAATGGGAAACGTCCGACTTTAACCTTATGGCCCGCCTCTTTCGCAGCAGCCTCAGTCAAGCCAACGCTTGCAACTTGCGGCATACAGTATGTACAGCCTGGAATATTACTCTTATTCATTGGGTGCACGTCTTTTTCGCCTGCAATCTTTTCAATGCAGATCACACCTTCATGTGAGGCTTTGTGCGCCAGCCATGGCGCGCCACAAACATCACCAATCGCATAAACGCCTGGTTCACCTGTCTTCATGTAACCATCTGTCACGATGTGACCACGATCGAGTTTCACGCCTTTTACGTTCTCAAGACCAATCTCTTCCGTATTTGCCACAATACCAACGGCCATAATCACGCGATCAACGGTAATTTTCTCTGTTTTACCGCCTTTTTCGACGTGAACAGTCACATTATCCTTACCTTTATCGAGTTTTGAGGTCTTTGCGCCCGTAATAATGCGCATTCCCTGCTTTTCGAACTGCTTTTGCGCAAATTTTGAGATTTCTTCGTCTTCAACAGGCATCACGCGATCCATCATCTCAACCACAGTCACTTCTGCGCCCATATTGCGGTAGAAGCTTGCGAATTCGATCCCAATCGCACCAGAACCCACAACCAAAATAGATTTTGGCATCTCTGTCGGTGTCATGGCTTCACGATATGTCCAAACAAGCTTACCATCTGGCTCCATACCTGGAATTACGCGTGCGCGTGCGCCCGTTGCGATAATGATGTGCTTACCTGTTAGATCAGCAACTTTCTTCTTATCTTTAGCAACAGCGACTTTGCCTTTACCCATAAGCTTACCAAAGCCATCAAAGACCTGAACTTTGTTTTTCTTTAGCAAATGACCAATACCACCTGAAAGCTGGCTTGCAACACCGCGAGAGCGCTCAACTACCTTTTTAATATCAAATGACGCCCCCTCAACCTTTAAGCCGAAGTTTTCAGCATGATTGATATAATGGTAAATTTCAGCCGAACGCAGCAATGCTTTTGTCGGGATACACCCCCAGTTCAGGCAAATACCGCCAAGGTGGTTCGCTTCAACTACGCAGGTCTTCATGCCCAACTGCGCTGCACGAATAGCTGCGACATAGCCGCCCGGGCCACCACCAATTACGATTACGTCAAAATTTGTATCAGTCATTACATCCACCACAACATTTTTTTGTTATTTTTGTTTCGTTTCCTGTAGAGAGCATTTGCCCATCATTCAAACTTACTTTCGTTGTAAAGGGAGAGAACCCAGAGCTAGCATTATCAATTTTACGATTAGTCGCGAACCTAACAAGATCGCTTAGGCCATTAACACCGACAAAGCCGTCATACATCACTTGAAAAGTTGTAGCTTCAACAAATTGCCCATCAATCTTTTTCAACTCCGCCTTTAATGCAGGAACCGTTTTCCCAACAACCTCTTTACCATTTGGCGAAATATACTGGTATTCAATTCGATCAATCTGAAAGTGTCCCTTATGACCTTCTTCAAAGGTTTGTAAAAACACCATATAAGAAAAATCATCTGTATGAAGGGAGTGATCGTAATGCCCGAAGCCTTCAAAAGTGTTCGTCGCTTCTTCTTCGGTTTCACTATCAAAAGGAAAGAAAAGTTGCATGAAATCAACAATATTAATAGGTCCACCTTTTTTAGGTGGCTCCATATCTTTAAAACAACTAAGCGGATTATCCATCTAACGATCCTCACCGTATAATTTAAAGCAGCATTGCTGCTGGGTTTTCGATGAATGTTTTCAAAATTTTCAAATATTCAGCACCAACAGCCCCATCAACTGCGCGGTGATCAACAGAAAGCGTACATTTCATAAATGTACCAATCTTCACCTCACCACCATCAACGTAAGGCTTCTGCTCCCCCGCCCCTACAGCCAAAATACAAGCTTGTGGTGGGTTAATAATTGCGCCAAATTCACTAATACCGAACATACCGAGGTTGGACACAGTAAATGTACCGCCCTGGAACTCCTCAGGAGATAGCCTGCCTTCACGTGCACGCCCTGCCAAATCTTTCACCTCAGCAGAGATGCCTTTTAAGCCTTTTTGCTCCGCTTGTTTCACGATTGGCGTAATTAGACCGTTCGGCGTCGATACCGCCACAGAAATATCTGAATGAACATATTGGTGCACAGCGTCATCATTCCATGACACATTTGCCGCTGGGTAAGCTTGCAGCGCGTTCGCACAAGCTTTTACAACGAAGTCATTCACAGACAGCTTATACTCACCATTGGCCGCTTCGTTCATTGCTTTACGTGTACGAAGAAGTTCATCAATCTGACATTCAATTGTCAGGTAGAAATGCGGCACAGTTTGCTTAGATTCTTGTAAACGCTGCGCTGTGATCTTCTTAATGTTATTGTTTGGAATTTCTGTGTAAAGCATTCCAAACGCATTTACTTTCTGATCTCCGGCAGGCTGCAGCGTAGCAGATTGTGATGACACTGAAGCAGCCGCTGACGTTCCAGTGAACCCTTCGACGTCTGCTTTGACCACACGACCGCGCGGGCCAGTTCCCGATACTTGCGATAGATTAATCCCTTTATCCGCAGCAATACGGCGCGCTAATGGGGAAGCAAAAACACGGTCTCCCCTTGGAGCAGGAGCTGCTGGAGCGCTTGCTGCCGCTGGCGCAGGCGTTGCAGCCGCTTTAGGCTCCTCCTTAGTAGTAGGCGCAGGAGCTGCTGGAGCATCACCGCCCCCTGCTAATAAGCTTTCCATGTCGTTATCATTTTCACCGTCTTCTAGAAGAACAGCGATAAGTTCATTCACCTTAACGTTCTCTGTGCCTTCCGGGATCACGATTTTACCGATAATTCCCTCATCAACAGCTTCAACTTCCATTGTCGCTTTATCTGTTTCGATCTCCGCAATAACATCACCTGATTCAACAGTGTCACCTTCTGACTTGTGCCATTTGGCAAGGTTACCTTCTGTCATTGTTGGCGATAACGCCGGCATGAGTACTTTAATAGGCATATTGATTCCTCAATGTAAAAATATTTGACATAAAATTAATTCTTTGGCATATAATATTGCGCATGGATAGAGACGATTTAGAAACTCTAAGAGCATTCAGGGTGCAAAAACAAAGAGATAGCAAAGCAGGTGGTGATCCGCCTGCAAAAAAGTCTGCCTTTACTTTAAGACCATCAACAGCAGCAGATCCTTCAAAGCCAAAGCGCCTTAAGTCAGACAAGCCTGGTGCAGCTGCACGCACAGACGAGCCTTTCAATAGCGCAGCATTGCCAGAGCCAGATTTTGTAGAAATTGATAATTTCTCTGAAATTGCTGTTGCCGAGTCAAAAAAGGTAAAACCATCATCACGGGTTTTTAGATCTCTATGTGCAACGGCTATCGCCAAAGGCGGTATTTCCTTACAAGACTTCTTAGATGATTTCGGGAGAGCCATACCCCAAAATGTCGATACAAACCTCAAAGAATGGCCTTTACCGGATCCTGAAACTGTTCGCAACATTCTCACTTTATTTTCCTCGTTTGATTCAGACCAGTTTACTGGTAGCAAACTTCCTTGGCGGCATGCACAATCTCATCAGTCTGAGGAAGTGCCAAAGCTTCAAGGTTAGCCGCATATGGAAGCGGTACATCCGATGCGCATACACGCTTCAATGGTGCATCAAGATAATCAAATGCATGCTCACCGATAAGCGCGGCAATCTCTGCGCCTATACCTGCAAATGGCCACCCTTCTTCACAGCAAACAATACGGTTTGTCTTCTTTACACTCTCTAAGATTGTATAGCGATCAAGTGGGCGAATTGTACGAAGGTTAATAACTTCTGCGTCAATACCTTGCTCTGCCAACTTCTCAGCCGCCTCAAGCGCTTTACCAACCATTATAGAAAACGCAACGATTGTTACATCAGAGCCCTCACGCTCAATCTTCGCGCGACCGATTGGAATAACGTACTCAGGATCTGTTGGGACGTCAAATGACTGACCATACATGATCTCATTCTCCAGGATCACAACAGGGTTTGGATCACGAATAGCGGCCTTCATAAGACCTTTTGCGTCGGCTGCACTCCATGGAGATACAACTTTCAAACCAGGAACATGCGCATACCATGATGCGAAACATTGGGAGTGCTGAGCACCTACACGTGACGCCGCACCATTTGGGCCGCGGAACACAATAGGACAACCAAGCTGCCCACCCGCCATGTAAAGCGTCTTTGCAGCAGAGTTAATAATGTGGTCAATTGCCTGCATTGCGAAGTTCATTGTCATGAATTCAACAATTGGCTTTAAGCCATTAAATGCAGCGCCAACAGCCATACCAGCAAAACCATGTTCGGTAATTGGTGTGTCTATAACGCGTTTATCACCAAACTCATCAAGGAGTCCCTGCGTTACCTTATACGCACCATTATATTCCGCCACTTCTTCACCAAGGATGTGAACAGTGTCATCATTACGCATTTCTTCAGCCATCGCATCGCGAAGTGCTTCACGCACTGTTTGCTCAACTGTGCCCTCTGCCATGAAAGTTGCCTCATCAAATGGAGGCGGTTCAATCACTGTACCTTGAGCATATAGAATGTCACGATTTTCAACGACTGCACCTGCTGGCTGAGCTGCAATCTCTGTCGACATCGTTGCAGAAGGCGCATCAGCTGGATCAGATACAGGCGCACACGGGATATTACCTGCATGGGCGTTATTACCACTATCAGCCTGAATATCGTCTGCACTTTCACCATCTTCAAGAAGAACAGCAATTGGCGTATTCACAGAAACATTCTGCGCACCCTCTTCTATGAGGATTTTACCGATTACACCTTCATCAACAGATTCAACTTCCATTGTTGCTTTGTCTGTTTCGATCTCCGCAATCACATCACCAGATTCAACAGTGTCCCCTTCTTTTTTCACCCAACGGGCAAGGTTACCTTCTGTCATTGTTGGCGATAGCGCCGGCATTAGAACTTGTATTGTCATTAATTCACACCTCTTGTTGGTAATTTCACACTACCATTTACAACGTCTCGGACTGCAGACATAGGAACATCCAAAGATTGTGTCAACGCCATCAATTGCATCGCAGCCTTGCGATACCTAGGAGTTAGTTTTCTAAATTCTTTCAGCGTCATTACTCAACCTCCACCAAAACATCTGTCCAAAGTTCTTCCGGAGCAAGCTCAGGGCTTTCCTGCGCAAACTCAGCTGACTCTTTAACGATTGCTTTAATTTCTTTATCGATCGCCTTTAGATCCTCATCTTTAACATCATAAGCTTCTTTCATAGCCTCTTTAATAGCATCAATCGGATCACGGTTTGACTTCATGTCATCCACTTCTGACTTCTCACGGTACTTTGCCGGGTCAGACATAGAGTGACCACGATAACGATATGTCATCACCTCAAGGATATATGGCCCATCACCAGAACGAACATAATCCAGAGC
Source organism: Alphaproteobacteria bacterium (assembly GCA_013215815.1). Taxonomy (GTDB): domain Bacteria; phylum Pseudomonadota; class Alphaproteobacteria; order Micavibrionales; family Micavibrionaceae. Next base: position 26,839 of record JABSQP010000008.1, on the reverse strand, counting down.
CTGACGCGCAGCAGCCTGAACTGCAAATACATCCATGCCATCTACTTGTTCGCCCGGGATACCGTACCCAGCACCACGTGCATATAGCTGACCAGCTGCGTGACGTGCATTCGACGTACCCATCGCATACTGGTTATTCTCAATCACATAAAGAACAGGCAGCTTCCAAAGAGCTGCCATGTTGTAACATTCCGCGACCTGACCTTGGTTTGCAGAGCCATCACCCATGTATGCCACTGCCACACCACCGTCTTCTTTATACTTATGCGCAAAAGCAAGACCTGTACCGATGGCCGTAGATGCACCCACGATACCGTGACCACCAAAGAAACCCTTCTCTTCAGAGAACATATGCATCGAGCCACCTTTACCACGAGAGTAACCACCCTCACGACCAGTAAGCTCAGCCATCACACCATTCGCACTCATACCCTGCGCCAGCATGTGACCGTGATCACGATAAGTCGTCACAACAGTGTCCTGAGGTTCTTGAACAGATTGAATTCCTGTAACAACAGCTTCTTGCCCAATATAGAGGTGACAGAAACCACCAATTAAACCCATACCATATAGCTGCCCCGCCTTCTCTTCGAAACGACGAATAAGGAGCATATCCTTATAAAGAGCGAGCATCTCTTCTTGTGATGGTTGCGGTGAAACATTTGATACCGCATTTAAATCAGCTTTCTTTGAAGCCTTTTTATTTGCTTTAGAACCCATTGGCACACCCCCTTGGTTAGAAGCCTATATCCTGACGGCAAACGTAACATTCTTGCTACAACAGCTGACAAGCGGAATCCACAAAAAACGATCGCCTTTTTCACAAAAAACAGAAGAAAAATTATAAAGCATTGATATATATAAGTTATTTTTATGATGCTATGAGCGACTTTGTAATAAAATAATTTCATTCTCGTAAGAATAACCGAGAACAGAACGAATACGCTCTTCTAAAAGGTCCTTATTTATAGACCCTGGGCGCATCATAACGACTTTGTTTTCGAGATTTTCACGCTCGCCCAACAAAGCATCAAATTCAGTTGACGCTTGACCCATCTGGCTCTCCAAGGACATTAAACGAAAATATCCGCGATCACCTGCAAGTAAATGAAATGAAAAGTAAAAGCTGAGACAGACACCCATCACCAAGATTAGGTTTTGACGAAGAACATAGCGTTTTTGGATCAGCTTTCTCATAGGGTTATAGAATCACAAACGAATCACCCCTGTCAAACAAAAAACATAATTGAATCAACGCCTTAACAAGAACATAAAAAGAACAAACTCTCTAAGTGATTCTAATGACTCAATATTTTATTTATTTGACATAATTTTGTATATTATGGTTATATCTTGTATGGATTTTGACCCAAAGCAGATAACTCAAGATGATGGGCACATACATATCTTTTCAGATGCCAGCTTTGTTCCTAATGGCAAACGTTTAGGAATTGCTTGGGTCATTGCCACAGACACTCCAGAGACACCAATTATTGTAAGCAAAACAATACCTGCTGAAGACTTTTCTGAATGTATGGCAACTTTCTACGGAGAGAGCACTGCTGTAGCGGAAGGATTGGAGCTCCTCCCAGCAAACTCAAAAGTTAAAACACACACAGATCATAGATGGCTATATGAAAAAATGAACGGCTTAGATATCACACCAGCCAGTGGGCCTGGGAAAATACCATCCCCTGGTAGAGCCAGAACAGAATGCCTTGAAAGAATAGATGAAGCCAGCAAACTGCATGAAGACGTTTCCATTGAATATGCGCATGATAGCCCCAAAAAAGAACCGTCAGGGTTAAAGCGCTACTATATGGCTCCCGCCCATAATGCCGCAAACGATGCGGCCGGAGCTCGCAGCCATATTGATGTTCCAAGTCCTTACGAACCTGACACAGTATTAAAAGCAGCGCCAATTCCCGCAGAACTAAGGCACGATGCTTCAGGAGCAATGGACGTCATTGATTTTGACGATGATGATAGCACTGATGAAAATCATGATAGCGAAGGCTTTGATCCGCGCTTCCAAAAGCCTCCCAGAAATAACGGCCCTAACTTTTAGGCAGCCTTTTTCTTGACTGACTTGCCCTGCTGAACTGGTGCTCTCAGGAAACCTGCGCCGCAATACTGAGCAGATGTGCTAAGTTCTTCTTCAATACGGAGCAATTGGTTGTATTTCGCAATACGGTCAGAGCGGGACAAAGAACCTGTTTTAATCTGACAGCAGTTAGTTGCCACAGCTAAATCAGAAATTGTTGTATCTTCTGTCTCACCAGAGCGGTGGGACATCACAATACCAAAGCCAGCTTTCTTCGCCATTTCGATAGTTTCAAGCGTTTCTGTCAGCGTACCGATCTGGTTCACCTTAATCAGGATCGCGTTACCCGCGCCCATCTCAATACCTTGCGCCAAACGCTTTGCATTTGTCACAAACAGATCATCACCAACAAGTTGAACACGATTACCGATAGCTTGTGTTAGCTTAACCCAACCATCCCAATCATCTTCATCGAGGCCATCTTCGATAGATACGATTGGGTACGCATTACAGAGCTCTTCATAGTAAGCCACCATTTCATCGGATGAGAGCGTACGCCCCTCACCTTCAAGATGATACTTACCATCCTTACAGAACTCACTTGCGGCGCTATCCAGAGCAATCACGACATCATCGCCCGGCTTATAACCTGCTGCCTCAATAGACTTCATAATAAAATCGAGCGCTTCTGTCGCTGACTTTACTTCAGGTGCAAAGCCGCCCTCATCACCAACATTTGTGTTCATGCCCGCATCTTTAAGCTGCTTTTTCAGCGCATGGAAGATCTCTGCACCACATCGAAGTGCTTCAGAGAAATTCGGTGCACCAATCGGCATAATCATGAACTCTTGAAAATCAACCGGGTTATCCGCATGCGCGCCGCCATTAATGATGTTCATCATCGGTGTCGGCAATGTATGCGCATATGGACCACCAAGATATTTGTAGAGAGAGACATCTAGCTCGTCCGCAACGGCCTTCGCACAGGCCATAGACACACCAAGAATAGCGTTCGCACCGAACTTCGCTTTGTTATCCGTTCCATCCAGCATCAACATTGTCTGATCAATGTGCATTTGTTCTTCTGGGTCGAGACCATTTAACGCCTCAAAGATATTCGTGTTTACGTTATTGACGGCCTCCTCAACGCCTTTACCAAGGTAACGTTTCTTATCACCATCACGCAGTTCAACAGCCTCATATGCGCCTGTCGATGCACCAGATGGAACAGCCGCACGACCGCGCGCGCCACTTTCTAGCGTTACATCCACTTCAACTGTAGGATTGCCTCGGCTATCTAGGATTTGACGGCCTCTAATATCAATAATCGCGCTCATGTATGCACCTTTTGCGTAAATGGTTAAATTCTGCGGTTACAGAATAGATATTACGGCGAAAGGTGCAAGTGCCTCAATCAAATAAATGATTTAATTGACATAATAAATATATAAGCTATTATATAAGTCATTATAAAGAAGCACAGGAACAATGACAAAGCGCATATTTGACAGGTTTTTGTATGCCGCAGCAGCTGCCGTAGCGATACACAACGCTGGTGACATAGTAGACATTACAGTTGATGCCATCACGCATGGCATGAACACAAATGATGGCCTGTACGAAGTCATGGAAACTGATCTAGGCTTAACTTTTAGCAAACAATACACTGAAGCATTTACGCTAGGCCTTATGGGAGGAACAAGACACACCACACATACTGTCTACCCAGAACACGGCATAGATTGCACATCAACATCAGGAAAACGACAAAAATTCTTTATTTTCACATCGGATGCAACACCGACTAATTCCTGCAGCTCTTTAAGTGCTGACCTAGATCTCAGCACAGCTTTTCATAGAAGACTTATTTCAAATTACGCAGTAAATCATACAACGCTTACAGGCGAAGAAGTTCCGCCGTTTAAGATACTAGATAATGATACAGGTATTTCGTATGAAAGCACATACTGCGGCCAAATTCGGTCATTAGACCTTACGTATTGAAAATACGATCGCCAGCATCGCCAAGACCAGGGATGATATAGGCATCATCATTCAGGTGATCATCTTGCGCAGCCAAATGTACATCCACATCAGGATGCGCCTCTTGAAAGGCTTTGACGCCTTCTGGCGCGCCGATAAGACCAACGAATTTAATCTTCTTTACGCCCCATTTTTTAAGCGCATCCACAGTGATGATTGCCGAGCCACCAGTGGCGAGCATGGGATCAATGACGTAGGCAACATCCACAAGATCATATTCTGATAGCTTGTTATAATAGGTTACAGGCTGATGTGTCTCTTCGTTACGATACATCCCAAGACACAGAACCTTTGAATCCGGCATTAAGTCCAAGAAAGGATCAACCAGACCGAGCCCCGCTCTTAAGATTGGGACGATACCAACACTCTCAGCAATCACATCTTCTGATGTCTCGCACATTGGTGTTTGAATAGCCTTCGCCTCAACTTCCAGATCTTTTGATGCCTCAATCACCAGCATATGCCCCAAATGCTTCACTTGTTGGCGAAACACATGCGGGTCCGTTGCTTTATCACGCAATGTTGCGAGAAAGTTACCTGCCAAAGGATGATCAAGAACAAAGAGCTTAGACATTATTGCACGTCCACTAAATCCATAGCCTTCACAAGATCATCAACGGCTTTTGCCTGAGACAAGAACTCTTCGAGCTTATCAAACGGAAGCGCCGAAGGCCCATCGCATTTGGCCTTGTCAGGGTCATCATAGGCCTCGATAAATAAGCCCGCGAGACCAATCGCCATACATGCTCGTGTCAGATCAGGAACAAGGGCACGACGACCGCCAGAGGCTTCGCTACCCGGCAAGCGCATTTGTGATGCGTGTACCGTGTCGCAGATGACTGGAGAGCCGCCGCTCATTTCTTTCATCACCGCAAAGCCCATAGGATCGACAACGAGATTATCGTACCCAAGAGAGTGCCCACGCTCACAGATAATAGTGTCTGAATTGCCGCATTCCACAAACTTATCCACAATGTTACCCACTTGATAGGGGGACATATACTGTGGCTTTTTAATATTAATCGCTCGGCCGTGTTTGTTCGCCGCCCTTGCCATCGCCATCACTAAATCAGTCTGACGTGCCAGAAACGCAGGAATTTGGAGTACATCAATCACTTCAGCGACAGGTTCACACTGCTCAATCTCATGCACGTCGGTAATGACGGGCACGTTATCAAACTCAGCCTTCACCTTTTGGAAGATCTTAAGCCCCTCTTCCATGCCAACGCCACGGAAAGAATGGATCGATGAACGGTTTGCCTTATCAAAGCTCGCCTTAAAGACAAGCGGAATACCGAGCTTATCGGTAATAGATTTATAGACCTCAACCGCCTTTAGTGTAATGTCTTCATTTTCAAGAACGTTCAAACCACCGAAAAGAACAAATGGTTTATCGTTCGCGCATTCAATATTTTGGATTTTTACTGTTTTTGTCATGCGAATGTTTTACGCAAAGAGACCTTAAGAAGCAAAGAAATATTTATTGACATAACTATTAAAAGCTTCTATCAAACCAGCATGGATGAAATTAAGACCATTAGAGAAAAAGTAAGCGCGCGCGTTGGTGAACTTAAGGAAAAGGACTTAAGAGCACTATGGCAATATTTGACTATTTCTAATGATACTTACGAACACAAACAAAGCTCCCCAGAACAAACAACCAGTAGGAAAATCCAAAAAAACCTATCATCAGATATTAAGGGCTATAACACTCCTCTGGTAAAACCGTCAATCACAACCATTCCGCAAGGGGAGCGATGGAAAGATCAACCAGAGTTTCAAGAATACGTGAAACAAAACCAATGGGCGGATAGAAGAAAACACCCTGAAAGACCATGGCCGTGGAACGCCAACGTTTTTGAATTTATTGCTGAAGTTTATAAGCCCTATTTAGGCAATGGTTTAGTACAATCAGACTTCAGAGAATTAGACAAAAAACTATATGCCCAATTCCACAAATGTCTTGCTGCAATAAAGGACCCTGTAAAAAAACAAAGAATTGTAGACGAACTCCCCTTACACAAAGAGCGCAGTGATGAAGGATTTGCACAAACAAGCACAGAAAACAGCCCTGAAAAAATCAAAAAAAGAGCCTACAACCGAAAACGTAAAAGAACCTCACGGAAACGTGTTGCCGCAATAAACTTCACAACAAATGCATTAAACAACCCTTAATAATACCGTTAAACCAGCTTGCCCTGCTCTAACGCGGCCTTAATGAAGGACACGAATAATGGGTGCGGATCAAATGGCTTAGATTTTAGCTCTGGGTGATACTGCACACCGATAAACCAAGGATGGTCACTACGCTCACAAATTTCAGGCAATGTTCCATCCGGTGATGTACCAGACATAATAAAACCAGCCTCTTCAAGCTTTTCTTTATAGTTGATATTAACCTCATAACGGTGGCGGTGGCGTTCTGAAACTTCGTTTGAGCCATAAATTTCTGCCACTTTTGAACCTGGCTTAAGCGCCGCAGGATAAGCACCAAGGCGCATTGTACCGCCAAGATCTGTCTCACTTGAGCGTTTCTCTGTCTGATTGTCCTTTGTCCACTCCGTCATCAAACCAACGACGTGCTCACCTTTGTTACTGAATTCAGTTGAGTTTGCTTCTGTAACACCTGCCAAATGGCGCGCCGCTTCCAGCACAGCCATTTGAAGGCCAAAGCAGATACCAAAATAAGGAATCTTCTTTTCACGTGCGTATTGCGCCGCTTTAATTTTCCCTTCTGCACCGCGTTCACCAAAACCGCCCGGCACCAAAATACCATTGACGCCTTGCAGTTCATGCGCGATGTCACCCTCGTCTTCATCAAATAACGTTGCTTCAATGAATTTGATTTTCACCTTCGCTTTATTGGCGATACCGCCATGGGTCAGCGCTTCATTAAGAGACTTATAACTATCCGCAAGGTTTGTGTATTTACCAACAACGCCAATTGTCACTTCTGTTTCCGGATTTTGAATACGGCGAACAATACGCTCCCACTCCGATAGATCAGGCTCTTCCCCTGCTTCCAATCCAAATGCATCCAGCACCTGCACATCCAAACCTTCTTTGTGATATGTCAGTGGTACTTCATAGATAGAAGACGCATCCAAAGCAGGAATAACTTTGTTTTCATCAATGTTACAAAAGAGCGCAATTTTACGGAGCTCTTCTTCTTCAATCTCACGATCTGCACGACAAAGAAGAATGCGCGGGCGAATACCAACGGCCATCAACTCTTTAACTGAGTGCTGCGTTGGCTTTGTTTTCAGCTCACCAGCCGCCGGAATATACGGCAGTAATGTCACATGCAAGAATAGTGCGCGCTCACGCCCCATCTCATTACCAAACTGACGAATGGCTTCTAAGAATGGTAGAGATTCAATATCGCCAACTGTTCCGCCGATTTCACACAGAACAAAATCAGCCGTTCCATCTTTTTCACGAATAAAATCTTTAATCTCATCTGTGACATGCGGAATAACCTGCACTGTCGCACCCAGATAATCGCCGCGACGTTCTTTTGACAGAACGTCTGTATAAATACGCCCTGTTGTCACGTTATCATTCTGACACGCTGGATTTCCTGTAAAGCGCTCGTAGTGACCAAGATCAAGGTCTGTTTCTGCGCCATCATCTGTCACAAACACTTCACCGTGTTGGAACGGGCTCATTGTACCGGGGTCAACATTCAAATAAGGATCCAGCTTACAAAGGCGAACCTTATAGCCACGTGCCTGTAATAACGCACCAAGAGCTGCGGAGCCGAGGCCTTTCCCTAAAGAAGAAACCACGCCGCCAGTAATAAATATAAAACGTGTCATAAAAAATGCTTTCCCAAAAGCGTTTGACCGCTCTTAAGGAGTTCCCTTTAAAGCGGAATTGTTACTCAGAAATTGGGGCTGAAGGTGCTTTGGAATCATCTCCGGACGCCTTAGCTTCCGGGAGTTTGTTATCGCTCTTTTGAGCCGAAGAGTCAACAGCTGCTGGAGGATTATCGAGGTTTTCTAACAAACTTTTTGAAGAACCGTTATTTCCTGCCAAAACTGCCAAAGTTAAACTTGTGATGAAAAAACCAAGCGCGCAATAAGCTGTTAAACGGGTCAGAGCATTTGCTGTCTGCCCTGCGGTTGCAAAAGAACCCATACCGCCAGAACCGCCGCCAATACCAAGACCGCCCCCTTCAGATTTTTGAAGCAGGACAAGCCCGATAATTGCTAAGGCCAAAAGTAAGTGAATAACTAAAATAACTGTTTCCATGAGGAGTGTTTTTAATCTGACTCAATTATAATGTCACGATATATTTTCATTGACATAACTTTTTCCTATGATTATGTTGCGCCCCATAATAACAAAAGGTGTATTGATATGCGTTTACTACAAACTTTAACTGGAATAGTAACATCTGCGTTCATGGCGACATCAGCTATGGCTAAAGAAGAAGAACTTCAACCTTACCGTTGCGCAGAAACGGCGAACACAAGCATCTTAACTTCATGGCAAGCATCTGAAGCACGTGCAACACTAATTGATAATGGTGGCTCTGCCGCACGCATTGCTCGCGGTAAAACTTATGCTGCGTTTATGGATTCTTTCTGGTCAAACTTAGAAGAACGTTTTTCAGAAAACTCTCCCAATACAGTAGAGGAACTATTTGATGGCATTGGGGAAAGTTATCAAGAAGCTTACAGTACATCTGCTGGCGCTAGTTTGAAACATGGCGTTACCCCACAACTGTTCTTGGATTCTTCATTCAGAAACAGAACAGATAGCGGTGACTTAAATGATAATGACATAGTTTTAGCTCCTTCTGATTTAGAGACTACGTCACTCTTCCAAAATGAACAGCTTCAAGATCTATTACCACTCGATGGTACGTTAGATGACGGAATAGATATAAGTATCAGATTTATGCCAAGTTGGGGGGATTATGTTCACATGCCTATCGCATCAGGCTTAGGCCAGCATGTTAGCTTATCAAAAGATGATGGCATTGAAGTCCTACTAGGTTTTACAAAGCCACGTGATTTCGTCTCTAATTCGTACTGGGACGAAATAAATGTTAAAGACAACGTAATTTGTCCAAATTTTTATTAACCCGCTTGAGCAATACCCAAAAAGTCATGCGCCTGAAGTGATGCCCCGCCAATAAGCGCGCCGTTAACGTCTTCAACAGCGAAAATCTCTGCTGCATTGGTTGGTTTTACTGACCCGCCATACAAAATACGGACTTTATCGCCATCTTTGGCATTACTTTTTAGCTGCGCACGAATGTATGCATGCATCGCAGCAATATCATCTGTTGTCGCGACTTTACCTGTTCCAATTGCCCAAACGGGTTCATAAGCAATGACTATAGTGTCGGCGCTTGCACCTTCTGGCAGAGATTCAAGAAGTTGCTGTCCCACGACCTCTTGTTCACGCCCCTCTTCTCGCTCGCCTTCAGTTTCGCCAACACAGATAATGGCTTTCAAGCCCTGCTCTAGAGCCATTTCAGCCTTTTGCTTAATAAGCATATTGCTCTCACAATAATATTGGCGGCGCTCTGAGTGCCCCAAAATAACGTAATCACATTTCATATCGTTCAGCATTGCCGCCGATACATCACCTGTATACGCGCCCTTATCAAATGGAGAACAATCTTGCCCTCCAAGTGAGACAGCGCTCGTTAGTTCGGTACGCACAGGCGCCAAATGAAGAGCCGGCGGGCATACAAGAAAGTCATTATTTTCTAAAAGCTGAGTATTCTCCTGAATGCCCGCAACAACATCTTTTGCCAAATTTAAGGCATTTTCCATTGAACCGTTCATTTTCCAGTTACCTGCAATCAGCTTTTTCATGTGTTCTTTTCCTTTTTCGCGTTGATTGGGCTGTTGCCCTTGTCGACCTCAATCCTTATAGTGCCTTCACTATATTTTGAAAAGAGAGGATTTTCATGCTTAATGCAATGCGTGATGGAGCCAAATCAGGCGTTTTAAAGTTTTTTCTACTAGGGCTTCTTGTTCTGGCAGCCGGTGGTCTGGTTTTAACGGATGTTGGTGGGTTTTTCCGCGGCGGCGTGAGTGCCACTGATGTGGCCAAGGGTAAAGGCTTCACTATTGATGCACGCCAATTCGACCGCACAGTGCGACGCACCCTCTCTCAACAGGGGATCTCTCCTCAACAGGCGTACCAGTTTGGCCTTGTTGATCAAATCCTAAACCGCGAAATTCAGATGCGTATGCTTTCGCGCGAAGCGGAAAGCTATGGCCTGCGTGTTGGTGATGAAACAGTCTTAAAGCAACTTGCGGAGCTAACCGAAACTCTCGTTGCGAATGGCGGAAGAAAAAAAGATGCTCTTCAGCAAGTACTTCGTTCACAAGGCATCTCGGAAGACGAATTCATTGAGACTATTCGCGGAGAAATTCGCAACAATCTATTCAGCAGCGCTTTAACTGCAGGTTCTACAACAATCTCGGATGCAACAGCGCGTGACCTTTACCAATTCGAGAATGAAACGCGCGACATTCAATATTTCACATTAACAAATGCAAGTGTGAAAGGTATTGAGCAGCCTACAGATATGCAGCTTGAAAAGTACTATGAGACAATCAAGAACCAATTCCTTATCCCTGAACGCCGTAGTGTTACAATTGCAACATTGAAACCCGAAGCTTTAGAAGACGTTGTTAAAATTGAAGATAGTGACGTTCGCGACGTGTATGATGATAACATCAAGCAATATGAGCGCCCAGAGCAACGCACTGTGCGTCAGGCAATTCTTAGTAATGCCGATGAAGCTGAAAAAGTTGTTGCTCAAATCAACAAAGGTAAGTCAGTTGAAAGCGCTGTGAAAAGCGTTACAGGATCTAAAGACGGTTACCTTGGCGAAAATGACTTCAGCAAAAACGGTCTGTTAGAAGAAGTTGCGGCCCCTGTCTTTGATGGCAAAAAGGGTGATCTTATCGGGCCAGTTGAAACGGCACTTGGTTTTCACGTTATTCAGCTCAGAAATATTAAAGAGGCTGGTGTGGAGAGTTTTGATAGCGTGAAAGCTGCTATCAAAAAAGAACTCCTCGCCCAAAGAATGGAAAGCGAGATGCTGGATACGGCAAACATGGTCGATGATCGCCTCGCTTCCGGTGAAGAGTTAGAGCCAATCGTTGCCGACGTTGGTCTCACAACAGAAACATTCTCAAACTTTTCAATGGGCGGCACAAACACAAAGGATAAAGATCTATTCAAATCGTATGAAAATGATCGATCAGAGGTTCTGGCCGTCGCATTTGAAACAGATCAAGGTGAGGCCTCTCCTGTCATGGAACTCGACGATGGCCGCTTTATTACAATCCGCGTTAATGAGATTGTTGAGCGTTCGTATGAGCCTTTTACCGATGTAAAGAAGACAGTAAAATCGCAATGGCTCGACACACAGCGTGAAGCCGCAAATAACTTCCGTGTGACTGAGGCGATGGAAAAGATTATTGCCGGCGCTTCATTCAAAGATGTAGCAAAAGAATACGGCGCACGTATTACAACAAAGAAAAAACTTGGCCGTTATGATGAAGTCAAAGCACCGTTAGATGCAAAAGCATTACGCGCTTTATTTAAAACAGATATTGGCAAATCAATCTCGGAAAGAAACGCTGAAGGTTATGTGATTGCAACCGCTACATCTGCGAAGCTTCCTGACGCATCAAAAGCGAAAGCTGATGATATTGAGAAAATCAAAACGCAGTATCAAAGCGCCATGGGTCAAGACATCTTAACGCAGTATGTGAACTCACTAAGCGGTAAATATAAAGTCCGTATCAATAAGCGCCTACTGAACCAAATGTATGGCACTGCGCCTGCAGCTGGAAACTAAGCATGTCGAATTCTCCAGACTTTAAAACGTTTGAGAAAAACTTTGCTGATGGAAAATCTCAGCTAGTCTGGATGTGGGTGCCTGCAGATTTAGAAACAACTGTTTCTGCGTTTCTTAAACTCTCCAAAGACAAGCCATACAGCCTGATGTTGGAATCAGTTGAGGGTGGCGCGGTTTTGGGACGTTACTCAGCCATTGGCCTTGATCCTGATCTTATCTGGACATACCAAGACGGCAAAGTTGAGATCAGTGAGAATGGCGAGAAACGTGAAGAGACACTCGTGCCTGTTGAATCTCTGCGCGCGCAGATCAAAGCCAGTAAAATCGATATCGTCGATGAGAGCATTCCACCAATGGGGCCTTCTGGCCTCTTTGGGTACATGGGGTATGACTGTGTTCGCCTTATCGAAGATATTCCAAACGATAACCCTGACGTTTTAGATGTACCTGAAAGCGTGATGATGCGCCCAACACTAATGGTGCTTTTTGATAACGTTAAAAACATGATGTGCCTCATCACACCGATGCGTGCGCATGCGTCAAATTGCGACAAATCTGCAGAGCACCATTTTGAAAAAGCTCAGAGTGTTTTAGCGGGCGCTCTTAATCTTCTTTCTGAACCAATTGATCAAACAGTGCTGCACTATCACAGCGCCGTTGAAACGCCGTTGAACCCACAAAGCAATATGAGCCGTGAACAATTCCATGGCATGGTTGATAAGGCAAAAGAATATATCTTGGCTGGAGATATCTTTCAGGTTGTCCCTTCACAGCGCTTTAGCGTGGATTTCGATCTTCCTGCATTTGATTTATATCGATCACTGCGCCGCCTGAACCCGTCACCGTTTTTGTTCTACATTAACTTCGATGGCTTCTCCCTTGTTGGTTCATCACCGGAAATCTTGGTACGCCTTCGCGATAATAAGATGACAATTCGTCCGATTGCAGGAACGCGCAAACGCGGCGCCGATGCGGCGGAAGATAAAGCACTTAAAGAAGATCTGCTTGCTGATCCAAAAGAAATTGCCGAGCATCTTATGCTCCTTGATTTAGGGCGTAACGATATTGGTCGCGTCAGTAAAAACAGCAGCGTCGATGTTACCGACCAATTCACGATCGAATATTATTCGCACGTTATGCATATTGTCTCAAACGTCGAAGGACAGCTTAAAGACGGCATGGATAGCCTTGACGCACTCTTTGCCGGCTTCCCTGCAGGCACAGTTTCTGGCGCGCCAAAAATCCGCGCCATGGAAATCATTGATGAGTTAGAACCTGACCGCCGCGGCACATATGCGGGCTGCGTTGGGTATTTCGACGGTAATGGTGACCTTGATACCTGTATCGCCCTCAGAACCGCGCTTGTAAAAGATAACAAAGTCTACGTTCAGGCAGGCGGCGGCGTTGTGGCTGATAGTGATCCAGAATTTGAATATCAAGAAAGCTGCAATAAGGCCAAAGCGGTTCTGCAAGCCGCCGAAGATGCGATTAACGTATCAAAAGCGCAAAACGCCCTTACGGGTGAGTAATCCAATTAAAAATTTTACCTACTTTCGATTCACCATATAACCAGAACCTGGCGGTGGTGTTATATCGTAAGTACACTTAGCGAATCCAACTTTTTGTATACATCGTATGCGATCTTTAATTTTCTCTCCCTGAAACACTGCTGCGACAAGGCAAACCAAAACCATTGCTGAAGACACAATAACGATCTTTTTCTTATTCATCTCTATCCTCACTTGGTGTTTGAACGATATCACTTAATGCAACCAGCTCAAAGCCCTTGCTTTCTAATGTCGGCAACCACTCTTGAAGCGCGGTAATTGTCTCTTTCTTTGGATGCCCAATGGCAATCGCTTGCCCATGCTCACGCGCGATGCGTTCAGTATTCGCGAGCGCGCCCTGAATATATTCATCCGTAATTTCATGATCGAGGAAGACATCACGCACGGCATAAGGCAGCCCAATCTCCTCTGCCACTTTACCCGCTACAGAGGTATGAATAGTGCGCGAGTCGAGAAAGTATAAACGGCGCGTCTTAAGTATACTCATCAACTGATGCATTGCCGCTTCATCTTGGGTCAGCTTGCTCCCCATATGATTATTCACACCGACATAACCATCAAAGCTTTGTGTTAATTTATCAAAGGTTTGTGAAAGCTCTTTAAGAGACATATCGGTCATTAAGCCAACGCCACCATAATCCAAATCTGGGGTCATCGCCTCCATTGGCGTATGAATGATGAGCTCATGTCCCTTTTCTTTTGCGGCCTTGGCATCTGATCTCACTTTTTCGGCATAAGGCAACAGCGCGAGCGTGACGCCGGCAGGCAAATCAATCGCAGCCTTCGACCATTTACGATTCATCCCAATGTCATCAATTACAATGGCAATCTTTGGCTTTGAGCCAGCACGTTGCGGAACTGGTTTCTCTACAACAACAGGCTTTTCTTCAACAGCCGGTTCCGGCTTTATTTCTACTTTTGGTTCGGCCACCTCGGAAACTTGCTCAAAATACAGATTACCATCTTCCGGATAGACCATCTGCGGCGGGTTCTTGGTATAGTAATCTTCTGCTACAGGATCATAGCGTTGCGCCTGTAATAAGGCGCGTTCCGCCGCTTTTTCCGCGTAATATTCTTCTTTAATCTGTTCGTGATAGCCATGTTTATCAAAGACAAAATGATTCACCAGCACCATCGCTGTTACGGCAATGGCAATGAACTTTATGCTCTCTTTATCTTTGGGTTTTAGAAATCTCATATGGCGAAAAACTACCAATACGCTTGCACTTCGTCCATATCCACGTCATAAGAATAAACATGATTTTGATGATCGATAATTACGACAGCTTTACTTACAACCTTGTGCAATATCTGGGTGATCTTGGCGCGGAAACGCAAGTGCACCGTAATGACAAAATCACGGTGGATGAGGTCGTTGCGAAAAAGCCAAAAGGCATTCTGATTTCACCAGGGCCAAGCGACCCTGATAATGCAGGTATCTGCATGGAGCTGATAGAACGCGTCGCAAATGAAAACATCCCTCTCTTTGGTGTTTGCCTTGGCCACCAAGCCATCGGTCAGGTTTTTGGCGGCGATATTATCCGCACCGCGCCAATGCACGGCAAAACATCGAACATCATCCATAAAGAGCAAAGCGTCTTTAAAGGCTTGCCATCTCCATATGAAGCAACACGCTATCACTCACTCATTATTGATCGTGAGACATGCCCAGATTGTTTAGAAATCACTGCCGAAACAGAAGATGGCATTATCATGGGCGTGCAGCATAAAGAAAAACCAATTCACGGCGTGCAATTTCACCCTGAAAGCATTGCGACCGAACATGGTCACGATTTGATCCGTAACTTCATTAATATTTTGTAGTCATGAGCGCGTTAAACCAAACCCTTAAAAGTTTAGAGCAAGGCTCTGTTTTATCTGAAGAAGATATGATTTCGTCCATGAAGATCATCATGGAAGGCGCAGCCAAAGATGATGAGCTTGCATCGTTTTTGACCCTATTGGCGGAGCGCGGTGAAGCGGTGAGTGAGATCACCGGCGCAGCAAAAGTGATGCAACAAATGGCCTCTAGCATCAACGCTCCCGCCGGCGCGATTGATTGTTGCGGTACAGGCGGTGATGCATCAGGTACATATAACATCTCAACTGCTGTGGCTATTGTTTCAGCCGCCTGCGGCGTCCCTATTGCCAAACACGGCAACCGCGCCGCTAGTTCAAAATCGGGTGCCGCCGATGTATTAGAGGCCTTGGGCGTAAATTTAGACTTAAATACAGCGCAACTAGAAGAAGCCCTTCAGAAATATAACTTCTGCTTTTTAATGGCTCCACATCATCACCAAGCCATGAAACACGTTGTTCCTGTTCGTAAATCTCTTGGCTTTCGTACAATCTTTAACCTGCTTGGCCCACTCGCAAACCCTGCAGGCACAGAATATCAGCTAATTGGCGTTTTTGATGATAAATGGCTGCACCCAATGGCAGAAACGCTCAACAATCTGGGAACAAGGCGCGCATGGATTGTGCACGGCACAGACGGCCTCGATGAAATTACAACAACAGCTGAAACAAAAGCCGTGATCCTTGATAATGGAACCATCACAGAGCGCACCCTATCACCGAGTGATTTCGGTCTTGATACAGCCAACGCCGAAGACCTTAAAGGTGGTGATGCCGAAGAAAATGCAAAAGCGCTTGTTGGAATCCTTCATGGCGATAGTAACGCTTATCGCAATATCGTTCTGGCTAACACTGCCGCCGTTCTTAACATCCACGGCACAGCAAGCAGCTTAACCGAAGGCGTATCACTCGCATCGCAGGCGATCGGTAGCGGCCTAGCATTTAAAACACTCGAAGATTACGCTGCCTTTTCGAGAGGTGAAAAATAATGAACACTGTTCTCGATAAGATTTGCGATGATAAGCGTGCGCATATTGCATCAAAGAAGAGCGAGGTTGCACTTTCCGAACTCGAATCAATTGCAAAAGAACAAGAAACCCCGCGCGGCTTTATAAATGCACTGCATTCGAAAGAAGGTTTCTCACTAATTGCTGAAGTTAAAAAAGCATCACCAAGCAAAGGCCTTATCCGCGCTGACTTTAACGCTGCAGAGATTGCAAAAATTTATCAAGAAAATGGCGCAGCGTGTTTATCTGTTTTAACCGATGAGCCTTATTTCCAAGGGCATGACGATTACTTCAAAGAGGTAAAGGCAAGAACATCTATTCCAATGCTACGCAAAGATTTCATGGTGGATCCTTACCAGATCGTTGAAAGCCGAGCGCTTGGCGCTGATTGTATTTTAATCATTATGGCCGCGCTCAGTGATGCGCAAGTAAAAGAGCTTTATGATCTTACGAACCAATACGGTATGGACGCACTTTTCGAAGTGCATGATGGTGATGAATTAGAACGCGCATTACAACTTTCTCCAACTATGGTTGGCGTGAATAACAGAAACCTCAAAACCCTTGATGTATCTCACGAAACAGGATTAGCCCTTGCGACAAAAATGCCAAATGACATTTTAAAAGTTGCCGAAAGCGGACTTTATTCGCACGATGACCTTCACAAATTCTCTGATGTCGGGTACGATGCTTTCTTAGTTGGTGAAAGCCTTATGCGCGAAAAAAATATCGCTGCCGCCGTTCAAAATTTACTCCGCCATCCTGCATGACGATAAAGAACGAAAAATTTTCACCATTTATATATTGACACAAAACAAGAACATAAATAGAATAATAAGCGAACATTTCGTTTAGAAACGCTATTTAATAATAAAAGTCAGGGTCTAGTTACATGCTTACAAAGAAACAGCGCGAGCTTCTTATATTTATTCATGAAAAAATGAAAGATAGTGATGTAGCGCCTTCTTTTGATGAAATGCGTGTTGCACTTGGCTTGAAATCTAAATCAGGAATTCACCGTCTTATCTCTGCACTTGTTGAGCGTGGGTACTTAGAGCGTCTTCCACATCGTGCGCGGGCGTTACAAGTAAAGCGTCTTCCAAAAGAATTAGAAGAACAAGCATCACAAAATACGGCGCCCCTATCTGCTGCTATTGCTGCGGACGCCATGATGAGCTTGCCCATGTATGGACGCATTGCGGCCGGTACACCAATTGAAGCTATCCGTAATGAAAACGGCGCGGTTGATATACCACCTAACATGATGGGTGCTGGTGAGCACTACGCTCTCGAAGTTGATGGCGAGTCTATGATCAAAGCTGGCATCAACGACGGTGATACTGTCATCATCAAAAAATGTGACACTGCCAATGACGGTGATATCGTTGTAGCACTCGTTGATGGTGAAGAAGTCACGTTAAAACGTCTCGCACGTCGTAGTGGCCAAGTTATTCTTATTCCTGAAAATGATGAGTTTAACGAGCAGGTCTACGCGCCTGAACAAGTACAAATTCAGGGTAAACTCGTAAGCCTTATGCGCACATACCACTAAAAAAGATCTGCTCTATTATTCCACGGGCGCTTTCCACGAACATTGGCGTCCGTTTTTATTTTGATATCATCACCATTAACCCAAATGGCGTGCGCGCCCTCTCTCCATACGTCAAAACGGTCGATGATGAATCGACTGTTACATAGACGCTTATTTACTGGATCAGGAGAAAGCAATAAATCCGCCCAAGTACAATCTTCGTTTACGGCCTTTTGATCTTTCGCATATGATATCTTCAGACCTTCTATTTCCCCGCGACAGCCATGATCATCACATAACAATGGAAAGCCACCTACGATTTGACCATCTTTTGGAAACGTCCTTTTCGAATCACTTGATTGCCCGTTGCGCCGTCGCCAGTTATCCGCTGTATAGCGCTCACTACGGCCACTGGAGACAAAAATATCCCCTTGTACGTCCTTAAATCCAATTAAATTATAATCTGAAGATATTTGAATAATAGGCTGTTTATAAACAGAAATAATGCTCAACATAATCAAAGATACTGCCAAAGCGACACTCTTTAGCCACCCTTGCCATACACACATGATCCAAAGGCAAATCACGATTATGATGAACGGCCATAGAGGCCATGATGATACGCGCGTGACAGATCCATCCATGCCCGCCACCCAATGAGCGGACGCCAATATCCATGATATCGCCCATGATGCCAAATCGAGTGAAAGGCCTTCCAAACCTATAGGCATCAATAAGAACGATAAAAGCAATGACGGCATCACCACAAAAGCTGTTATCGGGACGGCGATAACATTCGCGATCGTACCATAAAGCGCAAATGTCTGAAAATGATAGAGGGCAAAGAAACCAGTTGAGAAGCCGGCAATAACAGTAGTTAACACGACACCAGAAAAATACAAACTTGCGCGCCTTACAAACCCAGCCTTTGAATAGAAACGTGTCCAATAAGGCTTCAGCCATTCATAAAATGCTACAAGGGCAACAACGGCGGCAAATGACATCTGAAAACTCACACTGACTAAACTCTCCGGCGCAAATAACAAAACAACAACTGCTGCCAGAGCCACTAAACGCATCGATATCGCTGTTCGGTCCACTACAATTGCGAATAAAACTAAGCCACTCATCATGAGAGCACGCTGCGTCGGTATGGTCGCTCCAACAATCAATGTGTAAATCAGCGCACCAATAAGCGCGAAAATAGCTGCATATTTCTTAATTGGATAATGAAGCGCAAGTTTAGGAACACTCGCCATAATTAAACGAGAGAAGAAGAAAAGAACCCCCACAATCATCCCAACATGCATCCCTGAAATAGCAAGTAGGTGCGCTAGTCCTGCATCACGCATAGCCTGTATATCATCTTTTTCTATAGCACCGCGTTGCCCCGTCATGAGAGCGGTTGCAATGGCACCTTCACGCTTACCATTCAAATGCTGATCAATACGCTCAGATAGGCGTTCCCTCACCTTTGCCCAGAAATACGAACCACCTGCGGCAGGTTCAATAATCTCTGGCGTGTTATAAATAAAACCAACAGCCCCTATTCCCTTAAAGTAAGCATAACGCTGAAAATCAAACGCGCTTGGAGAGACTGGCGACGACGGTGGATTAAGCTTAGCCAAAACCTTTATACGCTGGCCTGATTGTATGCCCCCATCCTTACGTAATTTCAAACGAACCTTGCGCGGTGTCATTTCTGGCTCAAGGCGCTCCACAATCAGATCACTTAAAACTATACGACTGCCAGTGTCCTGCTTTTCAACGCGTTCGACAGTGCCAATCACGTCAACAGGACCTAGAGCCTTCACCAATAATGGCGTCGCAACGACATGCGTTCGTATCTGAACCGCAAAGAATCCCAAAACAATTAAAGCCAACGCCCATAGGATAAGCTTTCTCGGAGTGATGATCTCTCTATCTTGTGGAGACTTATGAGCAAATAACAGCGCTCCCACAGCAGCAAGCAACGCACTAACGCCAACGGATAAAGGTGGCTCAACCTTCAAACCAAAATACCCGCCAATTCCAATTGCCATAAAGAATGGGCACCACAGAAATAGGCTATTTTTCTGATTTAAAACTTCCTGTATGATGTTTTCTTGAAATTTAGTGAAAATCACGGGCAAATATTACTCTAACATCTTGATTTCATGGTCGTTTCACTATAACCAAATCGGAAGTTAGAAAAAGAACGAATTACATACAAACAACAAAGAATAACATGACAACAATCACTCGCTTTCCTCCTTCACCGACAGGCTTTATGCATATTGGTAACGCTCGTACAGCGTTATTCAATTACCTTTTCGCACGTGCCAATAAAGGTCAGTTTGTTGTCCGTATTGAAGATACTGATCGTGCACGCCATTCAGATGAAGCTGTTCAGGTTATTTTTAATGCGCTTGAGTGGATGAAACTTGATTACGATAACGAACCTGTTTCTCAATATGCCAACCGTCAACGTCATATTGATGTAGCCAACGAACTGCTCGCAGCAGGTAAAGCTTATAAATGCTATTGTACGCCCGAAGAATTGGAGCAAATGCGTGAGGACGCGAAAAAAGAAGGCCGCCCTGTTGCATATGATCGTCGCTGGCGTGATCGTGATGAAAGCGAAGCACCGGAAGGTATTGAGCCTGTTATTCGTATCAAAGCGCCTCTTGACGGTTCAGCAGTTGTTGATGACGAAGTACAGGGACAGGTAACAGTTGATAACAAACAACTTGATGATTTTATTCTGCTACGTAGTGATGGCGTTCCGACCTACATGCTTGCCGTTGTTGTCGACGACCATGATATGGGCGTGACACACGTTATCCGTGGAGATGATCACCTCAACAACACATTCCGTCAAAACATCATTTATGACGCGCTTGAGTGGAACAAACCCGTTTATGCACACTGTCCTCTTATTCACGGCACAGATGGCTCTAAATTCTCTAAACGTCACGGATCAGTTAGCGTTGAGGACTACAAGAAAGAAGGTTACCTACCGGAAGCTTTCTGTAACTATCTCTTACGCCTTGGTTGGGGACATAAGGATGAAGAGATCATCCCAATGGATAAAGCCATTGAACTCTTTAGCCTGAAAGGCATCAATAAAGCGGCCTCTAAATTTGATATCAAAAAACTTGAGAACTTAAACGCGCACTACATTAAGGAAGCAGACAATCATCGCCTTATCGATCTGATTTCACCTTTCTTAAAAGATCGTCATAACATCATTATAAGTGAGCTCGGCTTACAGCGTCTTGATGCTGGCATGGATGCACTCAAAGATCGTGCGAAAACACTTGTGCAACTTGCTGATGAGAGCAAATTCTACCTTGTCGATACACCTCTTACGTTCGATGAAGGCGCGCAAAAACACCTCACACCGGATTCTAAGGCGCTGCTTCAGAGCATGCTTGATACATTCAAAGATATGGATGGCTTCGTGCATGATGAAATCGAGCACAAATGCCGTAACATCGCTCAACTAGAAGCCGACGGTAAGCTAGGCAAGGTTATGATGCCTTTACGTGCCGCCCTAACAGGCACAGATAAGTCACCTTCTCTATTCGAGGCGGCTGAAATTCTAGGACAAGAAGAGACAATTAAACGTCTTAATCATGCCATTGCCTACATTGGTAGCAATAGCGTCCAGTAATTCACGAATAACCTTTGATATCACCTGCAAATAGGCCTAAAATGCTGATCGTGGTGTTTGGGGAAACACCGCAGCATTCTTTTCTATTTTAACCGTCAACATTCAAGGCAACTCTTATGACTGACACACCAGAGCAAACATTCACGCTAACAAATGATCAAACAGGCGAAAGCTGCACATTGCCGCTTGTTGAAGGGACATATGGCCCACACTGTATAGACATCAGGAAGTTATACGCGCAAACGGGTCACTTCACATTAGATCCAAGCTTTACAGCAACAGGTAGCTGTAAATCACGTATTACATATATTGATGGTGATGAGGGTATCCTGATGCACCGTGGATATGACATTAAAGAGCTCGCGACAAAAAGCACTTACCTGGAGACTTGTTACTTGCTTCTTTACGGTGAGCTTCCTACGCAGGCTGAACTAGACGAATTCACACATAACATCACATACCACACAATGGTTCACGAGCAGATGCACCGGCTATTTAGCGGTTTCCGCCGCGATGCTCACCCAATGGCTGTTATGGTTGGTGTCGTCGGCGCATTGGCTGCCTTCTATCACGATAGCTTGGATATCAACGATCCGAAACAACGTGAAATATCAGCACATCGCCTCATCGCGAAAGTACCAACATTGGCAGCAATGAGTATGAAATACTCAATGGGCCAACCTTTTGTATATCCAGATAACACCCTGAGCTACTCCGAGAACTTCTTGAAGATGTGTTTTTCTGTTCCTGCAGAGGAATATAAGGTCAGCCCTGTTCTTGCTCGCGCGATGGATCGTATTTTAATCCTGCATGCCGACCACGAACAAAACGCATCAACATCGACAGTACGTATTGCGGGCTCTTCTCAAGCAAATCCATTTGCCTGTATTTCTTCAGGCATTGCCTCTCTATGGGGACCAAGCCACGGCGGTGCAAACCAAAAAGTCCTTGAGATGCTTGATGAGATTGGCTCCAAGGATCGTATTCCTGAATTCATTGAACGTGCAAAAGACAAAGAAGACCCATTCCGTTTGATGGGCTTTGGTCACCGGGTATACAAAAATCTTGACCCACGTGCACAAGTGCTTAAAGAATCTTGTGATGAGGTTCTTGAGGAACTTGGTGTGGATGACCCTCGCCTTGAACTTGCGATGGAACTTGAACGCATTGCTCTGGAAGATGAGTACTTCGTACAGCGTAAACTCTTCCCGAACGTAGACTTCTACTCAGGTATCATCCTAAAAGCGATGGGCTTCCCAACAGAGATGTTTACAGTTCTATTTGCTGTGTCACGTACTGTTGGTTGGGTATCACAGTGGAAAGAAATGATGGAAGAGCCAGCATTACGTATTGGTCGTCCACGCCAACTCTATACCGGCGCCGCAGAACGCCCTTACGTTCCAATGAAAAAGCGTAAATAGTTAGACTACAAAGATAATAGAAACGAAGCTGCCGTCATTGACGGCGCTTCACCATTTTGACCTGTAATAGCCGCACGCACGTCCTCAAAGGCATTTTGTTGCGCGATACGGACTTGATCATCATTAAGGAGTTTGATTGTTTCAGCAGCAATTATATCAGCCTGACAATTATCCTGAATAAATTCAGGCACAACCTCCTTATCAAGAATGATGTTCGCAAGATGCGCAAAACGCGTTTTAATCACGCGTTTTAAGATCTGCCACGTTAAGCCGCTCATATTATATACAATCAAGTGCGGCACATTCGCAGCCGCAAGCTCCAAACCAACTGTGCCCGACACAGCCATTGCCGCATCACACGATTTGAAAACTTCCCATTTATTCTTCGGACTAACAACAATATGTTTTGGCACATCGAGCACTTGTAATTGCTCTTCAAGCTCATCATTCAAGTGCGGCAAGGTTGGTACAATTAACTGAACATCTGGTTTTGCGTGAACAACTTCCTTCAACGCATCAATAAGGATAGGCGCTAAACGCTTCACTTCACCTTTACGGCTACCAAATAGAACGCCAAGCTTCGGTTTGTCACTGACAATAGAGGCTTCCGCTGTCACCAGACCACTTTCCATCATCGGATGTCCAACACCGATCGCCTTTAGCCCCTCTTTTTCAAAGTAAGGCGGTTCAAAATCAAAAAGACAGATGAGAGCATCTAGAAAACCAGCAATCTTTTTTGCACGCTTTGGACGCCAGGCCCACACTGTTGGCGCAACATAATGAACCAATTTAGGAGCATCATAGCCAAGAGCTTTACGCACTTTCTTCTGTACACGAAATGAAAAATCCGGCGCATCGATACTCACAACAATGTCAGGTTTTGTTTCAATGATATGCTGCGCTGTTTGATTAATGCGACCAATAAGGTTCTTCAGGTTTGGCAGAATTTCAACAATTCCCATTAAAGAAAGCTCTTCCATAGGAAATTGACTACTCATTCCATGCTCTTCCATCAACGCGCCACCAATCCCAGAAAAAGTAACAGCGTTATCTTTTTCCTTCAGCGCCTTCATCAAAGATGATCCCAGCACATCACCAGATGCTTCTCCAGCTATGAGATAGATATTCTTACTCATGAGAGATGCCTTTGATAAAGAGATTATTCGCATTCGCCAGCGCAATTGCTTCATCGCGATTGAGGAAAAGACTATGCCCAGCATGTACGGCGATACCCGCCATTTTCTTATCAATACAGTTTTGAATAGTTTTGAGACCTGTTGTTGGCAAATCGAGATCTTTGTCCTGCTGCGGTTTACACATTTTCACAAGGACAGCTCCCTCTTCACCATGTTTTTTAATAAGAGCATTCGTACCACGGCGATCTTCACGACCGATCACCTGCCCATTTTTGACTAATACAGCCTGGCCAATGTCTGCTTCTCCAAGTTTCAGTGCTTCTTGAATGCCTATATCAATATCGTCACTCAAAACATCTGCTTTCGTTAAAACACCTGTAGGTGTTAACGTCTCAGGCAAAAATTTATGAAACCCATGAAGTGTAAAGTTCCGATTTTCAAGTTCTTTTCGAACCCCCGCAAGAAGTGCGTTATCTCCACCTAGAGCACAACCTGATTTTATTAAAAATGAGAATGTGGTCCAATCCGGCCATAACTGCCAGAGGTGCGGACGCTGAATACCGCCGATAAATAAAAGGTCTTTGACTTCATTTTGATTAAGCCAAGAGAGCACCTTACCACTCGCACCTAAACGCGTTTGAATAAACTCTCCATTACATGTTTCCTTATCTGTATGACCATCAAAGGTGACGATATAAGGCTCTATTGATTGGGCATGGCAATACTCAATAAGCAAACGCGGTAACTCTCCGCTTCCTGCTAAAATACCGAGTTTTTGGATAGGTTGCACCGCGCGGGCTACGCTGCTTGCTTTTCTGCTGGCTGACATAGGCCAAACTTTTCTTTATTACGAGCGAATTCAACAACCTTCATCACAAGGTCATCATCTTGGAAACTTGAAGATACATTATCGATACGTTGATCCAAATTGCCTTCACCTTTGAAAATCATATTTACAGCTTTTTGGATTTGACGAATTTGTGATTTATCAAAACCACCACGCTCAAGACCAACAAGGTTTAAGCCTGCTAATGAAGCGCGTTCTCCCTTAACACGGCCGAATGGGATAACATCACTTTCAACGCCACTCATACCGCCAACAACAGCAAATGCGCCAATACGCACCCACTGGTGCACTGCGGCCAAACCACCAATAAGAGCGCGATCGCCAACATTTACGTGACCGCCAAGTGTTGCGTTATTTGCCATGATAACACCGTCACCAACAACGCAGTCATGAGCAATATGCACGCCAATCATAAATAAGCCAGCATCGCCAACGACTGTTTTACCGTTACCAGTCAGTGTCCCCGGGTTCATTGTAACGTGTTCACGGATTGTATTGTTCTTACCAATAATAAGCTCCGTATCCTCGCCAGCATACTTAAGGTCTTGCGGCGCGGCTCCAATTGACGCAAATGGATAAATTATCGTGCCTTCACCAATAGTGGTGTTTCCCTCAAGGTTCACATGCCCTTTGATAGTACAGTTGTCACCAATTTTAACTTTTGCACCAACAAGAGTATACGGGCCGATTGACGATCCAGTACCAATTTGCGCGCCATCTTCGATGATCGCTGTTGGGTGAATTGTGACGTTTTCAAAACTCATAAAAAATACCTCTTATTTCAAGATAAGATATAAGCAAACTGCGGGAAAGCCGCAATTCACTTCACTTTTCAGATTGTTACAGGAGGTTAGCTTAGCCAGCTTCTTGGTCTGTTAGCATCGCGCTGAATGTCGCTTCTGCGCATACCTGACCATCGACGGTGGCTGTCCCTTTGAATTTCCAGACAGAACGACGCTGTTGCACCTTTTCAACACGGATGTTAACACTATCACCTGGGACGACAGGTCTTCTAAAGCGCGCGTTATCAATTGTCATGAAGTAAACGACTTTGCCCATCGCTTCCTCACCAAGGGTTTCTACAACAAGAATAGCTGATGTTTGTGCCATCGCTTCAACAATCAATACTCCTGGCATCACGGGAATACCTGGGAAATGGCCCATAAAATGAGGCTCATTTATCGTCACGTTTTTAAGGCCTACAGCATATTCACCGACTTCGAAGTCGATAATACGGTCAACCAAAAGAATTGGGTAACGGTGCGGGATCATTTTCATGATCTGCTGAATATCAATAATTTCTTTTTTCTCTTCTGTCATAGCGACACCTATTATTCCTATTTCTTATTTACCGTCAATCCTGAAGAATCAGTCTTTTGACGCTAATTTCCTGAGCGTTGCAAACTGACGCATCGCATCTTTAACTGGCATGGCAGGAGATCCTAGAACCTTCTCACCAGCTGGTACATCACGCATAACACCTGCTTGCGCACCTACTTGAGCGCCCATACCAACAGTTAGATGCCCTGCTACACCACCTTGAGCCGCAACAACTGCATAATCTTCAAGAACCGAGCTACCTGCTACGCCTGATTGTGCAATAAGTACGCAACCGCGTCCAATCTTCACATTATGTCCAATTTGAACAAGATTATCGATCCAAGTTCCGGCACCAATCACAGTGTCAGGGCCAGCGCCTCTATCGATACAAGTATTCGCACCAATTTCAACATTATCTTCGATAACAACGCGGCCTAATTGCGGAACTTTTACGTGCCCCGCCGGATCAATGGCAAAGCCAAAACCATCCTGGCCGCTCATCGTTAAGCTACCGAAAGACTATAGTTAATTTCTTGTTAATTTTCAACAAAAAATTGCAAAAACGTTGTT
>JABSQP010000007.1 GCA_013215815.1 Alphaproteobacteria bacterium | reverse complement strand
GTGAGACCAAAGCAGCCAATGAGCTCACCGCTGGCTAAGCCGCCAGTCGGAACTTCTATTGTACGGCTGTGACCTCCAATATAAGCATTCTTCTCATATACGGTAATATCATGGTGCGCGTTAAGAAGGTATGCTGCCCCTAAACCAGAAATTCCAGCGCCAATTATTGCTATTTTCATGAATTTATTATGGCTTGAGCGATCTTACACGTCTATGTCGAAAACATTACAAAGTCGTAATAATCTTAAGGCCAGGATCGTTGTTTTCTACTGAAATATCGCCATTGTGTAGCTTGATAACAGCATTTACCAAGCTTAAGCCTAGACCTGTGCCAGAAGAGCTTCTGTTTTTCTCTCCGCGATAGAAACGATTAAAAATTTTATGAATTT
Source organism: Alphaproteobacteria bacterium (assembly GCA_013215815.1). Classification (GTDB taxonomy): domain Bacteria; phylum Pseudomonadota; class Alphaproteobacteria; order Micavibrionales; family Micavibrionaceae. The sequence continues at coordinate 96,652 of JABSQP010000007.1, read as the reverse complement.
CTTCATCTTGAATGCCTGAACCATTGTCTGAGATAGTGATAGAGGTCTTTGTGTTAGCATTCGTTATATGAATTATGATTTGCCCATCCTCAGGTGTGAACTTTATGGCATTGTCTAAAATATTAGCATATGCCTGGAATAATAAATCACGATCACCATATGTGTTTTGACTTGTAAGAGAGGTCGTTAGTGAAATTGATTTTTCATCTGCTAAAGGTTCGTAAAACGAAACTACATCCTCTATGAGTTTTTTTAAATCGATATCACAGAATTGACTACGTCGCTTCTCAGTTTCAATCCGTGATATACGCAATAGTGCATTAAACGTACTCAATAGTTGATCTGCTTCATTAAGTAGTTCATTTCTGTTGTTGTTGTTTTCTATTTTTTCAATATTACTCCTCATTCGCGTTAAGGGTGTCCGTAAATCATGCGCGATATTATCGGAAACCTGCCTAACCCCTTGCATAAGCTGCTCAACGCGATCTAAAAGAAGGTTGAGAACACTCGCCATATTGCTTAAATCATCCCATTGGTGCCCTACATCAACACGCCTGGATAAATCACCCGTATCAATTATTTCGCGCGCAGTATCTGCAATTTTGTTTGTGCCGCTTACGACAAATATACTAATTAAATAGCTAACAAATACGACGGCCATAACAAAAAATATACTGGTGAAGCCTACCCATTGCATAAATTTAAAATCTTTAGAGATAGTCGTTATATCAGTTCCAATGAGCAGTTTTCTGTTGTCTTTAAGGGTATGTATCTTTGCAGCATAACGCTTACCATTTCTTGAGTAATCAAAAACGAGTATACCTTCTGCAAGCCGCGATACATCGGATGGAATACTTTCTGGTAAGCGGCCATCTTCCTTCAAAAAAAGATATAGCTGCCCAGTGTTCTTAATGTTTTCTATACCTACTGCTTCAATGTATCTAACTTCTGTGTCTAATACTGCTTCAGTGCTATGTACAAAATGTCCTTTGGTGAAGTAGTTGATGAAGTAACCAAAACTGAGAGCTGCTAGGCCACATAGGACTGTAAAAAGAAGAGCCATGATAAAGCTAGAACTTTTAACATAGCGCCGTGCTTCTAATTTTTTGTTAGTCCTCAATAATGTATCCGGCACCACGAACAGTCCTTATAATTTTTTTATTCAGCCCACTCTCAATTTTATTGCGTAGTCTGCTAATATGCACGTCAATCACATTTGTTTGCGGATCAAAGTGGTAGTCCCATACATGCTCGAGCAGCATTGTACGGGTGACGACTTGGCCTTTATGCCTAAGCATATATTCCAAAAGCTGGAATTCCCTTGCTTGTAAATCTATAGTTTTGTCGTCGCATGTAACTTTGCGAGAGAGAAGGTTAAGTTCAACTCCTTTAGCATGAAGGGTTGTCTCATTATTTGTTGCTTTATTGTTCTGTCGACGGCTTAAAACTTCGATACGGGCTAGTAATTCTGCAAAAGCAAAGGGTTTAACAAGGTAGTCATCACCGCCAGAGCGAAGACCTTTGACACGATCGTCAACTTCACCGAGTGCGCTTAAGATAATTGCCGGTGTGGTGTTTCCTGCGCCCCGTATTGTTTTTATAATTGTAAGGCCGTCAAGTTCAGGGAGCATGCGATCGACAATCATGACGTCATAATCTTCTGTGGTGGCTAAAAACAGGCCATCTTTGCCATTATCGGCTACGTCAATTGCATGACCAGCCTCCTTCATCCCCTTGGAGATGTAGGCCGAAACGTCTTGATCATCTTCTATTACGAGTAAGCGCATTATGTTTTTTTATATAAATCTACCCAGAATTTATACAACATATTTAATGCTTTGGCGATTGTTGCAAACTTTTTTAAAAAAAGGTTACATAACGATAATGGCGGTTTAAGCCTGCTCAAGTCTTAATCGTATTTGTTCCATTTCACTCATGATAGATCGGCATTTTTCTTTATCTAAAGCATTCTGGTGAGGTGAGGAGAATTGCCCTTTATCATTGTCAAAATATTGCCCTGTTTTATCTGAAAACTCTGAGTTTATCGAGAGTTTGGTCAGTATTTCTGCACCTATACTTATATCATGTCCCGCGATACCAAATCCTTCTTTCACCATTTTGCTGCCAAGCAGGGAGCCTGGATTTACAGAGATTATAACAGGGCCATCAGGTAGCGCTTGAGCTAGCGCATTTGACCACATAGTTATCGCGAGTTTGCTTTGAGAGTAAGCTTCCATATCTGCCAAATCCGTATTACCTTTAAGTGCGTCTAGATCAACGGGCGCTTGAGCCGCAGAGGAGAGATTAATAATGCGCCCAAACTTACTAAGCAGTGGTAGTAATTTCTTTGTTAGCAAATAGGGGGCAATTGTGTTTACGGCGAAACGTATATCGAAGCCATCGTTGGTAATAGTTTGAGGGGCTTTTAATACACCTGCATTATTAATAAGCACATCAATGCTATCATGATCATTACTAACTTTATCTGCGAGGCTTAATACGGAGGCCATATCCGATAAATCAGCGATATAACTTTCAACTGCACCTTGCGTGGCGAATTCAATTCTTACGTTTTCAAGTTTTTCTGCATTCCGACCATGAAGTAAAACATGGTGACCTTGCTGAACGAGCATGCGGGCAGTTTCTAGGCCAATACCATCGGTTGCACCAGTGAGTAGGATTTTTTTGACATGTTAGATTTCCGTCAAAATTTCAGAATACTCTAAGCGTGACTTAGGTAGTGTGGCATTAAAGTCTTTTTCTGGATCATGGTAACCGAGTGTAACAGCAACAAGGCTTGTGTAGCCTTGTTCACGCAGACCAAACTCTTCATCAATTGCTTTAACATCAATGCCTTCCATCGGGGTGGCATCGATGCCAAGAGTAGAAACACCAAGTAAAAACTGTCCAACATTTAGATAAACTTGTTTGTCCATCCAGTGTTGCACATCTTTGTAATCGTGCTTGTGAATATTGATAAAGAATTTTCGTGCAGCGTCCATTTGTTCTTTAAATGAAGGATCTGCAGCAAATCGTCCGTCCGCTTCTTCTTGCTCTAAAACTTTTGAGAGATGGTCATCTTCAATTGTTAAACGGCTGCAGAACAGAACAACGTGTGACGAATTTAAAATTGAAGGATTATTAAACGGGTACATGGCTTCATTTGCTTTTGCAATTCTCTGTTTACCTTAATCGGTAGAGGCAATGACAAAATGCCATGGCTGTGCATTTGTGCTTGAGGCGCTAAATCTCAGAAGTTCTTTGACCTTTTTAATATTTTCATCTGATATTTTTTTACTTGGATCATAGGCTTTTACTGTGTGACGATTTTTTGCGTAATGAATGATGTCGTTGTTCATAGTTTCTTCCGTTTTGTTATTTTGCAAATTCTGTAAGACATGATATGTTTGAAATCAATAAACGCAAGTACGCACATTTTTTATATGTAGTTACAAAAAAGTAACTAATAAGAGAAAGCATAGCATTATGGCGAAAAAGAAATATTGTGATCATCCGTTTGGATGCTCTGTTGAGGCAACATTATCTGTTATTGGAGGGCGCTGGAAACCAGTCATTATTTTCAACCTTCTTGAAAACGATGTGCTTCGTTTTGGTGAGTTGAAGGCGCGCATTAATGGAGTGACACAGCGCATGTTAACGAACCAGCTTCGTGAACTTGAGCAAGATAAGGTCGTTTCTCGTAAAGTATATGCAGAAGTTCCGCCGCGCGTTGAATACTCTCTTACTGATTATGGACGATCTCTTGAATCAATTATGGTGGCAATGCGTGATTGGGGAGCCGATCATATGAATGTGAAGTGTGATAAAAACTAAATCATCTTAAGTGTTGTATAGGATTTGACAGAATTACAAAAACCTGTCACAACGGCGGCAATATTTGATAAATGTTCTCTTGATTGAGATCAGGGCTTACTGAAAAGCATCTTTAACATGGTGTGCGTGAACATCAAACTCTCACTATTTTCCGAAAAGTTCGTATTTATATATCAGCAACTGTTTGATTTTGTGTCCAGATTTATGGAATGCAGATATTACTTTTGCCAAACATTTGAAAGATAAAATAATGAAAGAATTCAAAAGTTTTGGATTATCCAGTGTACTGACGACATCATTGTCACAAATGAACTATGATGAACCAACGCCTATTCAGGCACAGACTATTCCGTTGGCTATGGAAGGACGTGATATATTAGGGTCAGCGCAAACTGGAACAGGAAAAACAGCAGCATTCAGTATTCCATTAATTGAAACAGTCTTTCGTTCTCCAACAGCATGCGCCCTTGTTCTTACTCCGACGCGCGAACTTGCAAAACAAGTGTTAGGCATTATTCATGACCTTCTTGGCCGCGATAGTAATATTCAAACATCACTTATCATTGGCGGAGAGCCGATGCATAAACAGTTCTCTCAATTGAAAAAAAATCCACGTGTTATTGTAGGAACGCCTGGTCGTATTAACGATCACCTGGAACGTAATTCTATCAAGTTAGATAAAACGAGTTTTCTTGTTTTGGATGAGACTGACAGAATGCTGGACATGGGTTTTGGTGTTCAGTTGGATAAAATTGTTAAGTTTCTACCTAAGAAACGTCAGACTTTGATGTTTTCTGCGACCTTACCGGAAGGGATTATTAAGTTGTCAGGGAAATATCTGAATAACCCTCAGCGTGTGGCTGTCGGGCAGACGAATGTAATTGCTCAGAATATTAAACAAGAAGCAATACGGATTGAACAAGGTGATAAATATCAAGAACTCTTGGTACAGCTACATGAACGTAAGGGCTCAGTGATTGTTTTTGTAAAAACAAAATATAGCGCAGACAGAATGGCCAAGAAGCTCCGCCAAGATGGTTTCACATCCGAGGCTTTGCATGGCGATTTACGGCAAGGTAAACGAGATCGGGTGATGAAAAACTTTCATCAGCAGAATTTTAGAGTTCTTATTGCGACTGACATTGCAGCCCGTGGGTTGGATGTTCCTCATATTGAACATGTCATTAATTATGATCTTCCTCAAATGGCAGAAGATTATATACACCGAATGGGGCGAACAGCGCGCGCCGGTGCAACAGGTTCAGCTCTTAGTTTTGTTTCTCCTCAAGACGGACGAAAGTGGCATGCTATCGAAGTTCTTTTAAATCCTGATTTGAAAAAGGGAGGTAAGGAAAAGCGTCGTGGTGAGAACAAGTCACGAAAAAGGGGGAATCGTAAACATTCTCAAAGAGGCGATGCAAGACCTGATAAGCGTGAAGATAAGCCTAAAAGGAAGAAGTCTCAAAGAGGCGATTCAAGACCTGACAAACGTAAGAAAAAGGGAACGCGAAAAACCAATAAAGGCGATAATGGTTTCTCTCCTAAGAAAAGAAAAAAGCGCCCTTAAGGCGCTTTAATGTTTTTATATCTTGGTGTTTAAGTTTTCTATTAATGGTTGTAAGTGCTTTTCATACCGGCGCCATTTTTCCATGGATGTTTTATAAACGGGCTGTGTAACTTGTGCCTTACTCGCAGTTAAAACTGTTCGTTTTTGTTTATGTGGTTCTAGACAAGCATCATTCCATTCAAGTCCAATAAACTCAATGAGCTTTCTAGCCTGATTTTCAAAATCACTGACCGTATCTTCATACCGGATATCTAAGAAACGATCTGGAATGGTTTCTCTCCAGTAATTCATGACATCTTCGTAACGATTATATTCTGCAGCAAGTTCTTCTAAGTTGTAGGACCAGTATTGACCGCTTGCAAAGTTTTGTTTGTAGCATGATAGACTTGTATCACCCGCATTACGGCCGCAGTGAATGATTTTAGCGTTAGGTAGAATGCTAGCGATCAAGCCAATGTTCATATAGTTGCCCGGCATCTTATCCGTAATGCGTTTCGCTTTGCCTGATGGATCACGTTTTTTGATGCTTTCAATGTAACGTTCACCAATTTCTTTACCATTGTCCTCGGTAAGACCGCCAATATCTTCGCGTGCCTTTGCCAAATCCATGAGTTCGCCTGCACCAAAGACATTAGGATGTGATGAAATGATTTGCTCTGTTAGTGTCGTTCCTGATCTCGGCATGCCAACAATGAAAACAGGGATATCGGAATCGCATCCTGTTTTTGCCATCTGGTCGATAAAACCTTTTGTGAAACGATGCTTAACCGCGGACACGATATCGTTTTGTGTTTCTGGGTCGTACGGAATTGTTTGGCGTTTATAATCGTTCGCTTTTTGTAAGTGTTCAAACGCTAAATCATATTCTTTCATTTGTTCATAAAGATCCGATAGCGCGTAATTGAGAACGCATGCGCCGCCAAGGCCCCAACGTTTCTCTTCATTTTTTAGGCGCATAAGAGCTTTATAATCATCGCTGTCTTTATCTTTAATTTTTCTAAGGCTGACTAACGTCGCATAAGGACCAGGAATGTCTTTATTTAATTCCATGGCTTTTCTTGCACTCTTTTCAGCTTGCTCATTTTCGTTTACGGTAATAAGCATCTCGGCGCGCACTTGATAGGGGAGATGCCATGATGGTGCTAAGGAAACTGCCTGTTCAATGCATTCAAATGCTTCTGGCATGCGGTTTTCCATCTGAAGAAGTTGGGCTTTACTAATCCACATGATCGGCATATCTGGTGCCATCTCAATAGCTTTTTCAATAGCTTCCAGGCCACCCGCATGATCGCCCATCTTCTCTTTAATATCTGAAAGTTTTCTATAGGCACGAGGGGAGTCAGGTTCTCTTTTGAGTGCTTCTTCTAATGCCGCTTCTGCATCATTAAGGAAATCAGACATCAAGTTAACGTCAGCTAAATCAAGATATGCTTCTGCAGATTCTGGGTCGGCTTTAATTGCTCGAATAGAGGCAGCTCTGGCTTGCGCATAATCACCGAGTTGTCTTAATGCGAAGCTTAATGCGCTGTTGGCTTGGAAACTATCTTGCTTGAAGGCAATCGCATAGCGTGCAGCAACTGCAGCTTCTTTATAATCGTGTTGGTCGCAAAGAGCGATTGCCGTGTTGGCATGCGCTTCGTGATGATCAGGCTTCGCATCTGTTGCAATCTTGTAATGTTCAAGTGCTTCTTGCGGACGTCCCATATCACGCAGGGCGTTACCTAAGTTGTTATGCGCTTCCGGATTTTCTGGGTTGAGCTCAATAGCTTTACGACACTTTTCTTCAGAGTCGGCGAATTTACCCATATCGCGCAGTGTGTTACCCCAGTTGATCCAAACTTTGTCCGATTCCGGAGCTGCTTTTGCGAGCTCTTCCCATATTTCAATCGCTTCTTCGTGCTTTCCAGTGGTGGATAATGCGATTCCTAAATTACCTTTGGCATCCAAATTGTCAGGAGTATTTTTCAGAATATTGCGGGATATTTTTTCCGCCTCTTCACTATTGCCACTTGTCCATAGTGCAACGGTTTTATTGTTTAACGCATCGAGAAAGTTGGGGTCTATGGAAAGTGCTTTGTCATAAGCTCGCATTCCTTCCTCAATTCTTTTCGCGTCAGTTAATGCTGCACCAAAATTATTCCAGCATTCTTTTTCATCTGGAGCTGCCTCAACAGATTTTTCGAAACAATATAGAGCTTCGTCTAAAACACCTGTTTGATAGAGAAGTACACCAAGAAAGTGAATCGTAGGGTAGTGGTCAGGAACTGCGTTAAGGATGTCACGATACGTACGCTCTGCAAGCAGCAGATTTCCTTCCATATGGTGGCCTTTTGCAAGATCTAATGCGTCGTCTAAAGTCAGTTCGTAACCTTCTTCATAGCCTTTTTCTGTCTCTAAGCTGCTCTTTTGTGCTGTTGCCACGGTTCTACCCCTTTTAGTTGTCTGTAAGTTACTATTGATGCAGAGTTTAACAATTTTTCAGCAGATACAAAGTTATTTATGCGTGCGTACATAAGTGTGCACAAATAGAAAAATTAAAATATTCATATAAATTTAACTAATTTTATACTATAGTGTAGGTAGAACTACAGATAGTAGTGCGCGGATTGTTGCATTTGCAGTCCGGGCTGCGCGTCGTTTTTGACGTAAAGAATTTTCGCCAAATTACATAAAGCAAGGAGTGCTAAAAAATGAGCAAAAACAGAGTTATTTCTAAAAAGGTGGCTGCTGGTGCAATGTTAATTGCATTAAGTGGCTTTGTTCCAAAAGTAACAAAACCAGCGCACGCTGCGACAGCAACAATTACTGCTTCTGGTACATTCAGTAGTGGTATTAAAATGACAGCAGGTAACAACCTGCGGTTTGGTGTTATCGTTGCAACAGGTCCAACAGGTAAAGTTAGTATTGATACAGCTGGTGCAACATCAACATCGAAAGCGTTCTTCAACGGTGGTACACAAAAGCAAGGTTCTATCGCGTTCCAAGCTGGAGCAAGTAAGAACATCGATATCACAGTGACTGGTATGAAAAACACACTAACGTTAGGTACGTTCGGTGGTGCTAAAACTGGTACAGTGAACCTTCCGACAGTTTCTGTTGGTGGCCCATACGCAGCTGCTGAGGTGTTCAAAGTTGCAACAACTAAGAATACAGCAACACTAACAAGTACAACTGCTGATCTACAGATTGGTGGTGTTATTACTTGGGGTGCGACGCTTCCTATCGGAACATTTGCGACACCTTTGACTGTTACTGTAACATTCTAAAACAAGAATTTTATTTAAAAACCCCGCGTTATGCGGGGTTTTTTTATGCTTGTATTTATGGGGTGAAGCGCTAACCTATTTCTATTGAAATTTCTTGAACATATAGAGCTTTAATGAAAGATATTTTAGTCCGTGTATCCGCTTTAGCCGTCATCAGCGCACCTTTGTGTGTTGGTGTTTCAAGGTCTTTGCGCGCGCAGACAATAAAACTTACATGTAAGCAATCCATTTTTATTGGAAAGCTAGCATCAGCGGCTTGTTCAGCGAAATACATCATTTCCCCTGATGGCGCGCATTCGGATACTGGATGTTTGGCTATTTTGAATAATGCGGCAGAAGGAAGTTGTACGCTAAAAGTTACTGGAGGGCCTGCCACGAAGAGTGCTTTTGTGTCTTTTACAAAGACTGCATTTACGCTTTCTTCTACTATGGGGGGCAATACAGTTGTTATGAATAACTTACGTGTGAAAAATAGAACACAAACGCCAATTGCTTCAAAAATTACATTGAAAACAACAACATTAGCAGCGACAAAAGTAACGCTGGATATTGGTGGCTCTTTAAATTATGCGAACGGGCAGCCTGCAGGTAATTACGTTGGTAAAGTTGCTGTTCGTGCCAACTTTTAGAAATATAACGAAGGAAAAAATTATGAAAAAAATGATATGCTTAACCATATTATCTATTTTTTCAGTCGCATTTTTAGCGACAAAGGCTCATGCGATTTTTGTGTCACCGACTTATGTTGCTTTTGATAAGGGGAAGAGCACAGCAAGGCTGACGCTTAATAATAGAAGCAATCAAATTAAAGTTATTACATTTGAATGGGAACGTCGTTCTTTTGATGAGAACGGTAAGACTTTCTTTGTTGAAGATGGACAGGTGGCAGATAACTATAGCCCTGCAGATCCTTATATCGAGTTTTCACCGCGCCGTGTTATTTTGAAGCCAAGGCAGCGCCAAACAGTTCGTTTGATAGCGAAGCGTCCGCAAGATATGGCGAGCGGTGAATATCGCTCTCACTTTTTGATTAAGGAGGAAAAAATTATGAATTCTCCTGTAAAGGGTGAGGGTGAGAAAAAGGGAGTTGCAGGAGAGATTATTGTCAACGTTAACAAGAGTATCCCAGTTTTTCTTCGTCAAGGTGATACAAGCGTCGATGTATCTCTTGATAAAGCCGACATGGTATCGCGCGGCGGTAAAGACTTTCTAGATGTCTCTATTTCAAACAACAGTTCTCGTAGTATCTATGGTTACGTTCATTTGCTCTGTGATGTTGGAAATGAGGTTTTAAACTTTAGGGTGGCACCACTGCGTATTTTTACTGAAATTGATAATATTACTAAAAGTATCCCGCTTTCTAAGGTTGATACACGTCAATGTAATAGTATTGAAGGGCAAGTTGTGGGGTGGAATGATTTCGAGCTCAGTGGTCGCCCATTATCTCAAAAAACCATAAAATAGAAGGCTTTTCGGCGGTTTTATTGCCATAAATATTAGGGCTAATTTGTATAGTCTCTGCCGAATCGCTGTGATAGAATAAAGGTGAGTTTCTTTGGCGTTCTGCCAACTTCGCTCACACATACTATTGGATGTTATGGTTCGTTTTGTAGTCATTTTGATGGGGGGAACCCTGTGTCTTTGTGTTCCGGCGCATGCGTCAGAGCACCCGAATACCTATGATGAAGTGTCTTCACAAGAAAACCAGAGGGTAATAAGAAAGCTGCGATCAAAAACACGGTCCATTTTGAACCGTCTTTCAAAGACAGGCGGTAACAAAGGTGAGGGAGCTCTTAGCGAAGAAGAAAAGGCATATAACGCGCTTGTTGAACAGTGGATGAACGAGTCTTCTGATCCTTTCGATATCATCTTTAGTTTGAAGAGGAACGGTAAACAGTTGGACCGAGCTCTTGTGGGAATCCAAAAGGGAGCTGAGGTTTATCTGCCCGTTCTAAGTTTGGCCGCGCGAATGGAATTGAATGCGGATTATGATGCTGTAAGCGGCGTTGTTCAAGGATTTGCAGGACACCAGGATAAGACTTACGCAGTAGATACTAAAAATAACAAATACATGGTGCAAGGTGATGTCTATGATTTACCTGAAGGCGCTGTGATTGTTGAGGATTTTGGTAACGGTCTTCAAGAGGTATTCGTCTCTCAGTATATATTGAACAAGTTGTGGGGCTTTCGTTTACGGTTTAAGCAGGATGATATGGCGCTGCTTATTGAAACGCCGAAGCTTCTTCCGTTTGAACAGCGCAGGCAGCGAGAGCAAAGACAAAAAGATTTTGTTGCTGGAGAAACAGCAATAGAAGGTGATGAACCAAACTATAAGTTTATTCCTAATGATTATAAACTTATCGGTAAGCCGGCCATCAACGTGAACACGCAAGTGGCGTGGCAGGATAGAACGGATAACCTGGCAAAAATAGTCAATACACATGGTGTGAATGATCTTCTTGGAGCGAGCGCGGATTACAATGTGCAGCTGCGTCATGATACAGATGATGGTTTTGATATTAGAAATGCACGCCTGCGTTTAACGCGCCGTATGGATGCTGGTCATGAATTGCCACTAGGTATTCGCAAAGTAGAGGCAGGGGATGTTTCTATTCGTCCGCCTGAATGGGTTGAGCGAAATGTGAATGGTTCTGGTTTAACTTTCTCAACGAAGCCTTTTAAAAAATCACAATCATTTGACGCAATAACTGTTGAAGGAACAGGGCAGCCTGGCTGGGAAGTTGAAGTTTATAATGGTAACCAGCTAGAAGATTTCGGTGTTATTGATCAAAATGGGGAGTATCGTTTTGATGATATTCAACTTAGTTACGGAGAAAATAAAATCCGTACTGTGCTTTATGGTCCTCAAGGGGAGACGCAAGAGATTGTAGAAAATTACAATATTGCAAACACTTTGTTGGCATCTGGAGAAACTGTTATTGAGGGCGCAGTATTAGAAGCAAACCAACGTTTAATAGAGCTTGATGATACAATTGAACGCGATACGGATGGGTATTTTCACACAGCAAAGATTAAGCGTGGGCTAAATGAATGGCTAACACCGTTTGTAACATCGACGTCAACAAACACAGAAGATGGCCGTAAGCACTATGTGAGCGCGGGAGCAAACTTTAATGCGCTTGGCGGTATTGGGGTCGTAGAAGCATATAAGGATTTAGGCGGCGGAAGCGCTATAGATACCCAGTATACGAAAAAGTTTTCGGGCCTTCGTTTGAATTTACGTTCTGCTTTGTTTAATGATTTTGAAAGTGAAGAAGTCAATTTTGGAACGCGCGCGAAAACATCAGAACATGAGCTGCGCGCATATACTAATGTACCCGTTTTAGGGGATAAAAACTTAGGGTTAAATTTAAATGCAACGCATTCTACGTATGAAGACTCAACGCATGCAACTGATGTTTCTTTTTCTCAATCTATCGGATTGCCTTATTTGAAATTGAGTAACAGAACGAATTCAGATTTTTGGGATGAAGGACACCGCAGTACAACAGGGCGTTTTAGCGCTTATTCAAGGTTGTCTGACTATTGGAGTTTAAGATCTATTCTTAACTATGAGCTGTATCCTGATGCAGATCTTAATACAACGCGTGTAGAAGCCAGATATAGAGACAGAGATAAATTTACCTCCTCTTTTGATGTGGTGCATGATTTAAGAAATACGAATACTTTCTTTGGAGCGGATGCTTCGTATGATTTTGGGCGCTTTCTTGGTGGTATAGGTATTAATTGGGATCCGGGGGACTGCGGTGATGTTACGTTGCGCACGTCAATGTCTTTAGGGCCGTTTGATAAGGATGGTTCCTACTTGTTGAGTAGTAAAGATCTTACATCACGGTCTGCTCTTCGTTCTAGAATTTATCACGATAAAGATATGGACGGTACTTTCTCAGAAGGAGATGAACCGCTTTCTGGCGCGAGCGTTAAGGTGAATGGATTACGTCGCGGTGAGGCGGATGAAGATGGTTATATCCATGTCGCTAATGCTGGTGCACGGGGGTTAGCAAGTGTGACGTTGGATGAAGGTAGTCTCACGGATGGGTTGTTGATTTCAGAGGAAGAGGGTTACTATACGGTACTGCGTCCAGTAACAGATCCCTATATTGATATGCCTGTTGTTACAGGAGGGTCATTAGACGGTAATGCGTATTTCAAAAAAGGCGATCCAGCAGCAACATTGCGCCTACAGCTTGTTGATGGTGATGGCGATATTCATCAGGAAACGGTGACTGACTTTAATGGATATTATAACTTTGATTTTGTGAAGCCTGGCCAGTACGAAGTACGCATTGATCCTGATCAAAGAATAGGTATGACCCCAGTGACTGTCGCAGTATCACAGGATGATCCGTTTGTTCATGGTGTAGATTTACAAGTAAGGCAATCGCTTGCGCAAAAGGGCGGATCTCTGCTCTCATCAATTAAAAATATCTTATCCTTCGTGGAAAAGAAAAATCAGCCTATCTAGGGTTGCTTTCGAGGCGTGTTCTTAAGTAGGGGCAATATGGATAAAAATAAGAAAATTTTAGTAATCGTTGGTGTCTTTGTCTTGGTGTGTCTAGTCGCAGCGGGAACATATAAGTATTTAGCAGACAAGAAAGAGCGAGATATCGCTCAAGCTTATATGGATGGCGGTATGAATGTTAATGAGATTGGAAAATACCTTAAATAAAATAATAAATACCAAGGAACCTGATGTTCTTAAGAGGTGGAGGTAATATGGAGCAGAAAAAGGTTTTGGTAATTGTTGCTGCTTGTATCACAACGTGCCTAGCCGCAGCAGGAACATATAAGTATTTAGAAGATAAGAGAGAGCCGGATCTTGCGCAGGCATATATGGATAGAGGCATGAATGTACATGATACTAGTCAATACAGATAACCAAGGAACGTAATGTTCATAAGGGGCAGAGGTAATATGGAGCAGAAAAAGGTTTTGGTAATTGTTTCTGCTTGCATCGCAGCGTGCCTAATCGCAGCAGGAACATATAAGTATTTAGAAGATAAGAGAGAGTGGGATTTGGCTCAATCGTACATGGATGATGGTATGAATGTGAACCAGTACGGAAAACATTCTAAATAGAAAGAAAAAAATTAGTAATAATCTTATCTAATGTATTACTGAGCAGCGGCTTCTATCGCAGGTTCTTCTTCAATATCAATTTTGAAAAAATCCTTATTGAATGTGTATTTGTATAGCTTGTTACGCTGTAGCGTAGCGACTTGCTTTGTCATGCTCTTTAAATGATCTGGGCCATCCATAGTGTCTATTGTATCAATTATATTTGAATAGAACTCGATATTTGCTTTTAGAATCTCTTCTTCGGCCTTGTAAACACTTTCAATGACAAACTTGCGTGTTTCATCTTTGCCAACAAGAGAGCGAATAAGCACCTGCAATACCCGGCGTAAAGCATGTGGGGCGTTCACTATAGGAATCATTAAGTGAGAAATTTCAAGCGATCCATCTGGTTTTTTAACAGGGAATGGCATAAGACTGCTGAGGTCGCTGATCTGTTTCGGTAATTCTTGCTTGTTACGGCCGCCAGAGATTGCGCGTACTTTTAATTTACCTTTTCCATTAATATCAATATCCATAGGAATTGAGCGCACATAAGGCGCGTGCGAGTCTGGGAAGCCATAGTTTAGGAATGTGTCTAATGCGTCGTAGACGCCGTAAATAACGAAACATTCTTGTCGCTCCAGAAAAGGACGCTTCACGTTGATGTGCATGATGGCATCATCTTTTTGATCTTTGAACATAAACGGACTGCCACGATGGTCATGGTTTAAGTAATCAATGATCGGCATAATCAGTTGATTTTTCTGCCCGTCTTTTCCTTGTCTGCCAAGAACGCGTGTTTGTAAGTAACTTTCACAGGTGAAGGTTTCATCTTCTTCTGGCGTGCTGTTGCTATGCAGATATTTATATTTTTTATTGAGGTAGTCGTTTTGTGTGCGCCCCTGAACGAGTGGATCAAGAAGGTGTGGGTGGTCTTTATATAAAATCCAAGAACACTCTTCTTTGTGCAGGTTGACTTTGTTCGTCATGTTGTAAATTTCAATCATACGATCGGCAATTTCAATTTGCACTGGCGATAAAACGCTATCATCCGGTTCAAAGATAAAGTCACTGTTTTTTAGAGAGATGTTCATGCCGTGTTTTTGCACAAGAAGGCTTTCAGGCACTTTCATCATTTTGTCACCAGGTGAGGCGGGGCCGTCTACAACAACGCTCATACCGTGATCTTCTGACACAATATTCAGGTTTTTATGAAACCATGCGCCGTTCTCAACCAGAACATCTCGAAGAGCCGTGAGTTCTTTTTCTAGCTTTTTGTCACTTGATTGGATTTGCATTGCTAATAATCCTACTTATTTCCTGTTCTTGCGGTTGCACAGAAACTATAGGGCGAGATCAAAGTAAATTCTATCATTACTCTTAGCTGATGCTTTCAATTTCTGATGCTTTAGTACGTTTGAGCTTTTTGATAAGCTTAGAATTAGGCGCGTACCGCTACCGTTTTCTAGGGCTTGCGTGCTATAAGACTTGATAAGAGGCAGTTTTAAATTCTTTGAAGAAGCTGCATTCCAATGTGTGTTAGGTAATTCAACGATGAGGAACTTTTCATTGTTATCTAAGTCAATCGAGTATTTGCTGCTTGCGGTTAAATCCAAAACAACACGAATTTTATCTTTGTGCTGACCAAAACGAATGCTATTCACGTTGGCTTTGCCTGAGGCGCTTTTCGCTGTTTTTTCTGGCGCTGACCATGTTTTCTTTTTCTCTGCCATTGGGGCAGGGGTTATCGCCGTTGGTGCGGCTACAGGTTGCTCTTCATACAAAAGCTCATCAAGGCGTGAGACTAGATCTTGTAGCTCTGTCTCAACAGAAAGCAGGTTATCTATCTTAGGTTTAAGAGTGGCAAAATCTCTTTTTATACCAAGGACGGCATTTTCTACGCGATCGAAGCGTTTGTCGTCATTTCTGATCTCTTCGCTGAACATATCGTCGACATCAACCATCTGGGATTTATATTCCGTTGGAGTTTTTGTCGAATTTGGGCGAATCATTCTTGTTTTTTTAGCTTCGCTACTGGATGACGACGATTTATCTCCACGCATAAGCCCACAACCTGATACGGATAGCATCAGAACCGTTAGTAATACAGGCGTACACGCTTTGTAACGCTTAGGTTTCGTCACCGCTTTTGACAAGAAGAAGAGCCTCTCTTGCTATGTTGAATGTGCTGAAAAAATAACAACACGTCAAAAATTCTAGGTCTATTCGTATAAAACGTCAATGAGTTTCAAGGGTTTAAGGGGGTTACTCACTGTTTTCTACACAGGGTTATCCTAGATAACCTGCCCCGTTCCGTTGCTGAATAGATCGAGGATGCTGAGCTGTGACTGACTAACGAGCGCTAAGGCTGTTGTGCTGAGATCTAGGCGGGTTTGAGCTGCAAGTTGATTTGCGCCTTCTTCGTTCAGATCTGCAAGAGTTAAGTCATCCGCACCCGCTCTGTGAGTATTGATATGGTTGCGCGTGAAATCTTCACGTATTTCGATAATGTTGATGGCGTTAACGAGCTTCGTACCAAAGTCGGCAATTTTTTCACGTGCTTGTTCAATTGCTGTGAAAACAGCTTCTGTTTGCGATGGCTTTTGGAATGAAATATCAGCAAGACCTAGATCCTCTAATGTAAATCCTTGGCCATCAATTTGTAGTTTATGCGACCGATCCGCATTAAGATCTACGCTAAGATTTCCTTTTTCTAATAGGTTTATGCCATCAAAATTTGTGTCTTCAACGATATCTCTGATTTGCTCCATGAAGGCAACCGTTTCCTGTCTGAACTGTTCAGATAAAGGCAGTGAGGTTGCTTCGTATCGTGCAAGTAATTCTTCGGGGCTGACGATACTGTTATAAAAGGCCAGTTCTGCAATCTCTCCTTGGAATGCGAAGGTTCCATCAGGGCGTCCAGGAGCGTTTCCTGGGCCGTCATCATGGAAGTAAATGTTTTGATCGATCGCGCCGATGGCATTTCTGTTTGGATGGCTGCCGATAGCAACTGGAATGAACTCGCTTCCAAATTCTTGTCCGTTTAGATAGCCGGCAAAGTTGTTGTTATTTGCATCTTGAACGAGGGCGACGTGATAGGTCACGCCCGCTTCGATTTCAGTGTTGATGTTTAGTGGTCCATAGTTAACGCCGTTGGTCGTACGGCCGTTAACATACAGGCGGCCATTATCTATATAAATACTAAGGTTGTTAACAGGGCCACCTTCTTCGAAAAGAACGCGTCTTCCCGCCACGGTATCGGCGTTAAAGATTAATTCGATGGTTTTTTCATCATAAGGCCCGAGCGTGTTAATAGAGTCGTCAACAGGAACAGCGATGAAGTCTCCTGTATTGCCGCCAAATTTTGCCGGTAATCCGCCTGCGCCGTAGAAAAGAATTTCATTTCCAGCTGTGACGTTTCCTGTAACTGTTCCATCACCGCCTGCTCCTAATGTCCCTAGGTTTAGTGCTGTTCCAGTTGCTACGTCGTTTAGGCGAAAATACCCCACTGGCGCATCGTCTAAAATGGCGTTGGTAAGAGCTGAGCCTGTCGCTTCTAAGGCCTCTTTCGCTTCTGTTGCTTTGATTTCTGCAAGATCTAAAATTTCATTAATGGCTTCAATTCCACTCAAAGCGTTTTGCAGGGTTCGTGTCGCCATGGACAGACCGTCTAAAAGACGAGAGTAATCAGTCGCGGTGTTACTGAGGTAATTTGCGTTGAAGAAGTTGAACGAGTCATCGAGAACACTGTTTACTTTTTTCCCAGTAGATAGGCGCAAAGAAACATCATCAATCGTCTTCTGGGATCGATTAATGCTATTCAGCGTTCCTCTTGCGGACGCACTTAGTATGACGTCGTTAACCATATGTGCCTACCTTGCTATCCTAGCTATGCAATGCACATGCCATACATGTATTGTCATAAAATTCTTTTATAACTTCTATAATACCATCAGATTATATAACAAAACCCTAACAATCAGTAGTAAATACAACGGTTTACCAAGAAAAAAGCGAGGATGTTTCTTATGAAAAAAAAGTGAGTAAAAATTACGATTTTTCATTTAAGCAATTGATTTAATTAATAAATACGACTGTATGTCTTCAGTTTTTGTTAAGGTATCTCGCAATATTCTTTTATAAATATAGTAACGGGGCTTAAATATGGGAGATTTGCTATGGGAACCTTTTCTGTAACTATTGATGCAACCTCAAGTTTTATTTATGGGGCACCAAAGTTAGAAATTCTAATTAATGGTGTGGTTCATACCTCCTTAGTCATAGGGGCTGGCTTTTCGTCAACTATGTTGATGTTGAGCTATAGCGGAGATTATCCAAAGTCTCTTAGTTTTCGCTTTCTGGATGAAGATATTGAAGCGGATAGGTCTGTTACACTCAATGGTATCAGCATAGAGGGCTCCTCTATCTCTTCTGGTCATATGTCCCAGACACTACTGTTACAAGGGCAAGAAGCGAGAGTAAATATGGATGGCGTCTATGGTGTTTTAGGGTTTCCTATTTCAAATACAGGAACAGATGCTTTGATTTCAGGAACATCTCTGGACGATCCCTCTCTCATTGGTACATCTGATGCAGATACAATTAACGCCTTAAGTGGTGATGACTATGTGCAAGGATTAGATGGAGACGATCTAATAAATGGAGATGGCGGCAATGATTACCTTGTTGGAGGGAATGGTAACGATACGCTTAACGGCGGGGCGGGTAATGATTTTCTTAAAGGTAATAATGGTAACGATACGCTCAACGGTGGGGCTGGTAATGACAGGCTCATAGGTGGGGTAGGATCGAATATCATTAATGGTGATGATGGGAATGACATTCTAAAAGGGCATGATCTTTTGGATACAATTCGTGGCGGTAATGGGAATGATATAATTAAAGGGTTCGCCGGCGACGATTTTCTTTATGGCGATGCTGGTCACGATAAAATTCAAGGCGGCGCTGGTAATGATTCTATATATGGGGGCTTAAATAATGATCGTCTTTTTGGTGCCGATGGAGACGACATAATTGACGGCGATACAGGGAACGACCGTATATATGGAGGTACTGGGACTGATACGTTATTTGGTCGCGCGGGTTATGACCTTCTTATAGGTGGTGATGGGAATGATGTCATGTTTGGCGGTGATGACAATGACACACTTCAAGGAGATGATGGAAGCGATCAATTACGCGGTGAAGCAGGTAATGATGTTTTACGCGGAGGTGCGGGGACCGATACGCTTTATGGCGATGATGGCGAAGATAACCTCATTGGTGATGATGGTGATGACATCCTTTACGGCGGCGTGGGTGACGATCTATTAGAAGGTGAAACGGGTAATGATACGCTCGATGGTGGTCTGAATAATGATCGCCTTTATGGACACGAGGGTAATGATACGCTTCATGGTGGTGATCAGGATGATTATTTATACGGTAATGAAGGCGATGATATCCTTAACGGAGATGATGGTAATGATGAACTTAATGGCGGCCTTGGTGATGATGCCTTGAACGGTGGTGCAGGCAGTGATGTTCTTCGTGGAGAGTATGGTGATGACATCATGGACGGTGGTTCTGGAGATGACTTTATTTATGGTCAAGATGGCGCTGATATCATAAATGGTGGGGATGATCGCGACACCATTTACGGTGGTTTTCAAGCGGATCTTATCTTCGGAGATGACGGTGATGATATTATTAACGGTGAAGACGATAACGATTCACTTTTTGGCGGGCTTGGTAATGATGTACTCATTGGTGGTAGTGGCGCTGACATCATAAATGGAGGGGATGGGAATGATACCATTCACGGCCATGGTGTAAGGTTAAGTGACGCGAATGCTTTATCCAGTGATCCGAATATTTTCTTTAATTTGGAAACAAATTCATTTTACCGTTTTGTTGCGGCAAATATAAACTATTCGACGGCAAAAGCTGCCGCAGAAGGCGCAATGCTAGGAGGTGTTGCAGGACACCTGGTGACGATTACAAGCGCTGTTGAGAATGTTTACGTCACGACACTTATTTCTGACCATGTTTGGAATAGTGCGAGCGATAATGTTTCCCCGTCTGACTGGGAATGGACAGCTGGTATTGAAGCTGGAATACAGTTTTCTGATGATGGTACGGCCGTTAATAACTTTTATACACGGTGGGGGTTAGGCCAACCTTTAAATAATGCAGAGCACAATGTTGCAACTTATACGAATGGTACCTGGTACGACCTTCAAGAAATTACGACGCACAGTTACATGATTGAATGGGAAGCTGGATTAATTAACGATGATAATGCCGCAGATATATTAAATGGGGCCGCTGGAGATGATTTTATCTATGGTCATGGTGGTAATGATATTATGGATGGCGGTGTTGGAAATGACACGATGTTTGGTGGTATCGGCAATGATATGCTGACAGGCAGCAGCGGAAGTGATGTGATCTCTGGTGGTGATGGAGATGATAATATTTCCGGCGGCGCAGACTCTGATCTTTTGTTTGGGAATGATGGGGCGGACACGTTTGTGTTTGGCAGTGCTACGGCTTTTGGCGCTTCCGATACAGTTAAGGATTTCAGTGTCACCGAAGGTGATGTTCTTGATATATCAGACCTTCTTATTGGTTATACTGGGGGGATAAGTGATCCGAATGATTTTGTGCAATTAACAACCGTCTCTGGAAATACCGTTGTTTCGGTTGATGCTGACGGTATTGTCGGAGGTACCAGTTACATTGATATTGCTACATTAGACAACCTAACAGGTTTAGATGTCTCAACCATGATAACAAACAATAATCTTGTTATGGCGTAACTTATTTTGATCCGTCTTGGGTATCCATTTTCTTCATGGTATCGGCACTTTCTTCCATAATGTTCATCACGATTGGAGAAGCTGCTCTAGGCATAAGCATGGCGTCCCCCTGATCTTCGAGAGGAACGGCATCACGTTTTTGCGTTCTGTATAGCCCGTATATGCAAAGAGAGCCGTAAGCCGCAGCGATGATCGGAAAGTAAACATGCACGCTAATTGTCGACATAACAATTGAAACAAGAAACGGTCCGAATGCTGCCCCGACACCGTTTATTAGAATTAATGTTGCTCCTGCAGCAACATATTGACGCTCAGAAATGTGATCGTTTGTATGTGCGATAGCTTGACCGTATAGCGGTGAGCTAAATCCGCCTAGAACGAAAAACAGGAAGTAGAATAGTAATGGTGAGCCGCTTGTCATGAAGCAAGCGATGGCGGTTAATGAAGATAACCCACTAATAACAATGATGATAAGTCGACGATCGTATTTGTCTGAAAGCCAGCCAATAGGCATTTGAAAGGCCATGCACCCAAACATAAAGGCGGCCATAAAAGACGCGATTTGTGCAAAAGATAGGCCTATTTCGGCAGCATAAACAGCGCCCAAACCAAAGATGATACCTGCGCTCAAACCCGATCCCAATGAGCATGCTATTCCGAGTGGTGAGGAAACAAGCAATCGTTTTAATGAGATGGTTTCTGGTTCATCAAATGCAGGCGCTGGGCGTGAGCTCAGAGAAATCGGTAGCAGAGCAATCGATACTAAGATTGAGGTTAGAACGAACAGCTTTATTTCACCAGGATCGGCAATGTTCAATAAGAACTGCCCGGCGATAAGGCCAGCAAATGTTACAATCAAATATATAGATAGGATTTTGCCTCGTGTTTTGTTGGTCGACATGTTGTTCAGCCAACTTTCAACAACGATATAAAGGCCAGCATAACTGAACCCCGTAATCATGCGGGCTGCACTCCAAAGTGCGATGTCAACAAACACACCGTGTAAAAGAACAGACGTAGAGGCTAGGGAGGCGAGCGCTGTAAAGACGCGAATATGGCCAACGCTACAAACCAGCTTTGGAACAAAATAAGATCCCAAAACGAAACCTAGATAGTACAAAGACATCATAAAACCGGTGGCCGCCGTGTTAAAACCTTCCATAGAAGCACGGACACCTAAAAGGGTTCCTTGAAGGCCGTTGCCGACCATAATCAGAGCGAGACCAAAAAATAAAGGCCAAGAAGATTTCAAAAGCTTAACCATTGCCAGCGAACCTATTTTAAAAACGTCAATGTTGGAGTGTTAATTTAAGTGAAACTTTACTCAATTCAGGCTACACTTATTTGCGTGCCTTCGCACGAAATATCATGCTTCGTCAAGCGCAAAAATGCACCCGGATGAAAAAAGAAATGGAGATGCCCAAAATGTCTAAAAACCCGCAGTCAACAAACCATATCATGGTAATGGAACCGGGGCTTTTTCATGCTAATCCGCAGACCATGGCAACCAATTCATACCAGCACGAAGATGAGGGGGAGTTGAGCTCTATCCATGAAAAGGCAGTTGATGAGTTTAGGGTGTTTCGTGACATGTTGGCGGAAAATGGTGTCGTTGTCACAACAACAAAAGGTCTTCCTGAATCGCCGGATGATATTTTTTGCAATAACTGGGTCTCGACACATCTAAACGAAGATAGTTCACCACGTATGGTGTTATATCCGATGTTGGCGCCTAATCGTCAAATTGAAAGACGTAAGGATCTTATAGAGTTTCTCGAGAGAACGTATAAGGACGTTCAAGATTATTCTGAATATGAAGCAGAAGAAAAATTTTTAGAAAGCACGGGGGCTCTTTGTCTCGATCGTGTGAACCGTGTTGCTTATCACGCACGTTCTGGTCGCTCACATGATGATCTTGCAAAGCTTTGGTGTGAAAAGAATGACTTTGATCACGTTCCTTTTGATACTGAACATCGAGGCAAGCCTGTCTATCATACAGATGTTGTGATGTGGATTGGAACAAAGCTTGCTGGAATTTGTAGTGAGTGTTTAACGGATCGTTCAGTCATTGATCGTTTGTCGACAACGCATGATGTAATTGAGTTTACAAATGAGCAAATGGAGAATTTTTGTGGTAACTCTCTTCAAGTTATCGGCTATAAAGACGGTAAAACACCAGAAGAAATGCTTGTCATGTCTGCCGCAGGTTATAACGCCCTTAACGATGAGCAGAAGGCCAAGCTCGACGAATATTACAGCACAATTATCTCTCCCAAAATTCCAACAATCGAGTATTACGGAGGCGGTTCTGCTCGCTGTATGTTGCTTGAGTTATTTTAAATCACAACGTTAAACTCGCCGCCGCGTGCAAGTGGCGGTGTGTCGTGCGATGGTATATTATCTACACCGCGTCCCAATATGAAATCGGTATTTGATGGTAGTGCATCAGGTGTGATATTGACCGATGTTTTTCCTGTTTCATCTGTATAACGCTGGGTAAGACGGAATGATCCATCACGTTGACGATCATACACATCTTCTATGAGTGTTGTGCTGCCAGATGCATTTTCTTGCGTTACGGTGCGTGTTGAACGGTTGTCTTCCGTAATGAATTCTTCTATGCGTATGAATTTTTTTCCATCGCTACGTTCAAATTCTTGTTTACGCCTGTATCCATTATCGAGCTGTTCTATAGTTTCTGAAATAAGCCTTGTTCTAGGTTGAGCAGACCCTAGATTTTGAGATCTGGAAATATCGACAAGATCTTTTCTTTCGGGGTAGACGTTTTTTTGCTTACCACTATTAAATCCGGTCGCACTCGTATTCTGTTGCGCCGTAACAAGAGTTGATAATAAAGATTGCCGTGAAAGTCCTGATGTATCCATCGCCTTTTTTGTGTCCGTTATAAATAAAATTATAATGAAGCGTAAAACTCATAGTGTACTTAAAACCACTCCACCAATAACGGTGGAGGGCTTAGATACCTATGAGAGGCGATCCTTTGCCTGCCAAGGAGGTAAAATACTAGACTTGATACTATAGTATGTCTCTTAAAGATGGTTTTCAAGCTGAGACTAACCTATTACAAAAGTTATACGGAGAATTTAAGGCTGTTATGACTTTAATAGACATAAAAAATACCGTTTCTCTTATCGCTTGGCCGACTTTATTACTTGTCTGTCTTTTCATTACGTATGTCGGTTTTGAACATGATCGCCCTGTTCTAGGGTTTAACTGTGCATATTTATTACTCGCTATTACTTTGCTTTTGTTGGAACGCTGGATCCCGCATGAAAAAGAGTGGCGAGAGAATGATCATCAAACATTTGCAAATATTGCGCATACATTAACCAGTAAAGGTGTTGTGCAGGGTATTTTGGTTTTTGGTGGTGTTGTTGGTTTAACAACACTCGTTACTTCAGCTAATGAGGATGGTTACGGAATTTGGCCAAGAGAATGGCCAATGTTTATTCAAGTTGTCATGGGATTAGTTACCGCAGAATTTATGCTGTACTGGTCGCATCGCATTTCTCATGAATGGTATCCGCTATGGCGTTTTCATGCGGTACATCACAGTGTGACGCGCCTATGGGTTGTTAATACGGGGCGTTTTCACTTTGTAGATTCATTAATTAGTATTGCGTTGGGTGTTTCTATTCTTTTGATCTTAGGGGCGCCTATGGAGGTTATCACCTGGTTAAGTGCGATTACTGCTTTTATTGGCATGTTAACTCATTGCAATGTTCATATGCGTTTTGGCTTTCTCTCTTATATTTTTAATACACCAGGCCTGCACCGTTGGCATCATAGCCGTGATTTAAAAGAGGGAAATAAAAACTACGGTGAAAATTTAATGATCTGGGATCATATTTTCGGCACGTGGTATAACCCAAAGCGCAGACCGCCGGTAAATATTGGGATATCTGAGGATATGCCGGTAACCTTTCTTGCGCAGCTCGCATGGCCCTTTAAAATGTTCAAGAGAAAGAACATAAAGGCATAACGTTGATGAAAACGGCTTTAATTACGGGAGTGACGGGACAGGACGGTGCTGTTTTAGCCGAACTTCTATTGGAAAAAGGATATAGTGTTCACGGATTGCGTTCTTATTCCGCAGTTCCTGATACGGCGCGTATTGAACATTTAGATGATGTCGTACTTCATTATGGAGACATGAGTGATGGTGGAAGTTTAACGCGACTTATTGAAACAATTAAGCCGGATGAAATTTATAATATGGCGGGGATGAGCCATGTTCATGTGAGTTTTGATATGCCTGAACTCACTGCAGATGTGAATGGCCTTGGCCCGCTGCGTATACTTGACGCGTTACGTGTTTTAGATACGGATAAGGATATAAAGTTCTATCAAGCATCAAGCTCTGAAATGTTTGGTCGTTCACCTGCGCCGCAAAGTGAAGAAACATCATTTCAACCATGTAGTCCTTATGGAACGGCAAAACTTCATGCTTATTGGAGCGTCCGAAATTATCGCGATGCGCATGGTTTATTTGCGAGCAACGGTATTCTTTTTAATCATGAAAGTGCGATGCGCGGTGAAGAATTTGTAACGCGCAAAATCACAAAGGCCATAGGTGAGATAGAAGCCGGGCAGCGCGATAAAATAACGTTGGGTAATCTCGATGCACGCCGTGATTGGGGGCATGCAAAGGATTATATGGCGGGCGCGCATGCTATTTTGCAGCATGACAAGGCAGATGATTTTGTTCTGGCTAGCGGCCAATCATATAGCGTGCGTGATTTTGTGGAACGCGCTTTTGCTGTCATTGATATTCAAATTGAATGGCAAGGTGAAGGCGTGGATGAGGTAGGTGTAAACGTAAAGACTGGTCAAACGCTAATTGATATCGATCCGGCATTGTTTCGTCCAAAAGAAGTGCATGAACTTATTGGTGATGCGAGTAAAGCAAAAGAGATTTTGAATTGGTCACCAAAAATCTCTTTCGATAAACTTGTCGAAGAGATGGTGCAAGCAGATCGTATTGAAGGTAAATCGCCTATGATGAGAGCTGCATGAAGCAGGGACAAAAAAAGAACTATATTAGATTGATCATAATTCTTGTGATATTAGCGGGAGTTTTTTTTGATCAATATATGAAGCATACGTGGGATCATGAGATTGTAGGAAGAGAATATTCAAAATATTTAGTTAGTTATACAAACGGAAACACTAGCACGGCAGATGTCAAAAACTTAGAGGGTTTGCCTAATATTTTTGATAGTAAGTTAAACATTATCAAGCAGAATGATAAGTATATATGGGGTGATCACATTTTGTATAAATCTGTAGTCAGTTACAGAAAACATCCAAATTGGACGGGGCCTAGTTACGTAGTAGAAGATACTATTTTTGAAAATATTGATAAATCTGTAAGTATTAGAGTGGCTAGTGGTGGATACATATCATATCGATGCCAGCCTTTTGGAATGAAACAAAACGCTATTGTTACGTATAAGATTGATGAAGACAGATCGTTAGTCACGTATACCAATGTTGATGTGTACGATAACTTTCTTGTATCAGTGTTTTGTGGGCGCAATTAGTTTTGTTAAAAGGATAAGACAATCAATAACAGGTCTAGTAGCTATGGCACATAAAAACGATTTTTCTATTGAGGGTAAGCGTATCTGGATCGCTGGAGAGACAGGTATGGTTGGACAAGCATGCTTGCGTCGTTTAGAAAATGAGAACTGTGAAATTATCTCTGCGCCGCATCGTGTTCTTGATCTTACAAATCAAGCGGATACCTATCAATGGATTGCTGATAATAAACCAGACATTATTGTTATGGCCGCGGGTAAGGTCGGCGGAATAGGGGCAAATGCGGCCGAGCCTGCTGCTTTTTTGCATGAAAACCTTGTGATGGCACAGAATGTTATTCATGGTGCGCATTTGGCGAACGTTGATCGGCTTTTATATTTGGGATCGTCCTGTATTTATCCGAAAGAAGCGCAGCAACCGATTAAAGAAGAAGCACTGTTAAGCGGTCCGTTGGAGCCAACGAATGAGGGATATGCCCTCGCGAAAATAGCAGGTATCAAGCTCTGCCAGTTTTATTCAAAACAATATGAACGGAGTTATATTGCTGCTATGCCGACAAACCTGTACGGCATTTACGATCATTTTGATCCAGAAAAATCACATGTTATTCCGGCATTACTTTTAAAAATACACCAGGCGAAAATATCGAATGCTCCTGAAGTTAAATTATGGGGAACAGGAGAACCTTTAAGGGAGTTTTTGAATGTTGATGATTGTGCAGATGGTATCATCCATCTCCTTCAAAACTATAATGATGAAGGGATCGTCAATATTGGTTCGCAGGATGAAGTATCAATTACAGAGCTTGCGAGTATGATCGCCGATATCGTTGGGTATAAAGGTGTTATCGACTTTGATAGCTCAAAACCAGACGGAACGATGCGTAAGAAACTTGATCTTTCGAAGATGAATGCACTTGGGTGGCAGGCTGAAATGCCTCTAAAACACGGGCTCGAAGAAGCCTATCAATGGTTTTTAGAAAATATCGTTGAGCAGAAAGCGGCTTAAATCTTCCGCATCGTTAGGAATGTGACGTCATTTCCGTATTCTATCTGGCCAGAAAGCTGAATACGATCACCTTTTCGGGCATATTTTAAAGTACTTTTATATGTCACAGGTTCACGTGTTGGAGAGCCATCAGGTCGCATCAGGCTGAAATCTTCATTCGCTTCGCTTGGGTCAGCAACGGATACCATTTCAACTTCGTTTTCACTCACAACAGTAAAAGTGCTTGTCCAGAGGCAGTTGGCTTGATCGCGGCGTTGTGTTTTGCCATCAACGATTTCTGTTTGGCCATCACTCTTTTTTTCAAGTGGGCCTTGGTAATTTGTCGTTGAGGTGACTTGATAGGTGCCGTCTAATTCATTGCTCATAGATTTATTCTATCCTATTTACGCTTCCTTTTCATCCAGTAATCCCTCTCGGCGTAAAAGCGCGTCAGGATCTGCATCACGCCCACGGAAACGCTTATACAGAACTTCTGGTTTTTCACTTCCGCCTTTTGTTAGGATTTCTTGCTTGTAACGTGTCGCGGTTTCTTGATCGTATAGGCCTTGTTCTTGGAACAGTTCAAATGTATCGGCGTCTAAAACTTCCGCCCATTTATAACTGTAATACCCAGCCGCGTAGCCACCAGCAAAGATATGCGAGAAAGACGTCGACATTGGTCCTGACTGACGTTTGAAGAGGATCGTATCTTTTGTCGCTTCATCTTCAAACTCCGCAACATCTTTAATTGATGCTGGATCTGTACTATGCCAGCGCATATCCATGAGGCCAAAGCTGATTTGGCGTAGACCGCCCCAACCGACCATAAAGTTTTTTGCGTTATTTACTTTCTGAATCAGTTCGGCAGGAATCTTTTCTCCTGTTTCGTAATGCTCTGCGAAGAGATCTAGCGTTTCTTTCTCATACGCCCAGTTTTCTTGAACTTGGGAAGGAAGTTCAACAAAGTCCCAAAGAACGCTTGTGCCTGCATGTGATGAGTATGTTACATCAGATAACAAAGCGTGGATTGCATGGCCCATTTCATGGAACAGTGTTGTGACTTCACCAAAGCTAAGTAGCGATGGCGTGTCTTTTGTAGGTTTTGTAAAATTGCAAACGATTGCAACAATAGGGCGCTCCATTTTACCTTGGTATAGACCTTGATCGCGGTAACTTGTTTTCCATGCGCCGTCTTTTTTACCTGTGCGCGGGAAGAAGTCGGCATAGAGAACGCCGATGAACTTATCTGTTTTCTCTTCGTACACTTCGTACGCAGTAACGTCGTCATGCCAAGTCGGATATTGATCAGCGGCTTTAAATGATAAGCCGAATAGCTTGCTGAAGTGATCGAACACACCGTTTAAAACCTTCTCTAATTGAAAGTATGGACGCAATTCTTCTGAGGAGTAATCAAATAGCTTTTGTTTTAATTTCTCGCTGTAATAGCCAACATCCCACGGTTGTATCGGTGATGGGCCGTTCTCTTCTTTAGCGAACTCTTCGAGAGCCTTGAGATCATTTTCCGCCGCAGGTTTATACGCGCTGAGGAGTTTATTCAAAAATTCGAGAACATTATCTGCTGAACGCGCCATGCGTCGTTCAAGTACAAAAGCTGCATGGTCGTTGTAACCGAGAAGTTTTGCACGCTCATTACGTAGAGATACAATCTTTAAGATGTTTTCACAGTTATCAAAGTCATCACCATATCCGCGTGATGTAAAGGCACGCCACATTTTCTCGCGCAGTTCACGATTATCGGCATATGTCGCAAACGGAACATAGCTTGGGTAATCAAGTGTGAAGACCCATTTACCAGCCATATCACGCTCTTCTGCCGTTTGCGCTGCCGCGGCAATGGCCGTTTCAGGCAGTCCAGATAGATCTTTTTTATCGTCAATGACAAGAGAGAACGCTTCGGCAGATTTTTTTGCGTTGTTCATGAACGCAGGGCCAAGCGTTGACATTTCTTCGTTCACTTCACGAAGGCGCGCTTTTTTATCTTCATCGAGCAAGGCACCGCCGCGCACAAAACCTTTATACGTGTCCTCTAACAGCGTCGTCTCTTCGACGTTTAAATCGCTTTGGTTGTCATAGACTTCTTTAACGCGCGCGAAGATTTCTGGATCCAAAGCAATGTCAGTTGAAAAAGCTGCTGTTAAAGGGCCGATTTCATTCGCTAGATCTTCAAGGTCATCATTACCATTTGCAGAAAGCTGATTGTAGAAAATCGAGCTCACTGTGCCGAGGCGCTCTGATGCGTGCTCTAAAGCGACGATTGTGTTCTCAAAAGTGGGTGTATCGCTGTTTGCTTTGATCGTGTCAATATTACTGCGTGCTTCATCAATAGCGGCCTTAATAGCTGGTAAGAAGTGCTCTTCTTTAATAATATCAAATTGTGGCGCTTTGTTTGGAAGCGGTGAATCTTGTAAGAGAGGATTATTTTGATCGCTCATAATGTATTTTTATCTTTCTTTTTGTCGGTCAATAACTACATTTCGTCTTTATGAAGGGCGCACCACGATCCAGCCAGTTTGATGATGTCTATTTTTCGGTCGATGATGGGCTGGCCGAAACGCGCCATGTCTTCATGCAGGGTAATGATCTCCCTCACTTTTGGCAAGAAAAAGGGGCGGCTGGTGCGCAGGATTTTGTAATCGCTGAAACTGGCTTTGGAACAGGGCTAAACTTCCTTTGTGCATGGAAGGAGTTTTGCGAAACAGCGCCTTTAAAAATGCGTCTAGATTTTGTCTCGTTCGAGAAGTTTCCGCTGTCCAAAACGGAGATACAAGAAGCGTTAGAGCCATGGCAGAGTGAGCTTGGTGAATATGCAGATAAACTATTAGAGCAATATCCAATCCGCGTTGGCGGGTTTCACCGCATCGTTTTTGATAGTCGGATTTCACTGACGCTGATTTTCGGGGATGTGAATGAATATATACCCGAACTAGAGGCGCGCGTTGATTGCTGGTTTTTGGATGGTTTTACGCCGGCTAAGAATCCTGATATGTGGAGTGACACTCTCTACCGGAATATGGCGCGTCTTAGTTATAATGGAACGCGTTTTGCAACATTTACGGCGGCGGGAGATGTGCGTCGAGGGCTTGCTGCTGCAGGATTTCATGTTGAAAAGCGAAAAGGTTTTGGTCGTAAGCGCGATATGATCGTCGGGCATTATGCAGAAGAGGGAGAACTTGCAACTTCATCACGCCCAACACGCATTGCTATTATTGGTGGTGGCTTAGCAGGAACATCATGCGCTTATGTGCTGAAGCAATATGGTTTTGAGCCCGTTATTTATGAAACTTCTGATAGGCTTGCTTCTGGCGCTTCAGGCAATGAAATCGGTCTTTATAATCCACGTTTTACAGCGCTTCGTGGCGCGGATAGTGAGTATTATTCAAGCGCCTATGCGCATGTGATCCGTATGGCAGGGCATGCAGAGGCGATAGAGTATAGCCATCGCGGAACGCTACATCTTATATCCAATGAAGATAAGGATCGCCGTTTTTCAAAACTTCTTGAGAACTGGCATTGGCATGGTGACCATATTAAGCGTCTATCAAAAGAAGAGGCATCTGATGTAGCGGGAATAACGCTTGACCATGAAGCACTTTATTTGCCCGATGCTGGAACAATATGTCCGTATAAACTCTGTGTTTATTACGCAAAAGATATCGACATTCATTTTAATCATGAGGTGAATGATCTGAGTGATATTGATGCAGATGCTTATGTGCTTGCAAACGGCATTGGTGCAACCAAGTTTGAAGAACTCCCTATTCATACGGTTCGCGGGCAGGTAACAATCGTAAAACAAAACGATGCGTTATCAAATTTGAGGGCAAATATTTGTTATAGTGGTTATATAACGGCGGGCGTTAATGAACGTCACGCTATCGGATCAACTTTCCAAAAATGGTTAGAGCACTCTGATATTTTAGATGAGGATGATGCTGATAATATTACACGTCTCAAAGAGGCTATTCCATCGTTAGGGGAAATTGATTTTGAAATAGATACATCCCGTGCGGCTTTACGTGTTTCGTCCAAAGATCGTTTTCCTATCACTGGGCGCGTACCAAATGAAGATAATATTTATCTCTCCACCGCTTTTGGTTCACATGGTATTGTTGGCTCACTTGCGGCGGCCTATCTAATCGCTGATCAGATGCGCGGTGGTGTGCAGAGTTTACCAAAAAGTGTTGCTAAGTCTTTGTCGTTACAGCGTTTTATTGATCGCGCGGAAAAGAAACGCTTAAATTCCTAAATAATATGGTATTCTATGTTTGTGGAAAGAAAAACTGGGTTTTTTATATTAAAACTATATGCTTTTTTACAATCCAGATCAGGCGCAACCGCGACCGAGTACGCCCTCATTGCAGCGGGAATTTCAGTTGCCTTGATCGCTTCCATCTTCCTTTTTGGGGATGAGCTAGAGGCTCTTTATGTCGATACATTACCAGGCGCTTTGGATGGTGATAGCGGCTAATTTCATTTAAAATACGCGGATAAGAGCGAGTTGACAGTTTTGTTCTTCATCATTGTGACGTATATAACAAAGTCATGATGGATGCTCTTCCTTACCAGTTTTTAGCTTTAGCAGGTTTCTTTGTAACTTTGGCGGTCTTTTGGGCACTGCGCCCTGTAGCTGCTAAAGTGGGGTTAGTTGACCAACCGGGTGGACGTAAGCAGCATGAAGGCGCTATTCCGCTAATTGGTGGTCTTGTCATTATTTCAGTGTTTTTTGTGCTGGGCTTGGTTGCGCAACTTCATCAAGCGATCAACTTTTTACCGCTGATGGGAGGCGTGCTGTTTTTGCTGACCGTTGGTGTGCTTGATGACAAAGTTCATGTGCAGCCATGGGTGCGCTTTGTCATACAGATTTCGATTTCATGCTACATCGTTATTTTTTGCGGCGCAGAAATTGAAAACCTCGGCAATCTATTAGGTTTTGGCGATATTGAGCTTGGTTATATAGCAAAGCCATTTTCCGTCACATGTCTTGTTTTGTTGATGAATGCGATCAATATGATGGACGGCCTTGATGGTTTAGCGGGTGGTTTCATGATGATTGTTCTTGGCTGGCTTATGATGATTTACGCACAGCACAATGCTAATTTTCATGCGCTCAGTGTTCTGTTGTTGCTCGCACCTTTAGCGGCATTTTTATTCCTGAACATGCGTCACCCTTTACGTGAAAAAGCGAGCGTGTTCTTAGGCGATGCGGGATCGCTGTCTTTAGGATTACTCGTTGGATTTTTTGCTATATCCGCCGCGAAAGGGCAGGGCGTTGAATTTATATTGCCGCCAGTTGCTATTATCTGGCTTGTTGGTGTGCCCGTGCTTGATGCGTTTTCACTTTTCTTTGTGCGTTTGAAAAAGGGTGGACATCCTTTTGAAGCTGATCGGTTGCACCTTCATTATAAATTAGTCGATAGGGGCTTAACGCCCAAGCAAGCAACATATGCGCTGCTTGCTCTAACGTTTGTATTTTGCGCTGTTGGATACTTCGGTAGCGCATGGGGCGTGCCCGAATATATCATGACCTACAGTTGGACACTAATTTTGGCAGGTTATACGGCGTATAACCTTAAACACGACTAAACTATTTCATCCAACGATCCATAACAGTAGTGGCGACAAGATCGCCTGTCACGTTTAACGTTGTACGGCACATGTCTAGTAGGCGATCAACGCCGAGTATGATGCCGATGCCCTCTGGTGGCACGCCAATACCAGCAAGAATAGTTGCGAGGACTATGATACCAACGCCTGGTGTTGCTGGTGTTCCGATTGAAGCGCCGACAGTTGTGAGCATGAGAATGAATATCTCTACGCCATTTAGGTCTACTCCAAATAATGAACACAGGAAGAGAGCCGCGACAGCTTGATAAAGCGCTGTTCCGTCCATGTTTATTGTTGCACCAAGCGGAATAATGAAGCGTGATACTTTTTCTTTAACCTTTAATCCCTCTTCTGCGGCTTTTAATGTAAATGGCATCGTTGCCGCTGAGCTGGATGTCGAGAACGCCAACAGTTGTGCTTCCTTAATGCTTGCCAGAAAGGCAAACGGAGATCGTTTCCCCAATAGTGAAACAACGAAAAGATAGAAAACAAGTAAGCCTGCTAAGGCGATCATAACCGTTGCCATGTAAGCCCCGACACCAATAATGGTTTCTAACCCTAATGTAATGGTGACTTTTGCTATGAGACCAAAGACAGCATAAGGAGCGAGTACCATGGCCCATTCAATGACTTTCATGCAGGCCGCCTGTCCAAACTCGCACAGTCTTTCAAAAGGTTCGTACGTCGCTTTAGGCAGGCAGAGCATGATGATGCCGAGAATGATCGACGCAATTACGATTTGCAGCATGTTCTTTTCAAGAGATGCTTGTGTAAAGTTTGTTGGGATCAGATTTTCAATGCGATCAGGAATACTGAGATCATCAAAAATTTCAGAAGGCATGTCCGTCGCGTGCATTGTTGCTTCTGCTATTGTGTTGTCCATGTATTGAGCTGGATTAATGAGATGTACAGCTGTAACCCCAATGGAAATTGCAAAGAAGGTTGTGATAAGAAAGTAGGGGACAATGTGTGCGCCCATGTTTTTCAAAAAAGCCATATTCCCACATGAGACAATCCCCAAAACAACGGAACAAATGATCAAAGGAATAACGACCATTTTTAGCATGCCAAGGAATATGATGCCCGGAAGTGCGATCCAGCGACCTATTTCAATCGCTTTAAATGGTTCAATGAGGGCTAAACCGGATGGAGAGAGAGCAGCGCCTACACAAAAGCCTAAAATCATGCCTATAATAATTTTAACCCAAAGGTTTTTGTCTGATTTTGGGGTGTCTATCGTCATTTCTATTAACCCTTTGATAAAATTGAATAATAATTTTGATGAGTAAAACGCGTTAAATACAATTTTATGTATTTTAAAAGCTTTTGTAAGGTTTTTTTTATAGAATAGAGAATGGGTTAGAAGGATATGAGGGTTTTGGACGGTATTTCATCGCAAATTGCTGATTCTAATGATTTAAGTCTTATTGAGAAGGAGCGTACTGACGCGTCTTCTCTATACGTCTTAGATGATGATAATTCACACCTGCTTTTAGGCAGTGCCACGACGCCAACATCTTCAACCCAAACTGAATTTTCAATCGAAGAAACAACTGTTTCTGCGAAAGGGATTCCTTCTGATCCTGGCGTTATTTCCGGAAATTTCTGGGAGCAGTGGCACCATACTGGGGCAAACGGTCTTAACACAATGCCTGTGTGGGATGATTATACTGGTGAAGGTGTGCGTGTAGGTGTGATCGATGATGGGTTTAATTATAACCATAGTGAACTGTCCAACCATTTCCGTACAGATCTAGATTATGACGTCTTGGATAATGATAATAACTCCATTAATGACGCAGGTGATAATCACGGAACAAACGTATCTCAGATTTTGGCAGGTGATGATAACGGATCGCGCACTGTTGGTGTTGCTTTTGATTCTGAGTTAGTCGGTATTCGCCGTGGATTTAACGGCGAAGGCGATCTCTCTGATGTTGTTGATGCCTTTCAGTACGCACTGGATAATGATTTTGATATCATCAATAACAGCTGGGGTATCGACGCGGCATTTGGTGATAACACGAAAATCAATTTTATTGGAACAGACACAAGTGAGATCATAGCCAAGTTTGAAGAGCTTGTTGAATTTGGTCGAGATGGTCTTGGCGCGAATATTGTTTTCTCAGCAGGGAATGATCGTGCAAGCGGTGCAGGTGCAAACTATCGTAATTACCAAAACTCCCCTTACACAATTACGGTTGGTGCTATATCAGAAGATGGAACGTATGCTGATTTTTCTGATGCCGGAGCCAACTTGCTTGTCACAGCAGCAGGTGATGATCTTTATGTTGCCAGTCCGAACGACACAAATAGTGCAAATATCATAAGCGGAACTTCTTTCTCTGCGCCGGCTGTATCAGGTGTGATTGCTCTTATGTTAGAAGCCAATCCTGATCTTGGTTATCGTGATGTTCAAGAAATTTTAGCGATGAGTTCACGTCAGAATGACGCTGGCGGTACAGGGTGGGCTGGTGAAGGGTGGCAGTTCAACGGTGCGACCAATTGGAATGGTGGCGGTATGCACTTCAGTCACGATTATGGCTACGGAAATGTTGATGCATTGGCTGCCGTGCGCATGGCGGAGACCTGGAATATCCAACAAACCTATACCAATATGACGACTATTGCGCCGACAAGTAGTGCACCAGCTTTAGCGCTTCCAGATCTTGGTACGGTAGTAACGACAATTGATATCGCACAAGATATATCAATTGAGCATGTGTTAATCGATCTTGATATATCTCATTCCAGAGCGGGTGATTTAATCGTTACACTGACATCACCTGATGGTACGGACAGTGTGTTGATGTACCGTGTTGAAAACGGTGCGTATACATCACGTTATGGCATAACAGGTGTTGATTTTGGATTTAGCTCCGCGGCGCATTGGGGTGAGGGATCTGCAGGAACGTGGACACTTACTATTGAAGATGTTGCTGGCGGTAATGCAGGAACACTTAATGATTGGTCGCTGGAGTTTCTCGGTAGTGCACAGAGCAGTGATGATCTCTATGTATATACGAATGAATACGCAGGTTTTTCGGGCGCGCGAACAACTTTGACTGACAGTGATGGGGGGACAGACACAATTAATGCTGCGGCTGTTTCAGGCAACACGACCATAGACCTTAATTTCGGTGGAACGCTTGCTGGAAATATCTTCATTATTGATCCGGGAACACAGATTGAAAATCTATATACAGGTGATGGAAACGATACGCTGACAGGGAATGCTGCAAATAACATACTTTATGCTGGACGCGGTGATGATACGATCCATGCATCTCTTGGTGATGATGTAATTGATGGCGCGCAAGGAAACGATACTGTTTCTTATACATTCGATATTGGCGATTTCCTTATCAATTTAATTGATAGTGTAACAGTCGCTCTAACTCATGTTGTTCAAGCGTTTACTGACACGCTATCCAATATTGAAAACTTTATTTTTAGCGGCACGTCTTATACGCGTGCAGAACTTGATGCTTATGTAGCAGGTAGTGGTCAACCTGATCCGGTTGTTGATACACGTCTAGTCCTTGGTTGGAGTGGCGGTGGTAAATCACTGACACACCCTGATGCAGGTGACTTTACTTATACAGGTGACGATTTAGGGCAGGCGGGTGTTACTGATAATATTTTGAATGTTGTGCGCGGGAGTACAACACTATCAGCGAGCGTATTGCAAGCGGGAGCAATTGATAGTGTTATCCTTAAAAATGATGATTTAACTTTTGTGAATTTGAGTGGATTTGATTCAGTTATTCTTGATCAGGACAATTCTACTAATGATGTGACGGTAGAACTTGTTGGAAACAACAGAAATGTAACTGATACAGGATCAGGAAACGACGTCGTAGAAAGTTACGCAAGTAACGGTGGTACAGTAAGTTTTATAAACACAAGAGCAGGAAACGACTTTGTTTATATAGGAGGTGCTGGAACAGCGACAGTTTATCTAGGTGAGGGGGATGATAGTTTTGCAGCGGCAAATACAGCTGATGTCGCTGTTCATGGAGAACAGGGGAACGATTATATAGACTCTGGTAGTGGTAATGATCGTTTGTATGGTGGAGATGGCGATGATGAGATCTTAGGTGGGCTTGGAGACGATGTGATTAGGGGTGATGCAGGTGCTGATAGGCTTAATGGCGGGTTCGGCTTAGATCTTATATATGGCGGAGTGGGGAATGATATTATCGATGGGTACGATGGCAATGATACCTTGTTCGGTGATGATGGTGAAGACACTATAAATGGTGGAGATGGTGCAGATACACTTCGTGGTGGTAATGACAACGATACCTTAAATGGAGGTGTAGGTCGCGACAGAGTATTTGGTGATGATGGTGATGATATTATAAACGGCGACTCTGGACGGGATTTTCTCCGTGGTGGTAATGGAGAAGATGTTCTTGATGGTGGCTCTGACGGCGATAAACTCTATGGCGATGCTGGTGATGATACCCTATATGGCAACTCAGGTTTTGATGCCCTATATGGCGGCGCTGGAAACGATACGTTAGATGGAGGCGCTCAGAATGATCGGCTTTATGGTCAAGCAGATAATGATACGTTAAATGGTGGTCTTGGCGATGACCTTCTTGACGGAGGTCTTGGTCATGATCTTTTGATCGGCGATATAGGTAATGACCGCGCGTATGGAGGAACTGGAAATGACACTGTGACAGGTGGGTTAGGTAATGACCGCCTGTACGGTAACGATGGTAATGATCGCCTTGAAGGTGGTGATGGCACAGATTACCTCTACGCTGGATCCGGTATCGATGTTCTTCTTGGTGGTGCGGGTGCCGACCGTTTTTATGGTGATGCCGGACAGGATACATTCGGTTTGACTGATTTAGGCACAGGTGTTGATCGTCTTTATAACATGACGCAAGGTGAGGATATTATAAACATCACAGACCTTCTAACCGGATATACACATGGCACGGATGACATTAACGACTTAGTGCAACTCATTGATAATGGCAATGGGACAACAGATCTTCGTATCAACGCAGATGGTGACGCTGGTGGCGCCTATGGTCGTGCAGCCCTTATTTACACAGATTTAAGTGGTTCTTCAGTGGATGATTTGGTCACTGATGGCACTTTAGTTGTGAATCAATCTCTATAAATTCCTTTTATATCAATGCCCTAGCTATTACCCTTTCTGTTATTAAGAAATAATAGAATTATTTCGAAGGGTTTTTCTATTAGCAACGTATAAAGAGTATAAGAATTCA
Organism: Alphaproteobacteria bacterium; assembly: GCA_013215815.1. GTDB lineage: Bacteria > Pseudomonadota > Alphaproteobacteria > Micavibrionales > Micavibrionaceae. The sequence goes on along the minus strand of JABSQP010000007.1, from coordinate 58,659 downwards.
ACTTGAAAGGAAAAATGATGAAAAAGACACTAATGCTTACAGCTGCATTTTTAATGTTCCAGGCGGCGCCTGTTCTTGCGGAAGATGCTGCGCATGATGGTAAAAAAATGGAACGTGAAATTCCGGGTGATACAAACGGTGATGGCCTGATTTCAGAAAGTGAATTCATGGCGCGTGCTAAAGAGCGTTTCTCTAGCATCGATACAAATAATGACGGCAAGCTATCTCGTGAAGAAGCTAAGTCAGCTCACGAAAAAAAGCGCGCTGAAATGAAAGAGAAAAAAGAAGAGTGGAAAGAAAAGCGCGAAGCGAAAAAAGCAGAAATGGAAGCTAAGCGTGAAGCGAAGAAAGCAGAGCGTGAGGCAGCTGAATAATAATCGGATATGACCGAGAATTTAGATGATACTGATGAAAGCCTGGCGCGACGTTTGAAAAACGGAGATCACCAGGCTTTCTCTACTTTAGTAAGACGGCATAGTGATATGTATTACCGTGCAGCTTACCGCATTCTTCAAAATAAAGAAGATGCAGAGGATATGGTACAAGCGGCTTTTTTGAAGTTATGGGATAAACCAGCGCTTTGGAAAGATGGTAAAGGAGCAACATTTAAAACATGGTTTTATAAAATTGTGATGAACCAGTGTTTGGATTTTAAACGTAAAACAAAATCAGTTGTTCGTATTGAGGGAATAGAAAATATGGTGTCTTACGGCTCGGACGCTGAACAAGAAATGACAATGAGTGAAGAGCAAAGACGCGTTGAAAACGCAATATCTCTTCTACCGGATAAGCAGAAGATGGCTATTGGTCTTTGTTATGATGATGCGTTAAAGCAAAAAGAGGCGGCTCATATTATGGGCGTAAGTTTGAAAGCTTTTGAATCACTTTTAGGTCGCGCTAAACAAAATTTAAAGGGCACTTTAACAAGAGAAGGTTTAATAGATAAGAAAGGAGGACGGTATGCAAGATAAAGATTTAGATAAACTACTACAGGAGCGTTTTACACCGCCGCCTTCAACAAATTTGGCAGAGCGCATTATTGATGCGGTGCCTAGTAACAAGGTGACAAAAGGAAGGTCATTTACCGATATTCTAGATCTGTTTTTTATGCCTAAGCCAGCATTAGCTTTTGCTTGTGTCGCTTTATTGTCGGTCGTTTTTATATCGGCGCAGCAAACAGACGTGGTGGTTCCAGATAGCAACGATGCTGTGGCACAGGAAAGTTTTGCTTTCGTCGTTGAGGACGAAGTCTTTTACGATATTTTCGGTAGTGAGGAGTGGATATAATGTCAGGAAGTTTAAGCTGACGCTTTTTCTTGTACTTCCGGATATTCTTTATTTTGGGTGAATTGGGCGTGGCGCATACGTAGCGCCTGCGCACGCTCTTGTGTTAATGTATCAATACAGTGCGGGCATGATACGCCTTTTTCATAGGCATCGCTCTGGCGGTCTTCTTCTGTGATAGGATAACGACAACCATAGCAAAGGTCGTATGGGCTTTCTTCTAAATTGTGACCAACGGCAACGCGGCGATCAAAAACAAAGCAGTCACCATCCCAGAGGCTTTCTTCTTTTGGAATATTCTCCAAATATTTCAAAATGCCTCCTTTTAGGTGGTAGACCTCTTCAAAGCCTTTTGTCAGCATGTAGCTTGAGGCTTTTTCACAGCGAATACCGCCTGTGCAGAACATAGCCACTTTCTTTTGCTTTGTGGGATCCATGTTCTCTTCAACATAATCTTTAAATTCAGTGAATGTTTTGATGTCTGGATCAATGGCGCCTTTGAAAATACCAACGGCTGTCTCGTAATCATTACGTGTGTCGATCAAGGTAACGTCTGGATCATTCATCAGCGCGTTCCAATTTTCTGGATCAACATATGTTCCAACTTGCTTGTTGGGATCTGCTTTGGGCGCGCGCAGTGTCACGATTTCTTGTTTAAGACGGACTTTTATGCGGCGGAAAGGTTGATCACTCGCTGTAGAAAATTTGACTTCACCTTTGCTGATTTCACATTTTTCTTCTAGGCAGGCCATGAGGTTATCAATCCCTGCTTCCGAGCCACCGACGGTTCCGTTAATGCCTTCGTGCGCGAGAAGTAGTGTGCCGCAAATATCATTTTCCTGACAAACTTGTTTAATCTCACTCTGCAATGCAGGTAAGTCTTCTAGTGTTACAAATCTGTAAAGAGCGGCTACTTTCCACATATTCTTATCCTATAGTCTTGTTGTAGGCGCATTATATAAGCGCAATTGTGCGAAAAATCAATGATTTTGGTCAAGTCTGAGGAATATGCAGGTTTTAAACGATGGTGACGCCGTTTAGATCAATGCCAACTTCGATATAAATGTCTGTACCGCTGTCGCTGAAATGCGCGTACGTTCTGCCACCGCGGTTAACGTCACCTGCAACGCGATCAGCTGCGGTAAAGTCTGTTGAAAGAACGCCATCGAGGCCATTATCGCCTGCCACAAAGAAGTAACTTAAATCTGATTTGGCGACGATATCAGCAATGTTAATTGTTAAATTGTTTGCTTGTAGACCGTTGTTCCAGTTCTCTAGGCTTATACCTTCGATACCGGATTTAAATTTTCCATTTGAAAAATCTAAATTTCCTGTTTCCGTTTCATTGACAACGATCCAATCAAAGCCAGATCCACCCCAGTATCTGTCCTGACTGTCATAGATAAGGATGTCATTTCCACCTTCACCGCGTAGTTTATCTACGCCGTCTCCACCGAATAGATCATCATTTCCGTTACCGCCGCGGATATCGTCATCTCCATCTTCGCCATAGAGTAAATCATCATCGCCTCCGCCGCGTAAATCATCATTTCCCGCGCCACCATAAAGACGGTCGTTACCACCGCCTCCGTTCAGGAAATCATCGTCGTTGTTACCGTATAATTTATCTAAACCGCTCCCTCCAGTGAGGTAATCATCACCATTTCCGCCATATAAGATGTCATTACCATTTTGGCCTTCTAAGCGGTCATTACCGTTTTCACCGTAGAGTTTATCATTGTCGTTGTGACCATAGAGGATATCGGCATCATCGCCTCCGTAGAGACGATCATTACCTTTTCCTCCGTTAATGACATCTCGTCCTGCCTCACCATAGGCAACGTCATTGTCATTGTGGGTGTAAATAAGATCATCGCCATTCCCGCCATGAACACGATCATTGTGTTTGCCGCTTTGGATAATGTCGTTGCCGTCTCCTGCAATAATATGATCAAGACCATTATCTCCAATGATACGATCATCACCAGCATTTCCGAAAATTTTATCGTTGCCGTTTAGTCCGCGAATAATGTCATCGCTAGCGGTTCCATTGATTACTTCTGTATCGTTTGTGCCCTCAATTGTAGGCGTTCCCATCTCAGTATTGGACGGGTTTATTTTGCCAAACAAATAATCCGTATTCGTAATATTTAAATTGCTGCTATCGTTTTGGTTAAGCGTTAATGCCGACAAGTTTGAATTATTGACGTTAATACCATTCACAAGAATGCTGTTGAGCGTTATTGATCGACCGCCTTCAGCTAATCCATCATTAAATCTAAAAGATAATGAAGAAGGCTTGTTCCCGTTAAACGATAACTGGTATGTAGATGTAAGAAATCCAGATGAAATAGAAAGGGAGGAAACAACACTGCTATTAATCAGAATCTCAAGCGTCGGCACATCTGTTGTGTAAACAGATGATGCATCTATAGTGAGAAAAAAGTCAGTCATGTTCTTTTTCTGTTACCTTTTTAGGGTGTCGCGTTTCTAGCGGACACACTTCTCCTTTGTAATATGATACTAGATAAGTCTTAAAAAAGTATAAAATTTTATTAAAATCAATGGGTTAATGGGTGAATGCCCGTGTGTGGAATGCTATTGTAGCGTACCTTTTAGGTTCTGTAAAACGGCCTGTACGCTATCACGCCGCATTGATTTCTCCTGCCAACAGAGCCCGATTTGGCGTGTGGGAAGCGGTTTTTTGAACTCTACAAGATCAATATTTTTGGGTAAAAAACCTTCTTTAATGACCATTTCTGGTAATAATGTAATCCCGTTCCCTTGAGCAACCATTTGAATAAGAGTAAGAAGGCTTGTCGCACTTAATGTTTTTTTGTTCTTATCAGGAACTAGTTTACACGCCGATAAAGCGTGATCGCGCAAACAGTGACCATCCTCTAAGAGAAGGAGAGGATGGTCTTCTAAATCACTCATAGATAGCTTTTTGTTTTTTTCAAACAAGCCTTTTGGTGCCGCGACATAAAAGGCCTCGTCATATAAAACTTGTTGCCTTAAATACGGTGTTTCATAGGGGAACGCCAGAACCGCTAAATCAACATCGCCATCTTCCACTTTTTCAATTAGGTGCGTTGTTAGATCTTCAACGATATGAAACTCCATTTTAGGAAATTCTTTTTGTAGTGCAGGCAATATATTTGGAATGAGGTAAGGCGCTATTGTTGGAATAATACCTAAACGAAACGGGCCAGATAATGGCGCTGACAGGTTTTGGGCACGCGCCGTTAGGTTATCTATTTGGGACAAGATAACTTTGGAGGTATTGAGAACTTCTTCACCAAATGAGGTGAAGTTTAGTTTTTTTCTGCTCTGACGGTCGATGACAGGCAATCCGAGTAAATTTTCCATCTCCTTTATACCTGCACTAAGTGTTGATTGAGAGACAAAACACTTGTCTGCTGCTTTTTGAAAGCTGCCTTCTGCGGCTAGGGCTTGCAGATATTGTAATTGTTTTATTGTTGGGTTGTTGCTCATACATCGAATATTTCATATTTAAGTAAAAATTCAAATCGATTTTTTCGATATAAATGTTCGGAATAATTCATTGGTTTTTGCTGTGAATCAACGTTAATGTCTACGCAGATTTCAAATTAATTACTCTAAAGGAGAGAAAACTATGCTTGGTATTGGTGATCAACTACCTGAATTTTCAGTGATGGGCGTAAAGCCTGGCTTCATGGTTCATGAAGAAAACGGCGAGAGCGCGTTTGAAGAAATCACAGAAAAGAGCTTCGAAGGTAAGTGGAAGGTTATCTTCTATTACCCAAAAGATTTCACATTTGTATGCCCAACGGAAATCGTTGAGTTTGCAAATCTAAACGATGATTTTGCTGATCGTGACGCGGTTGTTCTTGGTGGAAGCACAGACAATGAGTTCTGTAAGTTAGCTTGGCGCCGTGAGCACCCAGATCTTGCGAAACTAAACCAGTGGAGTTTTGGTGATACAACAGGTGCGCTTCTTGATGGTCTTGGTGTTCGTGACATGGATGCAGGTGTTGCTTTACGTGCAACATTCATCGTTGATCCACACAATGTGATCCAACATGTTTCTGTGAACAGCCTTGGTGTTGGCCGTAACCCTAAAGAAACACTACGTCTTCTTGATGCATTACAAAGTGATGAGCTTTGTCCATGTAACCGTCCAGTAGGCGGCGATACAATTGACGTTGTTGCTGAAGCAGACAAGTTGGCTGCGTAAGTTACGCCCGAATAAATTTGTAACAAGTTTAAAAGCTGGGCACATCCCCTGTGCCCGGCCTTTTTTAACCTTAAATTTTGGAGATTATAAGATGAGCATTGATACAATTAAGCAAGCAATTCCAGATTACGCGAAAGACATTAAGCTAAACCTGTCTTCTCTTGCGAATGATGAAAAGTTGAACGAACAGCAATTATGGGGCACATTCTTGGCTAGCGCTATGGCGGGCGGTAACGCATTTGTGATTGAGAATGTTGCAGCCGCATCAGCTGAGCACCTTTCTGCTGAAGCGATGAATGGTGCAAAAGCGGCTGCCTCAATTATGGCGATGAACAATATTTACTATCGCTTTGTTCACCTCGCCTCAAATAAGGAATATCAAACAATGCCAGCTGGTCTGCGTATGAACGTTATCGGTAATCCAGGCGTTGATAAGATTGATTTTGAACTTTGGTCTCTGGCTGTGTCAGCGATAAATGGTTGTGGCATGTGTATTGATGCCCATGAAAAGCAGATATTGCAGCACGGTGTGACGAAAGATCAGATACAGGCAGCGGTTAAGGTAGCCTCTGTTGTTCAGGCGGCAAGCGCGATTTTGACGGCTGAGGCGGCAATGACCGCCGATAGCCAAGCCAAAGCCGCATAACTTTTTTCTCTCCACGTTAGGAAAGGCCTCGCATGAAAATGCGGGGCTTTTTTGTAATATTATTGCTTTTTTGGACAAAAAATCCTTCAAAAGGACTATTTGTCTTGGTTTTCATTTATTGAATTTTTACATAATTTCAAAAATAAAAGAGGTGTGACATGACTGCCGCTGCTTTATATAGTGATCAGCAAGATACTTTTGAACCTATTTATTTGGACAAATCTATTCCTGGAGACCAAGAACCTCTAGGAGTTAGAGAAAGTATGTTTGGATTAGGTGTTCGTTTTGACGATGTTGCTTTAGATATTGCAACGTTGCAGGACGAAGGTGTGTATTTTGAAGATTATAGCGAGACGCTTACTCAGTTTTCTGCTGATAATGCTGGATCTGTAGAAAGCGCTTTTACTAAAGCTATTTTATGCAGAAATGAAGTTAATCACTTAGGCTATAGTACAGCAACACCTAACGCACAGCGTGTGCACTTACCTACAGGGTATGACAAGGCTGAAATCAAAGCGATTGAAAGCAGGAACGGATTCAAGTCGGGCTATAAAGTTATAGCTATTCCACATTTTTAAGTTTTATGAACAAACACTTCGCGGTGTGGGTAAGGGATCTGCACGTCGTTTTCTTTCAGGGCATCCCAAAGTGCTAACATAACTTCTCCCTTTGTATTCACGATGCCTTTTTCGGCGTCTTTGATCCAGTAACGTAAAACGAAGTTTAACGAGCTATCGCCAAATTCAACAAGGTGACAAACAGGCGCCGGGCTATCAACAACGCGTTCAGGCTTCTTTGCAGCTTCGATACCAAGCTGTCTTACGAGATACGGATCTGAATCGTAGTGAACACCAAATTCGGTTTCAATACGCACCAAGGTGTTCCCATGTGACCAGTTGATCACTTGCTGCGTAATGAACTCTTCGTTTGGAACAAGGTAGGATTTGTTGTCACGTGTAACCAGTTCGGTATAACGCGCACCCATGTGGTTAACCCAGCCAAACGTTCCATCCATCTCAATAATGTCGCCTGGTTTAATCGACTGGTCCATCAAGAGCAACATGCCGCTAAAGAGGTTTGAGATTACTTTTTGTAAACCAAAACCGATACCAAGACCAACGGCACCGGAGAACACGGCAAACAGTGAGAGGTCAATACCCGCTGATGTAATTCCGATCAGTAAAGCAGAGATAAACAATGTCACACGTGTAATTTTAGAGATCAGCACGCGCGATGATGGGTTGAGGCTGCGTACGCCTGAAATTCGTTTATCAACGATGTTGGAAACAAAAAGCGCTCCATACATCAAAATAAATATACCGAGGATACCTTTTGTCACACTGAGTGCGGAAAGACGGAATTCACCGATGTTGAAACCAATCGCATCCAATGTTGTCATTGTCTGGTCGAGGATGCCAAAAATACTGAGTGCTGCTAATCCCCAAATCGTGAACGCGAAGATGTTTCGGGCAAAACGGTTTTCAATGAGCTGCACTAGAATACGAATGAAAATCCATGCAAGTAGGAGTTTCATGACCGCTTCCGAAAAATTAACGCTGGTATCAACCATAGCCAGCATAATTGCTTTGACCCCTATAAAGAGGAAAATCAACATGAGCGTAGGTGTCAGTAACCTCAGCATATTGCGGAGGGCTTCAATCACACGAAACGGCAGTGTGAGTTTGTTTAAACCCTCATTGAGGCGCGGCTTGATAAATCTTTTGGCAAAAAACGCTAAAATAAATGCCAGACCAATGATCGATATTTGAACGCCAAATTCTACTGTCAGAATTTGTGACGTAAGCCAGTCGATTAATTTTGTTTGAAGGTCTATTAGATTTATGTTCTCTAGCATAGAGAGACTTTAGAACATTCGTTGCTTCTTTTAAAGGCACGTTTTTACGAAAAAGGAATTTATTATGCAGTATTTACACACAATGGTTCGTATTCGAGACATCGAAGAGTCTCTGGACTTCTACTGTAATAAACTCGGTATGGTCGAAGTGTTTCGTCGTGAAGATGAAAAGGGACGTTATACGTTGATTTTTTTAGCGGCAAATGATGATGAACCATCTATGCGTGATGGTAAGCGTGCCTCCGATCTAACGCCATCGTTAGAGCTCACCTATAATTGGCCTGATGAGAATGGTGATACTGAAGAGTATGAAGGGGGACGTAATTTTGGCCATTTGGCGTACCGCGTCGATAATATTTACGACGTGTGTCAAAAGCTCATGGATAATGGTGTGGTGATTAACCGTCCGCCACGTGATGGGTACATGGCCTTTGTTAAAAGTCCTGATGGAATTTCATTTGAACTACTTCAACGCGGAGAACGCCTAGAGCCCCAAGAACCTTGGGTTTCTATGGAGAACAACGGTAGCTGGTAATTAGCGAAGCGTCTTCAGCAGAAGCTGCGTCACTTGATGTGTCACAGTGTCATCAATCACCTGGCCGCTGATAAGGCGGAAGAAGATTGGGCCTAAGATTACATCGATTGCTGTTTCAGTATCTAAATCAACTGCAAATTCACCGTTTTGTTTGCCGGCTTCCAGAAGTGATGACAGGCTGTTATAGCGATCTTGCAAAAATGTTTCGATGAAGATACGGAGTGCTTCCGGTTCAGCTTGTGAGTCACCAAGGATCTCTGCAACAACGCGGCCGTTTTTACCGCTGAGTTGGCGACCAAGTTTCTCAATCTGAGCACGAATACCATCCGTCGCACTATTCGGTGTTGGTAGAATGTTATGAAAGGCAGGCTGAGAGAAAACTGCATCAACAATCACAGCTGTTTTATTTGGCCACCAACGATAGATTGTTGTTTTACCAACACCTGCTTTTTTCGCGATCGCTTCAATGGATAGCTTTTGAACAGATGTGTGTGTAAGGAGGCGGCGTGTGGCTTCTAAAATAGCACGCTTTGAGCTTTCCGATCTTGGGCGCCCTGCTTTACGGCCTGTTTCTTCATTTGTTTCTGTTGGTACAGATTGGATCGCTTCGCTCATGATACTCTCGTGTCCTCGTCATTAAATGCGCGTTATATAGTTTTATTATAGAAAACATAAAACAAAACGCTTCGTATTATTTGTTGATATTTATTCTTTATAAATAAAGGGCTGAGTGGGTCAAGGATATTTGCACAAATCTCTATACAAAGCTGTGTACATAATCACGTAAATGTTTTCTTTAGCTTTTTGCGTTAAAATTCGATATGTAGGAGCTGCAAAAATAACAATATTTCAATTTTGCGGTGGGTGAAAAGAAGGGTAGCTAAACATGGAAGTATGGATTCTGTACGGCGATGACATTGAGTCGAATGCTGACCTCGCACATGAAGTCAGACGTTTTCTCTCTGTCGGTGAAAAAATGGATATTAAAGTCCGTGTTGTTCGCCCAGATCAATTTGACTTACTCGTGACGCATGAAGTGCGTGATACTATTTTAATTAATGGTAAGCCTGTTCCATTACCTGATTTTGTTTTTCCTTATTTTAATCATAACGATCACAGTTACTTTTCGCTCGCTATTGTTCGTCAGCTAGAGCGTCTTGGCGTACATGTTTATAATGGCGCGCAAACAATTGAGACTGTGCGTGATAAATTACACACGCACCAGATTCTGGCAGAGAGCGGTATTACAACACCAGATACTATGCTTGCGAAATTTCCAGTTGATATGGATCTGATTGAAAAGACAATCGGGTTTCCCGTTGTGGTGAAAACACTAAACGGTGCACTTGGCATCGGTGTGTTTTTAATTGAAACACCAAAGGCATTTGGCGATTTGATGGAGCTCGTTGGTGAGACTAATCCAAATCTTCAACTGATATTCCAAAAATTTGTGTCGCAAAGTAAAGGCCGTGATTTACGTCTGTTCACTGTAGACGGTGAAGTGATTGCGGCGATGGAACGCCGCGCCAATGATGGCGGCTTTAAAGCAAACTTTAGCTCCGGTGCGTCTGTCCATGAATTTGTACCGGATCAGGAAGCAATTGATATTGCCATCCGTACAGCTGATGTTTTGAATATTGATATTGGCGGTATTGATTTGCTCTTTAATGAAGGCGGCGGCTACACAATTTGTGAGGCGAATACGTTCCCAGGATTTAAAGGGTTAGAGAAAGCATCTGGTGTAAACGTGGCAAAGAAGATCTTTGAAGCGATGCAGCGCCATATGGATGTTAAGAAGAACGGCGCGTCAAATGTACAGCCGATCTCTCAGGATAATGCGCCAGATGCAGATACATCTTCATTGTCTGCAGAATAAATTTTCATTGACATAACCTGTGCTCACGCCTAAGTTTTTTTCTTTTATGAAAAGAAGGTGGCGGTTATGGCTATTCCAATGCTAACGAGAGCTTATGAACGAGTTGCAGATTTCCAGACTTTATTGTCTTACAATCACATAGGGGACCCTAGAAAGACTGTTAGAGCAGTATCAAGGCAGATAGCTTATACGGCCCCAGCTGATGATGAATTAGAGGGCTTACACAATGAACTCAGGAATGCCCTTGCCAAGTGCGGTCGTCGTTTTGATAACCATCAAGCTGGGCTTACCGAAGTCGCAAGTTTAGCTTTAAAAGAGTTTGAAGCGGCATCTGGTCGAAAAGATGGATGGCTTGCTCACTCAGAAACAGTAGAAACTCTTTTTACGACATTAGCTCCATTTATTAAACAAGATGACAGTGTTTCGCAGTTAATCTTAGCGCGTTAATTCGAAACTCGTTGGTGCCGGGGAGACTTCTATAACATTGCCGCCAGAGAACTCAAGCACAGCAAGGCCACGCTCTACTAAACCATCGCGTTTAAATCTGAAAATACCATCTGTTCCTGCAAAGCCGTTCGGATTTGTAAGGGCTGATCGATTAAATCCGTTTGCTCCATTTCCACGTTGTGCCAGAACTGCAGCGAGAGCCGTTGCATCATAGGCAAGTGAAGAAAGGCGTGCAGGTTTGCTGCCGTATAGGTTTTGATACCTGTTTTCAAATCCGCGGCGCTGTGTTGGTGAAGGTCCTGCAAAGATAGCACCGCGCAAATTTCTCTCATTAACAAGGCGGTTATCATCCCAAAGTCCTGTGCCCATATATTTAACATTGTTTGGGGTTATGTCGTGGTAGGTCAGTGTTCCTGCGATAATTTCAGCTTGCGTTCCACCAACTGGGATAAAAACGGCATCTAAAGAACTTGTTTCTTGTGCAAAGGCTTTGATTTGCCCCTGTAGATCGTTTGTTGTTGGCATGAAGCGGACCGAACGCGTAAGCATGTTGCCTTGTGATTTCACTTTTTCTTCAAATGCACGTGTAACAGTATCTCCATACTTGTTGATCGGAGAGATCACACCGAAGTTTTTAAAGCCGACGCTACTTGCGTAATCAGTGACGCGGTTCACTTGTGCAAAAGGCATAAAGCCCATTAGATATGTATGTTCGCCTGCCAGTGTCCAGTCGGTGGAGAATGAAACAATATTAATACCTGTCCCGTGTGTTACCTGTTGAACAGAACGAACAGAGTCTGCGAATAGCGGCCCAATGATGAGTTCCGCCCCTTCGTTTAACGCAGATCTTGCAGCTTCGTTTGCCCCTTGTGCATTGCCTGCCGTATCTCTCGGAATAAGTTCAAAGCTCTCATAACCCATTTCGAAAAGAGCCATTTGCGCTGCCTGTAACATTGATTGTCCTAGACGCTCGTGCTGACCTGAGAGGGGTAAAAGAATTGCGACTTTGACTGGCGGTAGTGGCGCAGCTGCGTTTTGTTGCCCATTCTTAAGGGGTTCAATCTTGGTAACCGTCATACGATCTGGACGATTTGATGTCGGATCGTTGGGATCATTCGGCAAGGCGCCTTTCCATGTTTTTGCCGCGTTTAATGTTTCGCTACAGCCGCTTAAGGTAGCTCCACAGAAAGAAATCAGCGCAAATAAGAGGATAAAATGAGAAAGACGATGAATTTTGATCATAAGCTTGCTAATAGTTGTGAATGAATTCTGACAGACTACCTAATAAACAAGTATCTTCACAAGAAGTTTTAGAAGACGATCCGCAGGGGAAAGAGGTAGACGCTCAAACATCTCAACCTGCGATTATTCCTCAAGGAGATCTGAAGCCTGGCCTTTATTTAGTTGCAACGCCTATCGGTAATTTACGCGATATTACTTTCCGCGCGCTAGATACGCTTTCTTCTGTTGATTTAATTGTCTGTGAAGACACCCGTGTAACGGGCAAGCTTCTAAAAGCATATGGTTTTAAGAAACCAATGTGGTTTTATAATGACCATAGCGCCGATAGTCAGCGTGAGAATATCATAAAAGCCGTTCAGAATGGGCAGGCTGTGGCTATTTTAAGTGACGCTGGAACACCTCTTGTGAGCGATCCCGGTTACAAGCTTGTGCGCCGAGCTATAGAGAGTGATCTCTTCGTAACATCTATCCCTGGGCCAAGCGCAGCTCTTTCAGGAATGCAGTTGTCAGGCTTGCCAACAAATCAGTTTTCTTTCTTGGGTTTTTTACCTCCGAAATCAGCTGGGCGTGTTAAAGCGCTTCAGGAATGGAGCGAAGCGCCAGGATCATTGATTGTCTATGAAACAGGCCCGCGTTTAGAAGAGAGCTTACGTGATATGGCTCAAGTTCTGGGTAATCGGGATGCTGCGATCACGCGCGAGCTTACAAAAATATATGAAGAAGTCCGCCGCGGTTCTTTAGAGGGACTGGCTGATTATTATGCATCGAATGGTGCACCGAAAGGCGAGATTGTTGTAGTCGTTGCGCCGCGCGGAGAGGTGCAGGTTTCTGGAGAGAGTTTGGAGGCTCAAATTCATAAAGCTTTAGAAACTATGTCTGTTCGCGATGCCGCTGAAATGGTCTCTAAGGCAACCGGAAAGCCAAAGCGGGCGATCTATACATTGGCCCTTAAATTGTCGAGTAAGTAACACGTGATGCAAGCGGCGCAGAAGACACAAAAAGAAAAAACCTATGATAAGGGTGTGTGGGCTGAAAAATACGCTGCAACCTATTTGGCAGCGAAGGGCTATAAAGTCTTAGAAACACGTTATAAAACCAGTTACGGTGAAATTGATCTGATCATCAAAAAGGACAATGTCATTGCTTTTGTCGAGGTGAAGGCACGTCGTTCTATTGATGAAGCGCTTCAATCTATAACGCCAAAAATGAAGGAGCGTATAGCGAACACAGCACAATATTATCTATCCCAGAATGCAGAAGCGTTAAAGTGTGATCTACGTTTTGATGTTATCGCCATAAAACCGCCATTGTTTTTGGCTCATCTAGACAATGCATGGCATCTTGATTCATAATGTAAGTAACTCTCGATTCATTTATTAGGTTTCTTTATGAAGACTTCATTGAAATATTTATCTTTGTCCTTGGTTTGTGTGAGTGTGCTGTCACTTCAGGCATGTAGCTTTTTTGGTTTGGCTGTGGGCGCTGCTGCAACGACTGGTATTGCAGCTGCTCAAGAAGGTGGTATCAGTGCTGCTGTTAGCGACACGGTTATTAAAGCCAAAATTAATGATGCGTGGCTCAATTATAACTTCGACACTTTTTCAAAACTTTCAACAACAGTAGAGCAGGGGCGTGTCCTTATCACTGGTGTTGTTCAAGATCCTGAATCTCGCGTGGAAGCTGTCCGTCTAGCGTGGCAGGTGAAGGGGGTAAAACAGGTTATCAATGAGATCCGTATTGCAGAAGATGCCGGTGTCACTGGTTTTGTAAAAGATAAGTGGATTACATCGCGTTTACGAACAGCCATTACTATCGATCGTGGTGTGCAGTCGATTAATTATTCTATCGATACTGTGAGCGGTGTTGTGTACTTGATGGGATATGCACAAGATCGTACGGAGCTCAACCGCGTGATAGAAACAGCGCGAACGATTTCTGGCGTCAAACAAGTTGTGAGTTATGTGAAGATGGCTGGTGAGGATATTGAGGCAGACCCTCTTTCAGAAGAAAATAATGCTTACGGAGAAGATGTCAGACAATAACCAAGCCAATGTATCAACCAGTGAGATACAGAGCTACATTAACGAAGTAGGCTCTCTTGATGATACAGATATTGATATCGTAAAAGCGGCTCTGTCGCTTGCGTCTCAGAATAGTCCGGAATTAAAAACTGAACGTTACTATTACCATGTTCAGAAAATGGCGAGCGCTACAAAAGCACGTTTCGATGAAATTATAGCGGCGGGCGGATCTGATGATGCAACGTCTCGCTTGGCTGCATTAAAACATGTTCTTGTTGAGAAGAATGATTATAGCGGTGCACTTGATGATTATGATGATCTTCAAAATGCGAATTTAGTGCGCGTTATTGAACGACGTAAAGGTATGCCGATTGCTCTATCCATTCTTTATGTCCAGGTGGGACAGATGGCAGGGTTTGATGTGACAGCACTTTCCTTTCCTGCTCACGTTATATGCCGTTTAGAGCATGAGGGAGAAAGGCTCCTGTTTGATCCCTTTTCATCATGCAAAATTATGGAAGCGCCTGACTTAAGGCATCTCTTAAAATCTCTCGTTGATGAAGAAGCCGAGTTGTCAGCTGAGTTTTATGAGACAGCCCCGAAAAGAGAGATGCTCGTACGCTTACAAAACAATATTAAACTCCGCCAGATTGAGGGGGAGGATTATGAGGGCGCTCTCAAAACTGTTGAAACGCTTCAACTCATTGATCCGCAGGAATATCGTTTGTCATTAGATGCAGGTGTTTTGAATGCACGCGTTGGCCGGTATAATAAAGCCATTGAAGAGCTTGAATTCTATATAGATAAAGAGCCAAACGGGGCTTTTAGGCAGGAAGCCGCGGTTTTTCTACAGCAAATCCGCCAGAATTTAACGTAATCCAGTCATGGCAAAAATGTGGACAGGCGAAGGTATTATTATGAAGTGCCTTGTTCTTCGTTGCTTATGGTTTTAAAACTTTGAATTAGGATTTATTGATTCGTAAATTAATATATAAGCAATTTTCTTTTTAAGGAGTTATCTAATGTTCGTCCGTTTATTCATGATCTTGTTGCTGAGTGTTTCTGTTACGGCCTGTTCCAGCACAGATAAAGACTTAGGCGACTCCGAAGGCGCTGTTCTTGGTCAAGATGGAGCTTATGGTGTTAATGGTACTGAAATCTACGATGGTTCAAGTGTAGCTGGTGTTGATGGTACAACAATCCCTGGTAGCGTTGAAGATTTCATCGTAAACGCTGGTGATAAAGTATTCTTTGAAACAGATAGCCACAGTGTTGGTGGAGAAGCTCGTGTTACGCTAGATGCGCAAGCACGTTGGTTGAACACATACCCAGGCCTAAACATTACAGTTGAAGGTCATGCTGATGAGCGTGGTACACGCGAATATAACCTGGCTCTAGGTGAGCGTCGTGCGAACTCTGTAAAGAATTACCTAATCTCTATGGGTGTTGATCCGCGCCGTTTAACAACAATCAGCTATGGTAAAGAGCAGCCTGCTGCTGTTGGTAACGATGCATCAAGTTGGGCACAGAACAGACGTTCAGTGACAGCCATTCAATAATTTGAAAAGAAAGCGGTCGTATGGCAGCAACGTCGAATGTAAAAAAAAATAAGGGGGCACGAGGTTTAAAGACTTTGTGCCTTTCCTCTATGTTGGCCCTGTCAACGTTGGTGTTTACGCCGGTTGCTTATGCTCAATCAAATGATGTTCTTAATCGTTTGAACCGACTGGAAAATGAGCTTGATACGCTAAACCGTGCTGTTTATCGCGGAGAAATGCCTCCTGCTTCTGCAACATCACGCGTTCCTCCCGTTTATAATACGCCTTCTACAGCAGGTTCGGTGCCTAATGGTGAGGTGCGCATGCAAGAGCTTGAAACACAAATTCGGGATTTGACCGGGAAGCTAGAAGAGCAGCGTTATGAGATTGATCAGTTAAAACGAAAACTAGAGCGTTTTGATCAAGCTTCTCAGGCAAGCGTAGTACAGGATAAGACGGCGCAATTTGCGACACCTAAAACTGCTGTTAGAGCGATGAACCCTGGTGTGAGTGTTTTGGATAACAAGCCATCGATGGGGATGAATATTGCGACACCAAAAGCAAAAGAAGATGCTGGTGCTAATCAGATAGTAACTACTGACACGACGTTGGGTGGCGCAAAAGAACCGACGCAGCAATATGAACAAGCTTTTGCTGATTTAAAGGCGGAAAATTACGCTGCTGCGCAAAAAGGGTTTGAAGGGTTTTTAAGTAACTACAAGGATCACTCTTTGGCGTCGAATACAAAATATTGGCTTGGTGAGACTTACTATGTGCGTGGCCAGTTTGATCAAGCCGCTAAAACTTTTGCGGAAGGGTATCGTTCTTATCCAGATAGTTCAAAAGCTCCAGATAACCTCCTGAAGCTAGGTTTGTCTCTTGCCGGTATGGGAAAGAAAGATGATGCTTGCGTTGCTTTGGCCCAGCTTCCTTTGAAGCATGCTGATGGTTCTGGACCAGTTCTACGTCGCGGTGAACAAGAACGAGAACGCCTCGCTTGTCAGTAAACGCTCTATTTCGTTGCGGTATATCACAATATCCTATTAGATAACTCTATGATTAATGAAGCGCTAGAGCAGTTTTTCTGTCGTTATCCTGATATCGGCACGAAAAAAGAATTAGCCATTGCTGTATCTGGCGGTCCAGACAGTATGGCTTTGGCTCACGCATTAGTGAGTGATTATAGTGATAAAAACTTTCATATTATTACAGTCAATCATGGTTTACGTGAAGAGGCGTCTCAGGAAGTTGGACTGGTAAGGCGCTGGACTGAAGGTTCTTCAAATATAAAGTTTGTAGAATTAGAGTGGGTAGGGGATAAGCCTGATACTGGTGTTATGGCTGCGGCAAGAGACGCAAGGTATCAGTTGATGACAGATTACTGCTTAGATAATGGACTGGCGGCGTTGTTCGTTGCTCATCATCAAGATGATCAAGCAGAGACGTTTCTTATTCGTTTGGCAAAAGGCAGTGGCATCGATGGTTTGTCGGCTATGGGCATGCTTAGTCAGAAAAGTGGTGTGTTTATTGCCCGTCCATTTTTGAGTTTACCAAAGGTTAGCATTTTGGCTTATTGTAATGAACACAATGTCCCATTTGCTACAGATCCTAGTAATGAGAATGATGAGTTTTTGCGACCGCGTTTGAGGGCTATTCAGGGTGTTCTTGGTCAGGAAGGCTTAACCCCTCAGAGACTTTCCAAGTTATCGTCTCGTATAGGGCGTGCTGGTGATGCGCTTAATGTTATGAGTGAGAAAGCTTATAGTGATTGTTGTCTTAATGAAACGGAACAACGGATTTCTATCAAAGACGACTTGTTTCAGCATTGGCCAGAGGAAATTAGTTTACGCGTACTAAAAGCGGCAATGGAAAAGCTTCAGCCCGAGCAGGAATATGCGACAAGGCTCGAGAAAGTAGAAGATTTGCACGAAACTTTGGTATCGGCATATAATCAAAAGCAGGACATGAAGAAGAGATCGTTAGGGCATTGCTTATTTAGTTATTCAACGCGCGATAAAACTCTTACAGTTGAAAAGGAATAGAATATATTGCGTCTCGTATTTTTAATTATTTTGTTTGTAATACACTCTTCTACAGCTTTTGCACTTGGCGGGCTCTATAATAAGGACTCAGTTGTTCGTGGGTTTGTATGGGGTGTATCCCCTCAGGATGTTTCCCAATTTGAAAGTGGAAAGTTCCTTAAATCAGAAGGGGATAATGCTTTTTACTCTGATGAAATTTTCGGTAGAGAGAGCACCATTGGATATCAATTTGTTCAGGGTCAGCTCAATAGGGTTCGTATTGATATCCATCAGCATTATACCGACCCTCAAGATTGGATCCGTTTATTGATGAAAGTAAATCATAGTTTGAGCGAGCGTTGGGGCGTTCCTTTATCTGAAGACTTTGTATGGGCTGATGAAAAACACAAAAACTATCCGGATGATTGGGGAATTGCTGTGATGATGAAGCATATGAAAGCCTCTATGCGCTGGGTTGCAAAAGATACATTCGTAGATGTTTCCCTTCAGTCTGTTGGCAGGATGAGGCCTGTTTTAACGGTGGTATATCAATATAAAAGGCCATCCAGAGCAGTTAAAAAATCTCAATCTGCGCCTCAACCGGCAAAACTTGCTGATGATGGTCTTTTGTTGCCCTAAAAAGGCCAACTTCATTGCATTTAATGCTCTTTGGTTTTTGCGCTTATTTCCGCTGGAAATCCTTGATTTTTGCGGAAAAAGCTATAGTTTCAGGTGTAACAATTTTCATTATCAGGCGAGTATGTACGTGTCTGAGGTATAAGGATTTAAGAACGTGAATAATTTAGGACGGAATGTTTTCTTCTGGGTTGGTGTTGGTCTTCTTTTAGTTGTTTTGATCAACTTCATGCAAAGTAGTCAGATGGCTCAATTGGGGGCCCCATCTACTGAGATTGCGTACAGTGATTTTATGGCAGATGCGCAAAATGGTCGTGTTGCTGATGTTGTGATTAAAGGCCAAGAGGTTATTGGCCATTATACAAGCGGTGATGAAAAGTTCCGCGTTATGGTGCCTGCAGGTGAAAATGTTGTTGAGCGTCTAGATGGTACAACAGTGCGGATCAAAGCTGAAAAGGAAGATCCTGAGCAGATTAGTGCTCTATCAATCCTCCTATCGTGGTTCCCCATGCTTCTTCTTATTGGTGTTTGGATTTTCTTTATGCGCCAGATGCAAGGCAAAGGCGGTGGCGGCGCAATGGGTTTTGGTAAGTCACGTGCGCGCCTTCTGACTGAAAAGCATGGCCGCGTGACGTTTGATGATGTCGCTGGTATCGATGAAGCGAAGGTTGAGCTTCAAGAAGTTGTTGAGTTTCTTAAAGATCCGCAAAAATTTCAACGCTTAGGTGGTAAGATTCCTAAGGGGGCGCTTCTGGTTGGACCTCCAGGGACTGGTAAAACTTTGACAGCGCGCGCAGTTGCTGGTGAAGCAAATGTGCCGTTCTTTACAATTTCAGGCTCTGATTTTGTTGAGATGTTTGTTGGTGTTGGTGCGAGCCGTGTTCGTGACATGTTTGAACAGGCCAAGAAAAATGCGCCATGTATTATCTTTATCGATGAGATTGATGCTGTTGGACGTCATCGTGGAGCAGGACTTGGCGGTGGTAACGACGAACGTGAGCAAACGTTGAACCAACTTCTTGTTGAGATGGATGGTTTTGAAGCCAATGAAGGCGTGATATTGATTGCTGCTACAAACCGTCCTGATGTTCTCGATCCTGCGTTATTGCGCCCCGGTCGCTTTGATCGTCAGGTCGTTGTGCCATTGCCTGATGTAAAGGGCCGTGAAAAGATCTTGAAGGTTCACATGAAGAAAGTGCCTTTGGGTAATAACGTTGAGGCATCCGTTCTTGCACGCGGTACACCAGGGTTCTCTGGCGCAGACCTAGCGAACCTTGTGAACGAAGCCGCTTTATTGGCGGCACGCCGTAACAAGCGTACTGTCACAATGGATGATTTCGAAGGCGCGAAAGATAAAATCATGATGGGATCTGAGCGTAAATCCATGGTCATGACTGAAGAAGAGAAAAAGCTGACGGCTTATCATGAAGCTGGTCACGCTATTGTTGCTCTTCATGAAAAGGAATCTGATCCAATTCACAAAGCAACGATTATTCCGCGTGGCCGCGCACTGGGTCTCGTGATGCGTTTACCTGAAGGTGATCGTATTTCAATGTCGCGTGCGAAGTTAAAGGCTGATCTCTCTGTTGCGATGGGCGGACGTATTGCCGAAGAAATGATCTTTGGTGAAGAGTACGTTACGACTGGTGCCTCTAGTGATATTCAAATGGCAACGGACACTGCGCGCCGTATGGTAACGGAGTGGGGAATGTCGGATAAGCTTGGACCGCTTCGTTACAGCGGTGATCAGGAGGAGGTTTTCCTTGGTCATTCTGTGGCGCAAAGTAAAAACATGTCTGATGATACAGCGTCTCTTGTCGACTCAGAGATTAAGTTGATTGTTGAAACGGCATACAAACGCGCGGAAAAACTTCTGAAAGATAACATTGAGGAGCTTCACACGTTAGCAAAGGCACTTCTTGAATATGAATTGCTCAGTGGCGATGAAATTAAAGATCTTCTCGCTGGTAAAGCAATTATTCGCGATGATGCAGACGATGAGCCAACAGATACAGGACCAAAATCATCGGTCCCGTCTGGCGGTAGTATTGCTGGTGAAACGCAAGAAGCTTAAGGCTTATCTATGAGTAGAAAATATTTCGGTACTGATGGAATTCGCGGAACGGCTAATAAATCGCCGATGACAGCGGGTATGGCTTTGAAGGTTGCCATGGCGACATCACTTGTCCTGCGGGAGCGTTCAGAAGGGAAGCCTATGAACCGTGTTGTTATCGGTAAAGATACCCGCCTGTCTGGCTATATGTTGGAGCAAGCAATGGCATCCGGCTTTGTCGCGATGGGCATGGATGTGATCCGCACTGGTCCAATTCCAACGCCTGCTGTGGCGCGGCTAACAAGTACGCTGCGCGCTGATATCGGTGTGATGATTTCTGCGTCGCATAATCCGTATCAGGATAATGGGATCAAGCTTTTTGGCGCTGATGGCTATAAGCTCTCTGATGAGATAGAGATGGCGATTGAAGCTGCTATGGATGATGATTTAGAAGCGCAATTACCAAGTCCTGATAAAATTGGAAAGGCAACTCAGCTTGATGATGCATCAGGTCGCTATGTTGAGTACATCAAACGTAGTTTTCCAAAAGGTCAAACACTAGAAGGTATGAAGGTTGTCATCGACTGTGCCAATGGTGCGGCTTACAAGGTTGCTCCTCAGGTTCTTTGGGAACTGGAAGCGGATGTCGTAAAGGTTGGTGATAAACCAAATGGCCGTAACATTAATGATGGTGTAGGCGCGACGGCGACGGAAAGCTTGCAGGAGAAGGTTGTTGAAGAGGGAGCTGATATTGGTATAGCGCTCGATGGTGATGCGGATCGCGTTATTATTGTTGATGAAAAAGGGCAACGTGTTGATGGTGATCAATTGATGGGGCTTTTGGCTCTGATGAAGCAGTCACAGGGCTTCCTTAAAAACAGCACCGTTGTTGCGACTGTCATGTCAAATCTTGGTCTTGAGAAGTTTTTAGAAACACAGGGTATTAATTTAGAGCGCACGGCTGTTGGTGATCGCTATGTGGTTGAGCGTATGCGTGAAGGTGACTTTAATCTTGGTGGTGAGCAGTCTGGTCATATTGTTTTAAGCGATTTTGGCACAACGGGCGATGGTTTGCTTGCAGCGCTTCAGGTTTTAGCGGCTGTGAAGGAGGCTGGCAAAAAGGTAAGTGAGGTTTGCCACGTCTTTGACCCGTATCCGCAGGTATTGAAAAATGTTAGCTATAAGCAAGGTGCTCCGCTCGATACGGTTGAAGTGAAAGATGCTATATCGAAAGCTGAAGCTGACCTTATGGGAGATGGGCGTCTATTGGTGCGCGCCTCAGGGACAGAGCCTCTTATCCGCGTGATGGCAGAAGGACAGGATATGTCAAAAGTTAATGCGGCAGTTAACCATGTTTGTGAGGCTGTACAAAAAGTCGCATAAAGCTTGATTATGAACGCCAGATAAGCCAGAGTGTGGCCGAATTAAACAGATAAAATCAGTAATAAATGAGTGATTTACACCCCTCGCTGCTCCCGAATGGGCTGACTGACCTGCTTGCGCCGCAAGGAGAGGGTGAGGCGAACATTATCAATCAATGTATGAGCGTTTTTTCAAGCTTTGGGTATGAGCGGGTAAAGCCACCTTTAGTTGAATTTGAAGAATGTTTGCTGGGGTCTGGACCAGGTGAAACATTGAGCGCACAAACATTTCGAATGATGGATCCTGTATCTGGCCGGATGCTCGGTGTGCGTGCTGACACAACAGCGCAAATCGCACGTATTGCAGGATCACGACTTGCTGATGAAAAACGTCCTCTTCGTCTTTCCTATGCGGCTGATATCTTGCGGGTGAAATCATCACAACTGCGTCCTGCGCGTCAGTTCTGCCAGGTTGGTTGTGAGTTGATTGGTGGTGATGCAACCAAAGATGATGTTGAGATTATGCTGGTTGCGTTAAAAGCACTGAGTGGCTGTGGCGTAAAAAACCTATCGGTAGATCTTACAATTCCAAGCATTGTCGATGCATTGTTTGATAAAGAGAAGCTGGATGGTGAAGAGCGTGAACAACTCAACACGCTTCTTAAAAAACGTGATCGCGATGGTTTGGCAGAAAATAAAAAAGCTAAGGCTCTGGTTGAGCTGCTTGATGCTTCTGGTGTCGCCGATGACGCGATTAGAACAGTATCTAAAATAAAGCTTCCAGCAGAAGCAAAAGAAAACGTGAAGCATTTAAAAGTTGTGTACGAAGAGCTGACAAAGGCTCTTGAAGCTTACGGTTTAACTGATATTGGTATCACTGTTGATTTGATTGAACGTCGCGGCTTTGAATATAAAAAGGGTGTCGGTTTTACAATCTTTTCAAAAAATATACGTGGAGAGCTTGGGCGTGGTGGTCGATACCAGTTGCAACACGCATCAGGGGCTGTTGAGCAAGCTAGCGGTTTTACATTGTATATGGATAGTATCATGCAAGGCGTAGTATTTCAGTCTACAAAAGAATATCAGGTTGTTTCTGAGAATGCATCGTGGGATGACATTAAAGAAATGCAGGATAAAGGTTTAAAGGTCATACGGTCATAAAAAGGGATTTATCATGGCAAATGTAGCGGTTATTGGTTCTCAGTGGGGAGATGAAGGAAAAGGGAAGATCGTTGATGTTCTCTCTAGTGAAGCGGAAGTTGTTGTTCGTTTTCAAGGGGGGCATAATGCTGGTCATACGCTCGTTATTGATGGCGTGACGTATAAGCTTCACTTGCTTCCATCTGGAATCGTCCGTCCGGGAAAGCTTTCAGTTATTGGTAACGGTGTTGTTGTTGACCCTCATGCACTTTTGAAAGAAATCAATACCGTAAAAGAGCAAGGACTTGATATTAATCCTGACAACCTTGTTCTGGCAGAAAACGCGAGTTTGATTTTATCTGTTCATTCGATCATGGATCAGGCGATGGAAGCAGCGCGCGGTAAAGGAAAAATTGGTACAACTGGTCGTGGCATCGGGTTGGCGTATGAAGATAAAGTAGCGCGCCGTGGTATTCGTGTTTGCGATCTAGAAAGCAATGATGTGCTGAAAGAAAAGCTGGAGAAGATGCTGGATCACCACAATCTTCTTCTAAAAGGGTGGGGCGCAGACGAAGTTAAAGTTGAAACACTTTATGATGAACTCATGAGCGTTTCTGATCAAATACTCAGCTATTCAGGTGTTGCTTGGAAGCGTTTAGATGAGGTGCACAAAGCAGGTAAGAAGATCTTATTTGAAGGTGCGCAAGGCCATTTCCTCGATGTTGATCATGGAACATATCCGTTCGTGACATCATCAAACACTGTTGCAGGGGCAGCAGCTGCCGGTGCGGGTGTCGGGCCAAGTATGGTAGATTATGTTTTGGGTATTACGAAGGCCTACACGACACGTGTTGGTAGCGGTCCTTTCCCAACAGAGCAAGAAAATGACGTGGGTGAACAGCTCGGTACACGCGGTCATGAATTTGGTACAACAACAGGACGTAAGCGCCGATGTGGTTGGTTTGATGCGACGCTTGTACGCCAAGCAGTTAAAACAGGCGGTATTAGCGGTATCGCTTTGACAAAGCTTGATGTTTTGGATGGTTTTGATGAGCTTAAAATCTGTGTAGCGTATGAAATCGACGGTGAGCGTTATGATTATTTGCCTTCGTCTATGATTAAGCAAGCGAATGCGAAACCAATTTATGAGACAATGCCGGGTTGGCAAGAAACAACATACGGAGCCCGCTCTTACGGTGACTTACCGGCGGCAGCTGTGAAGTACGTAAAACACATTGAGGAATTGATTGAGGCACCTGTTGCTCTTCTATCAACAAGCCCTGAGCGTGATGATACAATTTTAATGCAGGACCTGTTCCTTGATTAGAGCCTGAAATCGGCGCCGTTACGCCGATTTACTTTCGTTTCATTCAACGATACAATAGAGTTACTATGTTTTTATACTGAGAGTTCTTCTCGGTAATCCCTGCCTGTACTCTGTTATAATGAATGTTATGAATAACGCTGCTGAAAAAATTAAAGAGACGCCAAGTAGTGATGAGCCTAAAGCTACGGATAGTGGTTTTTCGCTCAATAACGAGGACGGTGTTCGCTTTAATAAAGATGTCGTTATTAAGCCATTGGGGCGGATGCCACATTTGGATAAAGGGGATGTGAAAGCATATCAAGCTGTGGGCTCACAAAAAGTTGGAGCCAATCTCTTTGCATTGGTATGTGAAAAAAGCCTTACACCCCGTATTTCTTCAAGTAATAAGTATGCGAGTATTATTAATCCGAACCTTGCACGCCTCGTCGCTACAGGCAAAACTGTTTGGGATGAGGGTGTAGAGCGATACTGCTTCGTTTACGAAAATACTCTCGGGCAACCTCTCGTTCCACGTGAAGGTAAATCTATAGCTTTGGGCTGGAAGCCTGAGTTGGTGATGGGTAACGTTATTAAACCAATGATTAACTTGCTTCTGGATATGCGTGATAAGGATCTTGTGCATGGGGAAGTGTGGCCAGGAAACATGTATGATGGTGGCAGTGCCTCAAAAGATAAAATTCGCCTGGGTGAGTGTTTAACCGCTCCTCCGTCTAGTCAATTACCTGCTTTATACGAACCTATTGAACGGGCGATGGCTGATCCGTTGGGGCGTGGCCCGGGAACCAATGTGGATGATTTATATGCTTTTGGTGTGTCTTTGGCCGTTATGATGCGTAATGAAGACCCTCTTGAAGGGCTGAGCGATGAAGAAATTGTTACGCAAAAAATTGAAAAAGGAAGTTATACAACTCTTATAGGTAAAGAGCGTTTTAGCGGCGCTGTTTTAGAGCTTTTGCGTGGGCTTTTGTATGACGATAAATCGCAGCGCTGGACTTTGGATGAGGTGCAGGCATGGATGGATGGTCGACGATTAAGTCCTAAGCAATCACCAAAGCGTATTAAAGCAAATCGTCCTATTACGTATGACGATAAGAAGTATACACGTCCTGAGCTGCTTGCTAAAAATTTAAATATTAACCCAAACTTGACCGCAAAGCTGGTGGATAGCGGTGAGTTGCAAGTGTGGCTTGAACGCGCAATTGAAGACAAAACTCTCAAGGCGCGTATGGAACATACAATGGATGATCTTGCTGCCATAGAAAAAGGAGAGGGGTATGCCGATCGCCTGAGTACGCGTGTGGCAGTAACGCTCAGTCCAGACGCTCCTGTAACCTATAAAGGACTTAACTTTACGCCTGACGGGTTTGGTAAGTACTTTTCAAATACCTTTTTACAAAGGAAAGATTTACAGCCCTTTATCGAAGTTTTGCGAGGCGTATTTTTCTTGCAAATTATTCGCCAGAAAACCGATTTGGATCAAGCGGCGCTACTTGGAAAGTTTGATAGCTGTCGTGTTTATATTGGTCAAACAAAGATCGGTTCGGGTATTGAAAGATGTTTATATCACCTGGATCCTGATTGTCCTTGTGTGAGTGATACATTGGATGATCATTATGTTCGATCTCCCGAAGAGATGATGCGTGCATTAAATGATGTGGCAAAGAAGAAGGATAAACCGAAGCGTATAATTGATCGGCATATTGCCGCGTTTCTTTCTGTCAAAGATAGAAAGAACATTGATCCTTATGTGATTGATTTGGGAGCAGAAGAGGATCATCGCAGAGTTCTTGCGGAGTTAAAGGTTTTGGCAACAATTCAAAAGCGATCACAATTAGAGAACTTTCCCGATCTTGCTAAATGGGTGTCCGAACGATTGGGTCCTGTTTATGAGAATTTGCATGATAGAGAGAAAAGAAAAAAGCTTACCCAACATGTAGAAAAACTGTCAAAGGTTGGCGATTTAACTAAAATAGCCTTTTTGTTTGATGATGAGCATTTATACGAAAATGATTTTTATATGTTTGGTCAGGCAAAAGATAAATTTGAAGAACTGTTAAAAGAAGAGCACTACTTGAATAATAAACTAACGACCAAAAAAGGGTTTGGTGAAAAAACGGGGCACCAAATCGCATCGTTTGTATCTCTTGTATTATCGATTGTTATTATTTCGGTTACCGCGTTTATAACATTATCAAGTTAAGTTTAAATCATGGCAAAGAAGAAAAAAAAGAAAGTAACAAAGGCATCGCATAAGAAACTATCTTTCAAACAATGGTTGATAGTTTTAGGTGTTGTCGCGGCGTTAATTGTATTTTTTCCGACAACAGTGATTTTAGCTGTTGGTATGTTGCCTACTATGGTTGCTGCATTGGTTGATCGTTACCCGGGTAAAAACAAAACATTTACAATTGGTGCTATGAATTTTGCAGGATGTTTTCCTTATCTTCTTGAGGTTTGGCTGCAAACGAATTCAATGAATGTTGCTCTAAACGCCATATCACAGCCCAAAGCAATTATCGTGATGTATGCTGCAGCGGGATTTGGCTATCTTATAAATGCGTTTGTTACGTTTTTGGTTTCTGTAGTTCTTGTTCAAAAGAGTGAACTGCGTTTGAAGAAAATTACGCAAGAAAAACAAGCGCTTATTGATCGTTGGGGGAAAGGCGTTAATGTGCGTCAGAGTAATACAGTTCAATTTGATCAAGAAGAGGGAGAGCCAGTAGCGAGTGAGCCTGTTTCATAAGCGCCATACTGTTCTTGTTAAGCAATTATTAATTCTGCGTATGATAGTATGTAGATTGGGTTAAAAGCGCTAACTGCGTGAAACAGGCATGTCTCTTGAAAAGGGCGTGCCTTGTTTGGTTTTAAGGGTTAATAAAATTAGAGATAAATATGGGTAAAATTCGGGTGATCATCAGAAAAATACTCTCGCCTTTGTATCTTGAGGATAAGGAAGGTACTGCTGCTGTCGAATTTAGCCTTATTGGTATTCCATTTATTTTTACTATTGTTGGTATCATCGAAATGTCTCTGATGTTTGCCTCTCAAAGTTTGCTTGAGTATGCCACGTCGCAAGGTGCCCGAATGATTAGAACGGGGCAGGTACAACAAGGTGGTGGAGAGGCAGAATTTAGAGATAGTGTTTGTGAGGCTGTCGCAATTACTCCTGAAAGAGGGTTTATCCCTTGTGATGAAATTCAATTTCAAGTTCAAGTTTTAGATAATTTTGCGGAAGCTGAAGATGTTGATCCTCCGACATTTGATGAAGATGGAAATTTAGAAGATCAGAGCTTCGATGCAGGTGGTGTGAGTGACATCATCATGATAAGGGTTGCATATCGTTATGAGGTATTAACACCTCTCATGGGAACCATGCTGAGTAACAATAATGACAATACGCGTTTTATGATTTCAACCACTGTTTTGCAAACAGAACCTTACGAGTTTACGGATGAGTAGAATGATAGAGAGCATAAAATATCGCTTCAGTATGCTCCGTTATTGGAGTGAAGAAACGGCTGTTGCTGCAGTCGAAACGGCTATTTTATTTCCTGTTTTGATTTCAATGCTCATGGCTGTTTATGACCTTGGTCAGGGGGTTGTTGTTAACCAAAAAACAATTTCTGCATCTCAAATTATAGGCGATTTAATTGCACGTAATGAGGTTGTTAACTTGGCTTTGGTTGAGGATATTGCAATCGCCGGACAAATGGCATTAGAGCCTTATGCCGGTGTAAATGACAGTTTTGGCTACGATATAGCCAGCGTTGAATTTGATGAAGATGATGATCCAACTATTCTATGGCGCGTGACTGAAAACATGGTTGCAGATGATGACATCTTGGAGCGTGCAGAAGATCTTGGAGAGAATGGTGACGGGGTTATCGTTGTAAGTGTCGTGTATGAGTATGTTCCGTTTTTTACCAACTTTATCGTTGATGAAATTGATATGACGGAGACTGCTTTTTTGAGAGGGCGTAAGAGTGCAATTTTGGGGTGCACAGATTGTCCCGAATAACAAAAAATGGTGTGGGTTATGGCTGAAAAAAGAAATAAATTTTTGAAATATCTTTCTCACTGCGCAGGTGGTGTCGCGGTAGCATTTGGCTTAACAGTTCCTGTGGTTGTCGCCTCAGTTGGCGTGTCCGTCGATATGGCTCAATCATACTTAGTTAAATCCCGATTGTCTGGGGCTCTCGATGCCGCAGCTTTGGCGGCAGCGGCCAGTGCTTCTGAGGATGAAGGTGAAATTGAAGATGTTGTTGAGCGTTTTTTAGAAGCAAATTATCCAGATGGCCGTATCGGCGAGACGACATCAATCGAAGTATCTTTAGATGGTGGTGAACTTACCGTTGAGGCAAGTGCTAAGCTTGATACATCATTTATGAAACTGTTTGGTTATCCAACGGTTGATGTCGAAACATATACGGTGGTTCAGCGTGAGGTTCGTGGTCTTGAGGTTGTGATGGTTCTCGATAACACAGGATCTATGACGACGAATAATAACATTGGAGCTTTACAGGAAGCTGCAGAGAGCTTTGTAGAAATTTTGTTTGATCGTGCCTCTGATCCGGATGGTATTAAAATTGGTATGGTGCCATATAGTTCGTCGGTCAATGTAGGGCCTTATGGTTTGGGTATTGATATTGATGAAGATGATTATGGTGAGCCATTTGTACAAGCGCCTGACGTCGATATTTATGATGATTATGTGTCTGGTCAATCACCATATAGCACAGGTCAGTATGGCATCGATGAAGATGATCTGGAGTATGATCCATCAGAGGAAGGGCAGTGGCACGGTTGTGTTTTAGCTGAAGATTACTCTTTGGATGTTGAAGATCATGATGGACCATGGGAGATGTATCGCTACGATTACAATGGATCAACGAATAGCTGGTATGACAACGTTTACCGTTGGTCGCCTTATACGACGTATGGTGATTATTATAATCATTACTATGGCCCTAACATTTATTGTCCTCGTCAGCCTATTGTTCCCCTCTCGAGCGATGAGGACTTTTTATACGATGCGATCGATAATATGAACGCATCAGGTAATACGTTGGGTAACATTGGTCTTGTTTGGGGATGGCGTGTCATTTCACCAGAAGAGCCTTTTATTGAAGGGGCTGCTTATGACGATAATGAGTGGGATAAAGCAATCTTGATGATGACAGACGGTGTTAATACGATGAGTAGTGTGTATTCAGCTTATGGCCGTTCAGATGATCATAGTGTTGATGCTGATGATTTGAATGATCGTATGGCGGAGATCTGTGAGGCGATAAAAGCTGAAGGAGTTCTTGTTTATACGGTAACATTTGACTCAGGTGTTGATGATGAAACGAAAGAGTTTTACGAAGATTGCGCAACGACAACTGCTCAGTACTATGATGCACCATCTCAGGACGATTTAATTGAGGTTTTTGAACAAATTAGTCGTGAATTAAGTAACCTGTATGTCAAGGAATAGAAGGTTTTTTGTAAAAAAATATGAAAAACATAAAATGCTTTATTTATTTAACGCCACATTAAAAAATATGTTATATTCTAGTATCTAGTGGTTGTTCTTCAGTCCTTTGAAGAGAATGTGGCCAGAAAATATAAAAGTTTAAAAAACTAACGAAGGAGATAAAAATGGTAAAACTATATGCAAAGGCTCAAGCGTTTTTGACGAACGAAGATGGTGCGACAGCTATTGAGTATGGCTTGATTGCAGCAGGTATTTCATTGGTAATTGCTACAACAGTGTTCCTATTCGGTGATGATTTGGATGCATTGTTTGTTGATATGAGCGACGCTCTAGCTGGCGCTGGTGGCTAAGCCGATTAATTATTTAATCTAATTCAAGGGAAAGCCTTGCTCGTCTAAGCTCTAGGCTTTCCTTTTTTCCTCCCTCTCAATTTTCACTCTCTTGTAAAATACAAACCATCTTAATCTTTTGTTTTATTAGGGTTGTTATTTAATGATTTTATTTATTGTCATATTTTGTGTGATTATCGCGCTCGGCTTCGGCTTGGCAGCTGCGTGGTCTGACTTTAATTCAATGACAATACCAAACATGTATTCTGCTTTGATTGCAGTTTCTTTTTTACCGGCATTCGCTTTTGTTAATCTTTTCGCTCCTGAGGCAGAGTACTTTTCTTCTCTGTTATCTCATTTTGTTGCATTAGGCATTGTTTTTGCCATTACTTACGCGCTTTTTGCGACAAAGACACTTGGAGGTGGCGATGCAAAATTATGTAGCGCTTATGCGCTTTGGGTTGGTGTGCAGGGGTTAGCGCCCTTACTTTTCTTTATGGGGCTTGTCGGCGGGATTTTAGGCCTTCTGACGTTAGGTCTGGCTAAACGTAAGGTTGTTGAAACGCCGAAGAAGGATAGTTGGCTAGATAAAGCACAAAAAGGTCAGCGCGAAGTTCCTTATGGTATTGCGATTACTGCGGGTGCGATACTCGCTTTTATTTATCAAGGTTATTTGTCATCTGAAAGTATCAAGGGGTTGATGTAAAGAAGAGTTTTGTTGTTTAGGTTTTATTAATAAAATCACCTTAGTGTGGTGTGTTGGTATCGCGTAATTCTCTGTTTTTATTTCTTTTTTTCAAAATCGATCCTTCTAGGGAAAGTTTAAATGAACAAAAATATTCTTATAGTTTTAGCAGGTGGGTTTTTAATTGCCATTCTTGTGGCAATGCTTGTGCAAGCTAGTCTTGGCGGAAAGAAAGAAGAGACTGAGGTTATCACACAATCAGTTTTGGTTGCAGCGCGTGATATTCCTGTTGGTAGAGAGCTGCAGGAAACAGATTTAAAATGGAAAAAGTGGCCTCAAACAGCAATTTTCCCAGGGGCTATTGTTCGCGAAGGTGAAGAGGCTGTCTTGGATGTGATTTCAGGTAAAACTGTGCGTGCTATTAATGCAGATGAGCCTGTGCATATGACGGCTGTTGTTGCAGAAGAGGGTGGTTTCTTAACTGCTAAAGTTTCACATGGCATGCGTGCAGTCGGTATAGAGGTTCGTAAACACCTTATTTCAGATCGTTTAATTACGCCGGGTGATATGGTTGATGTGATTGTAACGTATCGTGTGCGTATTAATACAAAGCAAAATCCCGAAGTGAAAACACTTGTAAATCGCTATGCCAGTGAAACGGTTTTAGAAAATGTCCGTATTTTGGCGATTGATGATAATGCATCGACTATTCGTTCTGATGGTGATGATAAAAAGAAGAAAAAATCTAAAAAGAAGAAGGCTGTTGTAACTCTTGAAGTATCGCCTGAAGGCGCTGAACAATTAGCACTTGCAAGAGAAATGGGTGATTTAAGCTTTGCTGCACGCGGTATTGCGAAAGAACCGGAGCAACCTAATGATCAAGTAACAACAGATGTTCAAATGAGCCGTGTTCTAACAGATTTGTCAAAGATGACAGTCGGAAGCGCTGGTGTTGTGCGTATTTATCGCGGAGATACTGTTGAAGAAACGAGAGGCCGTACAGTTCAAGATGCTGGTACTGGTGTTGATTTCTCTGTTGAAGAGGGGCCTACAGAATTTCCAGATGCGCCAACATTAAGTTTACCTATACCGCTCGTTGGTGGAGAGGAATAATAAGGTGGTTATTATGATGAATAAAAAAATAAGAAGAACAGTTGTTTGTATGGCAATGGCTATAGTGCTGGCTATACCATCTGCAGCAGTGCAGGCCAGTAAATCAAAACCGGATCTGATTGGTCAAAGTAAGCTGAACACAGTGAATTTGATGCTTGGCAAAGCTGAGATGGTGGATATTCCCGGGCAGGTCGCTGATGTATTGGTTGCAAACCCAGCTATCGCAGATGTAATGGCTGTTAAGTCTGATCGCCTTTATGTTGTTGGATCTTCTTTGGGTGATACAAACATTATCGCTTTAGATAGCCAAGGAAATGTTCTTCGCAAGATCAATGTACATGTACAAATGGACGTTGAGAAAATAACAGATATGATCCATGAGCTATACCCTAACGAGAGTGTTCAGGTTCGTGCGTTAACTGATCAAGTTGTTTTAACTGGTGACGTTTCTACACCAGCGGTTGCTAATAAAATTGTTAATCTAGTAGGTCACTACGCGGGTGAAATACAAGGTGCAAGTGGAACGCCAATTGATGACATTATTGTTAATATGCTGGGTGTTCAGGGTGAGCGCCAAGTTATGCTTCGCGTTAAAATCGTCGAGGCATCTCGCAGTGCTTTAAAAGATTTGGGTTTAGAGTTTAATTCGCTCGGTGGCGGCGGTATTGGTGACCTTGCGGCAACGTTCCTGTCATCTTCTGCGCTAGGTTTAGCAAGCCCTACACAATTAGGTACTGGACAGCTTAACTATAATTCAGGCGACCTTGGTGCGCTAAGCTTAATTGCTCGCGCTATGGAGTCTGAGGGTATTTTAAATACTTTAGCTGAACCAAACCTTACTTCTATTTCTGGTGAACAAGCTGGGTTTTTAGCGGGTGGTGAGTTTCCTATTCCAACAGGATTGGATCAAAACGGAAACCTCGTTTATGAATTCAGACCGTTCGGTGTGTCACTTAATTTTCGTCCAGTTGTGATGTCGCGTGAACGCATTAGTCTTCAACTTAATACAGAAGTTTCTACAACGTCGTTTGATCAGAACTTACAGCTTAACGGTGTAAACATTCCAACATTTAATGTGCGCCGCGCGGATACAACTGTAGAACTTCCAAGTGGTGGTACATTGATGATTGCAGGTCTTCTCCAATCAGAATCTATTTCAGGTTTAACTCAACTCCCTGGTGTTGGTGATATTCCAGTTGTTGGTGATTTGATTAAGTCAGATAGTTTCCGCCGTGATGAATCAGAATTGATTGTGATGATCACACCTTATCTAGTTGAGCCGTTTGCTCAAAACCAATCTGTTTTGGCACCTTCTCGTGAGGTTGCGCAAGTTTCTGGTGATGATGTTTATAACGGCGCATATTTGGATGCAGAAAGTGAAGAGCCTTACAATCCTGAAAGAGAAAGTAATCAAACAGAAGGTATCTTTTCAGAAAATATTCGTCGTCTCTATGGTAAGAAAGCGCCAGACGGCATGCTCGATCAAACGCTTGGTTTTGGATATATGGTGGAATAGGAAATTAAGATGCTCAATAGAAAAAACATTACTCTGACAGTTCTTTCTGTTCTTGCTTTAGGGGCATGTACGCAGAACTCCCCATCTATGATGAATACAAGTCCTGTTGAGCTTCAAAAGCAAACAGTCATTGAACAAATCCCTCTTAATCAAATAAATGATGTTTTGATTTCTGCCTTAGCTGATGATTACCAAAAATTAGGATCTGGTGTGCTAGAGTTAACGATGGCCTTTGATCCTAAGTCAAAAACGTTCACAGCAATGAATGCGTTGAACAAATTGAAAGAAGTTAAAACCAAATTGGCACGAAAAGGCGTTAGAAGTGTTGTTACTGAAACGCTGGCTGTTGAAGGAGCTCAACCAATGTTGATGGTTTCCTTTGATACAGTGCAGGCACAAGCACCGAGTGATTGTGAAACAATGCCGGGGTTGGAGGTAAATAAAACGACACGCTTTATTGATGAGTATAAATTTGGATGTAGTGTTGAGACCATGTTGGCGCGCCAAATTGCGCGTCCATCAGATCTGGAAGGTGTTGACGGTTTAGATAACCAAGATGGAGGTCGCCGTGAAACAAATATTGTTGATGCTTATGCAGCTGGCGCACCGCAACCAGCACTGAATACAATTGGGCGCGGTGATTTAGGGTCTCAATAGATTATTTTAAGGGCAAAGAAGTAGGGACACGTGAGTACAGAAACACAAATTTTACTGCCTGAGGCAGGGGTTGATCTCTTTATTAAGGATAAAGAGACAATGGAAGCTGCACGCGCGCTAGCTGATGATTGGCGCTTTGCGCGTGTGAACGTTAGTTTAGAAGAAGGTGATGTTGAGACTGCTATTCAAAGCTACCAAGAAACACGTTCTCCGGCGCTTGTTATCATCGAAACGGATGTAACTGATGAAAGCTTCGTTTCTCGTTTAGAGGCTCTAGCAGCGCAGTGTAGTGAAGGAACAAACGCGATTATTATCGGTCCTGTAAACGACGTTAATTTATACAGGCATCTAACATCGATAGGTGTAAGTGATTACCTCGTAAGA
The DNA here is from genome assembly GCA_013215815.1 of Alphaproteobacteria bacterium. Taxonomy (GTDB): domain Bacteria; phylum Pseudomonadota; class Alphaproteobacteria; order Micavibrionales; family Micavibrionaceae. Next base: position 24,298 of record JABSQP010000007.1, on the reverse strand, counting down.
TCAGTTTCTGTTGAAACGTTAAGTGAGGTTATTGCAAAATCATTGATTGAACGTCTTGGTGCAACAGGGAGTCGTCTAATTGCGACAATTGGCGCTAAGGGTGGTGTAGGAACATCGTCATTAACGCAAGCCTTAGCCTTAGGTATTTCGTCTGTTGCTGATCAAAAGACATTCTTAATGGATGCTGCTGGTGGTTGGTCTTCTTTAAGTGTGAACTTAGGTTTTGAACCATCGACAACATTACACGAAGCAGTGAACGCGGCGTCGACAAAAGATTGGGATGTATTGGGTCGTATGATCCATAAAGTAAATGATAAGCTTTCAGTTCTTGCGAGTGGTTCGGATCCAATGTTGGAGCCATCAGTGCATGCCCAACAATATGAAGAGCTTATAAATATGGTGATGGGCAGTTACCCAATTGTTGTCACGGACTTGTCGGATTCAATACCATCTTTAAAAAAGACAGTGTTAGAACAAGCGCATCAAATATTTGTAGTAACAACGCCGACATTATCGTCTCTTCGTGCAGCGCATAGTTTGATACAAGAGCTGAAGAAATTACAAGGCGGCGATGGTTCAAAAATTGAGTTAATCGTTAATATGGAAGGAGCTTCTTCAGCTAAAGAGGTTCCAAAGAAGGATATTGAGGAAGCACTAGACTTCAAGCCGTCTGCAACAGTTTCATTCTCCCCGAATTTGTTCTTTGCGGCAGAGAATGAAGGAAAAGATATGCTCAGTGATAAAGAAGGTAAGGCTCTTATTAATAAGATCTTGCCGTTAACTGACTCTATTATTTCCACAGCATCAGCACCACAAAGCAGTGATAATGATAACGCTGCCATGGGTGTGATAAATCAGTTTTTGGATAAACTGACAGCAAAAAAATAGGTACGCTATGTTTGGGAAAAAGAAAGATGGAACAGCAGGTGATGCTCCGCCCCCAAAGGCGGCAACTAAGCCTAAAAAAGAGATAAAGCCTGAACCAGTTTCTGCTCCTAAAGAGGAGGAAAAGGTTGAGGTAGCAGCTGTTTCTCCTGAAGTTTCTAATTCATCGGAGAGCGCTCCTAAAAAAGAAACTCCTAAAAAAGTTAAATCAATGGATGAAGATGAACCATTGATTGAGGAAGAGTATGATGGAGAAATAGATGATGAGGATACTCCATCTTCTTTGCGTTTACAGCGTGCACGTAACCGTATTTGGCTAGACCTTAGGGATGGTATTGACCTTAAAGCTTTAGCGAGAATGAAGGCTGAAGAGGCCCGCGAAGAGGTGAACTCAGCAGTTGAAGAAATTGCGCGTTTTAGGAACCTGGATCTTACTCAAACTGAATTACAGCAAATTGCCAAAGAGTGTGCGAATGACATGCTTGGCTTTGGTCCTCTTGAAGAACTTCTCGAGATGGATGGTATTGCCGATATTATGATTAACGGCCCCGATATTGTTTATATCGAACTCGGCGGTAAGATTGAAAAATCTAATGTAAAATTCCGAGATAATCAGCACTTAACGACAATCTGTCAGCGTATTGTGGGTGCGATTGGAAGGCGTGTTGATGAATCGTCTCCAATTTGTGACGCGCGTTTACCAGATGGCTCTCGTGTGAATGTTATTATTCCGCCTCTTGCTGTTGATGGGGCATGTATGACTATCCGTAAGTTTACAAAAGATAAGCTTACGCTTGAGAAATTGCTTGAATTTGGTGCGATGACGCCGAGCGCCGCGAAACTTATTATGGCGATTGGTCGTTGTCGTGTGAATTGCTTGATCTCTGGTGGTACGGGATCTGGTAAAACAACAATGCTTAACTGTTTGACACGTTATATTGAACAGGGTGAGCGTATTATTACTTGTGAAGATGCTTGTGAATTGCAGCTGCAACAGCCACACGTTGTGCGCTTGGAAACGCGCCCTCCAAACCTAGAAGGTGTTGGTGAAGTGACAATGCGTGACCTTGTTAAAAACTGTCTACGTATGCGCCCTGAACGTATTATCGTTGGTGAGGTTCGTGGACCGGAGGCATTTGACTTGCTGCAAGCAATGAACACAGGTCACGATGGTTCAATGGGCACGGTTCACGCTAACAACCCGCGTGAGGCAATATCTCGTATGGAAAACATGATTGCTATGGGTGGTTTGAATTTGCCGACTGTTGCAGTGAGAGAGCAGATTGCTTCTGCAGTTAACGTTATCATTCAGGTGCAACGTTTACGTGATGGTTCACGTAAGGTCACACACATTTCTGAAATCACAGGGATGGAAGGCGATGTTGTAACCATGCAAGATCTCTTTAAGTTGGAGTTTTTGGGCGAAGAAGACAACGGTAATTTGATTACGCAATTAAAATCAACTGGTATGCGTCCTAAGTTCTGGGATAAGGCACGTCAGTTTGGTGTTGAAAATCTTGTTCTGGATGCGATGGAAGAGGCCTACGGTTAGACAATGCTCGCAATCTTCTTATCTATTTTGATTTTCATGGTTTTTGGAGTAGTCGCCTCCTTCATTATTCTCAGTATAGAAGCACAGAAAAAGAAACGATTGATGAAAGTCGTGCGTGGTTCATATGACCCACAGGCTGATAGTAAAAAACTTTCATATAGAGAATATAAGAAAAACGAACTCGCCAATAAACTTAAAAAAGAAACAGAAGAGGGCGATGAGAAAGAAAAAAGCGGTGTCTCTATTTCTGACATGATCATGCAGGCTGGACTAGAAATTAGTGATCAGCAGTTCTGGGTTTTTTCTGCGATCTTTGCAATTGGCGCTCTTGTTTTTTGTGTATTAGCCGGCATGAGCACTTTTATGCTTATTATGGTCGGTATTATCTCTTTTATGGGGATTCCGCGCCTGACCTTAAAGATGATGGCATCAAACAGACAAAAGAAATTTTTAGAAGAATTTCCTGATGCGCTTGAATCAATGCGCCGCCTGCTTAAATCAGGTATGCCGGTGAGTGAAGCGATCAAGATGGTTGCAAGAGAATATTCTGGCCCTATTGGTGAAGAGATGGGGCACATATTCGATAAACAAAAAATCGGTGTTCCTCTAACAGAAGCTGTTTTGGAAACAGCGAGGCGTATTCCTTTAACTGAGGTTCAAATGTTTGCCACGGCGGTCGCTATTCAAACGCAAACGGGTTCAAGTCTTTCCGAAGTTTTAGAAAACTTGGCTAATTTAATTCGCGCACGTTTTCGTTTGAAAAGAAAAGTACAGGCGCTTTCTGCCGAAGCAAAATCTTCTGCCGCTATCATTGGTGCGCTTCCAGTTCTTGTTGGGTTGGGTATGTATTTTGTCAGTAGAGAGTACATTGAGCTTCTCTATACAGATCCAACAGGTAAGGTCTTACTTGGTGGTGCGATTGTTTGGATGTGCGTTGGTATTTTTGTGATGCGACAAATGATTAACTTTAAAGTTTAGTTTTTAACAAGGATCATGAATGTTTGATATATCTCTTGATTTGATAATTACGACGATCTGCGCCTTTGTCGCAGCGATATCTTTCATTGCGTTTGTCTTTCCTATTTTGCAACGCAGTGAAAAGAGTAAGAGATATAAAAGCATCATTGAAAACAGAAAAAAAACCTTATTCGAAGCTGCCAGACAGGATATCAAAAACAAAGGTGAAAAATCAGTTTCTGCTAAAGATTCTGTTGCGATGTTCTTTAAAGTTCAACAACTCGCCGGTGAAATGGGAGATAAGGTTAGAGTGCAAATGCTTAAGGCTGGTATTCGTCATCCTATGGCTCCGCTCGTCTATATTGCTTCACAAATTGGTCTACCGATTATTTTATTCCTATTCACGCTTCTGATTTTGTCAAACGTTGAAAAAGAACCATCAGATGTCATGAAGTTTTTTGTTATTTTAGGTGCCGTCTTTTCAGGGTTCTTTCTGCCGCGCCTCCTTGTGAAAAATACCGCAATGAAAAGAGAACAAGAACTCTCTTTAACGTTTCCGGATGCTCTCGATATGATGCTGATTTGTGTTCAAGGTGGTATCGGTCTTGAGCAAGCTGTCGAGCGTGTCGCCGAAGAAGTAGCAGAGCATTCTCCCGTTCTTGCAGAAGAATTAGGTATTCTAAGTGCTGAGATGGCAATGCTGGCCGATCGCCGTGCGGCTTTATCTGATTTTGGTAAGCGTGTTGGCGGGTATGGTAAGTCTTTTGCTACGGCCCTTATTCAGGCTGAGCAATATGGTACATCTATCTCTCAGGCATTACGCGTAATGGCAGATGAACTTCGTGATATTCGGATGTCTAATGCTGAACAGAAAGCAGCAGCTCTTCCACCTAAACTTACTGTGCCGATGATTTTATTTTTCTTACCAGCGCTCTTTATCGTGATTATGGGACCTGCAGGAATTGAAGCGTCTCAAGCAGGTCTGGGCGGTTAAAAAACTACTCGTTTATACTAAATGATGGTTTCTTTTTGGGCTCAGGAGTTGGTTCATCAGAATCATCTTTTTCCTGCACCTTTTCTTCATCATTACCAGTTTCTTCTTCGCTTTTAGGTTCTTCTTCAACTGTTTTAGTTTCAGCGACTTCAGGCTTTAATGATGGTTTAGGAGGTGTTGGCCCTGTTGTTTCTAGTAATGTAGAGATGATACGTAGGTTACGTTCAATCTCCATGCGGTGTGGAGAAATCTTCTTCGCTTTTTCTAATATCTCTAATGCCTGTTGGAGCTGCCCTTGTGAGGCAAGGTTCAGTGCAAGGTTATTGAGAATAGGCGCGGGGTCTCCCTGCCAGTTTTCGATACCTTCGCGGAATGCAATTTCGGCATCCTGGTGACGACCAAGTGCGTCAAGCGCTGTTCCCATTGCGAGATAAGCACGTCCATTATTAGGAGAGAGATCGGTTGCTTCAATGGCATTAAATTCTGCGTTCTTAAATTCGCCCAGAGCGATATTGGTAATAGCCATTTCTGTGAGAGCTTCTGATGTTTTATTTTCACCCACTGTGAATGGAGCCAGTATTCGTTTCGATGCCTGAATCTGCTCATCATTGCGTAATGCCTGGGCATAGTGAATTGCTACAGCTTGGTTGTTTGGATCGCGTGCATGCATTTGAGCGAGAATACCGAGGCGTTCTTGATCGTTTTGGGCGTTCTTTAGAGCTTTTTCTATAGCGCGTTCAATAATACTGGTTTTTTTTGATGACGCGCTGCTATAACCGCCATTGCTTTGGTATGAACCTGTTGCGGTTGAGCCACTGCCTGAACAGCCATGAAGAATGAAAGCCGAAGCTGCTGCGGTAATAAATAGGTGTTTTTTATTCATGAAAAATCTCGTTTGAAAAAGTATCAAACAGAATTATACGCGATTTGATAGGTAATCAAAACGACTTTATTGCTTTTGTTTATAGAGGAAAAGAGGGATCAGCCGCCCTGATTCAGGCTTACTTCATGACAAGTGTCAGGGCAAAAATATACACTTGTTTCCTGACAAGAGCTACCGCTTGAACCGGCGCAACTACGGCGTATACGGACATAATTTTCATTGTGCGCGCCGCCACCTACGACGACATGTCTTTGCATGATAATAGAGCCGTCTTTGCCCACGACGCTAAAATAACTGGCCCCTGGGGCTCTTGGTACAACTACCAATGTATCTGGCGTATCGAGCATGACGTTCACGTGATTAGGGTTTCCTACGATAACGCTAGCGGCTTCTGTATTTAGTTTCACGAGTTCAGATTTATCTGGAGTTAGTTCTAAAACTGGATGAGTCATGTTTTCATCCATATTACTGTCCTTAGATGCCTTGCTTGAAGGGATATCAAAGATACCTCCATTGTTCTCTTGTGCCATAACAGGAACGCTTAGGCCTGCTACCAAGGTTAGTAAGAGAAAAGACTTTTTTATATATGTATACTTATAAGTCATATCGGAATCCAATTACGTGAAAAGCGCGGAAGAATTTCCGCATATACTTATAGTATACCTTGAAAAGGTAAGATCTTCATCTTTTTTCTATTCGAATTTATTTCAATTTTTAGCTTTTATAAAGAAAACCCGTAGCGATTAGGCTACGGGCGGTAGTGTGGGGTAAACTTAATTCGTACTTATTGGAGAATTGTATTACGCAACTTTAGAGTTATGTTCCTGAGTTTGTCCAAATACGTTGTCTGATGCGCCTGTTGGACGGCTCACATAGCGGAAGTTTGTCTTTTTCGCTAATTGTTGGCGATAGGCCATATCTAACTGAACGGCTTTGGCAATCAGGGCTTGAAAATTCTCTTCGCTTTTAGCGCCATATTCCTGCGCTGCGTAGGCTCTATCATATAGCTCTTTCACATCAAAAACTGAAATCTCCTTTTGTGTTGCCATAATATTTTCTTTCTTTTCTTCAAAAATTGGCTGAAACATTGGTATAACGTTGTCTGCCTGCGTATTAGTTTTTGTCATTTAACTTTCCGTAATGTTTTTCATAATAGTTGCGATAACGGTCAAAGTAAAGAAAAATCGTTAAAAAACAGTTAAAAAAGTTAATATTTCTCCCCAAGGGGACAATTTTCTTCCAAGAATATGAAAAAAATCCCTTGCATTGATAAAATTTCCTGCTATAAAGGCACCATAAATCATGTTAACGTTTCGTTAATAATTATGAATAACAATCTGGGGAAAGCGAAGAAACATGATTACACCGACGCAAATGAGAGCGGCGAGAGCGATGTTAGATGTATCTCAGGGGCATGTAGCCCAATATCTGGGAATTGCGGCAAACACTCTCTCTAAAATTGAAAGCGGCCAAAGTGATGTGTCGGGCACACGTTTAACGGACATACAGCGGTTCTATGAACGTGAGGGTGTAGAGTTCACCGAGAATGACGGTGTACGATGGGCGAAAGAAACCATCCAAGTATATGACGGTAAAGACGATTTTATGAGCTTTATGGATGACATATACAATACGGCTAAAGAAGTTGGCGGCGAATTTTGTTTATTTAATGCTAGACCAGATAACTGGATAGAATTGATGGGCAAAGAAAATCACCGGATGCATGCTCAAAGAATGAGTTTAGTAGGTGATAATGTGAACGTTAAAATTACTGCAAAGAAAGGCGAACTGAATTTAATTTCAAAAGGCTTTGCAGAATATAGATGGGTTCCTGAAAAGTTGTTTAATGAGAAATCCTTCTATGCTTACGGTGATAAGCTGGCGTTTTTAAATTTTGATGGGGAAAATTCTAGAGTTCTTGTTTTATCAAACAAAGAATTTTCCAATGGATTTAGAGTTTTATTTAATGTGGCTTGGGATACGATAGCCGAAAAAATAGATTAGAGTATAAATGGAACAGGCAAGAAAAATTTTGTTGTATTCAGGAAGCAGCTACTCGACCTTGCTTGGGTTGAATCAGCGAATTCCACAGCTTATTGCTATGGGTATACAACCAATTATGGTTTTCCCGGGCGCGCCTAAGTCTGGAAACCCTCATGCATATTCTGATGAAATGAGTGAGTTTACTTTCTATGATAGAGAGTTAATGAATGACATCATTATTCCTTATATGGATGCGCAATCTAGTCCCATTTTGACTAAAGATGGAAAGCCAAAGAAGAAAATTTGCTATTCTCCTAAGCAGCTGTGCCAAATATATAAAGATGCTGGTGTTAAAGCATTCGTAGTTGATGATGTTAATTCTGAAGCACATATCGAGTATGTGAAAGAAACGGAAGGCCTAATCGGTGGTATTTGTGATCGCGGATTACAAATATTCCAACAACCTGTTATCGATGCGTTTCGTTCCAAGAGATTTGAAATTAGCGGTGATTCACAGAAACAAGGTGAAGGCTTCTTGTGGAACTTACACCCTGGACGCTTGCCTGATCACAGAGGTTTGTTACCAGTATTCAGGGCAGCAGCTGAAGGCGTTCCTACGTTTGATGTAACTTTGCACGAGATTGTTGATCCGACTATCGATACGGGAGCTGTTTTAGGGGCGACGCCTATTACATTTGATCCTGATAAAAGCCTTTTGGCGCATTACAGCGATCCAACCCACATCAATGCAGGCACAGGCCATGTTATGAAAGCGTTAGGCGATGTGTTAGAGAGCGGTAAACCGAGAAGCCGAATGGTGCAGGATAGACGAAAAGGAAGTTTGTATAGCTATCCTTCTCCTGAAGAAGTTAGAGATTTCAAAATGGATGGCGGTGTTTGGATAGACCAACCGAAAAAAGAATGGGATCCATTGGCAAACGCTTTTGCAAATAATAGTGAACATAGATCTGGCCTTAGAGCAGCAATTGAAGAGGCTGTTAATAGAAGATATGGGCGCCCTGCTTCTAATACGGTAGGCGGTATTTCAGCGCCACAGTCTTCGACGCGCACTCAGCCACCAAAGCAATATGACGGTATGCGAATGATTACATAAAAATTTATAAAGTTTCCCCACCACAGAGCCCGCGGTGTAGAGCAATCTACCCGCGGGTTTTCTTTTTCCGAGAGACAATTGTTCGAAAAGTTTTTAAGAAGGGGTAAAGCGTAACTAAAATCTTTGTTTCTTGCAATTCTCGGTTAACACGCTATAAAACTGTTACATTGTAACAGTTTTATAAAGAAAGCGCTTAATATGCTTGAAACAGTCTCGAAAAAACTTCCTGTAACCGTTCTATCTGGTTTTTTGGGAGCCGGTAAAACGACACTACTCAATCACGTCCTCAATAACCGCGAAGGTAAAAAAGTTGCCGTGATTGTTAATGATATGAGTGAAGTCAATATTGATGCAGCGCTTGTTGAAAAAGGTGGCGCTGATCTTTCTCGTACCGAAGAGAAGCTCGTGGAAATGAGCAATGGGTGTATCTGCTGCACTTTGCGCGAAGATCTTTTAGAACAAGTTCGTAATTTAGCAGAGGAGGGTAAATTCGATTACCTTCTTATCGAAAGTACTGGTATTTCCGAGCCTCTTCCTGTTGCGACGACTTTTGATTTTCGTGATGAAGAGGGGCACAGTCTTTCAGATGTATCACAGCTTGACACCATGGTGACAGTTGTTGATGCCGCCAACCTTATCAAAAACTATAGTTCTACCGATTTCTTAAAAGACCAAGGAGAAAGTCTTGGTGAAGAAGATGAGCGCACTTTAGTGGACTTACTTGTTGAACAAATTGAATTTGCGAATGTTATTATTCTCAACAAAGTTGACTTGGTTTCAGCCGAAGAATTAGAGACTGTTAAGGCTATCATTCGTGGTTTGAATGCAAAAGCAAAGGTCATTGAAACGACTCTTTCTCAAGTCGATATGAATGAAGTCATGGATACAGGTCTTTATAATCTAGAAGAAGCGCAAGAGCACGCACTATGGGCTCAAGAACTATATAATCCTGACGAACACGTTCCGGAAACAGAAGAGTATGGCATTATTAGCTTTGTATACCGTGCACGTGAGCCATTTAATCCTGAAAAACTTTATGACTTTTTCAATCAAGAGTGGCCAGGCGTTGTGCGCGCAAAAGGATTCTTCTGGTTATCATCACGCCCTAATTTTGTAGGTGAAGTTTCTCAAGCAGGTGCATTTGTTAGGCACGAAGGTATTGGTCGCTGGTGGGCATCCATCCCCAAAGATCGTTGGCCGGATGGCAGTGATTTTGAAAGCATGATTAGTAATAACTGGTCGGATGATTACGGTGATCGTAGGCAGGAAATTGTCTTCATTGGTCTTAAAAGCGAAATGGAGCAAAAAGCTATTCAAAAACGATTGGATGAATGCCTTGTGAAGAACTATCTAGATGAGCAAGATGAATCAGAAAAGTTAAAAGATCCATTCCCTGAATGGTTTAAAGAGGCAGCGTAGCATCTATACGTTTGGTCTGCGAAAGGATCTAGAAGGAATGGTGGGCGGTACTGGGATTGAACCAGTGACCCCTTGCGTGTCGAGCAAGTGCTCTACCGCTGAGCTAACCGCCCACTCTTGCGGTTGGTGATACAAAATAGAAATTGAGCTCACTTTTCAAGTGTTTTTTTAACCATCGTCTAGAATATTTTCGACTTGAGTGATTAAATCCTTCAGGTGAAAGGGTTTGCTCATAATTTTTTGATTATCACTGCCTTTTGCAGCCATTCCACTAAAACCCGTCATGAATAAGATCTTTGTATGAGGGGCACTATAAGAAACCTTCTTGGCGAGTTCAAAGCCATCCATACCCGGCATGACAATATCTGTAAGGAGTAGACTGTACGGTTTATTCTCTTTTATAGCGTTTTGAAAGCTTTGAAAGGCATCCAATCCATTATCATAAGTTTCTACTTCATATCCATTTGCTTCAAGAGCCTTGCTGGAAAACTCCAGTAAGCTTAAATCATCATCAACAAGGAGAATGCGAGCCATTTATGCAGCCTCTTCTTCGTTGATAGTAGGGCATGCATTGATAAATTGATCTGCAGCTTTTTCCCAAGTGTAGTGGGTGCGCACATGATCGTGCCTTCTGTCAGTATATTCAGATTGCTTTATGGCCTCCTGCGCAGCGATTGACAAATCTTTATTCAAAACACCGAGATAGTTTTTTGTAACGATATCTTGTGGGCCAGGTGCGTGATAAGCCGCGATAGGTAAGCCGCAAGCGAGCGCCTCCACCAAGACCATTCCAAACGTATCCGTCGTCGATGGGAAAACGAATAAATCTGCGCAGCGGTAATGGTTCGAGAGATCATCGCCTGTTTTCTTGCCTACAAAAACTGCTTCGGGATATTTTTCTTTCAGTGCTGTTTCGTCAGGGCCTTGCCCTACAACGACTTTGGATCCTTGCCATTTCATATCAAGGAAATCTTCAATGCTTTTTTCTATGGCAATCCGGCCGACATAAAGAGCGACAGGTTTTTTCAAATCAGCATAAAGCGGTTGATCATTTTTCGATAAATTGAAAGTTGATAAATCGACGCCGCGCGTAAATTCAGCAATAGGCGTTTGAATGCCCCAATCTAATAGTTGCTGTTTAATGCTATTGGTTGTGACAAGAACTGATGCAGCCGAATTGTGAAAACGAACTATTTTTTGAACAGCTTTCTTGTAAAAAAACTTTGCGGCGAAGGGCATAATTTGTTTTATACGGCGCTTTATATAGTCGGGAAATTGCGTGTGGTAGCTTGTAGAAAAAGAAATGTTCGATTTCTTACAATATTTCTGAGCGGCCATACCAAGGGGGCCTTCCGTCGCGATATGGATCGTGTCTGGAGAATACTCTTCGATCATTTGTGAGAGACAGTTTCTAGCAAATAAAGCAAGACGGATTTCACTATATCCGGGCATTGCTATCGTAAATGGAAAATCGGACGGTCCAATTACTTTAACGCTATGATTACGCTTTTCTAGCTCGGGAATTAAGTATTCATAAGTACGGACAACCCCGTTTATCTGCGGTTTCCAAGCATCGCTAATTATTAGGATTTTCATATAAAGACGCTTTTTATTGCTATAGGTTTCGTATTAAACATCCGTGACTTTTGTGTCTCTTCACCTTAAACTATTGATCTATGAAGATAAAAGCCTCAATTGCCGTTTTTTCACTATTTCTGTCGTTTTCGTCGGGCGCGTTTGCTCCTGCACAAGCTCAGGATTGTAGCGTTTTACCTGAAACGTTAGTGACGCTAAAGCCACCGCTGTTTAATACACCAAGCGTTTGGAATGGTTTTTATGGTCAGGATGGAATGGAGCAAATATCTGATTTTGCCTTAGGTGAGGATGGGACATTTATTGTTGTTGGTTCTTATACAAAAGATAAATCGGATGATATGTACAAACCCTTTATTGCTAAGATAGATGCACGCGGGCGCGCGTTGTGGGAGAAAAGGCAAGACAGCAATAAAGATAAAACCATTGATGTTATTCTAAAACGTGAGGATGGTTATGCTGTCTTAGGTAATATCCGTAGGAAAAGTGGAAATGGTTTTTATATGGCGTTTTATAACGAAAGTGGCCAACGTTTGCGGGAGTATCCTGTTTTTGAAAAAGGTGCTTCTCTTAAATCTTTAAGCTTTGCACCATCTAAAACAGGGAAAAGCTATGTGATTTCTGTTGCGCGGACGCAGCTAGGAAGAGAGGACGCAAAGGCAGTTCTTTACAAGATTACAACAGATGGCCGTAAGTTATGGAAGAGACAGTATAGTCCAGGATCCGCTACACAGTTCAACCATGTAGAACTTGCTGGTGATGGACATTATACACTTGCCGGTAGTGTTGAACAGACGAATGGTCAGATGGCTGGATGGATTACACGTGTTGATGATAAAGGAGCTCTTATTTGGCAAAAACCATATTTAAGAGGACGTAACGCATCAATTAATCAGGCGTTTACCCAAAAAAATGGAAGTATTGTGACGGCTGGGTACGTAAAGGGCGCTGATGTAGATAATATAGGAGCTTGGGTTATGAAGACAGCGCCTGATGGAACGGTTATATGGCAGCGTTTCTATCAAGGGAGAACAGATTATAGAGCGGCTAGCCTGATTAGTTATGAAGATGGCAGAATTCAAGCGCTACTTGATGGGGTTAAAAACGATGATTCCAAAGATTGGGATCGTAATCACGTGAGTATTCTCTCTTTATCTCCGCGTGGTCGGCTGTTTGATGTGGAGAATTTTTCGGATGGTCTTGGTGCACAAGGTTCTAAGATAAAATCAGGCCATTATGGTGAGCGTGTTGTGGTAGGGCGCGTACAGAACATAAAGCCACAAGAAGATGAAGAGGGTGTATCGTCTCCTGAGTATTTTGATGGTTGGATTTTTGCAGCAACCGGTTTAGATCCTTATGAAGATCCTTGCGAGGGGCGGTATTAGGCGATGAGTAAAGTTAAGATGGTTTTTCTGGGGGGCGTTGCATTGTCTCTTATTATATTAGTCGTTGGAGTAATAGCATTTGATGATGCCCGATCAATTGTACATGAAGTAGTTGTTGAACCTATTCAATGCATTATGAGTAGGGGGATCGAGTTTTGTACAACTAATCAACACCCAGAAGCAGGCATGTCTGTGAATTTTTCAATATGAGTATTCAATCTTTTTCAATTGATGAGGCAATGGCTGGTTTGCGTCTGGATAAAGCGCTTGCTGATTTGTGTCCTGAATTATCACGTACGCGAATTAAATCTCTTATCGAAGAGGGGATGGTGTCCTTGGGCGGCCAAGAGATCTTTTTACCCAAGCATAAAATCGAAGCAGGGGATGTTGTTGAGATCGCCGTGCCACCAGCTGTTGATGATCTTCCCGCTGCGCAAAATATTCCTCTTAATATCGTTTATGAAGATGATGATCTTTTAGTCATTAATAAATCGGCAGACATGGTTGTTCATCCTGGTGCAGGAAACCCTGATGGAACTCTTGTTAATGCACTTCTACATCACTGTGGGGACAGCTTGTCTGGCATTGGTGGTGTGAAGCGTCCAGGTATTGTTCATCGGTTAGATAAAGAAACATCTGGACTTATGGTGGTAGCAAAGAATGATATGGCTCACCAACATTTAAGTGACCAACTATCTGATCGATCTCTAAGCCGTATTTATAAGGCACTTTTATGGCGTGTGCCGAACCTTTTAAAGGGGAAGGTTGATGCTCCCATAGGTCGTCATAAGACGAACCGCCTTAAAATGGCTATTCAATTTTCGAGTGGTAAAGAAGCTGTGACGCACTACGAAATTGAAGAGCGTTACGGTGAGGCGATGGCTTGGGTTAAATGTAAGCTAGAATCGGGTCGAACACACCAAATTCGCGTCCATATGCAGCATATTAAGCATCCGCTAGTTGGAGATCCTATTTATGGTCTTCCGCGCCAAGAGGGTGGCTCATTGCTCAATCGTTCTGGATTTGAGCCTGACGTCAGAGATGAGATACTTGATTTTCCGCGTCAAGCGCTTCATGCAGCTGAAATCGGCTTTATTCACCCTAAAACTGGTGAAGAAATGCAATTTGAAGCAACGTTACCGGATGATTTTTTGGCACTAAAAAAATTAGCAAAATCAGTTCTTTAAAAGTTTTTTTCTAAAAATAGCCCAAAAATTTGTAATTTACATAAAACTTTATCTATACTAAAAGTATAAGGATTGCAAAGAATTAGACATCCTTATAAAAGGCCAAGGGAACGGCTTTAGAGAGGTCTAGTGTAGCGAGATTTGCGGGGCAAACGCATATATAACGCAGTAAATATGGAGTGTTTTTTTATTTTTTAACTTTTTTACCTTCTTCTTTTTAAACTTTTTACCGATCTGGTACCCATAGTAAAACTTTCAATCACCCCTTCGGGGGTGTTTTTTTGTCTGAAATTCGAAAAAATCAGTAAAAAACATGACAAAAAAGGGTTTTTGAGCTAGAAACCTTGGAAAATTACAAACAGCAGCGAGTAGTAGCTATGGGTGAAGACATTATTTTCCAAGATTTAACCGAAGATAACTTAAGTCGTTTTAATGCATATGACGACCATGAAACAGTTCGCCGTGTGGAACTACCAAACGGACTGATTGGTTTTATTGCCGTTCATAATACAAATCTTGGCCCGGGACTTGGCGGTCTTCGCATGCGCCCTTATGCGGATGAAGACGAAGCTATTCGTGATGTACTTCGTCTTGCACGCGGCATGACATATAAAAACGCTGTAGCCAGTCTACCTCTTGGCGGTGGTAAAGCTGTAATTATCGGTAATCATAGAACACAGAAGAATCCTGATGTCATGGAAGCGATGGGACGCGCTGTTGAAAGCTTAGAAGGTTCCTATGTGACAGCTGAAGATAGTGGCTCAGGTGAAGAAGACATGGTTGCAATCTCACTCTTTACCGAGCACGTAACGGGGCTTCCACCAATGAGAGGTGAGGACGTCAATTACGGCGAACTTGGTGGTAACCCATCACCTGTGACAGCGCTTGGTTGTTATCATGGAATCAAAAGTGCAATCGAACACCGTTATAAAGGCGAACGTTCTCTAAGTGATATGCATGTTGCTGTGCAAGGTGTTGGTGCTGTCGGTATTGCTCTGTGTGAGCTGTTAAAACAAAACGGTGTTAAACTAACAGTGACTGACATTAGCCAAGAAGGTTTAGCGCATGCGAAAGAAGTTCTCGGTGATGTCACAATCGTATCACCGGATGAAATTTACGCTGTTGACGCAGACATATTTGCACCATGTGCGATGGGCGCGGTCTTAAACGATGATACAATTTCTCAATTGAAAGTAGATATCATTGCTGGCGCAGCGAACAATCAATTGATGGATGCGCATCATGATCAAATGCTAAGCGATCGTGATATTCTTTATGTGCCTGATTACGTGATTAACTCTGGTGGTGTTATTTGCGTTGGGTATGAGTATTTTAGAAAATCTGGTTATAATCCTATGGATTTCACATTTACGCGTGAAGCGATGCTCTCTCATGTTGAGGGCATTGGTAAAACGGTTTCTGATATTCTTGATCTTGCAGCTGAGAAGGGCGTGAATACCGGTGAAGCAGCAGATAAAATTGCTGAAAAACGTTTTTTGGAAGGCGCTTCCTTAAGCACGGATGCTAATGGAGAAGATCAGACCAATCCCGACTCAGAGCCCGATAGGATAATGGTTCAGTAGTTTCATACAGGTCAATCGGCTTATCTAATACTTGTCCGACATCACGACCTATTGGCTCGATCGTTGTTGTAATAGCGCTGCCATCAGGCATGAATGGAATGTTACCAATAGGAAGGCTAAGGCGCATTCCTGCATGAATATTTGTATCACCACCAAATATATCGCGATCGGATTGCTCGGATCCTGTAACAAATCCTTTTAATGTTGCGCCGTTTCTAAATGATGTTTGAATGCCAAGTGTCGCGCCAAAATCTTCTGCTAAATACTGCCCCACTTTGCCGTAAAGTGTTGTTCTTTTATCGGGCAGTTCATACCATGCGTTTAAAAATCCTGTTGTTCTATAATCATCGTAAGTATCCAGAGTGGAAAAAGGATCGCGCGGTGTAGCACGCCAAATTTCAGCGCCTAATGCATAGCGTTTACCAAAAGGGCGGTAAAGAATTTCGCCGCCAATTCCTGCGAACATCTCTTCTAGTAATCCTGATGTGAATGAGATGTGCGTGTTTGTATTCAGGCTGTGTAACCATGATAAGTAAGCATCTTCTACATGAGTTCGCTGTGCAGTAAAGCTTTCTGTGTTGCGGCGCGTTGATTTATTATTGATGCCTTGTGGCAAGTTACTGATCCCTCTAATAAACTCCATGTCTTCAAGGTTGTCTTTTAAATTCAAACGTCCTGCGGCTCCGGTAATAAATCCAAAAGGTAATTCTTGTTCAGTTTCTATGATAGCGGCTGTTCGATAAAGAGGGCCGACATCATCTTCTGATAAGCTCAAACGTGTGTCTAAAATAAAATGAAAATTGGTGGGTTTTATTTTAATGATTGATTTTGTGTCTATCAAATCATCTGTTTTGATTTCTGTATCGTGCCATATTTCCTCTGTGCTGCTGCTGTTTTCTAAAATAGCGCGTTGTAAGTCACTGCGAATAAGATTGATGTCTGGACCGCGTAAGCCTTTATGATGGAGTGCTAAGGTGATGCTCTCATCTGTTAGAGGGAAGTGACTGTCCGTAATACGTGCAGCCCGACCGATTTGCTTTACTGTTGTACGATAAGACGTCAGATCAAGTCGTGCATGTGACGGGTTTTCTTCGTCGTTCTTTAAATAAAATTTTTGTGTTTTGATGTCTTCTTTAAATGCCTCCTTATTAAAAGCATTCGTCGCTTTCAAGGTGGGGGGACGGTCTGTTTCACTGTTCTTTCCCCGCCAATCCTGAATTTGTTCTTGGATCGATGCTCGTGCCATGATCTTATCGCCGCCGATTACCGCTGCTGATAAATCAATCCAATCCCATGGTTGGTAATTAAAGCCAAAGCTCCATGGCGCGGGGGCATTATAGTCAAAGCTGGATGTTTCAGGGAAGTAATCATCTGCGCCGTAATCGGCTTTTAAAGAGAGGCCTTTAACAGGAGTAAAATACTCAATACCACCAAAAAAACCAATGTCTTCTCCTGTGAACCAGTTCTCAGGCCCATTTGGATTTTCGGATAAGAATTTACGGTCATTTTCGAAATGTGATGAGAGTGCACGTAGTGGGTTTTTAATATGACCACGATGTCCTAGTCGCCCCCATGCAACGCCGCCTGTGAAATCAAAGTTTTTATAACGTTTGGAGAACGCTACATACTCGCTTACGTGTTTTCTGTGACCCACAGCAGAGTTTAAACCGAGTGATATTTCAGGAGATATTTCTCTTTCTTCTTTTAAGCGAAGCTTTACATCCATTCCGGGATAAACACGGGTTGCTGAATCGTTTAAGCTTGAATACTCACCGGTTTGTCTAAAGTTGAGATATAGGGATGGTGTGATCTGAAAGCCAAGATAACCATGCATATAGGGATCTAATGTTGAGACGCCTGCACGAATTGTACCTTGTTTATCCATACGGGCATTAGGAATTGTATTTAGCCCTAATATACCAATAGTTGATGTTGAATAAATGTTTTCTTCTTTTTCTTGCGCATGCGCCGGTATTATTGCGCCTAAAATTAGGCCAAAAATAATTGGTACAACGGTGTGTCTTTTAAAAAAAAATGGCACGGATTTGCCTAGATAAAAATGTTCAAAAACAAGTGGTTAGATTGTCTCTTCCCTGCATCCGTATGTCAAAGGTAGAGAAGGTCGTAAGTGTTTTATTTTGCTGATTTGGGGATAAGTCTTATCCTTAAAAGTGTGGCGCGTTCATGTGTTTCAATAACAACCTGTGGGGATCAATGTTCTCTTTCAAACAAAAAACATCATTAGAAGCCGAAGTTCTACGATATGTCGGCCAACCTTATATTATTTTTTCTCAAAAGGGCGATTTTATGCGTGGTCACCCTAAGGTGAGCGAGATGCTTTGGAACTTAGGTTTAGGTGAGAATCAAATGCAAACACGTGATGCACTAATAGCAGGGCTTAAGAGTCAGGAAATGAACCCCTATGATGATGCCGCGCGTCAGATTTTAAATGAACAACTACTACTAGAAAATACAACGGATTTCTCATGTGTATCTGAATACGAAGGCTTCTACGTTCTTGTTCAGGTTAAAGATACGGATGCGGGTAGCTATGCATTGTTTAAGGATATAACGCATGACTATATTTTACTTTCATCTGGCATGCGCTTGTCTTTCGATTCTTACACAATGCTTGGTGTCCTAAAGAATATACCATGTGGGGTTTTAATATGTGATGCACGAGATGAAGGTAATCCCATTTTATGCGCAAATAATCAATTTTTAAAAACAGCATCAATTACTGGGAAAGATGTTCAAGATAGGCCAGTAGTTGAGATTTTGTCCCGTTATTTTTATCATCGAGATTTACACGGCCTTCTACATGATTACTTGGAAAACGGCACTGCTTTTTCAATTGATATTGAGAGACAAGATCAAGGTTTTTTTCAATGGATTCGACTTGGAGCACAAACAGTTGAAAGTGAAGATGGAGCGCTAAATTACTTTATTATCTCGGTGGAAGATTTAACGGATGTAAAGACCCGTCAAGCACAACAAAACCAAAGTTATAAAATGGAGATTTTAGGACAGCTGGCAAGTGGGGTTGCTCATGACTTTAATAACGTACTGTCTGTTGTTGAAGGGTATGCGCGCATGATACGCAAAGATTATGATTCAGAAGATCTTGTAGAAAAAGTCGATTATATCATTGATTCTGTTCAAAAGGGCTCGGCGCTAACTAAGCAAGTTATGAACTATGGACGACAGGTGCGCATGAAGCCTGAGGTAATAGACTTAGGGCAAACTATCTTGAACCTAAAGCCATTATTAAAACCACTGCTGAATGAAACAATTGTGTTATCAATCGATGTGATTGACGACGTTTTTATTCGATGTGCGCCGGATAATATGGTTCGAGTGTTGATGAATCTGGTTGTTAATGGACGAGACGCCATGGAGGGTGAGGGGGGCAAAATAACAGTGTCACTTTTTCCTGATAAAAAAGACTTAGATTACGTCGTTTTGTCTGTGAAAGACGAAGGCTGCGGTATGAGTGAGGAGGTTCAAAAGCGTATATTTGATCCTTATTACACGACGAAAAGCAATGATAAGGGAACGGGGGTGGGAATGTCCACTGTCCAAAGTCTTGTGAAGAAGATGAATGCCGGAATAGATATTAATTCTCAGGAAGGTTTGGGAACTGAAATGCTGATACGTATTCCTAGATCATTAGAAAAACCAAAAGAAAATACCGAGGATTCCGCATCAATCGCTGGGGATACGCCGCTTTCGGGTTTAACTATTATGTTGGTAGAGGATAATGCCGATTTACTTGATGTGCTGGCTAAGTGTTTAGAAGGGTATGGTGCTAAAGTTTTAGCAACAGGTAATGCGAATAAAGCTTTGGAAATACAGGATGAGCATGAGGGCGAAATAGAACTTCTTTTGACTGATGTGGTTATGCCAGATTTAAGCGGGATACGTTTAAGCGAATTGTTTGAATCAGTTCGCCCTAATATCGATACAATATTTTTCAGTGGATATTCGCCTTCATCGCAAGTCGTTGAAAATCAGGTTCCTGCAAACGTTCCATTTATACCGAAGCCGATTGACCATGAAGTCCTTTTAAAGACAATATTAGAAAAGAGGAGTTTGTTGTTTTTAGATGTAACGCGTCAGGAGAAGAAGGTCGGAGCGAAAAAATCAGCGATTAAGTCATCTTATAAAGCTTTGTATACAATTGCTGGAAATGCTCTTGATAGAAAGCAATCATAGTAAACGAAAACGGTAGACAAGATGAAAAAGGATCTGTCGCAATTAAGAATAATGCTAGTAGAAGACCAAGACGAGGTAAGACGTCTTATGAAAGATGTGCTGGTTCGCGCACATGTTCGTCAGGTCTATGAACATCAGAGTGCAGAAACCGCTTTGAAATTTATATCAAGATCATATGACTTTGTTGATGTTGTGTTGTGTGACTGGAAACTTGATGGTGAAATGACTGGCTTGGACTTATTACAAAAAGTGCGTAAAGCCAACATAGATGTGTTTTTTCTCATGATCAGTGGTTTAAATGACGCGAAAGCTATACAGCGTGCAAAAGAGCAAGGGGTTGACGGTTATATATTAAAACCATTTTCACCTGAACAAATTGAGGTGAAACTACGTATTTTACTATCCCAAAAGGTTGTGGCCTAAATGGTCTGTAATAAAACTTAAGTCCCTAAAAGAGCTGGAAAAAAATCCATTCTCCTGTACCCTTTTATGAGTGAGGATATAGGAAAGCATGGACTACGATCTCTGTATTATTGGTGGCGGCATTAACGGCGTTGGTATTGCGCGTGATGCGGCTGGTCGAGGCTTAAAAGTACTATTGGTGGAAGCACAAGACTTAGGTAGTGCAACGTCTTCCGCGAGCACGAAGTTGATTCATGGCGGTTTGCGTTATTTAGAGCATTACGAATTTAACCTTGTAAAGGAATCCTTACATGAACGAGAAGTGTTGCTGAATGCAGCGCCTCATATTATTTGGCCTTTACGTTTTGTCTTGCCTCATCATAGCAGCTTACGTCCAATTTGGATGATTAGGCTTGGGCTTTTTCTATATGATCGATTGGCTGGTAGAAAAAAACTCCAAAAATCAGAACATCTAGACTTTAATGTCAGTAAGGTAGGCGACCCGCTTAAAGATAATTTTAAAGAGGGTTTTGAGTATTCGGATTGCTGGGTTGATGATGCGCGTCTTGTTGTGCTTAACGCCGTTGATGCGCAAGAGCGTGGTGCAGATATTTTACCGCATACCGCTTGTGTGCACATGGAAGAAGCGCCTGTGAGTAAAGACGCTCAATCGGGTTGGTGTCTCCATCTTCAAAATATGATGAGTGGTGATCAGTTTCAAGTGAAAGCAAAAATGATTGTTAATGCGGCAGGGCCTTGGGTACGCGGTATTCTTGAAGGATCTAATTTGGTTGAAGACTATGACGGTACGCCTGGTATCAGGCTTGTTCAGGGGAGTCATATTGTTGTACCAAAGCTGTATGAGGGTGATCACCCTTATATCCTCCAGCAAGATGACAAACGCATCGTTTTTTCTATTCCCTATGAAGGACAATACACTCTTATCGGAACTACGGACAAAACGTTTGCAGGGGACGCATCACAAGCGATTATCTCGGAAGAAGAGATTGAATATTTGATTAATGCAATTAATCAATCTTTTGAAAAGCAAATATCAAAAGAAGATATCGTATGGACATATAGTGGTGTGAGATCTCTTGTTGAGGATGGTCATGAAAATGCATCAGAGGTAACGCGTGATTATAAATTGTTTTTAAAAGAGCATCACGGCGCGCCGATACTTTCTGTTTTTGGCGGTAAGCTTACAACGTATCGCACCTTGGCTGAGGATGTTTTAGGGAAAGTGTCTCTAACTTTTAAAGCGCATGGTTATAAAGAGGTCGGGAAACCTTGGACGGCAGAAGAGGCCTTGCCTGGTGGGGATATGCCGTATCGAAGTTTTGATGCTTATATGAAGTTACAAAAACCGCGCTATGGTTTCCTTCCTGAATCGTTAATCTATCGTTATGCGCGTGCTTATGGGACGCGTATGGAGTGGTTTTTAAACAGTGTTCATAAAGTTGATGACCTAGGGCGTGATTTTGGTGATCAGATTTATGAGGCTGAGATTTTATATTTAATAAAGCATGAGTTTGCTCACACTGCCGAGGACGTATTATGGCGACGTTCAAAACTAGGGCTTCATATTAAGCGTAACACAGCTCAAGCTGTTGAGGCGGCAATGCCTGAATTGTTGGAGCGCGTGCAGGCGGAAAAAAATCAAAAGGAGAATGGTCATGACAAAGCTGCTTGCGCTTGATCAGGGGACAACGAGTTCTCGTGCCATTTTATTTTCTAAAGCGGGTGAAATTCTTGATGTGAAGCAGAAAGAATTAACACTGCACTACCCGAATAAAGGTTGGGTGGAGCAAGATGCAGAAGACATTTGGAATGATACGCTATCGGCGGCGCGTGGTGTTTGCGATCGGCAAAGCGCAAATGATATTGCGGCAATAGGCATTACCAATCAACGTGAAACAACCATAATTTGGGATCGTGAAACAGGTAAGCCGGTTTACAATGCAATCGTTTGGCAAGATCGACGTACCGCTGATTATTGTCAGTCATTAAAAGACGCTGGGCATGAAGAAATGGTATCGGCAAAGACCGGTCTTCTTCTTGATCCATATTTTTCAGCAACGAAAGTGAATTGGATCCTCGATAATGTTGATGGCGCACGTAAAAAAGCAGAAGCGGGTAAATTAGCATTTGGAACGGTTGATAGCTTTCTTCTCTGGCGTTTAACAGACGGAAAAGTACATGCCACTGATGCGACTAATGCGTCTCGAACAATGCTCTATAACATCGTTGAAGGTTGTTGGGATGACAAGCTACTGGCTCTTTTTGATATTCCAAAATCACTCTTGCCTGACGTGCTTGATAATGTAAGCGACTTTGGAACAACAGATAAAATCATTGATGGCGCATCGCTACAGATAGGCGGTATTGCTGGCGATCAGCAGGCCGCTGCAATCGGCCAGGCGTGTTTTGAAGAAGGGATGGTGAAGTCGACATACGGGACGGGTTGTTTTGCCCTCATGAATATTGGTCAAGCGTTTAAGCCGGCGAAAAACCGTCTCCTTACAACGATTGCGTATCAGTTTGATGGCAAAGTAACTTATGCGATTGAAGGATCTATTTTTGTTGCTGGCGCGGCTATTCAATGGCTTCGTGATAATTTGGAAGTTATCGCTGATGCGGCGGAAAGTGAAGCGTTGGCCATTTCAGTTGATGATAATAATGAAGTTTATTTTGTTCCGGCTTTTACTGGATTAGGGGCTCCGTATTGGGAGCCGAACGCGCGCGCCGCCATCGTCGGCCTGAGCCGTGAGAGTAATAAAGCGCATATCGTGCGCGCGGCATTAGAAGCGCAAGGGTATCAAACGCTCGATTTGATGGATGCGTTTATTAAAGATTCTGGTTTTGATCCAACAGTGATCCGTGTCGATGGTGGTTTGGTGCAAAATTCTTTTGTCTGCCAGTTCTTATCTGACATGCTAGAGCGCCCTGTTGATGTCCCTGTTGTAACTGAGACGACGGCCCTAGGCGCTGCATATTTGGCAGGACTGCATGCAGGAGTATTCAGTTCTCTAGATGATATTTCAAATGCCTGGGTAGCGCAGAAAAACTACTCTCCATCTATGGCAGTAGATCAAAAAGAAAGTCTCTATAACGGTTGGAAAACTGCGGTTAAACGAGTTTTAGTTTAATATTAAAAGACCCTTATCTTTGCACGCAAAAGTATGCATCATACTCTCGTAAGACATGCTTGATATCATGCTCTTTAAAACTTTGTTAACTCTCTTATACTAAACCTGTGGTTGTAAATAAATATAAAGCTGTAGGAGGGGTAATATGGCTGAACAGGGATATTGGGTAGTATGTGAAGATTTACATGCTGGGGATAGAGACGCAGGCGAGCCGGCACTATGCATGGCCCATGTTGATGGATTTCATTACACTTACACAATGGGCGGTAGCCGTATGGAGGTGATCGCCATGATCAAGAAGAAGTTGAAGGATAATATTGATTTCTTATTGGCGTGTTATAATGACGTACCGCCGCCGGCAGCATCAGATGAACCGCCAAAAGATAAATCTCTACCTGGGGCAGCACACTTGTTTATTAGTTTGGCAGAAATAGGTGTTGTGGCTGAAATGTTAACACCAATGATGGTTTAGATAGTTTGGTTATAGAGCTGAGGTGTTAATGCGGGAGAGCTATTATCTGCCTTACATTGATCTGAAAGCTCTCTTGCCTGATCAAAATTAGATGCCAAAAAAGTATCTTGCGTCTGATCTAAACCGCGAGTCATAGCTTCGACACGCAAGTATGCCTGATATTGCGTTAGTTGTATCAGTGATCTCTCTAAAGGTAGGTATTGGCTATATAAATTTTCTCTTAGGAATCCATCTGCTTCTAGGTTGACTGTTTCATACCCACCTTTATCTGATTTATCCATGAGAGCAGCAGTGATGTGAGAGATAGTGTCTTCATCGGGCCTAAACGAAACATCTTCATTTAGACCAAATCCCATTTCTTGGAAATCGAATAAGTGACCTTCAACAAAGGCATGCATTTGGCCTTCTATTTCTATTCGTGCATCTGTTAAGAAGCTATCGAGTTCCGTGTATCGTGTGCGTGGGTCATCTATTGCATCAATAGTGCGTAATCGATCACTTGCGTTTCTAAAACCCTCGTGCGCC
>JABSQP010000006.1 GCA_013215815.1 Alphaproteobacteria bacterium | reverse complement strand
CTAAAGGGCAGCATGCTCATGTCAGGTGGAGTAAAAGTGCCTTTTTAGCCGCTGGCTTCTTCTTCGCTGCTGGCTTTTTCTTAGCTGCCGCTTTTTTCTTAGCTGCTGCAGCAGATTTTTTCGCAGCCGCAGCAGACTTAGTCGCTTTTTTCGCAGCTGTTTTTTTCTTCGTTGCAGCAGGCTTTTTCTTCGCAGCTGTCTTCTTCTTAACTGCAGTCGCTAAAGCGGCTGCCTTTTTCTTCTTAGTTGCGGCCTTCTTGGCCGCAGGTTTTTTCTTTGGCGTTGCCATGATTCATTTCTCCATTTGTAAATTTTCGAAAATTTTTTCTTATCAGAATGATAAAAATAGTTGGTTAAGAAACTCTTACCTTTAGTGAATAAAAAGTTTTTACCGAGAGGAAAGTAAATACGCGTCAATGCGAATCATAATATAAAATTACGAAAAAGGAAAATCATTTTTAATAATGTGATTTTTGGAGAAAAATTTACTTATCTCTTTTTCAATATAAGAAATAGTTTTTGTCTATATAAAACTAAAATGCATGCAAAAAATATAAAGAGGAATTTAAGAGAGCTTGAATAAAAATTATCGATATACTTTTTATCAGGCATATCGATTTCAACAATTGCCCAGTTTGGATTTAACGGAAAATAATAAGCTTTATTAAAAACAGAATTACATCTTGCAAATTCATTAATATAAGAATTTTTAGACGCATAATATTTTTTACCATTCACAACAAAATTGTAGCTAACTTTTTGAATACATCCCCCTCGTAAATAGTGCTTATTACGATTCAATAACGATTCCGCACTACCAAAGCTAACAGTCACATGAAAAGAACTTGCAATCACTTTTTCATTCTCTGCAATCGCATTTTTGTAGAAAACATTCGCAAAAACTTGCTGCATAAAAGCAGAGTTATAATAAAGATAATATGTCGCAGATATTATAAGAACAATAACCGCTGCCATATTTAATAATTTACTGACTACTCCCACTCGATCGTGCCCGGTGGTTTAGATGTAATGTCGTAGACAACGCGGTTAATACCTTTAACCTCGTTAATCATACGGGTCATCACGCGGCCTAAAAATTCATGTTCGAATGGATAGTAATCTGCTGTCATACCATCTGTTGATGTTACTGCGCGAATTGCACAGACATATTCATATGTACGGCCATCACCCATGACGCCAACCGTGCGAACAGGAAGAAGAACGGCGAAGGCTTGCCAGATCTCATCATAAAGACCCGCTTTTTTAATCTCATCAATATAAACCGCGTCAGCCTGACGTAAAATGTCGAGTTTTTCTTCTGTGATTTCACCCGGCAGACGAATGGCCAGACCCGGACCCGGGAATGGATGACGGCGAATAAAGTCTTCTGGCATACCCAGTTCACGACCCAAATCACGCACTTCATCTTTGAATAGCTCACGCATTGGCTCAACCAGTTCCATATTCATACGCTCTGGCAGACCGCCTACATTATGGTGCGATTTAATCGTCACAGAAGGACCGCCTGTAAATGACACAGATTCAATCACATCTGGATAGAGTGTCCCTTGCGCAAGGAAGTCAGCGCCGCCAATACGGCCCGCACATTCTTCGAAGACATCAATAAAGAGACCGCCAATAATTTTACGCTTCTTTTCTGGATCGCTCACGCCGTCTAATTTACCGAGGAAAAGCTCAGAGGCATCTTCGTGGATTAGCGGAATATTATAGTGATTTCTGAACAGTTCAACGACCTGTTCACTCTCACCAAGACGCATCATGCCCGTATCAACATAGATACATGTCAATTGATCGCCGATGGCTTCATGAAGAAGAACAGCTGTCACGGAGCTGTCAACACCGCCAGATAGACCACAGATCACTTTTTTGTCGCCAACCTGCGCGCGGATCTTTGCAATTGATTCCTCACGGAAAGACGCCATTGTCCAATCGCCTGAACAACCACATATATTATGTGTGAAGTTTTTATAAAGCTCTGCCCCATGCGGTGTATGTACAACCTCTGGGTGGAATTGCAGGCCATAGAATTGCTTTTCTTCATTTGCAATCATCGCAAATGGTGCGCCGTCCGACTTACCGACGGCTTTAAATCCTTCTGGGAGTGTTGCCACGTGATCACCATGGCTCATCCATACTTGCTCATTCGCGCCTTTTTCCCAAGTTCCCTTGAAAAGTGGTGTTTCTTCGATCACATCGACAAAAGCACGGCCAAATTCACGAGAACCATCAGTTTTGTCTTCTTCGCCTTCAACAACGCCGCCCAATTGGTGCACCATCGTCTGCTGACCGTAACAAATACCCAAAACAGGTACACCCATTTCAAACACACAATCCGGTGCGCGAGGGCTATCGACTTCTAAAACACTACATGGGCCGCCTGAAAGGATAATCCCTTTCGGGTTGTACGCTTTTATTTTTGCTTCATCAGCCTGATTAAACGGCCAAATTTCGCAATAAACACCGCTTTCACGAAGGCGGCGCGCAATAAGTTGGGTCACCTGAGAACCAAAATCCAAAATCAGGATATGGTCATGGTGAGGGGCTGAATCGGGGGTAATTTTTTCTGCTGTATTTTCCATGTTTCTATTTAACGGCAGTGCCCCGAAAAGGCAAGAGAGACCAAGAAAGAAATTGACACCTAAAAGAGAAATACGTTAGCCTTAAGTTAACCATAAAGATCGACTGAGGGACTGGCCCTGTGACGTCGTGGCAACCGGTCCCCCAGACCAAAGTGCTAATTCCTGCAGTGCACGAACTGAAAGATGGTTGAAAAGCAGCCCTTCTCTTGGGTCATATTCACTAATCTTTAACGTGTTTGCACTACTAGAATGTCTTTGAAAGTAACGACGAAGAGAAAGTAATGACAAATACGCCCAAACCAACAATCAGTTTTGAATTCTTTCCTGCGAAAACAGAAGAAGGTTTGAAAAAGCTTAAAGAAGACGCCAAACGGCTTTCTGCCTTTGATCCTACTTACATGACAGTTACATAAGGCGCAGGTGGATCAACGCAAGACCGTACGTTTGAGGTTATTGCTGAAATACAGGGATTAACCAATAAGCCTATCGCCTCTCACCTGACTTATATTAATAAACCAAAACAGGAGATTTATGCGTTAGCGGATGATATATGGGATCGCGGTATTCATCACCTTGTAGCGTTACGCGGTGATATGCCTTCCGATCTTAACTGGCCGCTTGATCCAGATGAAGACTACTTTCAATACACATCTCATTTTGTTGCTGCTCTTAAAGCGCGTCAAAATTTTGAAATTTCAGTGGGCGCTTATCCGGAAAAACATCCTGATACACCCTCATTGGACGCGGATATCGAAGCACTTATGAAGAAATGTGACGCTGGCGCAGATCGCGCTATCACGCAATTCTTTTTCGATAACAAACATTATTATGATTTTTTGGAGGCTTGCGAAAAGAAAGGCATTTCAAAACCAATTGTCCCGGGTATCTTGCCGATAAACGATTTTGAGAAAATGATGGGTTTTGCCAAAATGTGTAACACAACCGTTCCATACGACATTCAAAAGAGCTTTATTGAGTCGGCACCTGAAGATCATACTAAGATCGCAGAAGATATCTTCAAAACACAAACACAGGATCTTATCGATAACGGTGTTTCGCATTTCCATCTCTATACACTGAACAAATCGGAAATGCTGGAAAATGCCTGTAAAGAACTCGGATTAGCTTAAGAATTATTATTTTAAAGGAGAAAAATAAATGACACTCGCCCTTAACCTTGGTTTCCCACGTATTGGTGCAAACCGTGAACTCAAAAAAGCCGTTGAAAGCTATTGGAAAGGTAATAGCTCGCAAGATGAACTTCTTACCACAGGTAAAGAGCTTCGTGCAAAGCACTGGAAGCTGCAAGCGGATGCAGGCATCGATTACCCGCCAAGCAACGACTTCTCTTACTATGACCAAATGCTGGATATGAGCTGCCTTCTTGGCGCTGTCCCTGCACGTTACAACTGGTCAGGTGAAACAGTTGATCTGGATACTTATTTTGCAATGGCACGTGGTCGCCAACAAGATGGGCATGATGTGATCGCGATGGAAATGACAAAATGGTTTGATACAAACTATCACTTTATTGTTCCTGAACTGACAAAAAATCAATCATTTAAAGTAGCTTCATCAAAAATATTTGATGAACATCAGGAAGCTAAAGATGCCGGTATCCATACAGTACCCGTCATCATTGGCCCTGTAACGTACCTTTCTCTTGCTAAATCATCAGGTGAAGATTTTGATCCGATTGATTTGATTGATGACCTTGTACCTGTGTATGCAGATATCCTGAACCGCTTATATGAACAAGATGCGCCGTGGGTACAAATTGACGAGCCTTGTCTCTGTCTTGATCTCAATGACAAACAAAGGGAAGCATACAAAAAAGCGTACGCAAAATTAGCGGAACTAGCGCCCAATACAAATATTGCTTTGGCTACATATTTTGAAGGTATACGTGATAATGAAAATCTCGCTTTCTCTCTTCCTGTGGCAACAGTATCAGTTGATCTCGTACGTTACCCAAATCAATTAGACAGCTGTATAGCAAAAGCAAAAGAAACAGGAAAAGGCCTTCGCCTTGGTCTTGTTGATGGCCGTAATATCTGGCGTAACGACCTCAGCACATCATTAGAAAAGCTAGAAAAAGCAGTCGCTGAACTGGGCGCAGATAACGTTCAAGTATGCAGTAGCTGTTCTCTTCTTCACTCTCCTTTCACATTAGAAAGCGAAGATGCGCTAGATGATGAGCTTAAAAACTGGATGGCGTTTGCTGTTCAGAAACTAGATGAAATTGCAACACTGGCGAAAGGCGTTAATGAAGGACGTGATGCAATTGCTGCAGAACTTAAGGCAAGTGATGAAGCGCAAGAATCGCGTCAAAACTCAACGCGTATTCACAACAAAGAGGTAAAAGACCGTTTGGCAACGACAACGCCAGACATGGCACAACGTAAGAGTGTGTTTGCTGAGCGCGCCAAAATTCAGCGTGAAAAGCTAGGGCTTCCTGCATTCCCGACAACAACAATTGGCTCTTTCCCACAGACACAAGAAATCCGTAAGGCTCGCGCTTCTTTTAAAAAAGGTGAATTGGATGCCTCGGCATACGAACAAGCGATGAAAGATGAAATTGGCCATGTCGTTGATTATCAGCACGCTGTCGATTTAGATGTTCTTGTTCACGGCGAACCAGAACGTAATGACATGGTTGAATATTTTGGCGAACAGCTCGAAGGCTTTACTTTCTCTAAATTCGGCTGGGTTCAATCTTACGGATCACGTTGCGTGAAGCCGCCGATTATTTTTGGTGATATTTCACGTCCAAACGCAATGACAGTGAAATGGGCAGAATATGCGCAAAGCCTAACAAAGAAGAAGATGAAAGGCATGCTTACAGGCCCGATCACTATTCTTCAATGGTCATTCGTACGTAATGATCAACCTGAGGAGCTAACGGCCAAGCAAATTGCTTTCGCTATTCGTGATGAGGTCGTTGATCTAGAAAAAGCAGGTATCGACATCATTCAAATCGATGAAGCGGCAATCCGTGAAGGCCTTCCTATTCGTAAAGAAGATTGGCCTGCATATCTCGATTGGTCTGTTGAAGCTTTCCGTATCTGTGCATCAGGCGTTGAAGATAGTACGCAAATACACACGCATATGTGTTATTCGGAGTTCAACGACATGATCGAGGCGATTGCAGCAATGGACGCAGACGTGATTTCCATTGAAACATCGCGCTCTCAAATGGAACTTTTAGAAGCGTTTGAGAAATTTAAGTACCCGAATGAAATTGGTCCGGGCGTGTATGATATTCATTCACCACGTATCCCTAGCATAGAGGAAATGACTGCACTCCTTGAGAAAGCAGCGAAAGTAATCCCAGTAGAACAGCTATGGGTAAACCCAGATTGTGGCTTAAAAACACGGGGTTGGGCAGAAGTTGAGCCTGCACTGAAAAACATGGTTGACGCAGCCAAAGAGGTGCGGCAAAAACTAGCCTCATAAGGGGCAATACATTGACTATTTGGAGAAAGCCCCAATTTTGGGGCTTTTTTTGTGAGAAACTACTTTCACATCTTTGTTTTATTGAGTTTTCTGGTTGGCGTTATTGCGCCAGCTTGTGGCTTGTCATGGGGTGGGAAGTATAGCGTCATTGAAATTTGTACCGCTGATGGCTGGGAAAACCGCATCGTTGAAAACAACCAAAGCGGAACACCATCCAATTCAGATCATAGCGCCAAAGAACAATGTCAGTTCTGTATTCAAA
Organism: Alphaproteobacteria bacterium; assembly: GCA_013215815.1. GTDB lineage: Bacteria > Pseudomonadota > Alphaproteobacteria > Micavibrionales > Micavibrionaceae. Next base: position 123,067 of record JABSQP010000006.1, on the reverse strand, counting down.
CATCTTTACTAAAGAATATGATCTTACCATCGTCAAACACATTAATGATGATGGGCAAAGCAGAGCGTATTCAGATATCGCGTTATCAAACATTACGTGATGAGTATGCCCAAAGCCTTTACAACCCACGAGCGCCACCATTTCTTGTTTAAAACCCAACAACTGAAAAACAATTTTTTAAACAAGGATAAATATAATGAACATTAAATTTTTACTCGCAGGCGTATGCGCTTGCGCTCTATTAACGCCCACGACTGTAAAAGCAGAAGAAGGCATAGCTATTGCAGGCAACCATAATCATGGCGAAGTATCCCGCGCCGACGAGCATGCACCAATTGGCGTCATGGGAGACCATATGCACGCTAAGGGTGAGTGGATGGTATCTTACCGTTATATGCGTATGCACATGGAAGATAATCGTGATGGAACAGATGATCTTTCTGATGCAGAAATATTAGCCACTCCAAACCGCTTTGGAACACCAACAAATCTAAGTGTTATTCCAGAAGAAATGACAACAGATATGCATATGATTGGCGCAATGTACGCACCAACAGATTGGGTTACATTGATGGCTATGGGGAGTTACATCGATCGCGACATGAATCATTCAACATACAACATGGCTGGCGTAAAAATCGGTGAATTCAAAACAAAAGCAAGCGGCTGGGGTGACACGAAAGTTGGCGGCCTCTTTCATCTTTATAGCGATAAAACACACCACCTCCACTTAAATGCAGGCCTAAGTCTTCCAACAGGGTCGACCAAAGAAAGAGATGATGTTCTGACGCCTATGGGTATGACAGCGACACTACGTCTACCTTATGCAATGCAACTTGGATCTGGCACTTACGATCTTCTTCCTGGGATCACTTACACTGGTCACAAAGATGATTGGTCTTGGGGTACTCAATATAGTGCCACACTTCACATGGGTGAAAATTCACAAGACTATACGCTTGGAGATAAGCACCAAATTTCTGCATGGGGTGCTTATAGCTGGCTACCATCATTAAGTACGTCTGTGCGCATAACTGGCGAAACAGAAGATAAAATCGATGGCATCGACAGTCAAATTGCCGCGCCTGTACAAACTGCTGATCCGGATAATTATGGCGGTGAGCGTATTAGCGCGTCTATTGGTGTAAACTACATTGTTCCAGCAGGAATAATGGAAGGCCACCGTTTCGCTGTTGAAGCAACCTTACCTGTTTATCAGGATTTGAATGGACCACAGTTAAAGCGTGATAATGCTATTGTTTTTGGATGGCAGAAATCATTCTAAACGAATCAATGAAACAACAAAAAAGCGGCCCAATGAGCCGCTTTTTTTATTTCTTTTATTCTCACCAACTAGATTTTACGCGCAAGAGCCGTAGCTAGTTTTTTCCCCTTGGCACTCAAACGAAGCTCTTTACGACGCTTATCGTCTTTTGCGTATTTCACAAGTACAAGACCATATGGCTTACCCATACGACGGTAGTTAGAGAGAGCCCCGATTGTTCTCGACATAACCGACATTGAAATTCCTGTACGCTCCGAAATATCTTTAAGAGAAGCACCTTCATCCTTAACAATTTCGATAAAGATAAGCGCCCATTGTAGCGGAAATTCCGCATCAATTTTTGTGAATTCGCTTAAGATCTTCTCCAGTTTTTCCATTTTTTTTATTGACATTCGCAGCCCTCCTTTTTGGGAACCATTTACCGGACGTATAAGTTATTTGTACATACGGTATATCAATAATAGTTTCGTAATGAAAAGTATTTTTTTGAAAAAAAGGGCTTGCACCCAAATCCTTATTCATCTCTAACGCAAGCGCTCTGGTCCTTCCCAGCTTTAAAAAAGTAATCATTTAATTTCCCCTTACCCAATATTATTAATTATGCTGCTATTTTAGTATCTTTTCGGTAACATCCCGTCTTATCCAAGTAAGAGAAAAAAGCTTTTCTGAAGTGCTTTCTGATAGCCCAATATAATTTTATTGTGTCTTCGGCTTGTCCACGATAAATACGCCCTTCCATGGATCCATATAAAATCTCAATAATATCTGTCTGATCTTCCTGTGATTTACACCAATGCTTATAACTTTGAATAGCTTTTTGACAGCGAGCTTTATACAAAGCTTCCTTATCAGCCAACTGCTTTAATTCAAAAATATCAAGGTCATGACTGATTGAGTTTGGCAGAGATTCTGCAACAGCCGGATAATTATCATTTGATAGTGTTTTGTAGTTCATATTGTCCCCCTATGACTATTTAACTTTAAAACTTATGGTTGTGTTTTTTACATATAAATATTTAATATTTGGTTAATTTTTGTTATAAACATAGATAACAATATAACTTATGATTGTATTATTTTTTGATTCAGTGAATTAATAATCTGCTTCTGATCATTTGAAATGGGTAACCGTTTTTGATGATCTGTTCCGATTAAAATGTCGTTTTTCATGATAACAATTGGTTTTGCCAACCCGCGTATAACAAGAGGAGCCTCTGATAATGCGCATTCCACCTCCCCGTGATGATGGTATATTGCGCCCTTTAAAGAATAGGCCTCTTGCAAGTCACATGTAAAAACGCTTGAACAAGAAAATTCTGCCCTCGAAAAGTCTGCACCATTTATGAGTGTTTTTGAAAAATATGCACCGTGTAAGCGTGCCTCCTTACATGTTGTATGCGACAAGCATGTATCTTTTAATATACAAGTTCTCATATCCGCGTGATCCAAATTTGCATCACTGAAATTGGTATTTGTTAAATCTGCCCCCCATAAACAAGCATAACTCATTTTGGCCATATCCAGATTGGCACCAGATAAATCAACACGTCTAAGGTTAACATTACTTAAATCGACCCCCTCCGAGACTGCTTCTTCTACCGACTCTTTAATTGTTATGAATGAACTTTTGAATAGTGTCTCCCCAGACACAGATAATATACGCATTAAATACTCCTATATACATGTTAAATACCAACTACATATATAGTTGGTACAATAAACATATATTGTCAAGAATGTTTTACGTATTTTTTATTCTTTACGCTGTAAAATAGCTGCAAAAAATCCGTCCGTTCCGCTTTGACGCGGAGAAAGCCTTAAAAACGGCTCAGATTCAGGCTTCCTACCCCAATTATCATCCCATACATCAGATAACGAAATAACATCATATTCAGGGTGTGTTTTTAGAAAACTTTCAACTTGCTGTTCATTTTCTTCTTCAAATAACGAGCATGTTGCATAAACAAGACGTCCACCTGGCTTTACTTTATCTGCCACACGTTCAAGAATATCTGCTTGCATGCATTTAATTTCTTCTAAACTTGGTCCATATTCATTCCAGCGTAGATCAGGATTACGACGCCATGTACCAGAACTTGAACATGGTGCATCAACAAGCACAACATCCATCACACCGCGCTGACGGCGCAACCATTTACGGTTTTTTTCTTCTTCCAAAGAGCGCATCTCAACATTATGAACTCCCGCCTTACGGTAACGCCTGCGCCCTTTCTCTAAGCGGCGTGTATCATTATCCATAGCAACAATACTGCCCTTATTCTTCATCTGAGCAGCAAGGCCGAGTGTCTTACCGCCTGCACCAGCGCAATAATCAAGAACACGCATCCCTGGCTTCACATCACAAACCAAGGAAATCAGTTGAGATCCCTCATCCTGAATTTCAACAAGACCTTTACTGAAAGCCTTTGTAGCACTCATGTAAGATTTACCCTCAACACGCAATGCAATTGGTGAATAAGGAGTACGATCTGTTTTCACTTCCTGAGCAGCAAGCATATCTTGCGCTTTTTGAACATCCGCCTTCAATGTATTCACCCGAAGATCCAACGTTGCAGGCGGTAGCATCGCATTTAGTTCATCTTCAAACTGCTCAGCATAAAGAGCTTTCAAACGTTCTTCAGCCCACGGCGGACATTCACAACGGACAGCATCTGGTATATCCTCATGCGAAAGCGTTTTACCATCTATCTCTTTTAAAAAAGCCTGCTCAGCATCACTTAAAACTGCTGGAGAATATTTTTCTCCATCAAAAAGCTGAGAAAGCTGGAACGCAGAATACTGCCCAGACAGACAAAGAAGCAGTAGCACACGCTGACGCGGCGTATCGTCTAACTTTAATTTATCGAGCCACCACCCAACACGCGCCGTCCCGCGCACCACATCATAAACAAGCTCTACGATAGCTGCGCGATCCTTGGACCCGATATAACGCTTATACTGCATGAAATCCCGAATAGTATTATCCATCGGAATACGGCTTGTTGAAATTCTCTCCAAGATATCGATAGAGGATTGAATGCGTGCGCCCTGCTTCATTGATTATGCTCTCACTGTAATAATCGCGCCAATCGCCAGCAGGCTCATGCCGATAAATTTTTGTAAATTAATAGGATGTGCTTGTTCGGCCAAAATCCCGTAATGCGCTAAAACTGCCGCAACCAACAGCTGTCCCGCCACCATCACAGAAATCATCGTAGCAACCCCCATGTATGGAACAACATAAATAGAAACGGTCACGAAGAATGCACCAAAAGCACCGCCTGTAAACATCCACCATTTAAGCCCATCTGTTTGAATGCTCATGAATTTTCCATTGCTCATAAAAAGACCGATAAAAAATAGAATAATTGTACCAACAATAAATGATACGAAAGACGCCCAAATCGGAGCACTGAGATGCTCATTAAGTTTAGCATTAACAAGCGGTTGATACGCCGTCATTGCCCCTCCAATAAACGCCAAAAGTGGGAATAAAATTGCTATATTCATGACAGCCTCTTTTCTAAAGCGCGGTTATAACAGAAATATCCCGCCAGCCATAGCAGAGTTCTTTCACACGTGAGCGTCCCATCTCAACAACTTGTTTGCCAATACGCTCGCCCTTCATTGCTGCGTAAAAATCACAAGCGCGCTTATTTTTATCAATAGCCCAGAGACACAGAGATTTGTGATTATTCTCACGCAAGGTTTCTACAGCATGTTGCAATAGTGCTTTTCCATGACCTTTTTGAAAGCAATCAGGATGAACGTATACTGCGTAAACTTCAGAAGAATACAGGGGACGAATTTTTGACGTCCCAGGCGGCGGTGTTCTTAACTTACCAAAACTAATAAAGCCGACAGGCATGTCAGCCTCGTATGCCATGAATGTATATGAATCTTCACCATCAACCCATTCACGCCACTTTTCTTCATAGCCCTCTTGGGTAAATGTTGTTAGATACTCAGGGTCAACTAATCCTGTTTCAGCCGCTAGCTTACTCGCAAGGTGAATACGTGCCAGATCAGAGACATGATCTTGAGTTGCAACTACTATCGACATTCGTTCTTAGTTTTCTGTGCGATAGTTTGGTGCTTCACGTGTGATCGTAATGTTATGCGCATGACTCTCTTTATGGCCTGCGCCAGTCATACGGACAAATTCAGCTTTTTTCTTCATCTCATCAACTGTTGCTGCACCTGTATATCCCATTGATGCGCGAAGACCACCGACCATTTGGTGAATGACATTACCAACCGGACCTTTATAAGGAACACGTCCTTCAATCCCTTCAGGAACAAGCTTATTGCTCTCTGTCACATTACCTTGGAAGTAACGCTCTGCAGAACCTTTAACCATTGCACCAACAGATCCCATACCACGATAAGATTTATAAGAACGGCCTTGGTATAGAATAATCTCGCCCGGCGCTTCATCCGTACCAGCAAAGGCAGAACCCATCATCGCAACATCTGCGCCGGCAGCAATGGCTTTAGCGTAATCACCTGAGAATTTAATACCGCCATCTGCAATAACCGGAATTTTCTTTTTCGCTGCTACCGTGGCCACATCCATAACAGCAGTCAGCTGAGGCACACCAACACCAGCAACAACGCGCGTTGTACAAATTGACCCTGGACCAATTCCAACTTTTACAGCATCTGCCCCTGCATCAATAAGCGCTTTGGCAGCATCACCCGTTGCAATATTACCAGCGATAACCTGAACACGATCACCGTGGGACTTCTTAATAGTTTCAACCATTTTTAGAACGCCAGCTGAATGTCCGTGCGCCGTATCAATAACGATCACATCAATCTCTGCGTCGGCAAGAGCAGCAGCGCGTTCAATATTACTCTCACCAGTTCCAATAGCTGCGCCAACACGAAGACGATCCCGCTCATCTTTACATGCATTCGGGAAGGCTTTTGCCTTTTCAATGTCTTTAACGGTTACAAGGCCTGTACAACGTTCTTGATCATCCACCACCAGAAGTTTCTCAATACGGTGTTTATGCAAAAGCTTCTTCGCCTCTTCTTTATCAACCGTGTTGTAAATTTTAATGAGGTTATCCGCCGTCATCAATTCACGTACAGGTTGATCGGGATTTTCTGCGAAACGTACGTCTCTGTTTGTTAAAATACCAAGAAGCTTTCCTGTCCCTTCTTCTGTGACAGGAAAACCAGCAAATCCATAGCGCGCTGTCATTTCAAGCGCATCCGCAAGCGTTGCATCAGGAGCAATAGTAATTGGATTACCGACCATGCCTGATTCAAATCTTTTAACGCGGCGTACAGCTTCTGCTTGCGCTTCAATATCAAGGTTACGGTGAATGATCCCTAAACCGCCATGTTGCGCCATCGCGATTGCCATTTCACTTTCTGTGACCGTATCCATCGCGGAAGAGATAAGGGGTATAGAGAGTCTAATTTTCTGGGTTAACTGGGTCGATGTATCTACCGCATCGGGCAAAACGCTAGACGCAGCTGGAACGAGTAGCACATCATCAAACGTAAGTGCTTCGCGAATTTTATCTGAAGAAGAAATTTTTGGCATAGTGCAAATCCTTATCTCTGGCCCTCTTATTCTTGAGAGCGAATTTGCAGGCTATATATACGCTTTTTTTGACGAATGTAAACGGGAAAATCACATGAGCGCTTCAAAACACCCGAAAAACCAATTATAAGCTCATCATGCTTATTGAGAACGCACCAGAAATTTTCATTAAAGGCTTCTTTTTAGGAGCTTCGCTTATTATTGCGATCGGGCTACAGAATGCTTTTGTACTCCGCCAAGGCATTAAAAAACATCATGTTTTTGCTACGGCTTTAACAGCAAGCCTCATTGATGCTGTTCTCATTTGTGCTGGTGTATTAGGTTTTGGCGTCCTTTTAGAGAAATTCCCTAGCCTCATCACATACATCACATGGGGAGGAGCGGTATTTTTGTTTGTTTACGGCGCAAAATCGCTCTACCGCGCGTTTAAACCTGATCAAATGAATGGTGAGCGTGCAAAAGGCATGATTAAAGAAGGCTCTGCCAAGGAAATAGTCCTTATCTTGATGGGGTTAAGCCTTCTCAACCCTCATGTATATCTGGATACAGTCGTTTTAATCGGAGGCCTATCAGCATCTTACGGTGAAACTGGTAAGTACGTCTTTGGAAGCGGCGCTATACTCGCTTCTTTTTGCTGGTTTTTCGTACTGGCCTACGGCGCACAGCTTTTAACGCCGCTTTTTGCTAAACCAAAAGCATGGCAAATCCTTGATTTTCTTATTGCCATTACCATGTGGGCCATAGCGGTAAGTTTGATCTTAAAATAAGTCAAAGTATTGAATAAGCCATATAGCGCTCATACCGCCAACAAAAGTCGCCAATATGCTCTTAGAAAACCACGCGATAATAAAGGCAATAAAGCCTGCCGCTATTTTATCTGTTGCAATCTCATAAACTCCACCTGATTGCGTGTACGTGATATGTGCCGCCGTTAATGCTGCCATCGCCGATATCGGAATATATTCAAGAATAAACTCTAAACGTTGAGAAAGGTGATGCGCTTTATCAGGAACAATGAATGCGCCCCTGAAAAACAAAGTCACCGCCCCAATCACAAGAGTTATGATGTAAAATTCAACGTTATCCATTTTTCACACCTTGTTTAAATATTTTATTGGCGGCTAGTCCTGAAAACGCCCCCAAAAGAATAGAAACGATCAAACCAGAATGCACGGGCATGACCGGAATAAGAATAATGGCTGCAGCGCCTGCAACGATAGCCGCTATTATATTCTCGCGAGATTTTAACAAAGGTAAGGTAAAAAAGAGAAAGACTAATGGAAGAGAGAATTCCAAAGACCATTCACTCGGAATAATGTTAGCAAAAAACGCTCCTACAAAAGTCGAAAGCTGCCATACGCTCCAAACTAACAAGCCTGAACCTAAGAAATAGAAAGATTTATTTTGGCCTGTGTACTTCTCACGCGCTGTTAGAACAAAAGTATGATCCGTCATCAAATAAGACTTCAAAGCCCTCATTGGTTTGGACGCCTTATGAACAAAAGGAGAAACGGAGACACTATAAATAAGGAAACGTAAATTGATCAATATGGCTGTGGCAACAATGATCCAAAACGGCGCCTCGTTTATCATCAAACCCACGGTAGCCACCTGTGACGCTCCAGCGAAAATAACGAAGGACATAAACATAGCTTCAAAAGCCGTAAAACCTTGCTCAACAGCATATAGGCCTGACGATACACCAAAAGGTATAACGCCAATGAGTAACGGCGCGACATCCCTCACACCTTTAAGTAACTCTTGTTTCATAAATTATCCTCTAAATCCTTGAGCGATAAGATATGTCTCGGAGCTTTCTTTACGGCTAGCTGGCGGTTTGATGTGTTTAATAGACGTGAAATCCTTTTTGATCTCCGCCAAAAGATCATTTTGCGTGCCACCTTGGCGTACCTTTGCGAGGAATACGCCGCCAGGCTTTAGTACGTCTTTTGCGAAATAGTACGCAAGCTCAACCAAAGCCATGATACGCAAGTGATCTGTATTTCTATGTCCGGTCGTATTGGGCGCCATATCCGACATAACAATGTCAGCCTTTTCACCCTTCATCATTTCTATCAATTTTTCAGGGGCGTCATCATCCATGAAGTCCATCTGAATGGTGTCAATATCTGGCAGTGGATCCATTTCTAATATATCCAAACCAACCACTTTACAGCCTTTTTTAGCTGCAACCTGACACCAACCGCCTGGCGCCGCCCCTAAATCGACAACGAGCATATTCTTTTTAAGTAAATCGAGTTTTTCATCAATTTCGACCAGCTTAAATGCCGCACGTCCTCTGTACCCTTCACGCTGCGCCTTAGATACGTACGGATCGTTTAGCTGACGTTCAAGCCAACGCGTCGACGAATTACTGCGCCTTTTTGCTGTTTTAACACGTACGTTCGGATCTCTTGTTGTTCTTTTTTTACTCATAACGCCTATAAAACCATAGCCACTGTTGAAATACAAAAGGCAATTGTAAAAATTGTAATGCTGGCTGCAATAAAAACGTACGCATTATTTTCCTTAGATAAACCAACCAATAATAAAAATATAGCAATAAACACCCCATACACAATCATACCTCTTTGCAACAAAGGCATATCAATCCAATTTAGGAAACCTTCTTTGAAACCAATTTCGCTCATCAAACGAACTTGTAGACGAAGCATGAAAGAACAACACAACACAAAAAGGACTGCCTTTATGCGCAACGCCCCCTTTGTCACTAGCGCTGCGATAGGAACCCAGGCTAAATCAATCCATTCCATTAAAACTCACCCTCATCTGATGCGTGCCATAACCAAGCCATAATGATAGAGTGTCTTTGATAGAAAGTGAAAGTAAAATACGAATGATCAGACAAATAGCTTTAACGTTTATACTCACTATTATGCTTGGCACGATAGTTATATCCAGCGCGCAAGCACAAACTGTTATACGAGATAGTGAAATCGAAGAAATTTTGAATGAATGGTTTGCCCCTATATTCGAAGCAAACAACATGGATCCCAAGCAGGTTAAAATCATTCTCGTTAAAAGTAATGACGTAAACGCTTTCGTTGCAGGCGGCGCAAACATATTCTTTTACACTGGCCTTATTCAAAAAACAGATAAACCTACGGAGCTGATCGGGGTTATGGCACACGAATTAGGCCACATACAAGGCGGCCATTTGGTTCGCTCGCGTGAAGCACTAGAACAAGCCTCTTATGAAAGCATTTTAGGCACGTTACTTGGCCTTGGAACGGCTATCGCCACAGGAGACGGCGCCGCTGCGGCAACTATATCGGGCGGTGGTAACTCAATGGCTGAGCGACGCTTCTTATCCAAAGCGCGAACTTTTGAATCCAGCGCTGACCAAGCCGCAATTGCATCGTTAGAAAAAGCAGGAATGAACCCAGAAGGGCTTTTGACATTCCTAGAAAAGCTAGAAGGCGAAGAACTGGTTCCCGCATCACAGCAAAGCGAGTATGTGCGTACCCACCCTCTCACACATAATCGAGTTGATACGATGGAACGCGCTGTCGAAAGATCAAAATATAAAGACAAACCTTACCCTGCTCATTGGGATGATCAGCATGAGCGCATGAAAGCAAAACTCTTGGGCTTCATAAACCCCGGTCAAGTCATGTGGGTTTATGATACGAATGACAAATCGCTACCCGCCCGCTATGCCCATACAGTTGCTGATTACAGAGAGAGCAGGATTGAAAAAGCACTATCCGGTATCGATCAACTTATCGCACAAGAGCCCCAAAACCCCTATTTTCATGAACTTAAAGGGCAAATGCTGGTCGACTTTAGCCGCGTTAAAGAAGCCATTCCTTCTTACGAAAAAGCCGTAAAGTTAAAACCCCGGGACGGTCTACTTCGAACAGCACTCGCACACGCGATCATCGAAACAGCCAAATCAGATAAAACAAAATTGAAACAAGCGATAGATCAACTCCATAGCGCACTAATTTATGAACCGCGATCAACCCAAATTCACAGGCTTTTAGCAACAGCTTATGGTCGTTCGGGAGATGATCATAGAGCGCGCTTGCACCTAGCAGAAGAAGCATTGTTGCAGCGAAAACATCCATATGCAAAACAACAGGCCGAAAGTGCTCTAAAAGGTTTAAAAGAAGGGACCTCTCCGTGGTATCGCGCTAAAGACATCCTTCTACATGTAGAAAGCCGGAAAAACAAAAGCTGAGAAACAAAGAAGCGATAAGATTTTGCTCTTTCGCTTCGAAAAATATTACAATAGAGTATTAAAGCGTTAATTATTATCAAAACAATCCCACTAATTACTCAATCAGGAGAAGCCTAGTGAAAAAATTTCTTGTTCTAACAACGTTCGTCGCCGCACTTTATGCTGCGCCATTGAAGGCTGAAGAATTTACATCCGAACAAAAAGAAGAGCTTAATAAACTTCTTACAGAATATCTCATGAATAACGGCCAAGTTATTTTAGAAAGCGTGAATAAGTTTCAAGCTGAGCAGATGGCGAAACAACAACAAGAGAGCAACGAGAAAGCCAAAGGTTATATGGCAGACCTAAAAAAGGACACGACTTTGCCATCAACAGGCAACCCTGATGGCGACATAACTATCGTTGAGTTCTTCGATTACAACTGTGGCTACTGCCGTAAAGCTCTTAACGAAGTAAACGCTCTCTTAAAAGATGAAAAAAATGTAAAAGTTGTTTTCATTGAAATGCCGATCTTGGGGCCGCAATCTAAAGAAGCAGCAAAGTGGTCTTTAGCTGCTAATAAGCAAGGTAAGTATTTTGAATACCATCAGGCAATCATGGATCACAAAGGTCCTAAAGACGACAAAAATATGAAGAAACTCGCGGAAAAAGTCGGTCTTGATATTAAGCAACTCGAAAAAGATAAAGATGGTGATGATATCAACCAGATCATAGTGACAAATTTAACAAAGGCGCGTGAACTGGGTATTCAAGGCACACCTGGATTTATTGTTGAGACTGAGGTTGCACGCGGATATATCACATCAGCTCAAATGAAAAGCATGATCGCTTCAATTCGCGGTCAATAATCTAATATAACAAGCAGGCGTGATTCTTATGAAACGGTTTCAAAATTTTTCGTTTAAAACGTTTTTGTATCGCACCTACTTGATATTACTAGGCCTGCTTGCGCTCTATGCAATAGCGGGTATTGCTCACTTTAAGTGGTTATATATAAAGGCAGATAAACCAGCTGCTAGTTTCCTTATACAAGAAGCCCAAAAACCAACCACGCAAACAGTCACACTCATAGAATTCATCGATTATACCTGTGGCTACTGTAAAGAGATGAACCCTACCGTAGAAGAGCTTTTACGCATACGTAAAGATGTGCGCTATATCGCTCGCCCTGTAGCATTTGATGTAGAAGTATCCGAACCTATTTTACGCCATGTTTTAGCGGCAGGCCTACAGGGTAAATTCTGGGAAATGCATAAAGCTGTGCTTGAGTATCCAGAAAGAGAGATACCGGAAACATTCTTCGAAGAAACTGCAGCTTTATATGGCCTCGATCTTCAAAAATTCAAAGCAGATGTTATCAGCAGTAAAGTCGATGAAATAATGGAAGATAATCTAAACGCTTTATTACACGCGGGTATCCAAGTAACACCAAGTTTTTTAATTGAGAACAAAGTCTATGTTCCTGGCAATGCTATGCCAACACTTGTTGATCTCATTAATATGATACAAGAAGGAGAAAAATAATGATGCTTCGTATTGTAATGACAGTTTTAGTGGTCTTATTATTTTCACCATCTTATTCCTTCGCTCTTGATAATGAAACAACAGCAAAGCCTGAAATAACAATAGAAAACCCATACGCATTTGCCACGATGCCCGGCGCTACAACTGGCGCCGCTTTCATGATCATTAAAAATACAGGTGAAATTGACGACCGTTTAATTGCAGCTAAATCAAACGTTGCAGAAATAACAGAGATTCATGAAAACATGATCGATCCGGACGATGGTACGATGATGATGCGTAAGATTAAGGCGCTCGATCTTAAAGCCGGAAAGATAGTCTCTTTAGAACCAAAGGGCTACCACATCATGTTCATCAAAATGAAGAAACCTCTTATTATGGATCAAGAAGTTGATATCGTTCTAACTTTTGAAAATGCTGGAAACATAAAAACATCAGCGCAAGTTGTTGCGCCAGGATTAGCACCTAAACAAGAAAAGGTTATGCCTTGGGATACGCCATCTGAAGAAAGTGATGCAGAGTAATGGCTGATATCCTAATTTTAAACGGACCAAATTTAAACATGCTTGGCATGCGTGAACCTGAAATTTATGGATCAGACACTCTGGCTGATATAAAAGAACGTTGCACAAAAAAAGGCCAAAGCCTCGCCATGACAATAGAGTTTAAACAATCCAATCATGAAGGTGAGTTGGTTGATTGGATTCAAAACGCATTGGGTAAAATAAAAGGTATTATTATTAATGCTGCAGGATACACACACACGTCAGTAGCTATTCATGATGCATTAAAATTACACGATGTTCCCATCATAGAAGTTCATCTTTCAGATCCTTCTGAAAGAGAGGAATTCAGACATTTTTCCTACATCGAACCCCTTGCAAAAGCTGTTATCAAGGGTAAGGGCGCAAATGGTTATAGTGAAGCGCTAGAAACAATTAAACCATTGATATAATTGTATTTTATTCACAAATACAGTTCAGCTTTGACTTCGAGGCGTTTTTTCTTTAAGCATTCACTTTGAAATAATAATGTACGGCTAAAACTAAGGGTTTATTTATGAAAATTGATTCAAAAGCGATTAAGCAGCTAGCCAAGCTACTTGATGAAACTGGTTTAAATGAGATCGAAGTTGCCGAAGGCGAGCAAATGATCCGTGTAAATAAAGGTGCTATGGTCGCCGCCGCAGCGCAAGCTGTCGCAGCGCCAGTAAATATGCCTTCTGACCCAACGACACCACAGGCAGCTTCTAACGACACTCCTGACACAGTAACTGGTGATCACCCGGGTGCAGTGACATCCCCAATGGTAGGAACAGCATATGCAGCGCCTGAACCAGACGCACCGAACTTCATCACAAAAGGTGCAAGCGTTAGCGAAGGCGATACTCTTCTTATTATTGAAGCAATGAAGGTTATGAATCCGATCAAAGCGCATAAGAGCGGTACTGTGACACAAGTCCTTTTTGAAAACGGGCAGCCAATTGAATTTGGCGATGTTCTGGCTGTTATTGAATAAAAACAACCTTCATTACATCCGTTAAAAGAAAGATAGAAATATGGCGAATACAGATAAGCCTCTCTTCAATAAAATCCTAATTGCAAACCGTGGTGAAATTGCCCTTCGTATTATTCGCGCTTGTCGTGAAATGGGAATTCAATCCGTAGCAGTGCACTCGACAGCCGATGCGAACTCTATGGCTGTACGCCTTGCCGATGAATCTGTTTGTATTGGGCCGCCACAAGGAAAAGACAGCTATCTAAATATACCGGCAATTTTGACGGCTGCTGCCGTAACAGGCGCAGATGCAATTCACCCAGGTTACGGGTTTCTATCTGAAAACGCTGAATTTGCACGCATGATTGAAGAGCACGGCTTTACTTTCATCGGCCCTAAACCTGAGCATATCGACAAGATGGGTGATAAAGTTGTTGCGAAGCAAACAGTGATGGATCTTGGCCTTCCTGTTGTTCCGGGTTCTGATGGAGCTGTTGAAACTATTGAAGAAGGCCTCCAAATTTGTCGTGATTTTGGTCTTCCTGTTCTAATTAAAGCAGCCTCTGGCGGCGGCGGTAAAGGGATGCAAGTTGTCCGCAGTGAAGAGGAATTTGCTGAAGCTTTTACAACGGCGCGCCGTGAAGCCGCTGCAAACTTTGGTGATGACACTGTTTACATTGAAAAGTTCTTAGAAAAGCCACGCCACATTGAAATTCAAGTATTCGGTGATAAGCATGGTAATGGTATTCATCTTGGTGAACGTGATTGTTCTATTCAACGTCGTCACCAAAAACTTGTTGAAGAAGCACCATCTCCAGTACTTAGCGAAGAAAAACGTAACGAGATTGGTACTCTAGCCGCTGACGTTATTCGTAAGATGGGCTATGTCGGCGCGGGTACGATTGAATTCCTCTATGAAGATGACAAATTCTATTTTATGGAGATGAACACACGTATTCAGGTTGAACACCCCGTGACGGAAATGATCACAGGTATTGATTTGATTGCTGAGCAAATCCGTGTTGCTGCTGGTAAAAAACTTCGCCTAAACAAAGAAAATATTCGTCTTCGTGGGCACGCAATTGAAGTACGTATCAACGCAGAAGATCCAGACACATTTATCCCTTCTCCTGGTATGATTAAGCAATTCCATGCGCCTGGAGGCCTTGGTGTACGTTTTGATAGTGCCATTTATGCGGGTTATCCTATTCCACCATATTACGATTCAATGGTTGGTAAACTGATCGTTCACGCGCGTAACCGCGAAGAATGTATTCGCCGCCTACGACGTGCCATTGTGGAAACAGTGATTGATGGTGTTAAAACAACACTGCCACTTCATTACTGGATCACAGAGCAAGAAGACTTCTTAACTGGTGGCTATGACATTCACTGGATGGAAAAGAAGCTAGAAGAAAAGGCTCTCGCGAAAGAAGACAAAGCTGCGTAAAATCGCTCTTGTGTTTACAGATGCTACACCAGAAATAATACTAAACGCTTATTTACAAGGTGTTTTCCCTATGGCGGAAAATGCTGAAGATGAAGCGTTTAATTTTTACCGTCCGGATATGCGCGGACTTCTTCCTATTAAAGACCTGCATATTCCCAAACGCCTTTTAAAAACACTAAAACAAAACACATTTGAAATAAAAATTAATACAGTTTTTGAAGAAGTTATTGATGGATGTGCTAAAAGCGCTAAAGGGCGTGAAAATACATGGATCAATGCTCCTATTCGTGACGTTTTCATTCAGTTACATGAAATGGGTTTTGCACACTCTGTTGAATGTTGGAAAGATGGAAAGCTTGCTGGCGGTTTATATGGCCTCGCTATTGGCCGTGTATTTTGCGGAGAAAGCATGGTGTCTTTTGAAAAAGATGCGAGCAAAATTGCTCTGATACATTTAGCGGCACGCCTTCATGCAGGCGGCTTTAAAATTCTAGACACGCAGTTTATCAACAAACATCTCAAACAATTTGGTGCGTATGAGATTCCTCAAGAAGAATACGAACAAGCTATTCAGAAAGAGATGCAAAAACCTGCAGATTTCACTTTAGAAAAGATGGATACGAAAGAAATACTTAATACCTATATGGCGAATAGATAAATTATTCTGATGTTTCTTCTGTTGTAACCTCATCCAAAATATCATTGATATTTTTTTCGCGCGCTACTTCTTCAACCTCAGGCTCCCCTTCTACTGCTTCCAAAGCAGATGGGTCGGCAGTTTGCGCTTTTGTTTCACTATCTTGCGCTTCTTTATTTTCCTCTTCACCAGATAGGCAATCGAGAACCCAAACATCATACACAGGATGATCCATAGCAGATAAAGCCGGAGAAGAAGCGAACATCCATCCAGAAAAAATCCACTCAGACTTTTTTTTACCAATCGGTACTTCCCAAACCTGTAAAAATGCAGCGCTTTCTGGTTTTTCTAAAGGAGGTGATTTACGACAAGCCTGCGTTTTAATAAACAAAGATCCATGCTGAATCGTTGATCCAACTTTTGCCTGAAACGTTACTGTGCGTGCGGTTGACTTATCTAATGCCTGCAGCTTAACAAGCGTCTTATCTTCCATGACAGAAGATTCCGCTGCCTGTACGTTTTGAACAAAACAGGCAGCAATAAAAACAAATAAGAAAAGATTATTTATCTTCGTCATCGCCTTGCAGACTAAAGATAAATTGTCCAAGCAGCTGCTCTAAATTTTGTGGCGCTTGTGTATATTGAATAAAATCACCAGGCTCAATCATATCTTCCGATGCACCAGGCTCCAGTTGTAGATATAAACCTCCAAGGAGACTTTCACTTGAAATAAATGCCGCTGTATCATCTGGCAACTTCACTGAAGACGCGACGTCAAGACTTACGACCGCTAGGTATGTAGACTCATCAAGCACAACATCTGAAACGGTTCCAACTTTAACGCCGCTGATAACAACTTTATCACCAACATTTAAACCACCAATGCTAGAAAAACGTGCTTTAACTTCGTAACCATCACCACTACCGCCAACATTTGCTGATGAATAGCTAAACGCCAAAAAGATAAAAGCGACCGCTAATACCACAGCGCCAAGAACAGTTTCTATTACATTTCTTTTCATGTTTGTTTCCTTTTCTTATTCTGGCGGCTGCCACGCTTCGTAATCACCAGTGGCTTTATCACGCTGACCACCTTCCGCGAATCCAGAAGGGCGGTATGCACCTGTTGTACCGCTTAAATTTGGTTTATGCGGTTTTTGCCAAGGGCGACGAAATGATTGATCATCAACCGAAGGCATAACGTCTGTTTGGTGATGAAGCCAGCCATGCCATTCAGGCGGGACCTTTGAGGCCTCAGGTGTTCCCTTATAGATCACCCAGCGACGCTCGCGCTTGTATCCTTTCATGGGCTTTGCACGATAATACTTGTTACCATAATCATCAACACCGACACGCTTGGCACGACTCACAATGGTTGTATATGTAATATGAACGGGTGATAAAACACCCAAAAAGCTGAATAAGCCCATAACGATCCTTAAAATTCTTTTCGCCCCTCTAGAAATGGCGTAAAAAGGCTTAGAAATCAAGAGGAGATAAGATAATGAGCGATGTTGATGCAAAATTAAATGAACTAGGCTTGAGACTTCCTGAGTCGGCACCACCCTTATTCAATTATGTCCCATACGTTACAACAGGTAATATGGTCTTTGTTGCCGGACAGGTTCCTATTGGTGGGCCACGTGAATACAAAGGCAAGGTCGGCATTGATGTAGATATGGATACGGCGCAAGAAGCAGCGCGCCAATGTGCGCTCAATATTCTTACACAAATTCGTGATAGCGTCGAAGGTGATTGGAGCCGTGTTGTACGCTGCGTAAAACTTGGAGGTTTTGTGAATTGTGGACCGGACTTTGAAGATCAATCACTTGTCATCAACGGTGCCTCAGACCTAATGGTTGAGGCTTTGGGAGAAGAAAAAGGGAAACACGCACGCTTTGCCGTCGGCGCCCCATCACTCCCCGCAGGATTTGCAGTTGAAATTGATGCTGTTTTTGAAATTAAAAACTAGCGTAACTCACGCCCAATAATCCAAAGAAGCTTATCAGCATCGATTGGCTTCTTCATAACATTCGTAAATCCGTGCTTTTGTGCCTGCAGAAGTAAGTCCGAGGCATCATGAGCGGTGATCATAACCATGGGTATTTTCACATCAGCATATTGCAATAAATCAGCAACTTTATAGCCGTTATACGGCTCCATATGCTGATCAATGATAGCCGCATCCGGCTTACTTTCTTTCGCGTAAGAGACCGCAACATCGCCATCTGCAGCCTCCATAACGCCATAGCCGCCATTTTCCAACACTCCACGTAACAATGTACGCGTTGGCTCATTATCATCGACTATCAAAATTGTTTTCTTAGAACTCACCATCTTTATGCTATTATATCAAGATGAGCTTTTACATACAAAAAAAACGTGAAAATACTCAAAATGGAAACGTTCTTGTCCTCATTTTCCTTGTTGTAGGGCTGGTTGCGGCTCTTTCTTATGCTTTTACAGGCTCATCTCGAACAAGTACGTCTTTACTCACAGAAGAAAGACAGAAAGCCCTATCATATGAATTGAACGAATACCTAAATAACGTCAAGCAAGCTGCAAAGCGCTTAAAATTAAGAGGGTGCAGCAATTCGGAGATCTCTTATGAAACACCATCAGGTGATAACGTAAATGCAAATGCACCAAGTGACGAATCCTGTCACATATACAGATTAACCGGAGGGCAGGTTGAGTTTAAAGATCTTGATCAAACTTTTTGTTCCGATGGTGATCCAATAACAAATTTAGAGATAGGTGAATATTGCGATGATCTTGCCTATGTTGGAGAACACGGAGGTAACCGAATGTATACACCTGTTTCTCAAATCAGCGGGGCACATCAATGGAGTGTTGCCAACACAACAACAGGGGCAACCGATGCCAGTGATGGGTTGACTAATACAAGCATCCTAACACCTCTAGTTGATACAACATACCCAGCAGTTGCCTTGTGTATTGCCTTAGGAGGAAAGTGGTATATGCCAGGATCTAGTGAATTACAAGTCCTGTATGACAACCGCGCTGTAGGTGTTTTTGCAGCAATTACTTGGCCAAATAGATTATGGGGATCAAATGAATTTAGCGGTGACCCAACGAGAGCCAGAATGAAAAGATTTGATAACGGAGCAACACCACATGGCCCCAAGACAAACAGCTATAATGTCCGCTGTTTTAGAAGAGATTAATAAACTATTTCACCGTTTCTTTTTTACTCTTCGGCTTTTTCTTCGGCTCTTCTGGCTTGTGGTCAGATTCAATGTCAAAAACTAATTCTCCATCTTTGAAACCAATATTCACAACGCCGCCATCAACAAGTTTCCCAAAGAGAAGCTCTTCGGCCAAAGGCTTCTTAATCTGCTCTTGAATAACCCGCCCTAAAGGACGGGCGCCCATCGCCGGATCATAACCTTGTTCAGCAAGATACGTACGCGCTGCATCATTTAGAAGTATAGAAACATTTTTTTCCGTTAATTGTGCTTCAAGCTGTGCGACAAATTTATCAACGACCTTAGCAACCGTTTCTTGTTTCAATGATTGGAACGGAACAACTGCATCAAGGCGATTTCTAAACTCTGGCGTAAACATGCGGCTAATCGCTTCATTATCTTCATCGACACGGATCTCACGATTAAAGCCAACTGGCGGCCGCGCCATTTCTGCCGCGCCTGCATTGGTTGTCATGATCAAAATCACGTTGCGGAAATCAATTGTTTTACCATTATTATCTGTTAGCTTCCCGTAATCCATCACCTGCAACAAAAGGTTATAAATATCAGGATGCGCCTTTTCAATTTCATCAAGAAGAAGGACACAGTGCGGTGTCTGATCGACCTTATCAGTTAAAAGACCACCCTGCTCATAACCAACATAACCCGGCGGTGAGCCAATCAAACGGGAAACGGCATGGCGCTCCATATATTCAGACATGTCAAAACGCGCTAAATCAACACCCATTGTTTTTGAGAGCTGGCGCGCAACCTCCGTCTTACCAACACCCGTCGGTCCAGAAAAAAGATAGCAACCAATAGGCTTGTCCGGATCACGCAGGCCAGCGCGCGATAATTTAATAGCATCACATAACGTATCAATGGCCGGATCTTGATCAAACACAAGAGTCTTTAAATCACGCTCTAAGTTCTTAAGCGCACTCTTATCATCTTTTGTCAGTGACTTTGTTGGAATACGTGCAATTGCTGCAACAACATCTTCAATTTCAGGAAGATCGATTACCTTCTTGCGATCCTTTTCTTCTACCAACATCTGGGCAGCACCGACCTCATCAATGATATCAATTGCTTTATCTGGAAGCTTACGATCACCAATGTATTTAGCTGATAGCTCTACTGCCCCTTTAATCGCTTCATCAGTATATTCAATTTTATGATGATCTTGATAATAGGTTTTAAGACCCTTTAGAATCTCAATGGCTTCATCAATAGTTGGCTCAACGACATCAATTTTTTGGAAACGACGCACAAGCGCACGATCTTTTTCAAAGTGATTACGATATTCTTTGTAAGTTGTGGAACCAATGCAACGAAGCGCCCCATTTGCCAATGATGGTTTCAATAGATTTGACGCATCCATAGCGCCACCTGATG
Source organism: Alphaproteobacteria bacterium (assembly GCA_013215815.1). Lineage (GTDB taxonomy): Bacteria > Pseudomonadota > Alphaproteobacteria > Micavibrionales > Micavibrionaceae. The sequence continues at coordinate 102,309 of JABSQP010000006.1, read as the reverse complement.
TCGCACCAGCGCCAATGATCGTGTGAATTTCATCAATAAAGAGCACCACGTCATCCATATTCTCGAGCTCTTTAAGAACAGCTTTTAAACGCTCTTCAAAATCGCCACGGTAGCGTGTACCGGCTAGAAGCGCGCCCATGTCTAACGAATAGATTGTTGTACCCTTCAAAACATCCGGCACTTCGCCCTCAACAATACGTTTTGCTAAACCTTCCGCTATAGCTGTTTTACCAACACCTGGATCACCAACGTAAAGCGGATTATTTTTGGAACGGCGGCATAGAATTTGAATGGTTCGTGATACTTCCTTATCACGCCCAACCAACTTATCAATTTTACCAGCTTGCGCTTTTTCATTTAAGTTTTTGCAATAACTATCTAGCGCCTCACGACCTGTTTTTGTTTCGCCAGACTCTTCGCCCTCTTCAGCGCCGCGCGGCGTTGATACATCACCATCTTGACCCGGCACTTTTGCAATACCGTGTGAAATATAATTCACGGCATCAAAGCGTGTCATATCTTGTTCTTGTAAGAAATAAACGGCATGGCTTTCACGCTCAGAAAACAAAGCAACAAGCACATTAGCGCCTGTAACTTCTTCGCGGCCAGAGCTTTGCACATGAATAGCTGCACGCTGAAGAACGCGTTGAAACGCCGTTGTTGGCTTGGCCTCTTCTGGCGCTTCTGTTTGTTTAAGATAAGACAGCTCATGATCGAGGTAATGTTCAAGCTGCTCTTTAATATCTGGCAATGCAATACCGCAAGAACGTAATACCGCCATTGCATCCTGATCTTCTGTCAGCGCAAGAAGAAGGTGCTCTAACGTTGCATATTCATGCTGACGCTCATTAGCGATAGATAATGCACGGTGCAAGGTTTGTTCTAAATTACGTGAGAGCATGACTTATTCCTTCTCCATGGTACATTGCAGCGGTTGCTCATTAGATCGAGCGAAATCCATTACTTGCGCAACTTTCGTTTCCGCTACTTCGTATGTGAAAATGCCGCAGATGCCGACACCGCGACGGTGAACGTGCAACATGATATCTGTTGCCTCCTGCTTATTCTTACTGAAAAACCTTTCTAAAATATGAACAACGAACTCCATCGGCGTATAATCATCATTTAAGAGCAAAACCTTATACATAGACGGCTTTTTCGTCTTTGGTTTGGGTTTAAGCAAAAGCCCCGTTTGGTGCTCTTCCTGCTCACCGCTATCGCCATCATCTGGAGTAGTAGGCTCCTGAGGCGTTTCATCATCATTCATCGATATATTTTGGAAAAAGAGAAGATCTTTCATAGAACTGTTGTACACAATTTTGGGAGGGTTTTTAACTGTAAAAATGCGAAAGAAACGGACGTTTTCCGAAAATAATGAGAAATATCTGAATACTGGACAGCTTTTCCAAATCAATTTACACTGTATTTCAGGAGTTTACGTCATAGATCACATCGGTTAAGCGCTTTTAAATAAAAATTAAGATATAATAAGTAAGGTTTACAACAGAATAATTTGTCTGGCGTAAGCATTCTCTGATACTTTAAAAGCTTTAAAAACACGTGATTTAAGGGATTTGGGAGAAGCTGTTTTGAGACTACTGTCTTATTTTCTGTTTATTATCATAGCGTTAGCAATAAGCGCCCCTTCCGCTCACGCTAAAGGCAACCAAAAATACGCCTCTATCGTGATTGATGCAGAAACAGGCATGACACTATCACAGCGTTATGCTGATAAACGGCTCCATCCAGCGTCACTTACCAAAGTGATGACACTTCTACTAACTTTTGACGCTCTAGAGCGCGGTGACATACGCTTGCGTGATCGTGTACGTATTTCCCGTCATGCTGCCAGCATGGTTCCAAGTAAGCTCGGACTACCTGCGGGATCAAGTATCCGCGTCGAGGATGCAATTTACTCACTTGTCACGAAATCAGCCAACGATATTGCTGTTGCCCTTGCCGAACATCTTGGCGGTAGCGAAGCACGTTTTGCCCAATATATGACTGGGCGCGCTAAAGGCATTGGCATGCAATCAACAAATTTCATGAATGCATCCGGTCTTCACCACAAGTACCAAGTTTCAACAGCACGCGACATGGCCAAAATGGCACGCTACATTGTTCGCCGCTATCCGAAGTACTACCGTTACTTTTCAACACGCAGCTTCACATACCGCGGTAAGACGTACAGAAACCACAACCGCCTTATGAGCAGCTATTCAGGTATGGATGGATTTAAAACAGGTTACATCAATGCCTCTGGCTTTAATTTGATTGCATCAGCAAAAAAAGATGGCCGCCGCCTTATCGGCGTTGTTTTTGGTGGCCGTACATCAAAAACACGTAACTCTCACATGGCATCCATCCTTGATAAAGGATTTTCAAAAGCAAAACGCGTACGCATGGCATCGATTGATAAGGCCCCGCCAAAACCAAATCGTAAGCCTGGCTCAGCAACAACAGTTGCAAGTGCCGCGCCCAAAACATTTGTTCAAAACCCACAAGGCTTTACATCTTTTGCATCACTGGAAACAGGCCGTAAAGCAATCGCAAATGCCCCTGTGGATCCTAAAGAGAACTTACATCCGAATTACACAGCATTATCGGAAGCCTTGGAAAGTGCAGAATTTCAAAAACGCATAGGCGTTGGTGACTTTGACCCTGCTGTAACAAAAAGATTGGAAACGGGGCTTATTGCTGTCTCTGTTCACAAAGGAGACTACGAAGCAGAAGCTCCTGTATCACAAGATATGATGCAAGGCATTAGCCGCATCGCACCAGAAGCAGGCACGCCGACCAAAGCCGTATATCATCCAAATCATCATGGCGCTGGTGAATGGGCCATCCAAATCGGCGCCTATGGTAGCCGTCTAGCGACTGATCAAAAGCTATACAAGGCAAAAGCGGCGCTGCCAGCTGATATTGCCGCGCAAGTGAAGCCTCTCGCTGTACCTCTCCGCACAGCAGAAGGCGTTGTCTTCCGTGCACGCCTCAGCGGCATGAGTGAGCAACAAGCCGTTCAAGCTTGTCGTTACTTCCAAAACTGTATGACAATCGCACCAGTACGCTAAGGAAAGCGTGATGAAAACGCAGCACACCAACACACAGTCGGGAAACATGCTCATTTATATTCTGGGCGCAATTTTCCTGCTCGGTATATTGGTCGTAATGGTGAAAGGGTCTAGCACACCCGGATCAAATATTGATCGGGAAACACTCGAAATAAAAGTCGCTGAAGTACAGCAGTACGGCAATGAGTTAGAGCGCGCGATCTCTTATGTTCTTCGCAATGGATATAGCGAAAGTGATATTCGTTTTGCTCACCCAAACCATTCCAGCATTTATGGCGATATTACCGATGATCCGGGACGTCAGGTTTTTGCCCGCGAAGGTGGCGGCGTTACATTCCGAGACAACGATAGCGATATTCAAACTCAAAATGAAGATTGGGTTTTTAATGCAAATAATATGATTAACGGGAACGGATCAAGCGCCGGGGGGGATGCCACGACAACAGAAATGATCGCGTTTCTACCATACGTTTCTCTAGAATTCTGCAATTTAATCAACCAGAAAAATGACATTACTGATTCTGGGACCGCCCCTCCAATGGATTGCGGAAATACGGATATCATAACCCCTTTCACCGGTAACTTTACGTACATAAATCAATTGTTAGATGGTACGGGCTGCGGCGAAAGCAAATTATTAGAAGGAAAAAGAGAGGGCTGCTTTGAAGGACAGGCAAACCCTCCAGCGGCAACCTACCATTATTATCGCATTTTATTAGCGCGATAGACTTCTCTTAATATTCAACCTGCTTTGATACACGTAGGCCACGGCGTACAGGAGCACCGTCCGTCATATCATTCATAGACGCTGAATAATCATATGATCCAACAGGCTCTGATGTTGTAAGATCAAAGATTTGAACGGCAGGCGCCTGATCAGGAGCACTTGGCTCTGTCACAACATATTCCATAGGCTCCGTAGGCAGCATCGGCTCACTGACCCTCACAGGTTCCATTGGCATTGGCTCAGCCGGTTCAACATAAGAAGCACTTGGCGCTTCGATAATATCAACCACAGGCGCCTCTGTTTTATCCATTACTGGCTGAATTGTTCTGAGTTGCTCATCAGAATGATGAACATTCCCTGTACGCGGCACTTCCATGCCTGCCTCATAATGTGAACGTGTCTCATGCTCGACAGGCTGATATTTTTGATATGGCACAGGGATCAGAAGTCCTTCTGCACCCTCAATATAATAATGCCCTTCCTCTTGTGTCAGCATTTTTAACGTGCCCTGTACATTCGTCAGCACATCCATTGTTAGCTTAATATTTGGCGCGCCTGTTTCGGCCTTTTCAAGGTCGTATGAACGATATCCCGGAAGAAGTTCAGCATTATATTTAATGATATATGCACCATCCGCTGTATCGGATAGACGGTAGCTTTGAGAGCGGAGCGCTTCACGAAGGTCATTATCAATATTCGCATAGAACGGTGTCATTGGACTTGCCGCTTCAACATAAACAGGCTTTGGCGGCACGCCCGCACGTGATGTAAGGCGCGTTAATATATCATATGTTGCCGTTCTGAATTGTTCTGCTTGTGCCGCGCCCATATGTGCACGCTGTGCATCTGTTACACGCGGTGATGATGGAGGCGTTGCTGATTTATATACTTTTCCGTGATGGGTGTAACCAGTTGGCAATCCGTGCGGGATAGAACAAGCCGATACGCCTAATGTAATAAATGCCGCGCCAGAGAGAAGAACAATTTTTGATTTTAACATCGAAACAAACCCTTTTCGTAAATCCTAGCGCAATGTTATCAGCCTTATAAAAAGATGAATAGGGTAAAACGCGTATAAGCTTTATTTTCTCATCTTCTCAATTGTACCTGTGGTTGAATACCCTTCATATAACGGCATGATCTTGGCATCTCCGCCGTATGAGAAAGCAACCTGGGCTTCAGGTAAATCGTCGACCTTATAATCCCCGCCTTTCATCAAAAGATCCGGCTTTAAATACCCGACAACTTCACAAGGCGTATTATCCTCGCCTGCTTTTTCTGCGCCGAAAAAAACCACCATATCAACACACCCAAGAGCGCCAAGAACAGTCGCGCGCGCCATCTGATCGTTGATTGGTCGCTCTTCACCCTTCAATATCTTAACAGACTGATCGTGATTTAATCCGACAACAAGACGATCACATTCACCACGCGCCTGATTTAGGTAATTGACATGGCCATAATGCAAAATATCGAAACACCCATTTGTAAAACCAACCTTGAACCCATCATCTTGCCAGCTTTGGATTTTCTTTTGTGCGTCACTCCATTCAAGAATATGGGCAAGAAAATTATTTCTGCTTTGTGATGTATCTTCTTGTTCGAACTCTTCTATAGCCTGTAATAGCTCACGTGGTTGTACGGTTGCCGTACCGATTTTCGCGACGACAAGACCGCCAGCAATATTGGCAAGGTAAGCCGCATCCTGCATTGAACCTTGTGCCGCAAGCGTCGCGGCGACAGTCGCCACCACAGTATCCCCCGCACCAGACACATCGTAAACTTCAAGTGCTTTTGTTGCGAGATGATAAGGATCAGCTTTTTTATTCTCAATTAACGTCATACCATCTTCAGAGCGTGTTGCTAGAACACCATCGATGCCACTTGTCTTGATCAAATGTTGGACTGCGTCGTACACATCATCATTTGTTTTCGTTGCCATTCCGTCTGTCGCTTCTGACAACTCATTTCTATTTGGTGTCACCAAAGAGGCACCTTTGTACTTACGATAATCTTTGCCCTTCGGATCAACGATTACCGGCACTTTATTTTTCTTTGCCAAACCTATCGTGAATGAAATAATTTCATCGCTCAGTACGCCTTTACCGTAGTCTGACAACACGACACAATTAGCTTTTGGTAATGCCTCTTTAATCGCGTCTTTCAGCTTTCCCTCAAGCCCTTTGGTTAAAGGAATATTTTTCTCATAGTCGACTCGTAAAAGTTGCTGGCTACGTGCTTGATAACGCGTTTTCTGAATTGTTGGGCGATCTTGATCTTCTATAAGACCATCTTTACTACCATCTGCCTCAACCATTTTATTTTGTATTTGTTTTCCGGCATCATCTGCGCCAATCAAACCAATGACATTTGTTGTAACACCAAGATCTCTTAAATTTGCGAAAACATTACCCGCGCCGCCTAGCATTTGATGTTCACGATTAGCGGCTAAAACGGGCACTGGGCCTTCTGGTGATATGCGAGAAACCTGTCCATAGACAAAAGTATCTAAAATCACGTCGCCAACTAGCAAAACGCAAGATTTTTCCATTTTTTTCAATAGGTTAGGAAAATTTTTCTTCATATCTTTATCAACAGCCGGTGTTTTTTTGACAAAAGCCCCTGAAATCCTTCAAAATTAGTTACATAAGCATTTTTTTGTAATTTGTGCCCTTTTGTTAGTAATTCGTCAATCTTTTGCGAGCATAATAAAGGGGTTAGGGGACTAATAATATTGAATAATTAGGGCAGGTATTTGTGGTCAATCCAAGAGAAAACAACGAAAAACACTCAGGAATTTTATCAGGCGTAAAAGCACGCTTGCGTAAAAACCGTCTGGGTGAGTTGCTCGTTCTTGATGGTCATTTATCGCCATCAGAGCTTAAAAATGCTCTAAGTGACAGCAGAACATCAGGCCAACAGCTTGGGCATGTTCTTGTATCCAATAATTACGTTAGCCGATCCGTTATCCAGCGCACACTCGCTGAGCAAATTATGCTTCGTATTGTCATGACTGGAATGACAGTATTTATCGCTCTTGCTTCAATGGGATTTGCCAAAAAAGCAAAGGCTGGTCAGGTCAAAGATGTTCCTGCAAGTATTTCTATGGTGCAGGCTTCCTTTAATTCAGTGAGCCAGTATCCGAAACTCTTCGGATCAACGGAGAAGAAGTCTCGTTCTTTAAAGGCGTTTACAAAATGGACAGGTATGTTCGAACGTTTCGATGCCGCTATGAAAAAACCAAGTAGTCACGTTGAAATTAACGCTCTTAAATCAGATCTAGCATCACTACAGGGCCTACCGCTTAGCAAGATGGTTTCACGCGTTAACAGCATCATGAATGAAAAGCGCTATATTACTGATAAAGTGAATTACGGTAAGAATGATTACTGGGCGACACCTATTGAATTCCTGACAAAGGGTGGTGATTGTGAAGACTTTGCTATCGCAAAATATACAGCACTTCGTATGCTTGGTGTTCCAGAAAACAGAATGCGTATTGCTATCGTACAAGATCAACAGAAGAATATTCCGCACGCCGTTCTAATTGTTTACACAGACCAAGGGGCTATGATCCTAGATAATCAGATCAAGAACGCGGTTAATGCAAGCAGTATCCGCCATTACAAGCCTATTTTCTCAATCAATCAGAATGCTTGGTGGTTACACACAGCACCACGTGGAAACGTTACAGTGGTTGCTTCAGCAGCACGTTAATAACTACATACATATTGACATAAACCATTGACAAGCGCCGTTTAGGCGCTTATTTTTTGGAAATTACGTAAATTTAAAGCGGAAAGCGATATGATTTGGGTTCGCCTGCTCGTTCTGTGTATGACTCTTTCGTATTGCGTGGTTTCATCGAAGCACGCAATAGCTGGTGATGGGCATTTATTCTCACAAGAATCTACAGCGCAACAAACAACTGACCTATCCGTCCTACCTCCATGGCAACGCGTCCTTCATTTCAAAACAATATCCGAAGATAAAGAAAATGTGTCTATCTTAATGTGGCGCAAACTCATTGATAGTCTTCGTGATGAAGAAAAATCAGAGCAACTTTTTAAAGTAAATCTGTGGCTGAATAGCTTTCCCTACAAGCAAGATAATCACATCTACGGGAAAAGCGATCATTGGTCGTCACCAACAGAATTTTTAATTCATGGTGGAGATTGTGAAGATTTTGCAATTACAAAATATATCACGCTTCGTGAATTAGGTTTTACAGCCGAAGAATTAAAAATTGCTATTGTGTATGATGTCTTTAGCGGAACTGATCATGCATTCCTCTTGGTCAATCAGGACGGCAAAGAATATGTTCTTGATAACCGCGATCACATTATTTCATCAGACCACTATAAAGATCGTTATAAACCGTATTACGTTTTCAATGAATCTCTGTTAACTACATTTGAAAAGCCGGTTATTGCATCCACCATTCGTGATGCCGAAAACAACGCCGTTCTGCCCGGTAACAGGTAATTTTATCTACTCAGATTATTTAGTGCCGATGGATGGTTCGCCAACATGTGTTCTTTTCTGGCCTCTCTTCTAAAATCATCCGTCCAAATCATGAATTTTTGTACAATCGGATTTTGATACTTATCACCCAAAAACTAGCTAATGTCATTGTCAGTAAACCCAAGGAGTTGCCCAATACGCCTTGCGCCTTCTTCTCCTTCTAGTGGCTCATAGCCGTCTCCATTCTTATGATAGCGCGCAAAGAGTTCTTTCCCTTCTTCTTGTTTATCCGCTTGTGCAAACACCTGTATCAATTCAGATGTCTTAAAATCTACTGCGGATAAATCACCCCTCTCAACAGCATATTCAAGATCTGCATCATAAGGTAAACTCCCATCTGAATCATATTGAATTGGTGGTAATGCCTTTCTTTTCTTTGCCAACAAATCATTCATAGTCTCTGTTTTTTCATCTTCATAAACAGCCGCTTCTAAAATAGACATTTCAGTAAATATTGATGTCATTGTGCTAGCAATATGCCTATCATCCTCAACAATCGGTGTTTCAAAAACATCTGAAAGAAATAGGATTTCTGTTTGATTTGGATTATTATGCGATTGCAGAATACCTTGCAAAATACCAGCCGCATTAGATACATCCTCGACTTCAAATGGAGAGCAATATATTCGATATGTGCTCTCACAAACAATCTCATCGATTTTAATTATTTGCTCTGCATCTATCGCCGCCTGCATCTGCGTTGTCACCATCCTTGAATCCATAATGGCAACAGGCTTCACGCCATGGGTCATAAGTTCTGCCTCATAAGGAGTGTGAGGATTCCCTAACCCAGGCTTTGAAGCTAAGTAAAATAATGGCCTTAAAAGTTTTTCTCTTAAATTAAACACAAATTAATTTAACATAATCAATGCTTAATACGCAATTTTGCCTGCTATAGTCCAATAAGGCTCAAACAATGTGAAAGACTATTCTACATCAACAATACGCAAGGCATTTGTCGTTCCCTTTACACCAAATGGAACGCCAGCCGTTAGAACTACCTTATCACCGGTTTGCCCATAACCTTCATCTTTTACGAAGCGCGCTGTTTTTTCGACGGCTTCTGCAAAATTTTCAACATTTGTAACCTGCAGGGACCGAACCCCATAAGAGAGCATCACGCGGCGCGCTGTTGACTCATTTTGCGTCAAACAAAGCACTGGTCCTTCTGGACGTTGGCGCGCCGTACGAAGGGTTGTTGAACCTGATGTTGTATAGTTCACAATCACTGCGGCTTCTATATCTCTCGCTACTTGCACAGCAGCAACTGTAATCGCATCAGAAGGATCATGCTCTGCATCTGGTGCACTTGCCGCAATCAGACGGCGGTAATGACTATCAGCTTCTGTGCTTTGACAAATACGAGTCATCATAGAAACCGCTTCAATCGGATATTTACCAACAGCCGTTTCAGCAGAAAGCATTACGGCATCTGCTCCATCAAAAACAGCCGTCGCAACATCCGAAGCTTCTGCGCGTGTTGGCGCCGCATTCTCAATCATAGATTCAAGCATCTGCGTTGCAACAATCACAGGCTTCCCAGCTTTTCTTGCTTTATATACAAGCTGCTTTTGAATCACAGGAACTTTCTCAGGAGGAAGCTCTACGCCTAAATCACCGCGAGCCACCATAATCCCATCAACATGTTCTAAAATGTCGTCAATATGCTCAACGGCTGTTGGTTTTTCAATTTTAGCCATAAGCGCCGCGCGACCAGCAATTTTCTTTTTCGTATAAATGACGTCTTCCGCACGCTGTACAAAACTTTGCGCAATCCAATCGGCGCCCATTTCAATTGCTGCTTCCAAATCGATTTCGTCTTTTTCTGTAAGAGGCGGCAGTGGTAATACAGCGCCAGGAACATTGAATCCTTTATTATTTGATAAAGCCTGCCCCGCTATCACTTCGGTAACTAGATAGTCATTACCTTTTTCCGTGACGCGAACGCGTACCTTACCATCATCAAGAAGAATATCTGAACCGACATCGAGAGCTTCGATAACTTCTGGATGTGGGAGAGGTATACGCGACTCATCGCCCTCTTCTTCATTCAAGTCAAATCGCAACAACATCCCTTCGGTTAAATCAATGCGACCTTCTTTAAATCTTCCAATACGCAGTTTAGGCCCCTGTAAATCTGCAATGATGCCCAAAGGTCTACTATATTTTTTTTCTAATGCGCGTGCCGTCTCTAAGTTCTTTTGATGGTCATCATGCGTGCCGTGAGAAAAATTCATGCGCAACACATCAACACCTGTTTGAAATAAATCGTCCATCATGTCAGGTTCACCTGATGCAGGCCCTAATGTTGCAACGATTTTTGTCTGTCGATATCGGCGAATCATATTTTTTGCTTCCTGATTAAATAAAATGTGAGCACATGCCGGATAAATATAACAGAATCGGGACGAATCGATAGCGCAGTTTTTTCAGATTCGAACCATACAGACGCATTCATATTATAAAAATCTGCTTTGCGTATATAACAACGCTATATCTAGTGTTATAAATTTTCCGTAATTTTATAATTTAATTTCTTTTTATTTTTGGGGATAGGATTCAAAAAATTCTTATGTACGCAGAATTATTAGATTTTTCTCAAATCTGCATAGCTTTTTGAGCGTTTTTTGCATTTGGGAAAACATTTTTTTTATCTAGACAGAAACACGATATGTAGTATGGTGAATAGAAATACACCGCTAGGGATTGTGTTTTCATTCACAATCTATCCACAGCAGTTTTACACATTTTATTTATAATTCTTACGTTTATTGGGGAGTAAGGGTCATGTTTGACTACGCGCAAATTGAAGGGGGAAATCGGGTTCAAATCGATCGTTCCCGTGATGAAAATCTAACAAAATTCGGCATTGAAACACTCTATGACCGTTATTTGTTGCCTGAAGAAGCACCACAAGATCTCTTTGCACGTGTTGCAATGTATTATGGTGATGATTCGAAGCATGCGCAGCGTCTTTATGATTATATCTCTAAATTATGGTTTATGCCGTCTACACCAGTTCTTTCGAACGGTGGAACAAGTCGCGGTCTTCCGATTTCTTGTTTCTTAAACGAAACTGAAGATTCTCTCGATGATATTGTATCTCTATGGAATGAGAATGTATGGCTCGCATCATTAGGCGGCGGTATCGGTTCTTACTGGGGTAACGTACGTTCTATTGGTGAGAAAGTTGGACGTAACGGTAAAACATCCGGCATTGTTCCATTCATCCGTGTGATGGACTCTCTAACACTTGCTATTTCTCAAGGATCTTTACGCCGCGGTTCTGCGGCTATTTATTTGCCAATTTGGCACCCAGAGATCGAAGAATTCATTGAAATTCGTCGTCCAACGGGCGGTGATCCAAACCGTAAAGCACTAAACCTTCACCATGGTGTTCTGGTGAACAATGCGTTTATGCACGCTGTTGAGAACGATGAAGAGTGGGCACTGAAGTCACCAAAAGACAATAGTGTTGTTGATACAGTCAGCGCACGTGAGCTTTGGATCCGCTTACTTACAGCACGTATTGAAACAGGCGAACCATACATCGTTTATATCGACCACGTGAATGATCAAATTCCTGATCACCACAAAATGGCCGGCCTAAACGTGAAAATGTCGAACCTCTGTTCAGAAATCACACTACCAACTGGTCGCGACCATCTTGGCAATGATAGAACAGCCGTTTGCTGCCTCTCATCTCTAAACCTTGATAAGTTTGATGAATGGCAAGATGAACCACAATTCATTGAAGACATCATGCGCTTCCTTGATAATGTTCTTTCTGATTTCATCAAGAAGGCACCTGATTCGATGAAGCGTGCAAAATACGCAGCGATGCGTGAGCGCTCAGTCGGTCTTGGTGTTATGGGATGGCACTCATTCTTACAATCAAAAATGATTCCAATGGAAGGCGTGATGGCGAAAGTCTGGAACCGCCGTATATTCCAACACATCAAACGCGGTGCAGATGATGCATCTCGTAAGCTTGCTGAAGAGCGCGGTGCATGTCCTGATGCAGCTGACTACGGAATCATGGAGCGTTTCTCTAACAAGATGGCGATCGCACCAACCGCATCTATCTCGATTATTTGTGGTGGATCATCTCCTGGTATTGAGCCAAATGCTGCGAACGCTTACACACACAAAACACTATCTGGTTCATTCCCAGTGAAGAACAAGTACCTGACAGCTATTCTCGAAGAGAAAGGTCAAAACACAGATGATGTGTGGTCTTCTATCTTTACAAATGAAGGATCAGTGCAACACTTAGACTTCCTAACGGATGAAGAAAAAGATGTGTTCAAAACAGCGTTTGAAATTGATCAGCGTTGGCTCATTGAACATGCAGGCGATCGTTCGTCATTCGTTTGTCAGGCACAGTCACTCAACGTGTTCTTGCCAGCAAACGTACACAAAAAAGATCTTCACCACATTCATATGGATGCATGGAAGAAAGGCGTTAAGTCGCTTTACTACTGTCGCTCTAAATCAATCCAGCGTGCCGAAAGTAACGCATCATGGATTAGATCTCGCGAATCAGAAGGACGCGATCCAGAGCTTCCAGAACAGGAAAATAATTACGAGGAATGCCTCGCTTGTCAGTAAAATTTTAAAAAGAGTATCACCACCAAAAGGAGGCACTTGCCTCCTTTTTTATTATCATCAAGTAACCATAGCCCTATCAGTAACGAATACTCCTATGAAAGGACGCACACATGGCAAAAAGAAGGCGAATCGTATTTGGTATTATTTTGGGTACACTCCTGATGAGCCCATTGGCACTATCCCATATCACAAACGCAGAAGAGAAAATCATGACTGATAAAGACGGCAAAGTACTTTCAACTGATCATCTCACCGATCTTCAAAAAGAAGTGACCATGGGTGGTGGCACAGAACGCCCTTTTCACAACGAATACTGGGATCATAAAGAACCAGGAATTTATGTTGATGTCATAAACGGAGAACCCCTTTTTTCTTCAACGGATAAGTATGATTCGGGATCTGGTTGGCCAGCCTTTACGCGCCCTATCTCTGAGCACATTATTGATGAGCATGAAGATAAAAAGTTTGGCATGGTGCGTACAGAAGTAAAATCCAGCGCAACCGATTCGCATTTAGGACATGTTTTTAATGATGGTCCCGCCGAATCAGGTGGCTTGAGATACTGTATTAACTCGGCTTCTTTGCGATTTGTTCCTGCTGATAAATTAGAAGAAGAAGGTTACGAACAATTTCTTCATTTATTTGAGGAAAAGTAACCCCAAAACACCACATATAGTGTTTTAAAAAAGGAAAACATACTATATATTACTTATAGACTTTCTTTCGAAATATCCTTTTCGAATAAAAAAGCCTTATTTTCTAAGCTGTGGACGAATCGCCGAAATGACTCGGATTCGCCCTCCAGCACACTAAATTTGGACTCGGATAACGTAACACTTAAGGAGCATCAGTTATGGCCACAAAAAAGCAGGAAAAAAGAGAAGCAATTAACGATTTGGATAAGAGTCAGGGCAACCTGCTAAAAGAACGCCATATCTATAAACCGTTTCTTTATCCATGGTGTTATGAGGCATGGCTAACACAGCAACGTGTTCACTGGCTCCCTGAAGAAGTGCCAATGGCTGAAGATGTTCGTGACTGGAAAAAGAACCTTACTGAAACTGAAATCAACTTGATGACTCAAATTTTCCGCTTCTTTACACAAGCGGATGTTGAGGTCAACAACTGCTATATGAAGCACTACTCTCAAGTATTTGGCTCAGTTGAAGTACAAATGATGCTTTCTGCGTTCTCTAATATTGAAACAGTTCATATCGCTGCTTACTCACACCTTCTCGATACTCTTGGTATGCCAGAAGTAGAATACGAAGCGTTCCTTAAATACAAGGAAATGAAAGATAAGTTTGATTACATGCAAAATGTTTCTATGGAATCACGCCGTGATATTGCCAAAACAATGGCGATGTTTGGTGCATTCACAGAAGGTCTTGCGCTCTTCGCATCATTCGCAATCTTGATGAACTTCCCACGCTTTAACAAAATGAAAGGCATGGGACAAATCGTAACATGGTCTGTACGTGATGAGACGCTGCACTGCCTATCTATGATTCGCCTCTTCAACACATTCATCGAAGAAAACCCGGATATTTGGGATGATGAACTACGCGCAGAAATTTTGGAATGCTGTAAAATTACAGTTGAGCATGAAGACGCTTTCATCGACCTTTGTTTTGAAATGGGTGATATCGAAGGTATGACGCCAGGCGATGTAAAAGAATATATCCGCTATATTGGTGACCGTCGCCTACAACAACTAAACATGGAACCTATCTATGGTGTTGAGAAAAACCCTCTACCATGGATGGATGAAATGCTGAACGGCGCTGAGCATGCGAACTTCTTTGAAAGCCGTGCAACAGAATATTCCAAAGCTTCTACTGAAGGTTCTTGGGAAGATGTATTTGCAGAAGACGCATTTACACCAACTGACCCAAAACCAGATCAGGAAGCTGCATAACTTTTTAGTTTTCTCTCACCACTCAATGCGGTCTCTTTTGAAATACAAAGAGGCCGCTTTTTCATTTTCTGTATTTTACCCTCCCGTCAAGAAAACAAAGTCACTTTGCACAGGCGAATAATGTAGAAAGACAACCGTTTTTTTGATACATTAAATATAGGTATTAATTTTCTAACCAAGGGCTCTCCTTGAACTCATTTGATAGACCATATGCCGATCCCGATAGGGGCACACTCATCCGCCGTGATGACCGACGCCCAGAAGAATTTCTGCAATTTGATGTTAGCCGCCGCATAAAGCCGAGCGGCTTTTTTTACGCCTTTTCTTTGTCTGTTTTTCCTCCAACCCCTTCACAAAAAGGAGTTTTTCATGCCTAAAAAATCTCGCAAAAATAAAAGTCACATGAAGGTTGTTCACCCGACATTCGATGATCTTGGTCATTCCAATGTTGATTGGCACCCTCTTGATGATCAAATCGATGGACGACGAGATCAAAAATACGTGAAGAACATAAAACCGCGATCTGATGGACAGGCTAAACTCATTGAAGCCATCGATTGTTTCAATTTAACAATGGCTATTGGACCAGCAGGTACAGGTAAAACTTACATTGCCATATCAAAAGCCGTCGAAGCACTGGAAAAAGGTCGCATAGAACGAATTATTCTCTCTCGCCCAGCAATGGAAGCTGGCGAGTCACTTGGTTATCTCCCTGGTGATATGAATGATAAAATGGCACCTTATTTAAGACCACTATATGACGCTCTGGGTGATCGTATGGGCGGTAAAAAAGTACGCCAGTACATGGATGATGGAACAATTGAGATCGCTCCTGTCGGTTTTATGCGTGGCCGTACATTAAACAATGCCTTTGTGGTCATAGACGAAGCACAGAATTGTACCTATGGACAACTTAAAATGCTCCTTTCTCGCCTTGGATGGCATTCAAAAATGGTCGTAACAGGTGATCCGGATCAAAGTGACCTGCTTGATGGTATGAGTGGCTTAGCAAGCATCTCTGAAAAACTGGAAGCATTACCTAATGTCTCGGTTAACAAGCTGAAACAAGCTGACATTGTACGTCATCCTCTTGTCGCAGAAATGTTAGATGTCCTTTAAAAATTAGTTTTTTCTCCTTGCGAAAGTAGCGTATAAAGGCGGCATGAATAAAAACCGCCTTATACGCACTCTCGTTATTATTGTCATTGGTGTCCTAATAGGGGGACTAACGACGCTATATCAAATTAAATCTGAAAATGGGGCGTCAACAAGCTACGTTGCAAAAAACTTTGGTGGATCATTTAACCTGATCGATCACACTGGAAAAGAAGTCACAGATAAAGATTTTTCAGGTCAGTACCGTCTTATTTATTTTGGTTTTACGTACTGCCCCGCCATTTGCCCAACAGAACTACAAAAAATGTCTATGGTACTAAAAAATCTTGGACCTACAGGCAAAGTCATCACACCAATATTTATTTCAGTTGATCCAGAACGTGACACAGTTGATGTCATGAAAAACTATGTATCTTTATTCCATCCAGATCTTATTGGCCTTACAGGAACTCAAGAGCAGGTTGATAAGGCGAAAAAAGGCTATAAGATTTACTCTGCTAAAGTTCAAGATGAAACGATGCAGGAGTACACCGTAGATCACTCATCATTTATTTACTTTATGGGTCCCGATGATACGCTCTACCGTATCTTCAAAGTAGATGATACAGCGAAAGATATTGAACAATATATTCAAAATCATTTCGGAAAATAAAAAATCATTTCTTTAAAGGTGTTTTCCGCATACAATTATAAAAAAATGCGGAGGCAACATGTCGATTATTAGAAATTCAGTTTTATCATCTCTCTTACTAGGTAGCATTGCACTTACATCAACAACAGCCGATGCTGCAGGGTTTTACATTCAAGAACAATCAGTAAAAGGTTTAGGATCAGCTTTTGCTGGATCAGTAACGTCTCTAGAGGATGCAAGCACAGTTTACTTCAATCCAGCCGGCATGACAAAATTAGATGGTATGCAAATCAATGCCGGTGCGCACCTTCTTATTCCAAGCGCAAGTTTAAACGACACAGGTACAACTGGTGGTCCTATCACTGTTGGTACAAACGATGGTAATGACCCATATTCTGCGACACCTGTTCCCAACTTTTTTGCCGCCATGCCAATCATGGATGATCGTGCTTGGGTTGGTATTGGTGTAACAGCACCTTTTGGGCTTGCCAATGATTACAGCGACGGCTGGTTTGGTCGATTTGATTCAACCGAAACCGACCTGACAACCATTAATATCTCACCTGCTTTAGCTATTGAGGCCACCGAATGGCTCTCTATAGGTGGTGGTATTGATATACAATTTGCGGAAGCAGAACTTAAGTCTACAGTCAGCAACGTTGTTAGTGAAGGAACCAGTTCATTGAAAGGCAAAGACTGGAGTCTTGGATACAACGTTGGAATTCAAATTGAGCCAATGGAAGGAACAGAAATTGGCGCGCACTACAGATCTGCAATTAGCCATACATTAGATGGCAACATCCGTTTACAAGGGTTAACAGCAGGTAATTTTGATTTAAACGGTACAGCTGATCTTGACCTACCAGATATTGCGACATTTGGTATCACGCAAGAGGTTAATGATCGTCTGCGTGTATCAGGGCAAGCAACATGGTTTGGATGGAATAATTTCGAAGAAATACGTGCTGTCAGTGACGCAGGAACTACGATTAGTAATGTTAGACAAAATTACCAAACAACCTGGGCATTTGCAGTCGGAGCTGAATATGATGTTAGTGATACGTGGACCGTCCGCGCTGGCTATCAACATGATTCAACACCAACAACTGACGAGTACAGAACAACAAGAACACCAGATGGTGATAGAAACTGGTTCAGCACAGGTGCCACATATAAAATCGCACCAAATCTCGATCTTGATCTAGCGGCAACATATATCGATATAGCAGACGAAGAAATCAACCTAACGCGCAACTCCGGATTGGTTAACTTACGCGCAGATACAGAAGGATCTGTTGGTATTCTTGCTCTAGGCTTTACCTACAAATTCTAATTTATATCAAACAGAACATAAAAAAGCCGCTTCATTTGAGCGGCTTTTTAAATACCTAAAATTATTAAAATTTAATCGCCAATAATCGCGTTAAGCTTCATAGCCAAACTCATTGATCCATCGACTTTTAATTTACCCATCATAAAAGCCATAGTTGGATCCTGCGTTCCATCCATAAAACCTTTAAATGTATCCAAAGAACATTTTAAAGTGCAGTCCGCTTCTTGGTCTTCATGACTAACTTCCGGCGGATCTTGCGTTGCATCAACAAAAATCACGCCATCTTCTTCAAAATCAAATTTGATCTTGGCGTCCACTTCGCCAGCAAAAATCATTTTTGATTTTATTGCATCTGTTACTGTGTCTAAGGACATTCCCCACTCCTTTTTTACTCTAGTTATTACGTTATCCGCATTCTACGTGTTTACGGCCATATTGTCGATTAATCTCGTCTTTCCTATCCAAGCTGCTACAAGAGCCCTATCAATAAGGCCTTCAGCTTGCAACGTCGCAGAATTGCGAAGTGTACAATAATCAACTTTATCAAATCCGGCGGTCAATAGCATTTCATGCGCTATGGCTTCGCCAATATTACCATGCGCTAAATCTTTTAAAATTTTATTAAGTTTAATAGCAGCCTGATGCTCCTCCTTAGAAAGGTAAGCATTACGCGATGATAACGCTAAACCATCTTCGTCGCGCGCAGTTTCAACACCTATAATTTGAACAGGTACATTATGCTCTTTAACCATCTTTCGAATAACTTGAAGCTGCTGAAAGTCCTTCTCGCCAAATAAAGCCATATCCGGTTTTACGGCCTTAAACAGACGAGAAACAACGGTTGCAACCCCGTCAAAAAAGTGGGGCCTAAATTCACCTTCTAAAGGTTCAGATACGCCGCTCATATGCATATCAATTTCCTCACCATTTGGGTATAAGTCCTCAACAACAGGAAGCCAAACAGCACTTACTCCTATTTCTTTTAACTTCCTAAGGTCTTCTTCTATGGTGCGCGGATATGAATCAAAATCTTCATTTGGTGCAAACTGCGTTGGATTTACAAATATGCTAACAATAACTTGATCTGCATGTTTAAAGCCCTCCTTCATCAAAGATAAATGCCCTTCATGTAAAGCACCCATAGTCGGTACAAATGCCAATGTATTGCCATTATTATTCAAAGCATCACGATATGCTTTTAGTTCTTTGGATGTCTTGATGATATTCATACTTATGCGCAATGAGGTAAAGGTCTATGAGGGTTGGTTTCTACCTGTACGCCCCCGTTTTCTTTATAAACATGCACACTGTCAGTGAGAATTGATTGCTGCAGCAACATAGCCTGCCTAAGATTACGACTTTCGGTAGAACCTTGATACAAATGCTGCTGCATTCTTTCTTCTAAAATTCCTAAACAATGTACATTATCATATGCCGTTAAAAGCATATTTCTTAAACGCCGATGTAGTTTTTGCTCAAAAATAGAATCTGGATGACCACGACGAACATAAAGGTACGGAGAAAAATTATCTAGCAGCATATTGGTACAACGTGCAACATTATCAAACGCGGGTGAAAGAACTTGTAAATCCTTTGGGTCATTTCCTGTTACACGCTCTAATATCTTTTGTACACGCTCCGTACCTTTTGCGCGTGCAGCAAATATATCACCCGTCGAAATTTGTCTATCAATGTGCATCCAGAACGGATTACTCCTAGAATTGATCTTCGTCAAGATCCATTAAACTGTCTGCTCCAGCCATTACCGCTTTAAAGTGCCAATCAGCTTCAGGCAACATGCGAGAGAAGAAAAAGCGAGCAGTTTTTATCTTAGATTCATAAAACGATGCGTTATCGGTGCCTTCTGCAAGCTGTTTTTGAGCCGCAACCACCATTTGGATCCACATATACCCCATCGCAACCAAAGCAAAATGCTTAAGATAATCAACAGACGCTGCACCAGCTTCATTCGGATCTTTAAGTCCTTTTTGGGCAATAATGGCTGTTGATTGCTGCAATTTGGCAAACGCTTTCGCAAGCGGGAAGATAAATTCCTGCAAATCACTATTGGATTGATTATCTTCAATAAATTTTTGAACCGGATGGAAAAAACGGCGTAAATAACGACCCATGTGAGCGCCCATTTTACGGCCAACTAAATCCAGTGCCTGAATACCGTTTGTTCCTTCATAGATCATCGCAATACGAGCATCACGTGTGTACTGTTCAACACCATATTCCCAAATATAGCCATGACCACCATGCACTTGCATCGCAAGAGAAGACACCTCAAAGCCCATATCGGTTTGATATGCTTTAATAATAGGCGTTAAGAGTGCGACAAGATCATCAGCTTCCTGGCGTCTTTTTTCATCTGGATGTTTTAATGAAACGTCCAGCTCCATCCCAACCCAGTAAGACAATGCACGTGCGCCTTCACAAAAAGCTTTTGATGTTAAAAGCATCCGGCGCACATCAGGATGAACAATAATTGGATCGGCTGGTTTGTCTGGCTCCTTCACACCATCCAATGCTCGCATTTGTAGGCGATCTTTCGCATAAGCAAGGCCGTTCTGATAAGCCACTTCGGCAATACCGAGACCTTGCATCGCAACACCTAGGCGCGCTGCATTCATCATTGTGAACATAGCCTTCAACCCTTTATGTGGTGCGCCAACAAGCCAGCCTTTTGATTCTTCAAAATTCATCACGCAAGTACTGGATGCTTTAATCCCCATTTTGTGCTCAATAGAACCACACGTCACGCCATTCACACCCATATTTTCGGGCAGAAGTTTTGGTACCACAAAAAGTGAAATCCCCTTCACACCTTCTGGCGCGTCAGGAAGCTTGGCTAAAACCAAATGAATAATATTTTCTGTGAGATCATGTTCGCCCGCAGAAATAAATATCTTTGTCCCTGTTACATTATAAGAACCATCATCGTTTGGAACAGCTTTCGTTCGAATAAGACCAAGATCCGTTCCACAATGCGGTTCTGTAAGGCACATAGTCCCCGACCATTCGCCACTTAAAAGCTTTTCAAGGTACGTGTTTTTCTGTTCTTCTGTTCCGTAATGGTGAAGTGCTTCATATGCTCCTTGTGAAAGTCCCGGATACATACCAAATGAAAAATTTGCTGAACAAATCATCTCTTGCATAACTGTATTCACGAGCATTGGCAGTCCCATACCACCATATTCAGGATCACCCGCTACACCGCACCATCCACCTTGAATAAATTCATCATAGGCTTCTTTAAAACCTTTTGGTGTTCTCACGACACCGTTTTCGTACATGCAGCCTTCTTCATCGCCGCTTTGATTGAGAGGAAATAAAACTTCTTCACAAAATTTCGCGCCCTCTTCCAAAATTTGATCAACTAAATCGGACGTCGCTTCTTCATATTCCGGTATTTCAGTGAGCTGTTCCGCATTTAAAACCTCGTTTAAAACAAACTTAATATTGTCGAGGGGGGCTTGATAAGTGGGCATGTGTTTTAATCACTCCTGATTGAATTTCGAACAAATATTCTATCACAAAAATGGTTAATTTTCTATTTTTTACAAGAGTTTAGAGATTACGAAAAATTAGTCATCTTCCTTTAACCATAGTGATAAGTTATCACGCACTTTGTCATCATCCATGGACTTGACCTTCTTTTTCGCCTGAGCAAAAGCAGAGCTCTCACGCTTTTCCATAGCTTCCTTAATCTTTTGAAGCGTTTCATCGCCAATTTCTTCGCGTGCAGCCGCAGCATTTGCTTTAGCCTGCGCAATAATCTGCTCTCTGGTGAGTTTTTTCGGATCTTTTTTAGGCTTTTTCTTTTTCCAGAACATTATCGCCTCCTTAAAAGAAATTATAGGTATCGATTATTAAGTCATTCTTAACCGATTAAAGGCATTGTATAGTATTATTCGAATAAATGCTCTTTTAAAGGATTAAGGACGATGAACGATATGGCACCACAAAATGCAACACCCGAACCAGCTCCGGGATATCAGGACCTTAAGTATTACTTTGCCAATTTAAACACGATGTTTTCCATTCGTAACACACTTGCGATGGATATGATGACCTCTATGCCCATTGGTGGTCTGGAACGCCGTATCCACGATATTTCATCGATTACAAAGCGCATTTACGCAGAAACAACGACGCCTACAGTCACTACACTTCTTGATAAAGTAGAGGCACAAGCAGATAATAATAGCGACGACTGGGATACATGGGATCTTGCGAATCTAAAGGAAATGCGACGCATCCATTCACATCTTTCAGCGCTTACACCCGATCTATATCTGGCATCTGTTCAGGTCTCTAATCAGGGCCGCCGTAAACACAAGCAGGCACTTAAGAGCGGTGATTGGAACGAGGCAAAAACATATATCTCTCAGGTTGTCGATCTTTACAAAAAGATTGGTGATTTAAAACAGAAGAAGTTTGAAACACGCACCCCCTACAAAGCACTCCTCCTTGGTTATGCGAGCGACATTTCAGAAGCTGAAATGGATGGGCTGTATGAAAAACTTCTTTCTCCACTACAAGAAGTACACAAAAAAGCTTTAGAAAAACAAGCGGCTCAAGAAGCACCTTTACCACTTGATGGTGATTTCTCAAAAACTGATCAAATGTGGCTCAACAAGACAATTCTTGAGCTTATGGGCTTTGATTTTAGCCGTGGCGATCTATTTGTTACAAACCTTGCCCCGATGACAAGCGGTAGTCCACAAGACGCACGTGTACTTGTACGTTGTGGTGAGAATGCCAACTTCCTAGACTCTTTGGAAGACACGCTATACCAAGGCGCACGTGGTCTGTACTTACAAAACCTACCAGCAGATTGGCATACACAGCCAGTAGGGCAAGACCAAGGGGCACTTATCATGAATGCCCTCAGTATTCTTTATGAAACAATGATCGGGCGTACACCACAATTCTTCAATTTTGTATCTGTACGCGCCGAAGGTGTGTTCAGGGAGTTTAGAAACAGATCTTTTGAACCTGAAAATCTATACCGTCTTAAGAAGTACGTTACAAAAACAACCAAGCGCAACGAAGCTGGAGAAATCAGTAAAATCTTCCATGATATTCTTCGTTACCGTCTTGAACGCGATCTGATTAATGGAGATCTAAAAGTCGATGATCTTCAAGAACGTTGGAACGAAGAAAGTAAAGCCTTGCTAGGCCTTGAACCAAAAGGTTTGACGGATGGCGTACTTCAAAACCCGGACTGGTTTACTGGACGTTTTGGCTTTATTCCGACAAACACGCTCTCCCATATCATTGCAGCAGAACTTCAAAATAGGTTATTTGAAACAACACCTGATCTACGTGATCAGGTAGAACGCGGCCAGTTTGGCGCTATGGGACAGTGGCTCAAAGATAATATTCATGGAAAA
Source organism: Alphaproteobacteria bacterium (assembly GCA_013215815.1). GTDB lineage: Bacteria > Pseudomonadota > Alphaproteobacteria > Micavibrionales > Micavibrionaceae. The sequence continues at coordinate 78,976 of JABSQP010000006.1, read as the reverse complement.
GGCCGCTCAACGGATGCCCTCGCCATGATTAAATCCTTAACTGGCGAAACACTGAGCGAAAAACCGCTTCTAACGCATTTAGAAAGACGTTATTTAAGCGATCGCCGCTAAATACAGCCCAAATATTGAACTTTTGAGCTTTCAGGCGTATAGTGCGCCTGAGGACACTTATTAGCGATAATAAACAAAGGAAATACAATGAAGAAACTATCAATTCTAGCGCTATCAATCGCTGCAACGACTGCACTAGCAGCTTGTGGCCAAATGTCACAATCAGGTCTATGCGATGATCAACAGACAATCGGTTGCGCACCATACACAAATGAGCGTACGGCCATGGCAAAACCTAAAGCAGTTGTGGAGACGCCTGCTCCTGCACCAGTTGCAGAGCCCGCTCCTGAACCTGCTCCAGCACCGGCTGAAGAAAAAATCATGATGCAAAGTGCTGAACCACAGTTCAAACAGATCTCAAAATAATTGGTCTAACATATAAAATTTGATAAAACGGGCTATCATTTAGCCCGTTTTTTTATGGAGATGTATTCATGACACAAGTTGGAGTTATTAGCGCCGAAGGTTTTTCGACCTTAATGTCAGAAAAACCAGATCTTAATATTCTCGATATACGTACAGATCTCGAATATAAGAACATGGCGCTTGATTATCCAGTTAATCATCAACCTCTCCATACAATCAAACCTGACGAATTCACTAAAACAGATACAGAAACATTTATACTATGCAAAGCGGGGCCACGTGCATTTAAGCTTGCAGAAATTTTAGCTATGCAAGGCCATGAAAATTTAATTGTTATCGATGGTGGAATTACTGGCCTTCAAGCCTGTGGTGCGCACTTAAAACTAAGCGAAACGCCAGTACCAATGGAAGCCATCATGCAGGCCGTCCAAAGCTCTTTTCAAAAATTTATGGTAGATAATAGTTAGTTTCTAAGAGGCTTACCCGTTGTCAGCATATGCTCGACACGCTCTTGTGTGCCTTCATTACGAACAAGCTTCATAAACTCTTCACGCTCTAACTTGTACATATCATCTTCGTGAATTGGGTTTGTCCAATCAGCCTTATCGCCACCTGTCAAAACAGCTGCGACCGCGCTTGAAACAGGACCGTCATAAGGTGTTGCTTTGCCTGATTTTTGAAGATCCGCGACAGCCATATCGAGCGCAAATTTTCCAGACGGACCAGGAAGACGAATTTCTTCAATAGGTTCTGGCGCGCTATAATCTTTTGCGAGTTCCAGCGCCTTTTGTTTGGCATCATAGAGAAGACGATCACGATTCATCGTGATACCGTCCGTATCTTTTAAATATTTAATCTCTTTAGCTTCCTGAGCACTCTTGGCCACCTTAGCGAGAGCGATTGTTTCAAACGCCTTACGGACCGCGCCCATTGGTGTGTTCTTCGGACTGAACCAAATTGTTTTCTCACCCGTCACGCCACCAACAGCTTTATCAAAGTTGTTTTGCTCTTCTGCCTGATAGCGCAGTACCATTTCTTTACAGCCACCCCAACCCGGAATTAGGCCAACACCGACCTCAACGAGACCTGTGTACGTTTCTGCATGTGCTTGCACATGATCAGAGTGAAGAAGAATTTCACAGCCGCCACCAAGAGCCATGCCAGAAGGCGCGGACACCACAGGAAATGGAGCATACTTAAGCGCTTTGTAGACTTTCTGACCACCAGCAACAAGATCTTCGATTTGTGGCCACATCGCAATATTCATCGCAAAGATAGCTAAACCAAGGTTCGCACCAGCAGAGAAATGAGATCCTTCATTATAGATCACCATGGCTTTGTAATCGCCAGAGCCATCACCGATTAATTTTATCGCTTTGTGGTATGCCTCAAAAACCTGATCATCAAGCGCATTCATTTTTCCTGTAAATTCGACGCAAAGAACACCATCACCGACATCCCAAACACTTGCGCTTGCTGTTTTAATAACAGGCTCGCTTGAAAGTTTAATATCACGAAGAAGTAGCACGCCTTCAGCGCGGTTAACATCATGATACTTAACATCGGTGCCAAATGTCTGAAGCTTGCCTTCTTCTACACGATAGAAAGTCCCTTCACCGACAGCATCAAGCAATTCAGGCACATCCATGCCCTCTTCACGAAGTTTATCGGCAAACCATTTCGGACCGAGCTGGTCAATCATTTCAAATGGACCGCGTTTCCAATTCGTACCCAATCGCATCGCTTTATCAACGGAGTTAATATCATCTGCAATTTGCGGAACTAAAGAAGCTGCGTACGCCAATGTCTGTGAGAGTACTTTCCATGCATATGCTCCGCCTTCATCATCTGTTTCAACAACAGCGCGTAGACCTTTTCTTCCTGCCTTCACCGATTCTAATTTCGGTTTATCTGATTTTTGATATTGGCTTTCGTCAAACTTATCAGCATCAAGTTGAAGCGTTTGTTTTTCTTTTGCCCCCTTAGGTGCATCAGGATTAAGACGATAAAAACCACCCTTGCCCTTACGACCATTATAGCCGGCATCAATCATCTGCTGTACAAATGGGTAGTCTTTATAGATTTTTCTATACTCATCATCTTCTGGCAATGTCGAGAGCATTGATTTTGACAAGTACGGCATCAAATCAACACCAACCAAATCAATCAAACCAAATACAGCTGTTTTCGGCACGCCAATTGGTTTACCCATTACGCTATCTGCTATCTCAAGAGGTACGTTATCTTCAATAGCCGCATTCACAGCCGCCTGCATCCAGAAAACCAACAGACGGTTTACAATGAAACCCGGTGTATCTTTACACTTCACAACACCTTTACCAAGACGTACATCACAAAAATCAGATACAATATCAATGGCATCGCTTCGTGTTTTATCACCTACAACAATCTCTAATAAACGCATGTAACGCGGCGGATTGAAAAAGTGGGTGATCATGAAGTCTTTAGCGAAATCATAGCTCTGTCCTTCAACCAATTTTGCCAAAGGAATAGTCGATGTATTAGAGGAAACGATTGAACCTTTTTTACGGTGCTTTTGGATTTTTTCGTACGTGGCGTGCTTAATCTTAAGGTCTTCTAAAACGACCTCAACAATCCAGTCACAATCAGTAATTTTCTCTAAATCATCTTCTAAATTGCCAACTTCGATCAGCTTCGCGTTTTTCTTCGACATGAAAGGCGCCGGATCTGCTTTTAGCATCTTGGCCACTGCGCCTTTTGCAATCACATTACGATCTTCTGCGCCGTCGGGAACAATATCCAACAGTACTACAGGGACGCCAGCGTTTGCTATTTGCGCCGCGATACCGCTCCCCATCACGCCTGCTCCGATAACAGCAACTTTATTGATTGTCATGTCTATGACTCCTGTCCTTTATAAAAATTCTTAATCCAATATGTCTTGGCAAACGGCAGAGATACAGTTGAGAGCAAATATCCGCCAGTCGGAACAAATGCGCCCAAAAACGCGTTTCCTAATCCGGCCGTATGCATATAAAACGCAGCAATAGCATACGTTACAGAGGCAATAAATAAACGGCGTACCCATGATGTTTCCCAAGCTTTGTCAGCTTCAACGCGGGCGTTACGTTCTTTAATTGCCTCTAAATCAGCGCTCATTAAACACTCTCTAGGATAATCGCTGTACCTTGACCGCCACCAATACACATCGTCGCAAGGCCGACTTTCTTACTTTCACGTTGCATCAATGTTGCCAGCTTTCCTGTAATACGCGCGCCAGACGCACCCAGTGGGTGACCAATGGCAATTGCGCCTCCATCAAGGTTCACTTTCTCTTGCGGTAATCCTAATTCACCCAGAACAGACAATGCTTGCGCTGCAAAAGCTTCGTTAAGTTCAGCAACTTCAATATCGTCGATTGTAAGGCCAGCACGCTCTAATGCCTTTTGCGTTGATGGCACTGGGCCAATACCCATGATTGAGGCATCACAGCCCGCAACACCAACAGATTTAATACGCGCCAAAATCGGTAAACCGTTTGCTTTTGCATACTCTTCAGAGGCTACAAGTACTGCAGCTGCGCCGTCTGTAAGTGGAGACGCCGTACCAGCTGTAACCGTACCATTTTTATCAAAAGCAAGGTTCAGCCCTTCTAAAGCTTCTTTTGTTGTCCCTGCGCGAATACAGCCATCTTCTGCAACATCACCAATCGGCACGATCTCATCTTTAAAGTTTCCAGCTTCTTGCGCTTTAGAGGCCTTTTCTTGCGATGACACAGCAAAGTTTTCTTGCGCATCGCGATCGATACTGTACTTCTTAGCTAAATTCTCTGCCGTTTCACCCATACCAATATAAGCAGCAGAACATACATCCAGCATGGCCGGGTTTGGCATTGGATTAAATCCGCCCATTGGAATACGCGTCATGCTTTCTACACCTGCGCAAACAAATAGATCACCAGCATTCATTTGAATGTAACCAGCCGCCATTTGTACAGTCGTCATGGAAGAACCACAGAAACGGTTTACAGTTGCACCAGCAACGCTATTTGGCAAGCCAGCAAGTTGCGCTACGATTTTAGCCAAATTGAAACCTTGCTCCGCCTCTGGGAAAGCACAACCCATCAGAATATCTTCAATATCCTCTGCTTTTGCGCCAGTATCAGCGATAAGAGCCTTAATCACCTCTGCGGCCATATCATCCGGCCTTGTTTTGGCCAGCGCGCCTTTATTCGCAAAAGTAAATGGGGAGCGTTTATACCCGCAGATAACAACTGATTTTTGCATATTTTGTGAGCCTCCGTTTGCCTCAAAAAAGATCGGAAATATAGTATGTCATAGTGTATCTTTAATTCTGGTTAAAATCCATGCAGTTAAAGGTAAAAATGGCAAATCGAGCGTATTTTTTACTTTGACAAGCCTCCCAAAACAGGGCAACTAAAGATTATCGAATTCACCAACATAAAAGGCCAAGAGAATATGTCTAAAGGATTAAAACGCATTTGTATGAATTGTGGGGCGCGTTTTTACGATATGAACAGATCGCCAATCGTTTGCCCAGCTTGTGACACAGAATTCACAGGTGAGGTAAAAGTTAAGACAAGACGCGGGCGTGCCGCTGCGATTAAAGAAGAGATTACGCCAGCAACACCTGAAGCGGAAACAGAAGAAGATGAGGCAGTTGCTGATGATAACGACGATTCAGTTCTTCTTGATGATGAAGAAGACGATGCCGTTATGAGCATGGATGATCTTGATGATGAAGACGATGATGATCTAGATGACAGTGATTCACTCAACATTGATGATGAGATAGATGGCCTAGACGACATAGATGATCTCGAAGAAGACCTCGATGATGAGGAAGAGGACGAAGAAGACGATAAATAATTTAATCGCCTTTCGATCTTAATAGATACTTATAAAATCTACCCTCAGGCCTTTCCGTTTGGAGAGGCCTTTGTTTTTCAGCGTTCAAGCAATTCATCAAAAGAGAAGCATCTGTTGTCACATCCAAACGATAGAGCTTAAGAATCTGCTCATAATCAGGAACATTATTTCCATCTATTTGTTTCATAAAAAATAGAGTGGCCATAATAACACGGTGAGCCATGCCTTCTGTGATATGCGAAACACGAGCCCCTACTTTTAAATTCGACATGAAAGGAGATTTCTTTGTCGCCTTCTTATCACGATCCAAAAGATGGAAACTCAAAATTGGATACTCATAACTTTCGTTATGAATAGAGTACGACCAACCATCAATTTGAAACGAATATAACTGCGTTAGATCACTATCATCGAGATAAACAGGACTCGCTTCAACTTTATAGCTTAGCCCTGTGATAGTAGCGGTCATCGGGTCTTTGCTTAACGCCTGACCTCGTGACTTTTTGATAGAAGAGAAGTGTTTCCAGCCCGCAGGCGGCCACAGCATCCCTTGTTTCTTAAAGAGATACATAACTTATACCCTGTTCAACGTCTCGCCGATTTGGCTCGGTTTTTTGATTAGCTTGATTAGACCTCAAAACTAATAAAAAATCAAGGAAAAGTAATAATATTACAAAAAATCAACGGGAGTGAATTTATTCTATTGAGAAACTAAGCTCTAAAAAATTACACGTAACATATTCTGCGCAACACCATGAACGTAAAAAATCAAGATTGTAGCAACCAATGCTAAAAAGCATCCTAATTTGGATTTGATACCAATGGATTTAAAAAAGAGTACTACACTAGGCAAGTAAATAAACGCATATAACATTCCCGCCCATAAAACATCCAAAACCTCTTTATAATCTCTAACAATATTTACTGTTCTCCACCAACTTGAAAACAAATCAAGCACTGAGAAAAGGAATAGAATAGCCGTTATAATGAACGGATAAAAAACAGCGCACGATAGAACAAATATTCGGCTATCTTTCTGAACATCTAATATCAATGACTGGAGATTTGTGCGCCCTCTTAAGGCCGCCATACTTAAAATCAGATAAAAAAACCATAATATAATTAAAATTCTTGAAGTTTTTTCAAAGTCAGCCAAGAATTCTCCCTTAGGAAAACTAGGATCGAGAACCGACCATTTCGGATATAAAGGAAAATAATAAGCCTTTAATACTAACGCATTACAAAATCTAGTTCTTAAGTAAGAATATCGCGTAACATCATATTTTTTCCCAGATACAGTATATGTGTAATCAGTTATTGTTACACCTCCATCACATGCTGTTTTATTTTTTCTATAAATAGAAAAAGATGGAATACAATTTGATACTATACAGGCGAAATTCTGCCTATTTTTAGCATATTCAGTCTCAACTGGAACAAAGAATTTGCTAGCAAAATACTGCTGATATACTGGTAAATTAAAATTTGTGTGTACTAAAGAAAAGTACAACACAATGAACGTCATAATTATCCATATTCTTAACAGAATAGATCGAGAATCTATAATAGGAAGCCCCTTATTCTACTGTCACGGATTTTGCTAAATTACGCGGCTGATCGACATCCGTTCCTTTGGCAACAGCCACATGATAAGAAAGAAGTTGAACAGGTATTGTATAAAGGATAGGCGCTACAAATGAATGCACCTCACCTAGCGCAACAGCCCACGATGTTTGATCTTTAATTTTTTCAACGCCTACTGCATCAGAAAAAAGTAAAATCTTGCCACCGCGCGCGGTTGTTTCCTGGATATTTGACGCGGTTTTTTCAAACAAGCGATCATTCGATGGAGCAACAACAACAACCGGAACAGTTTCATCAATAAGAGCAATTGGACCGTGCTTCATTTCACCTGCAGCATACCCTTCGGCATGAATGTATGAAATTTCTTTAAGTTTCAGCGCACCCTCAAGAGCAATTGGATACAAGCTACCACGGCCCAAATAAAGCATATCACGTACATGTGCTACTTCTTTGGATATCTTTTTAATCTCACCATCGTGATTAAGAATGTTGGACGCAATTTTTGGCAAGTGGCGTAACGCTTGCCCATATTCAGCCAACTGCTCTTTGCTCATCGATCCATTTTTTCCTGCAAGCGCTAGAACAAGGCATGCAAGCGTCGTTAACTGGGTTGTAAATGCTTTCGTTGAAGCCACGCCGATTTCTGGACCAGCCAAAGTGTGAAGAACCATATCTGATTCACGCTCAATCGTACTTTCAATAGTATTCACGATCGACACTATTGTTTGATCTTTTGTTTTACAAAAGCGCAAAGCTTCAAGAGTGTCTAACGTTTCTCCTGATTGTGATACAAACAAGCAAACGCCATCCTTTGGAAGCGGCGCTTCGCGATAACGAAATTCTGATGCTATATCAATCTCACAAGGCTTTTCAGCCAGTTGCTCAAACCAATATTTCGCAACCATACACGCATAGAACGCTGTTCCGCAGGCAATCAATGTAATACGCGGCGCCTTATCTAAAGCATCGACAATATATTGCGGAAGAGTGATGTCGTTCGTCGCAGGATTAATAAAGGAATTTAGTGTATCGCCAATAACTGCTGGCTGCTCATAAATTTCCTTAAGCATGAAGTGCGGATACTCACCCTTACCTGTTGTTGCTCCGGATTGCGCTGTAATACGAACTGGACGTTCAACATTATCATTATCTGCTGTGTAAATACGAACTGTGTCCTTTGTTAAGGAGATACGATCTCCATCTTCTAGAAACGTAATTTTTTGTGTCAAATGGGCGAGAGAATATGAATCAGATCCCAAAAACATTTCCCCATCGCCGTAACCAACAGCGAGCGGTGTTCCCTGACGCGCACCAATCATCATATTATTTTCACCAGCAAACATAATCGCTAACGAAAAAGCCCCCTCTAATCGGTCTAACGCTTTATCAGAAGCCTCTTGAGGATTTAGCCCCTGTTTAAGGTGATGCGTTACAAGATGAGCAATTACTTCTGTATCCGTATCTGTTTCAAACTGACACTGTAACTCTTTAAGCTCTTCTTTGATCTCAGCGTAATTCTCAATAATTCCATTGTGAACCACCGCAACTTTTTCTGTGGCATGTGGGTGCGCATTATTTTCTGTTGGGCCGCCATGCGTCGCCCATCTCGTATGGCCAATACCAATTGTTCCTGTGAGAGGATTGTCGTTCAATTGATTTTCTAGATTAATCAATTTTCCTTCTGCACGGCGACGATCAATAACACCGTCCACAAGTGTTGCAATACCAGCAGAATCATAACCGCGATATTCCAAACGCTTTAAACCTTCCAGCAATAAAGGGGATGCTTCTTGATCACCTAATATACCAATAATACCGCACATATTAGCACTCTCCCGCTTTCACTTTTCTATATTCGCTTGCCCAACCAGCATAGTTCGTTTGGTGTGAACGCCCGATCGCCAAAGAATTCTTTGGCGCGTCCTTTGTAATCGTTGATCCCGCAGCAATTAAAGCGCCCGGGCCAACTGTAACCGGTGCAATGATGGTACTATTTGTACCAATGAACGCTTCTTTCCCAATAACTGTTTGATGCTTATTAAAACCATCATAGTTAGCAATCACTGTACCTGCACCAATATTAGCGCGCTCGCCAATGACAGCATCACCGAGATATGACATATGCTTAGCCTTGGCTTTTGGTCCTACCACCGAGCGGTTAACTTCGATAAAGTTTCCAATGCTGGCACCTTGCTTAACCATAGATTTTGGGCGAATACGTGCAAATGGGCCAATTTCAGCGTCACTTTCAATTTCTGCGCCTTCAATGTGAGTATAGGCATGAATAACAGCGCCATTTCCAATTTTAACGCCCTTACCTATGAATACATTTGGCTCAATCAAAACATCACGGCCAATTTTCGTATCAAAGGATAAATGAACACTAGATGGATCAATTAAAGTTGCACCATTTTTCATCGCCTTCTCGCGCAACTCATTCTGTGCAACACATTCATGCTGGGCGAGCTCTGCGCGCGTATTAATTCCCCAAACACAACGCGCTTTCGTTTCAACGACATGCGTTTCAAAACCATCTTTTGCTGCTAATTTAGGCACATCAACAAGATAATATTCTTTTTGCTTATTATTTGTTTTCAGTTTATCAAGCCAGCCCGTCAAATGCTTTGCTGGAATACAAAAGTTACCTGCATTACAAAGCGCAATTTTTTTCTGCGCCGCATTGCAGTCTTTTTCTTCGATAATAGTATCTAAAGTTCCATTATCATTCACAACCATGCGCCCCAAGCCCTTATTTGAAGGAGGACGAACAGCCATCACAGACAAGCCATCCTGCGCAATCATCTTTTTCAAAACAGTTTTATTTAAAAAAGGTTCATCACCCAAAAGAATAAGAACTTTGCCCTTAAAACCTTTAAGCAATGGTAACGCTGGCTTAACCGCATCGCCTGTCCCGCGTTGTTGCTTTTGGACCACGCATGGGTGAGGATGAACAGCATCTTCCACATCATCCATGTCGGGCGCTGTGACGACAATTATTTTTTCTGGCTTCAAACTTTCGGCCGTATCGATAATCCAGTTGATCATAGGACGACCAGCAACTTCATGCATCACCTTAGGGTGATCAGATTTCATTCTGGTGCCTTTACCGGCAGCCAATATAACAACAGCGAGAGAATCTTGTTTTTTCATAGGAATATTTTTGAAAGTTTTAGGGTGAGCATTCAACTCACATCATGTTTCACAGCATTACAGCTAATCATCAAGAGCAAGCTGCATACCTTGTCCTTCATAACCTATGAGATGTAAAAAGAACGTTCCATACTGTGTTTTTGCACGAACCTTTACAGGAATTGCCGGTTCCCCTTCATTAACACTCGCCAACCATATTGTAGGCATGGATCCTTTTTTCTTACCCTGCTCCTGAATAGCAAACCAACCACGGGGCTTTTTATGCCAGCGACCTGCAATAGGTTCTACTTTAACGGTGCATTTCACTGCAGCGCCCTCATAAATATTATACCGCGATTTTTCTAAAGTAAGTTGTTTCTTATGATCAAAAATCAGGCGATAACGGCGTTTCCCATCAAATATCTCTGAAGTTCCTTCACATTCCTGACCACTTGCGACATGCGCCATCATCTCTAATGTTGCTGAAAGAATATCAGTTGTTTGATCAGTAAGCTTTGAATCTACCTCACGCGGTGATCCATTATTGCTGTCATCCTTAATACTATACTCTTTAAACGAGCCATCCTTATTATACTGATACTTTTTGACCTCTAGTTCATCTTTCCAAGTCGTCGATGATTGGTGCAACTCCGGACGGGCTTTTCCTTTATTGAACCAACCATGTGTTTCAAATGTTCCAAACCATGGCGCTAACTTTCCCAACAGGCCATACGTTTTAGCAAAAAGCTCAACACTAAAGCGCTCTTTCTTGGTTAAATCTATATCCAGCGTGGCATTGAGTGCATGAATACCGCCAGCATAAACGCTGTAATTCATTTTTTGATGGCCCGATTTTATTTCTTCGCCTAATGCATTTGGCGCACTAATAATAATGGCCAACGAGACGATAAGGCTTACCACCCAAACCCTTTTTAAACCGTTTGATACTGCTTGCGTCTTCATCGTTTATGCCTCCTAAATCAAACGATTTAATTCCTTTATCTTTTAACACATTTACCCCCTGCCAGAGAAGTAAATGATGCGCATTCACTGTGCGTCCTTCGTCCGTTGTCACGCCAATTTGATATGTGGCACTTTGTCCATGCAACACAAACAAAACGCTGGCCATAATTTCACCATCAGCGGTAACCCTGCCAATAACAATATTTTTATGATCTATTAAAAAAGGGGCTAAAATATCCAAAAATTGTGGTGATATTCCGCCATAACCACGGCGTTCTTTATCAAGTGTATAATGCTTGATCAACCAAGGTAAGTAAGCGCCCTTATCGTCCCATTCAATTTGAACGTTTTGCTTTTCTGCCTTTACAAGTGCATTCCGCCACTTTCCGTCCAAATTTTTACGCAAAGCGTCAAGCTCTTGATCTAAATTAAGCCAATATGTCTCATAAGGACTCCGGTTTGGATTGTTTTTCCACCCCGTCTGCTTGATCAACGCCTGTGCAGCATGACCATCCTCAACCTCAAGCAGCATTCTATGTTTTCGGCCTAATCTTTTAGGAAAGAGTTTTTGAAACTCTGATATAAAGCTCTGTAAATGCGGCGCAGAACCGTACCCCTTGAACCATAAGGGACCACGATCAAGAATAACGCCATGAACCACATTAAAAAGAAAACTTGCTTCAAAAAGCTGCAACAAAGCCGCTTCTTTACCATCAATTAGAACAAGCCCCCATCGCACTTTTTGCCTATAAAAACGTGAAGCACCTAATGCGTACACGTACGACTGTAGAAAGTTAGAACGTTCTAACTTTTGGAAACGCTCGTTCCATTCATCCAAAGACAGGCTATTCCAGATAATTTCACATTTCATAATTTTACCAATTGCGTCGACAAAGAGCCTAGGGCACATTGTCATCGATATGATGATGACTCAACTCCTTATTGGATGCTTTATGATTGGATTAACAGTTGTGATCCATGCTGTTGCTCTCGATCGTTTGGTAGCTTTATTAGAGAAGCTCGGACCAGTCTCTTTTCAGCATTTCAAAAAATATTGGGAAATACCACTCATGGTCACAACAGTTCTGGGAGTATTTCTTACACATGTCGTGCAAATCTGGCTCTGGGCCATTCTATTCTTATATTTAGAACCCCATATACTGCCAAATTTGGAATCAGCACTTTATTTCTCAACCAGCGCTTTTACAACCGTTGGCTTTGGTGATGTCTTCTTAGATGAAAAATGGCGACTCCTTAGCTCTTTTGAATCTGCAAATGGCTTCATTCTTTTTGGCTGGAGCACCGCTTTTATCTTTGAAATTATCTCAAAACTCTATAAAGATGACCACATCCGAAAAACAAAGTAACTTTTATTAAGAGAGAACAATGGAAAACATTATCAATCAAGCATGGGAAGACCGTGACAATATCAACACGAGCACACAAGGTGATGTAAGGCATGCTGTCGAGAAAGCGCTCGCTGATCTTGATAATGGAAGCGTTCGTATTGCAGAAAAAAAAGACGGAGAATGGCACGTTAATCAATGGCTTAAAAAAGCTGTTCTACTCTCTTTCCGCTTAAACGACATGACGACGATTGCTGGCGGCCCTGGCAACAGCGGCTGGTGGGATAAAGTACCATCAAAATTTGAAGGCTGGGATGCGGCTAAATTTCAAGCAGCAGGCTTTCGTGCTGTACCAAATGCAATAGTGCGTCACTCTGCATACATCGCCAAAGGTGTTGTACTTATGCCAAGTTTCGTAAACCTAGGCGCGTATGTTGACGAAGGTACAATGATCGATACATGGGCAACAGTTGGCTCATGTGCCCAGATCGGTAAAAACTGTCACATCTCAGGTGGAACAGGTATCGGCGGGGTTTTAGAACCGCTACAAGCTGGCCCTGTCATTATCGAAGATAACGTCTTCATCGGCGCCCGTTCAGAAGTTGCCGAAGGCGTTGTTGTTGAGGAAGGCTCCGTTATCTCTATGGGTGTCTTCTTGGGTGCATCAACAAAGATTGTTGACCGTGAAAGTGGAGAGATTTTCATGGGTCGCGTACCTGCTTATTCCGTTGTTGTTCCAGGTACTTTACCGGGTAAAACACCCGAATCACCTAACCTTGCCTGCGCGGTAATTGTGAAGCGTGTTGATGAAAAAACACGTTCTAAAACAGGTGTGAACGAGTTACTACGTGATTAATTAAATAGTTAACACGCTGTTTTCACTGGTTTTCTGCTATCTTACAGTAATTTATTTGTCATATTTTTGTTGATTTTAGTACAACAATTACCTTATAAACTTAAAGTTACGTAAATTAGGTTTAGTGATATGCATTTGCCAAGGAACTTTGGTCAAACAGAAGTAGCTCAACTCTTTGCTTCAGAAGCGCTAATACGTCAAAACAGAGACGCATTTCGCGGCTACTGCTATGAAATATTTCAACGCCGTAATCTGCCTCTATCCCATATTGCTCTAACTTTTTATCTCTCTATCATTGATGATCACGATAAAATTATGCGTAAAGACGCGCAAACCCCACGTGAACAGCATGAAGAGAGTCACATTATAACAATGGACGCACTCATAAATACTATGGGAGACGATTGGATTGATCCAGATATTTATGGATCAATAGACGCTCTTTTTGCATCAATTGTTCTTCATGACGTTATTGAAGATTTTAAAATATCACCCAAATTCATTGATTTTATATTAAGGGAGAAGGTAACCAACTTATATCATGCAGATGTAATTACAGACGACGAATATCAACAAGCCCAACAAGATATTTTCCACACGATCGAGATTGTTAAGTTATTGTCGCGCAAAGATGAAGACGGAAAGCAATTCGCTGAAAATGATCGTGCCTCTCAAGCTGCTCAATGGTTAAAACATCCTTATGCTTTTCCGATTAAACAGATTGATTGGTGTAACAAATTACAAACAATGCCAAACGTCGAACATTTTGAAAAGAATGACTTCGCACGCATGGATAAGGTTCTTACAGAAACGGCTATCTTTTTTGTAGAACAGCAGCAGAATATGAGTGGTAAAGCCATCAAGAAATATCCGCAATTAAAGCCGGTATGTGAGCCATTAGATTCTGTGATGGGCATGCTTTTTCAAACACTTCGAACCTATGTCGCACTGAAAAAAGGCTCTATTACTCTATCGCCTGAAAAAGCAGATCCTTTTAATTTTGATCGATATATTGAGCATACAAGTGATCTATTAAAAAACCTACCTAAAGGAAATAACTACATTAGCCCGCTTTTAGACAGAATAGATGCTGATGGAGAAGATGATATACTAGCGCACAACTTTTTAACTCATATGATTAAACCCACATTTAGGAACTGGCAGGAAGTCATAAATATTGAGGTCAAAATAATAAATTCTTTTAAACCTCAAAACAGACAACCAACAAATTAAAACCCCTTCCCTTTCCTGGCTAATCTGCTAATCATACATCCATGATTAATGTAATAGAACTCACCAAAAAATCCATTCAATGTGCTTCTGTGACGCCTGATGATAATGGCGCGCAAAGTGTTCTTACAAAAGAACTCAAAGCAATGGGCTTCGAAATATGGGATTTACCATTCGAGGGCAATGACTCATATTCTGTCAAAAATTTCTTTGCGCGTTTGGGAACAGGTTCTCCGCATATTTGTTATGCGGGTCATACAGATGTTGTTCCAACAGGGGATGAAGCCAAGTGGAGGCACCCCCCTTTTAGTGGCACAATCGATGACGGCATTATGTATGGCCGCGGTACATCCGATATGAAAGGTGGAAACACCGCTTTTGTCACTGCTATTTCAAAGTTCTTAGAAACCAATAAAGAGTTTAACGGCTCAATAAGCCTGCTCATTACCGGCGATGAAGAAGGCGACGCCAAAAATGGGACCGTTCGTGTTTTAGAATGGATGAAAGATAACAACCATATTCCTGATATGTGTCTTGTTGGTGAACCATCCAACATCCATGAGCTCGGCGAAGAAATAAAAATTGGGCGCCGTGGCTCTTTACGTTGTGATGCAATTATCAAAGGTAAACAAGGACACGTGGCGTACCCTGAAATGGCAGATAATCCGATGCCTAAACTAGCCTCTGTTGCAACTGCACTAAGTAGTTTCAAATTTGATGACGGCACAGAACATTTTCCGCCAACAAATCTTGAAATCACAAATCTTGAAGTCGGCAACAAAGCACGTAACGTTATTCCAGGTCAGGGCATTATTGAATTTAACTTACGTTTTAATACAACGTGGACAGATCAAACATTGATCGCCAAGTTAAATGAAATTATTAGCGGCGTTACAGGAGATTTCGAGTTACAAGCGCGCTGCGGCGCTCACCCTTTCATTACAGAACCGGGGACATGGACAAGCACAGTTCATGACATTGTTCAGAAGCACACGAATAAAAATCCAAAACTCAGCACGAGCGGCGGAACATCGGATGCACGTTTTATCGCCCCTTATTGTGATGTCGTAGAATTTGGCCTAACCAATAAGACAATTCACCAAATTGATGAGTGTTTGCGCGTCAATGACCTCGTAAGGCTAGTCGATATTTACGCGGATATTCTGACACGTATTTTACGATAAAAAATTACGTAAATTAAATACTTAATTTGGTCACAAACTTTCATCAAAAAATCATTTTTTTGAACTAATTTTGTAACACTTCACACCTACTCTACAAACCATAGAGTGAGACATGCATATGTTTCATTATATTTCTCTTAGATAGACCCTTAACCTGCCCGTGCTTGGTTTGCCCCCAATTTTTCCATGCACGGGCATTTCTTTTTCTAATAATCGATTTTGACAAGGTAAAGCCCATCCGATGGCGCTGTCATACCGGCCTGCGTGCGGTCTTTTGCATCGAGAATATCCTGAACACCTTGTTTATCCAGCTTACCTTGACCAACAAGAACGAGTGTACCGACAATATTCCGAACCATATGATGCAAAAAAGCATGCCCTTCGACATGCATCAAAATTTCACGCCCACCCCATGGATCAATATTACGTTCCTCAAACTCCAAACGATTCACTGAGCGGATAGATGTATTCGCCTGACATTCAGAAGCCCGAAAACTTGCAAAATCATGTTCACCGCGCAGTACTTCGGCAGCGTCTTGCATAGCGGCAACATCAAGTTCTGTTTTCACAAGCCACGCTCGATTTTGATCCAGCGCTAAAAAAGACGGCTTATTAATAATGCGGTATGTATAAAGTTTTTCATGAGCAGAAAAACGTGCATGAAAATGTTCGTCAACTTCTTCGGCATGCAAAATGCTGATCGGTTGCGGTCGTAAATGCGCATTCAGTGCTTTCATAAGATCAAAGCCCCTTAAAGACCGATCGCCATAGTCCAAATCAAAGTGCGCGATCTGCCCCTGCGCATGTACACCGCTATCCGTACGACTTGCGCCAGTAACAGTTAGCTTTTGCTGACAGAATTTATGAACGGCCTTTTCAATCTCACCTTGAATAGAAGGCACGTTATCCTGTCGTTGCCAACCTGCATAATTTGTACCGTTATATTCTATTGTGATTTTCCAGCGGGTCATTGTAGACATTCTCCGACAAGCAGATACCCGCCATTCAGCGCAGCTTTCACATCCATTGGTTTTTTATTTTCCGGTTGCACCCGCAGTAAAGAAAGAACACCTTCACCACAATTAATCATACCGTCATTAAGAATAGTGCCAGCCTGCTTATTGCCGCTTTCCTCTATTAAAACAGCTTCAAGAACTTTTAAACGCTTTCCATCTTGCGTTTCACACCAGGTACCCGGCCACGGTGTTAAGGCGCGGATTTGACGATCAATCTCTTCTGCTGATTTATTCCAATCAATGCGCCCTTCTTCTTTTCGCAGCATGTGAGCATATATCACGCCTTCTTCTGACTGCACAGTAGAAGAAAGAGTACCCTGCTCGGCTAAGCTATCGATGTCTTTTACAATCATCTGTGCTCCGAGATCAGAAAGCGCGTCATTAAGGCTTTGCGCTGTTGTATCAAATGTTATTTCCACAGATTCTTTTGAAATTTCCGGCCCAGTATCAAGGCCCCTTTCCATCTGCATAATGGTTACACCGCTTTCCGTATCACCTGCCATGATAGCGCGCTGTATTGGTGCCGCCCCGCGCCAGCGCGGAAGCAGAGAAGCGTGTATATTAATGCAGCCGTGCGTCGGCGCATTTAAAATGCTTTCAGGCAAGATAAGGCCATAGGCTGCAACAACCGCAACATCTAAATCAAGATCCGCAAACGCACTTACGTCAACGTTGTCTTTAAAATTAAGAGGGGTGCGTACTTCAATACCGTTTTCTTCGGCGCAAAGATGAACCGGTGATTTTTGTACCTGCTGCCCGCGCCCTTTTGGACGAGGTGGCTGTGAATACACACAAACAACATCATGCTGGCTATTAATTAAAGCCCTAAGCGCTCCAACTGAAAAGTCGGGCGTTCCCATGAAAGCGATACGAAGTTTCTTGCTCATAAAGGGGTTTTAAAGCGCTTGGCTTTCTTTTTGAAGCTTTTTCATGCGTTTCATAATCATATTGCGCTTGAGTGAAGAAATATGATCGATAAATAGTACGCCGTTTAAATGATCCAGCTCATGCTGTACGCAGTGCGAATCAAGGCCTTCAAACAAACCTTCCTGCTTTTCACCATTTACATCCAAATATTCAACGCGGACAGCAGATGGTCTTATAACGTCTGCATATTGCCCCGGAATAGACAAGCAACCTTCTTCATAAATGGAGTTCTGCTCTGCTTCCCAAACAATTTTTGGATTAATCATCGCGATAGGGTTACGTTTCACTTCTTCTTCACGTTCACCACTACGATACCCTGCTTCGATTGTTAGAACGCCGCCCACTTCTTGACCAAAACGCCAAGCACCTTCCGGTACATCCATCACAAAAACACGGTTAAGCATACTCACCTGATTGGCGGCTAAGCCAATACCTTTATCGGCATACATTGTCTCAATCATACGCTCGACTTGTGTTTGTACATCAAGATCAATGTTTTCAATTGTCTGCGCGGTTTGTTTTAAAACCGGATCAGGAACTTTCACAACGTTATAAATATCAACCATGGTCTTATGCTGCTCTATTGTCATTGCTTTCATCCTCCCCGCTCTCTTCTATTAAATTTTGCGGTAGCGATTTGGATGTCTTTACGCCCAGCGTTTTCATATCCTCTGTGCGTTTTAAAATATTCCCCTTACCTTGGGAAAGCTTATTCATAGCGCCTTCATACGTATTTTCAAGCGTTTTCAGGTTACGTCCTAACGCTTCCATATCACCGACAAATCCAACAATCTTATCATATAAAGCGCCACCTGTTTGGGCGATCTCTTGCGCATTTCTGTTTTGATCAGCCAAGCGCCATAAAGAAGATATTGTCTTCAATGATGAAAACAACGTTGATGGACAAACAATTGCTACACCCTTATCCCATGCAAATTGATGCAACTCACGATCTTGCTGAAGGGCGAGCATGTACGCACTTTCAATCGGCATAAACATCAATACAAAATCAGGTGTGCCGAGTTGATCGGTATCTTGATAGCGACGCTTTTCAAGATCTTTAACGTGCTGTTTCACCGATGCCAAAAACTGCTGCAAATGTGTTTCTTGTGCATCAGCGTCTTGCTCTGCATGAAGGCGTTCGTAGTGTGTCAGAGATACTTTAGAATCCAGAATAACGTGTTTGTTTTCGGGCAAGTTAATAATCACATCCGGCTTTTGCGTTTTACCCGTTTCGGCATGCTTTAATCCAAGGCCTGTTCCTTGCACGATGTAATCAACACCCTTACGCAGGCCTGAATCTTCCAAGATCTTTTCAAGAACGATCTCACCCCAATCCCCTTGTGTTTTACTATCACCTTTAAGCGCATTGGCAAGACCTTCAGCCTGCAATGTCATCTTCTCATTCACATCAACGATCATTTTAATTTGCTCTTTTAAGGCAAATTGCTCTTTTGCTTGCTGACCAAATGAATCATCCACTTTCTTATGAAAGTCGTTAAGCTTGTCACGCAGCGGATTAAGCAGCTCGTTCAAACTTTCCTGAGATTGCGACTTAAATTTCGTTGTTTTTTCATCAAAGATCTTGTGTGCCAGATTTTCAAACTGAACTTCGAACTTCTTTTCCATCTTTTCAAGATCTTCACGGTTTTGTGCGATCTGTTTTGAGAACGCTTCTTTCTCTGTTTGCGCGCGCACGAGTTCTTGCTGTGTATGAGAGAATTTCTCTTCTATGGCCTTTTTCTCCACCTCAAGCTTCTCAATTATATCATCTTGCGCATCAAGAGAGGTATTTAGGCTTTGATAATCCGCTTTTATACGCGCACTCCGCCATAAAAAGGTAATAAGTGCCAAAATGAATATGCTACCGCCGCCGATAGCCAGCGATACGGGGTCGAGAGTAATATTGCCTAAAATAATTTCCTGATTCATGATAAAATAAAGAATAGACGGTTTTTATGGGAGAAGGCAATTGATTTCAGCGGTTTTCAAGGGATTTAAGAAGAAAGAACGCGGGCGTATAGGTGGAAACGCCATGGTGTACGTGCTTGTTGCCATCGCTCTTTTCGGTGTTTTAACGGCAACACTTTCGTCCCAAAACAGTCAATCCGATGGACAAGATATTGATGACGAATTAGTTGAGTTTTATGCCACGGAACTCATGGAATATGCCGCCGCCGCCAAAAATGTTGTTGATCAAATGATTATGACTGGCACCACAATTGATCAGCTCAACTTTGTTAATCCTACAAGCAGTGCATTTAATACAGCACCACACATTCACAAAGTTTACCACCCTCAAGGCGGTGGATTGAATTATCAAAACCCATCATACCCACCTTTTCAAGAAACAACTTTTACATACACGCATGAGTGGTATACGGGTAAAATAAATGTGGAATGGACATTAAGCACACAAACAGATGCTATTCTTTCAGCTTATGGGGTCGAAGAAAAAGTTTGTAACAAAATCAATGAAATTCTCACTGGTTCACCTACATTGCCTTCAGTAGCAGATATGGCTAACCACTTTGTCATCTTTACAAATGACTTTACTTCAACAGAATGTGCCACCTGCGTTGGGTATACAAATTTATGTGTTCAAAATAGTTTTTCAGATAGATGGACTTTTTACACTATCCTTGCTGCGCAGTGATTATTGCGCGAAATTCTTCAATCCCCAATTTCTTCACTGAGCTTGTCGCTACAATCTCCGGATAAGCCGCAGGATGCTTTTTAAGGTGTGCTTTAATGCTGTCTTTCAGCATGTCTAATTTTTTACCCTTATCACACTTTGTCAAAACGATTTGATACGTCACAGCTGCCTTATCGAGCATAGTCATCAGCTCTTCATCCGTATCCTTAAGTCCATGACGTGAATCCACCAAGATAAACACACGGCGTAAATTAGGGCGCCCCTGTAAATAAGAGAAAATAAGCTTATTCCATTCGTCACGCTGCGTTTTTGAGACCTTCGCATAACCGTATCCCGGCATATCAACGAGATAAATCTGTCCGCTTAGATCATAGAAATTAAGCTGCTGCGTGCGACCCGGTGTATTCGACGTACGCGCCAAGTCTTTACGATTAGTCAGCGTATTAATAAGAGATGACTTTCCCACATTTGATCGCCCGGCAAACGCGACTTCCGCACGATCAGCCGCAGGAAGCTGTTCTAACCCAGCCACGCCCAGAACAAAATCACATGAACCTGCAAAAAGCTTACGCGCTTCTTCCAATTGTTCACCCGTAAATTCTGGTGCATCATCACTCATTATTTTTTCTTCGCTTTACGGCGTGGTTTTGGCTTAGACACTGTTTTCGGTTTCTCTTCTTTTTTCTCAAGAAGCTCTTGCTTTAACGCTTCTTTCTTTTCTTCAATGGAAGATTTTTCAACCGTTTTATTGTCTGATTCATCTTTCTTTTTCAACTTCTCAAAGAAGTGAACCTCAACACCCATAGAACGCATAATGATATATTGCTGAATAACAGATAGTAAGTTGTTGAACGTCCAGTAAATCACAAGACCGGCCGCAAATTTCGCCAAAATGAATGTCATGATCCATGGCATCAACGCAATCATTCGTGCCTGCATCTTATCTGGCGGCGGCGGTGAAAGCTGACGTTGAATAATCATAGTAACCAACATTAAACACGGCCACGCACCAATAATGAGGAAGCTCGGCATACTAATTGGAATAAGACCAAATAGGTTGAAAACCGTTGTCGGATCTGGCGCAGACAAATCTTGAATCCAACCAAAGAAAGGCGCATGACGCATTTCAATTGTGTTCGACAACACTTTAAAAAGAGAAAAGAAAATTGGAATCTGAATTAAGATAGGCAAACATCCTGCCATTGGATTCACTTTTTCTTTTTGATAAAGCTTCACAAGTTCTTGCTGCATCGCCTGCTTGTCATCAGCATATTTCTCACGCAGCTCTTGCATTTGCGGTCCAATTTCTTTCACGCGCGCGAATGAACGGAACGATGTGTTTGCCAGCGGAAACACAAGGATACGCAAACAAACAGTGAAGATAATAATAGCAACACCAAAATTGCCAACGAGACCATAAAAGAAGTTAATCGCTGCAAAGAACGGACGCGTTAGAAAATAAAACAATCCAAAATCAACCGCGAGATCAAAGTGCTTTACGTTCCACTCTTTCTCATACTTCTCAAGTAAATCTAATTTCTTCGCACCAACAAAAAGGTTTGTTTTAAACTCAGCACCCTCACCCGATTTAATTGTACGACCTTGTCCCATCAAATCAATTTGGTAACGGTTTTTCACATCCACAATTGTCGATGCGATATTGTTTATGCGGAACGTTGTTTCTTCTTTTTCCGCCGGGACAAGAGCTGTTAACCAGTATTTGTCAACTAGACCAACCCAACCTTCATTTGCTTTTGCAGTATGCTTTGGCTCTTTTTTGAGTTTTTTATAATCAGGATCGTATAGCTCGCCGCCGACGTAACTAATTGGCCCTTCATGGACAACCCAGCGACCTTCAAAGCCCTCAGGTAAACCACGCTGCGTAACAAGAGCGTATGGGAACAAAGTAACTGTCTTGCTGCTATTGTTTTGAACACTCTGATTGACTGTAAAACCAAAATCCTCGTTCATCGCGATAGTACGCTTGAATGTAATACCTTGACCATTATTCCAAGTCAGAGTTACATCACTTTGTGGCGATAAAACTCCGCTGCTTTTCCAAATAGAATCTTTATTCGGCGTTTTAACGCTATCCCCCTGAGACACCCAACCATACTCAACATAGCGTGGATGCGCTGTCTTTGTTGGTGAAAGCATCACCTTATTTTGTTTACGCTCTGTTGTGTTGAAGTAATTGTTTAAATGTAAATCATCAAAACGCGCCCCTGTAAGATTGATAGAACCGGATACTGCATCACTTCTAATGTCCAGACGCTTACCTTCAGCCAAAACATCGCCACGCGGCAATTCCATCAAATCATCATTTTGAAAGTTTTGCTTTGATTGCTGTTCAGCAACAATTTGCGCTGCTTTCATTTTCTCAATTTTTGGCTTCAAGATAAAATGATCGTATGAAAGCCATAACAAAATGGATAGCACACCAAATATAATAAGGTTGCGCATATCTTCAGGATGCATTTTGTCGTTTTGTTGCATTGGGGTCTGCTCCGCCGTTTATTTACTATTGAATTCGGGCGTTTATACCCTTTAGCGCTCTTTCTTGCAATGACCTTGAGAGCAACAAGAGGGAACAGGATCAATAAGCTCACCCTTATACCAAGGATGACAGCGTCCAATACGTTTTACGGCCATCCATGAGCCCTTAAGAACACCGTGTTGCTCGACAGCCTGCATTGCATAAGCAGAGCAAGAGGGGTGAAATCTGCAGCTTTGCGCAAATAAAGGCGATACAAGCCAGCTATACCCCTTGATGAGCAGTATGAATAAATGCCTCATGGTTTAATCCTTCAACGCATTTAGGCGTTTCAAACACCAAAGCAAATCTTTCTTCAGACCCTCATGAGGCTTTGAGATAGTTTCAGAGCGCGCGATCACAACAACATCTATATTATCGCTCACATGCTTAGGTAATATTTCACTTAAAACAGCTCGCAGGCGGCGCTTTACACGATTGCGGTCAACCGCCAACTTGTGAAGTTTCTTCGTGACAACGAGACCAAAACGCTGGCCTAGGTCTTCATTCGGACAAATTTGCACAATAGCGCTTTTAGAAACCCATTTCTGTCCCTCAGCTTGAACATGCAAAAAATCAGCTCTTTTTTTAAGGCTGTCGACCATACTCTTATTTTCCTGAGTTTCAGACATAAAAAAAGGCTATTACAGCCTTTTTATATAAACAAGATGAAAGAGAGTACAAATCAGCCTCTCTATAAAAACTTTAATTAAGCGCTAAGACGCTTACGACCTTTTGCACGGCGCGCAGATAGGACGCGGCGGCCATTCTTTGTCGCCATACGTGATCTAAAACCATGACGGCGCTTACGAACTAGGTTACTTGGTTGGTATGTGCGTTTCATCGCGAACTCCGCTAAATTCCTAATATTTATCCAATTGAAAAGGGGTTATACACAGCCGTTGTCTATCTGTCAATTTCTAAAAAGTATTAAAATAGCCAAAATTATCCATATTATTGAAATATTAATAATATGAGGCCTAAAGTAATCAAAATAGGCCTTATGGCTTGAAAATCAGGTATTTAACGACTAGAAAAATATGTGATATAGTATTTTTTACTAAAATTTGGTCCCAAAAGGATAATCAATCAATGTATATGGATGACAAGTGGAACCCTGTTCAAGGGGAAGAATTAGCGGGTTTCTTAGAGCAAATTAACCCAATTGGCGATAAGTACAGCGTCAATCCAGCAACAACATCAGTTGGCTGGCGCCCTTTGCCATTTTATGATCAGGTTGCTCTGATCCGCGTCAAAGACCCTGCATGGACACCCAGAAATCTGTTTATTTACTACTTAACGGATCAAGGTAACCTGTACTGGTTAAATGGTACATCCCCACCAATCCATGAGGTTAATGCGAAAGCACCAGTGAAGATTACAGATGATAACGTATTGGAATACTTGCGTTTTTTCTGTTTCTTTGTCCGTGGCGAAGAAGGACCATTTCTTATCGCAGAAAGCATGCAAGACACTTATGTGCCTAAAGAGCTGGATGATAAGACAAAAATGGTCATCGAAGGCACGATTCGCCCTGCATCATTCGAAAGCACTGATGATAAAGGTAATAGAATGTGTGATGCGGTTGTTTACTATTCAAACGCACTGTTTATCGCTAACTTTTCAGTACAGCCGGGTGGTATGATTGAAATGCTTGATGATGAACCTATTGCAGCCGACCTCCCTGTGAAGGTTGATGCGCCTGTTTCATAGATTTTTTTAATATTTATAAAACATTGATTTTAAATAGTTTTTTAACATTTTCGCGCCATAATATCGTATCGGTATGGCGCGAAATTTTTATTCGGCATTCGCGCTGTGATAGAATGAAATAAGATCATAAAAGTAAATGTATACGTAGGTTTAACGCAGATGAAACAAATAGATTTTTCAAAATTCTTTGCTATTTTTTCGACTACCGCAGCTCTATTGCTGCTTGGTAGTGATCCTGCGGCCGCTCAGCTTGGCTTTAATGCTGTCGTAGATAATATCATCACATCTGTAAATGAATTACCTGGAATGGTCTCTGGGGTCTCTTATCTATTAGGACTACTCTTAGGCGCAAGAGCAGTCATAAAAACAAAAGAGCATGTAGAAAATCCCAATAATGTTCCAATGCGCACGCCTATTATTAGTGCGTTAGCTGGTGGTGCATTTATCACAATCCCATTCGTGTTAAACACAATGGCAAACACTATAGACCCTACAAATGCAAGTTTCGACCCTGCAATGGACACGCTTTCTGGCGTTTCTGGTGTATTCAGCATCATTTCCGCTATTACGGGTTTTGACACGATTAACACGATTTTTGTCAATATTATCGCTTCGCTAAGTGATGTTCCAAGACTAGTAAGTGCCATCGTCTATCTATCAGGACTTATAGTTGGTACTTCTGCCATACTTAAAATTAAAGAGCATGTTGAAGATGCCAACAAAGCACCGCTAAGAACAGGCGTAGTTCGCTTGTTGATCGCAGGTGCATTGTTCTCAATTCCTGCCATTTATAATGCGATGGCCGAATCAATTACGCCGAACTTCCGCTTATATGGAATCATAGAATTATTTACGGGCGGCATGATCGTCACTAACTCGATTATTGACGCAAGCGCGGCAACATCAACGAATAATGCTAATCAGATACTACATAACCTTCTAGGTTCAATTAGTGGTCTGCCATTATTTGTCTCAAACCTCGCATACCTTCTTGGCTTGGTACTCGGTGTTTCTGGTCTTTTCAAAATCAAAGAGCATGTTGAAGATGAGAGAACACCTCTAAGAGAAGGTGTCATCAGACTGCTTGTTGGTGGTGCTCTATTTGCTCTGCCAATGATCTTGGCGTCTATGTATCATGCTGTGAGCGGTGTTGGTGGATTCTTCGATGTAACACCAGGCGTGTCATCTGCAGGCTGTACAGCAAGCGGTACACTGGGCGCGCTTATCTGTAACGTATTCCAAAGTACAAGTGCATTCCCATTCTTCTTAACAATGATAGCGTATTTCTTCGGAACTGTTATCGGTGGCTGGGCAATCATGAAGTTCCAAGAACACGTGATCAACCCTCAGCAAGTACCAGCATGGGACCCATTCTCAAAGATGCTTGTTGCAGGTGGCTTATTCTCATTACCAACTGTAGTGAGTGCCGTATACAACAGTGTACGAGGCGGAATTACAGATTATACCAACACTGGCTTTAATGAAACTATTGCTGCTGGTGGTGCTGGTGGACTAGATGTGATGCTTGGTCGCCTAATGGCTGATGCATTCGTTCCAATGACAACCATCATTAACTGGTTTGGATTAGTTGCAGGATTTATACTTGTATTTATCGGCATCAGCCGCTTGTTAAAATCCTCTCAAGAAGGCGCACGTGGCCCAGGCGGCATCGGAACAATCATGACTTTTGTTGCAGGTGGAATGCTGATTTCATTCTCACCAATGGTGTCAGCTTTCACAACATCATTATTCCTAGACTCGCAAGTTGAAACGATTGCAACATTACAATACGGAACAGGTGCCGGTGGACTTTCAGGAACTGCCCTTGCGAATGCTCACACGGTTATTTCAGCAATCATCAAATTTGTTCTTGTCCTGGGGCTTATCAGCATCATGCGCGGTATTTTCATCGTCAGATCTGTTGCTGAGGGTAGTGGCCAAGCATCAATGATGGCAGGTCTTACACACATACTAGGCGGGGCTCTAGCAGTAAATTTAGGGCCGTTAATCAACGTTGTCCAAACAACACTAGGGCTAACAAGTTACGGTATCGTATTTAGTTAATCCTAAAAACACTAAGCTTGTAAAACATACGCGCTACCAGTAATCTTCCTTCCATAATGAAGCGATTAGATCATCCTATAACCGTTGTTGGCGGCGGACATACTGGCCTTAGCCTTAGCATCATACTCGGCCTCTCAGGTCTTGATGTTGTTTGTATTGATAGTGAAAATCCAAAAGACTTCAATACTCCGACAGACAAACGAACAACTGTTATTTCCCATGGTTCATCAAAAATCCTAAAGCGTACTGGTGTGTGGGAAAAATTACAAAAAGAAGCATGCCCTATTAAGCATATTGATGTCTTGGATGGTTCTCGCTCCCCTATATTCTTATCCTTCCTAGATACAGAAACCCAAGAAGATGCTTTCGGTTGGGTAGTTGAAAATTCACACCTGAGAAAAGAATTATATCAAAAAATAAAAAAGATAAAAAACGTCACGCTTTTATCTGAAACAAAAGTCACAAGAATCAACCACGAAGACGAACGCGCCATTATCACATGTGACAATGGACAAATAATTGATACAGATCTGGTCATCGGCGCAGATGGCAGGAGGTCTTTTGTAAGAGGCGATGCAGGTATTTCAACTCGAAACTGGTCATATGATCAAAACGCCATTATCTGCACTGTCGAACACGAGCATGATCACCAGAACAAAGCGGTTGAACACTTTTATTCAGAAGGGCCTTTCGCTATTTTGCCTATGAAGGCGCATAAAAAAGGGAAATATCGCTCCTATATCGTTTGGACAGAAGAAAAAGGCACTAAAACACCAATCTTATCCTATGATGAAGAAACGTTTAATCATGCCCTTAACGCACGTTTCGCAAATAGCTACGGAAAGGTGAAAGCCATTTCTGACAGATTTTGCTATCCTCTCACATTCTCTCACGCTCATAGCTATTTCTCTCAAAACACTGCACTGGTCGGTGATGCAGCTCATGGAATTCACCCCATAGCAGGACAAGGCCTCAATTTAGGCTTACGAGATATTGATTGCTTATCGGATATACTTATTGATGCGCACAACAAAGGCAAATCATTAAATGATTCCGAGACACTAAAAGCCTATGAAACAACAAGGCGCCCTGATAATACACGAATGATTGCTATGACAGATACCTTAAATCAGGTGTGTTCCAGTAACAGCCGCTCACTAAAAATATTAAGAAGTTTTGGTTTACGTGCTGTTTCAAAAATAAAACCCACTAAAAACTTTTTTATGAAACAAGCCATGGGCGAAAAATAAAACCTTAAAACATTGCCTTTGGTTCAGGCAATGTTAGGTCAGGATCTCCGGCCATTATAGCGCGTGGAGAACCAGATGTATTAAACAAATCAATTTTGTGTAACTTCACACGATAAAAGCTTCGCTTTCTTTCATCGTCATAATACTTCTCAGTAATATCCTTCACTGGGCTCTTAAAAATAACATTATCCATCTGCACACCTTTTTGAGGATGCTGCACGAATGAACATTCAATATAAGAGAAATTCTGTTGCCCATATGCATCAAAGTTTTTGTAATATATACGAACCGCACGGCGATACATTTCAACGTAAGTATGCTCTATCGTATGAGGAAAAGTCATTTGTTGTTCTAAGAAAGAACCACAAAGCCCATATATAATATTACCTTTCTTCGGCATCATTGACTGAATAAAAAACATACAGCCGACAATAACGACAAAACCAACAGTCAAAGTGATCAAGCCATTTGTTGTCGCGGCAAAGGCTTTTAACTGCTCAATCTTCTCATTAATGTTTATTTTGCTTTCAGCCATGAAGCTCTACTCGCTAACAGAAACTTTATTTAAAGATTGCTGCCCAGCTTCGACCAACTCAGCAACAATCGATTCAATAACCTGATTAAGAGCTGCAGCACGTGTATCGCCTTTTTCTGACAAAGCTAAAACTCTTCTCTTTATCTCGCCGCGGGCGCTTCCACCCGGGAAGTTTGCTGCCAAAATACGTCGCGCACGACTAGCACCCAATTGCTCATATAAGCGTGTACGAATAGCAACATCTTCAGATGAAGTAGACAACGCCCAGAGCTCAATTGGGCCCAACGTATTTAAAAGATGCTGCTCGTAACGCCCTTCTGTCGTACCAAGAACAAGAAGCACAGGCGCTCCACCAGCTTTCGGACCCGTCAATTTATAACGTATGACATTGCGCGCCGTATCAGAAAGACCAAAACGTTCACGAATATTATCAACTGCCTGATCAGATACAGCCGCACCAAGAACCCAGACACCTGTCGCCAAATCAACCATATCATCATCAAAGTCGTCCAAAAGCTGTGATGCTAGAGCGATTTGAACACCGCGTTTACGTCCCTCACGAACATCTCTGATAACCTGTGCACGCACAGAGTGAGAACGGCTCGTTCTGTGGAATTCATCGTAACAAAGACGCTTTGGTGTCTCGATAATGTCTTGCAAGCGTGTTTCATGATACATCCTGAACTTCTCAGGAATATTCTGTATCATTTCAGGACCAACCCACCATTTACTGACAAGAATGTGACGCGCCAACATGTACATAATCGATGTTTGACGATCTGCTGTATCATCACCTTGGGGCGATACGTCCATCAAGTCGAGTGCACAAATACGTGCACGTGATGTATCAAACTGCGTAACACCAGAAAGAATAGGAAACTCTCTAATTGCTGAGGTAACCATACGTTCAAATGCGTTAATTACATTCTCTGCCGTGTTTCCGACGCTTGTTTGCTCTAAAAGAGATCGAATCTGAGGGCGTCGTGATGCCGTAATTGTATCTGATAGCGTTGGAGAAGCATGGCGCTGCGCTCTAATAGCTACATCCACTTCACCTGCTTCAAACAAACGATCAACAACATCCCACCAGTAAGGATCAGCAGGAAGGTGGATATTATGACGGCGAATAGCATCATCAACTTCATTATCAAGGCGCGGCAAATAACCACGTGGCTCCGAATTCGCTGCAGAATCATCACGCCAACGATACATTTCATCAATCACAAGACCAGCGAGCTGTTGAATACCATCATAAGGTGTATCATGACCAGGCGGCGTACAAAGCAGTGTCAAAAGCTCAATCAAATAACTGCGTTCATCCAAAAGTGGTTGGCGACAGCCAAGCTGCGTATCAAACGGGTTCACAGCATATTCATGACTCATGCGAAGGCGATAATGCGCTGCTTCATGTTGTCGTTCTTCAGGCAAAGCTTCCTTAATCATTGAGATCATACCCGCAGATGACGGGCCAATATCAATAATGGCAATGTACGGAAGCTTTGTAATTCCAGGGCTTAAACAACAAGCGATATTCATCGAGTTTAATAGCACAGACTTACCTGCACCAGGTTGAGCAAACATCAAATCGAACCACGTTGTCGTTAAGTTCGTTCCTGTTTGATATGGCCACACTTTCCCATCTGGGGTTCTAAATAACATTGAACCTGATTCAAAAGGAGAAGACGGTCGCTGCCACGGCATAAGCTTCATCACTTCATACATAGGGGCAACAGCGGCTGGCGCCGTTCCTGCACAATGTATACCCATTGCCGAAGACATAACTGAATCAAGCGGATCACCTGAAAATTCACTAACCTGACAATACCCCCAACTCTCAACAGCTTGAATAAGGTTGGATAAACGATCTTGAATGAGCTTTAGATTATCCGCCGGCGCCCAAGTTGCGACCGAAACACGCAAGCGAACAACGGGCTCTTTACGTGCAAGCCTTTGAAGACCTTCTAATGAGTATTTAATTTGCTTATTTTGAGCATTTGTAACGCCCAAAAGTGTTGCTGCAAATGATTGCAACTGCGTGCTGGATGCGCCACCACCTTCAATTAAGAATGAAATTCTGTATGGAACACCTGCTTCGAACAAACGATTTAAAAGCATCGTAAAAGGACTCGGATCCATAGGAGCTAGCGTAATGTCCGCGCCAGCCCAATATTGATCGCCAATACGGACGATTGATTCATTAATCACGCGCGCATCAGCAAGTGCAAGCTGTTGACGCAAAGACGGCCAAAGAACTTCTGACATATCCGTTTTATTTGTCGGCGCACGAGGAGATATCTTATACCCAGGCATAGATGCCTGCCATTCTTCATGTGATCTAGACGGATACATGTTGTTTTTTACAGCACGCAACGCATCCTGAACGGGCATAACATCACCGCGCACACCTAGTTCGTCGAGAGAAGAAATCATTGCTGCAACAAAACTTTTGTGTCGCGTACGCAGAGCGTCAATCGCTGCATGTGGGTACTGAGATTGGCCAGCTTTTACCCATTTTTTCTGCTGTGCCTCTTTAGCAGCACGCTTATATTCATTTTTTGTCAAAATAGAAGGGCGCGTCCACAACACAAAGTAGCATTCTTCATATGATAGAAAACGTGATAAGTGCCTTACACGCTCTTCAAATACATCTTCAACTTCAAGCCCTGTATCTCTAGCCGTTGCACGCGCCGGCTTTACGGCCTTCTCTAAATGAGTCTTGATACGCCCAGGATCGCGTACGAAATAGACTTGCATTGCGTGGCCTTGCCTATCGAATCGCGCTCCAATTTTTAAGGTCGCTCCTTCAATGAGGTTCTTATATTCTTCATCCCCAATAATTTGGCGACTACCGTCAACTTTTACGTAAGTGATTAAAGAACCATCAGAAGACACCATCGTTGTTTCATTATCCGCTGTTTCTAGGCGAATAAATGTTTCTAACGATTGTTTTAGAGCAACCTGAAATGGTGCGAGTATTTTATCCAAAAACTTCATTGCAGTGATTCTAAGCGGTTTTGTCCCATAATGCTATTATACATTAACGACAAACCAGAGAAAAATTATGAATGATCAAATACATAGATCAGATTTTATTTTTTATGAAAAAACTAGGCCGCCTGCTTTAATTCGGCATAAAAATTCTTCCATTGAGACGGCACCTTTCCACCAAAAGGACCGTCTTTGGAACGCCAATACGCCAAAATTTGAGGAAATTGGTTAAACTCTAAATCCTGCTCTTTGATAATGCGGCGATCAAGCGGGAACAAACGGAGCCCTTTCAGCTTTTCATCGCGCATCGAATAGTGCTTGGGACCCAAAAAATCCCTCATCACATGAGCAAGAACAAAAGGATCGTCTGTTTGCACACGATTTTTTGCTTCTTCGCGGCGCGCCATAATGATTTCCAAAGCCTTTTTGGCCGTATCCGCCATAGAGCCTTGAGAAATGCGCGCAACATATATAGAGCGCGCTATATGGCTCAGTTGAGTTTGCTCAATCTCAGGAAGCCAGACAAGCACACCTGAACGCATTTGAGCTGTTTTCTCCAAATCAAAACATTGATGACAAAAAATGCAAGATGTCACCAAGTTATCCATTTTCACATTGGATGGATCATGATCTATCTGATGTACGTCTTGATATTTTTTTGAATGGAAGCCGCAAAACTGGCAAGTATGATTGTCTCTCTCTAACACCTGCTGCTTAATATCCGGTGTGAGAGGCGACTTCTCTACAGAAGTTTGGGCACCGCTCTGGCCAGCGATGCCCAATATAATTGGTATAGAATTCATCTTAGCTTACGGAGCTACTCCGAAAGATACAGCGTTCAACTGCTCTGGAGCTACGCCAGCTGTTGCTTCGTTATCAATAGATGTCTGCATCGCTTCGAATACGATTGGTAGGGCAAACAGACCGCCACCAGCCATCAAACGAATAGCACCGTGCTGTAGTGGTGTTTGTGATGGGTTCTCAACGTGATCCTTGATTTTCAAAATACCAAGAACACCCAAAAGAATACCTAGCATGTAAGAAACACCTGAAATCATTCCCGGAAGACCAGAGATAGATTCTTCAATGTTTGTACTAATCGCTGTAAAGTCGTTCTGAGCCAAAGCGTCTTCAGCGCCACTCACCATTGCAAGAACAGCAATAGCACTAACATTTAGGCTCTTCTTGTGAATATACTTAAACATAATTTTCTCCTTTAGTTTCAATCTCAAAAAAATTTGATCGTCTGCGGCTCTCCAACCACTCAAAGCATCTATAATTTGCTTATATTTATATTAGACCATAAAAAGGCGAAATAAGGCAAATTTATACCGCTAAAAATCAAAAAAAATTATAAAACCCTGTTATTAAACATTTTTTAGACTTACTTTTTTTGCTTATTATTGACACATTTTTGCCTTATTTGGCTAAATAGGCAAAATTATTGCGTTATTTTCCCTTCCGATCCAGTGATTACCCACTTACTTCCAGACATTTGTATAGACTGAATACGCCCAACACCAGCGACCTTATCACCAACCAAAACCGGTTGAATATTTGATTTACCTTTTTGAGATATCCAAGCTTTACCAGGTTGCGCTGCCTTCAGTTCCCACTGAGCAGAAGATGATTTTGGCTTATTGATTTTCGATGTCTGTGCTGGTGACGTATTGCGAACAGGCCTTCTTTCCGCACTTTTAATCGAGCCTACTTTCTTTTCCAGGCCGCTAACCGCATCTTCCAAAACTGCAACACGCTGATTAGACCCCTCTTCGATCGCTGTAATTTTTTGATCCAACTCTTCAAAGCGTTCTTCAAATGTGCCTAATTTATCATCAATACGATTGAGAACGCTTTCTTGCACAGCATCGGGTTGCTTCTGATTATTAGTTAATATTGAATCTTGTTGAGCAACCACATCAACAATCTGATCATCCATGACCTCTACCACTTCAGAAACGGGGTTTTTGGGAATATCATTTTCAACTTCAATTTCAGTTAAAAACTCAAGACTGTCGGTAATGGAAGCACGATCCTGAACCGCCGCAGGAGGAGCCTCTTCTACAATAGGTGTTGGCATAGGCAGTGCCTCTGGCTCGCTAATATCAACAAGCGCTTCCTCAGGAAAATCAGGCTCCATATCATTCAAGAACCCTCCTTCAGATTGAGTAACATCAGTAGCAGACGTAGTAGAGGTCGGTTGCGTACCCTCAGCTTCATCTTGCGAAACAATTGTTTCAGTTGCACCCTTCAAGCCTAGGCTAGATACAAATCTCTGCTCTTGAGCAGTTGTTTGCTTCTGCTTGCTTCCCATGACCTGAAATGCAAAAACGCCAATACCCAAAATGACAGCGCCGCCGATAACAATTGTATTAAAGCTTAAAGGCAGGCCTTTTTTATCTGAGCTTACCGGCGCTGGTGTTTCTGCACTCTGTCCTTCAGTTTCACCTAACAGCTCATCAGGTAGATCATCCAAAAGTGACTCATCATCTTCGAGACCAAAATCGTCGTCAAAATCCAGATCATCGCCCAGATCATCAAAGGCCAGATCATCGTCCATGTCTAAGGAGTTATCTTGGTCGTCTTGCATTACCATCAACCTTACGA
Organism: Alphaproteobacteria bacterium; assembly: GCA_013215815.1. Taxonomy (GTDB): domain Bacteria; phylum Pseudomonadota; class Alphaproteobacteria; order Micavibrionales; family Micavibrionaceae. The sequence continues at coordinate 45,047 of JABSQP010000006.1, read as the reverse complement.
TTCGTTTGAAGTAGGTGCTGTTACGGGTTGATCAAAAACAGGCTCTACAAACAAAATACCAATAGGTGTGCCAACCTCGACACGAATAAGAGTCTTAGTTTGTTCAGCCATTTCATCAAGAATTTCACCTATTTCTTCACCTGCTTCAGCGATACCAGATGCAACCTCTTGATCACTATCCAGATCTTCTTGCTCTTCGGAAACAGTTTCACCTTGAATTGTGACCGTTGTTGATCCTGATTCTGATATAGCCTCTGTTAAACCTTCAATAAAGGCCGCTGCAGTTGGTAAAATAACGCGTCTAAAGTAACGTTTATCCACTTCAGTCGCAACACCAGGCAAAGTAGTTTTAGGATCAACAGCAACCGCATCAACACTGTAACTTACGCCATCAAGCACGACCGTTGAAAATTTCAATGTTAAGTAATTCTCTTGAACATCAAAGCTACCTATGAGCCTTGCACCGCGCAACGGTCCAGAAGCAACTTGCGCCAATATAGGTCCAGGCGCATCTGTGTTCGCCTCCGTCAGCATTTGTGCATATTCAATTGTTCCAGCTGGAATCAAAATCGTCGCTTCATCCAAAGCCGCCGCACTCGCATCAGCTGTTTGCCCATGCTGAAGTGCCTCCAAAGCTTCTTGTTGCTTTTGTCTCTCAGCTTCTTCAAGCTTTTGAAGATAATCTTCAGGGGACACATTTTTCACCTGAATAGAAGGAATTCCCTGATTGTTCAAAATCGCAGTCATTTGCGACGCCATAGCCTCGGACAAAGCATTAACTGCAGGCGTCCTCGTGTCTACTTCAACAGGAGCAACCTCAACAGGACCAGATGAGACTTGCTCATTACGTAAGCGCTCTTGTTGCATAACACGCCATCTTTCCAGCGGATCTGGCTCTTCAGGATCTTCCAAAACAATAGGTAAAGTATCCTGCAAAGGATCGACAGGCATAGGAATGGTACTACTACCAGTTCTAATTGCTTCCTCTGCACGTCTTACATTCTCTTCTTGCAAGGCCTCTCTCATAGCAGGAGAATTCTCACTGTTTCCAGGCAGATCACTAACAGTTGACCCCCCTGAAACACGTGATGGCGCTATATCTTCCTTATCGCTACCGACAAACATGATACCGCCAACAAGCAACAAGGCGCCGACACCAATCACGACAACTTTAACGATTGGATTATTTTTCCAAAGATCGGCCAAGGTATTTTCATTTTGAAGATCGCCGAAGCCATCATCATCGAAATCACCTAGATCAAAATCCTCGGTATCAAAATCGTCTTCATTATTACTCATCAAACAAGTCCTCTTCTTGTGAGAGATGTGCACGGATAAAGCGGCCATTATCTGATAGCAGAAGAACCGGCGTACTATTTAAAGAATAAACATTCATACCATCAGCAGATGAAACCGAACTATCCCATCCAGGAGACAATAGCGTTAGCGGTGTTCTTACATATGTTTTACCCGCTAAAGAGTACGCTGATGTACGTCCATCTGCACCGGACACTTTAAGCTTTTGAGCACCTTGAGGTGGAGCCCCATCAAGAACAGATGTAATTAGAGGATTCCCTGCTTTCAAGTCCTCAACACCTTCAATGATAGGCGTTTCAGCAAAAGGTCCGTACTCAGGCACACGCGCATCAACACGATAATGAACAGCTGTCTGATCAGTACGAAGAGAAATCGTCACTGGTGTCTTTAATGTCAAAAGGCGTACAGCCATGTTTCCGTACGCAAACTTCTCCATCGGCGTAATACGTATGATATGGCCACCCTCTTCGGGCTCAACAACCTCAAAATCACCAGCCCAACTAACATCTTGAATGGGCCATGGGGCGCCAGTTACATCCAGTAGATTAATTGTCGTGATGTGTCCAGGTGACGTACGTATAGTCAAAGGCGTAGCCCCTGGATCTAACGATACTGTTTGAACACTGATTTCTGGTGTCGGCATACCTGCAACCGGAGAATTCACAGCCTCCTCAGTCATATCATAATGACGCAACAATTCTTGAATTTGGTCAGGCTGCAAAGGAAAAAGGCCTGTAATAACCGCGTCAAAGGCCTCTTGACGGATTTCAGCTTCAATTTGCTCCTGCGATTTCATAGCCGGATCCATATCGATCACAACATCGGCCGGAACATCTGGCACATCCAAAGGCTGCATATCAGTCCTGATACCATCAACTTGTGGCAACGCATCATCTTGAGACACAATATCAACAGGCGAGTTCGCCTGATACGCCTCTAATGCAGAATTAGATGGCGCCGTTACCTCTTGCGCAAGAGCAGCACCTCCCAAAGAGAGCAATACAGATGTTGTTAATAATAACTTATACATATTTTCCTAACCAGACTGCGCCACCCATTGAGCGATCCCTACGCCGTTCGGGCTTTCTAGACGTGACACACGAACAATAACAATTGTCATGATCATATTCTCTTTACGGCTTTGCCCTCCAGATTCATATGACACAACCATAGGAATTTCAACAATCCATTGATACTGACCGTTTACAACGCCCTCAGATTTCATAATCGGGGCACCGCGCGGTGTTGCAGTGATCACCTGATTGTTTTGTTCAACATTGGCAATCGTCTTAGAAGACTGAAGCGCCTTTGTAAAACTTTGCCACCCAGGCCCTGTAAAGTGCCTGGAAGATTCCTGTAAGCGACGACGATAATCATTGAAACCAAACGTCATTACCTCAGTCGCAGCTTGTGTCACCCAAGATAATAAAGCAGGGCGGCTTAAATTAGGCTGAGACAAAGGAACCATCGGTATCAAACGACCATCCTCTGTTGTCGCGAAATACCTGTTTTCCGGTTGGTGTACATTGATAACAAAGAACATTGCCCCAATAAGACCAAGAATAACGAAACTCTGAACCACTGCAACACGCAAAGCCAGACGATATCCGTCTCTATAGAACTCGTTTCTAAGGATAACTTGACCAAGACCGCTTGTGTCCGCCTCATCGGCAACACGCTGGGTTGCCTTTTGCGGCTTACCTTTTTGCGGTGCGCGCGCTATAGGACGGGTTTCTTGATCAGAAAAATTATTTTGTGAAGAATCAGCCATATTGTTTAATTTACTTCTTTTTTACAGTATGTATCAAAAAAAATAACGAAAAACCACTTTAAGCACATAAGAAAATATTTCCCCCAACAAAAACAAGAGAAAAATATCATAAAGAAGGCTCTCGTTATGTGCTTTTTCCCATTAAACTGTGATATTATTAAATTTGGTGAATAAACGAAACAAATCAGGGATTTAGTTTTCTAAATCTTCGGGGCATAATAACGCAGATGAAAAGGGTCAAACCCCAAAATTTGTATCTTATGACAACAAAAACACTTAAATTGTGTCTTTTGTCCCTTTGCTTGCTCGTAAATCTATCTATATTCACCGCTAATAAAGCTCAGGCTCAGCAACTCTCTCCGCAACAATTCATCACCGATATACGTGAAGGACGCCTATCTACCGATAGTGCAGCGCAAGTACTATCCAATAGCGGTATCAGTGACGCACAAGAAGTAGTCGATAATTTAACCCGCATATCGGACATCGAAACGGCTGGCGATCTTTTAGGTGAATTCTTACAAGGCAATATAAGCGAACAAATATTACAGGAATTGTCAGAGAATATTAATCTAGGAGAAATTGAAGACTTACTGAGCATTGAGAGAATCATGCAAAATTTAGGAGTTACGACTGATATTGATCAACTCCTACAAAGTATGAACTTGGGTGAAATCACCGACTTCGTGGAAAATATAACTGGGTTGCTAGGCGGACCAGAAGCTATAAGACAACTAGCCACTCAGGCAGGTGCACAAGCTATAGCAGGGATCCTTAATGATGTTGCCCCGGGTATCGTACAAGCATTAGGAGGAGAACAAGCTGTCGCAGATGCCATTAATGCCGCAGCAGGCGGTTCAGGAACAACATCAAGCGGTGGAAGCACTCCACCAGGAGATGATGGCGGTCATAACTGTTGTCAATGTCAGCGCCCTATTCAAATCAACCATCAACGTATTCGCGCACATGTAACCAATGAGTTTAACGCCTATCGTTTCTGGTTCGTTAATGACATGTTCAAACAAAATGTCTTGCCTGCATGGCAACTCATGGCAAATCAACTAACCGCAGCAGCTATGCAGCAAGTTGCTGCGGTCGGAATGTTTTTTGATGCCAAGCACCAACTAGAAACACAAAGACTGTTCCAAATCCTAACAGCCGAAGCGCACAAAGACTATCACCCTAGTGAAGGCGTTTGTACATTTGGGACAAACATGCGCTCTTTGGCTTCTTCCGAAAGAAAATCTGATTTAACACACCGCGCTCTAGCCTCCAGAGGAATGCAAAGACAACTTTCTGGTGCTGAGGGGATTTCAGCAAGCGGCCTACAATCAGATAAAGAAAGCCGAATAAAAAGCTTTATTGAATATCATTGCGATCCAGCAGATAACGGAAATGGTTTTGATCGTTTTTGCGAAGGGACAACATCGACGCCTGAACGAAGAAACAAAGATGTAAACTACACACAAACAATCGAAAATGCCTTAACGCTCGATTTAGATTTATCCGATACATCAACAACGCCAGATGAAATTGATGTTATGGCCTTAACAACAAATTTGATGGCACATGACACATTACCAGTGATCGCAGAAAGACTTCTTGCTGATGGAAACAACACACCAACGGCAGTAGCTAATAATTACCTGGACTTGCGCTCTATCGCTGCAAAAAGGAGCGTCGCTCAAAATTCAATTCATGCAATAATTGCATTAAAAGCAAATGGAGAAACAGGTTCAAGACCTTATCTTTATCGCATAATGGAAGACCTGGGTGTACGACGCTCCGAACTACAAAGCTTAATAGGAAATGAGCCTAGTTATTTTGCGCAAATGGAAATTTTGACAAAACACATATATCAAAACCCTGAATTTTATGCAGACTTGTATGACAAGCCTGCAAACGTCGAAAGAAAAGGAGCGGTTTTACAAGCCATTGGGTTAATGCAAGATCGCGATACATTCGACAGCTTAATAAGAAGTGAGGCCGCGCTTGCCACGCTTTTAGAAACACTACTTCAAAAAGAACACCGAAGAGTTTCTGCAAAATTGATTGATGTTGATAGTGATGGGGTGGAGCGATGATGAAAAAGCACACCGCAATACTTGCTGGATTATTAATTACATTCAGTTACGCTATGCCTACTTTAACCCTAGCGCAGACACCGCCTGTTCAAATTCAGTTTGGCTCTGCAAACGCCAATATGCTGCAGCAGCTTGCGACTGGTGAAATTAACGCAGGTAACGCAGCTCAAGATTTAGCCACGAGAGCAGGCATTGACTTAGGTGAAGCACAAACCATCATAGACAACTTTGAAGCGATCCAAAACCTTGACTTTGAAAGTGCTGCTGATGTTTTAGATAGCCTAACAAATGGGCAAATTAGTGCTGGCATTGCAGAAGCTCTTTCAGAACTTCCAGATCTAGGTGATATTACAGACATATCGGAAATCTCAGATATTATTGATAGCATTGAAGTCGTTAGAGAACTTGAAGATCTGATATCGAACTTCGGATCACAAGCTGCCATCCAGCAAATCACTCAAATAGCTGAACTTGTAGGCGGCACGGAAGCCTTACAAAATTTGGTATCATCCGGTATTAGCCAAGTTGTTTCTGCTTTACCGCCATCATTAGTAAGTGCTCTTGGCGGAGAAGCCTCAATAACAGAGGCTCTAACAAATGCTATAGGGTTAACGATTGCCCTTACTCCTGTCAGTACAGGAGATCCTGGCATATGTGGTGGCCCGTGTGGAACTCAAAACAGAGGACCAATGACACCTCGAGGACGCACAGCTTCTTGTAGCTTCTCGTGTACAGGCAGCCAATGTGAAGGAACAATCCGTAGTAATCACAATAGAATTCGTACACACGTTACAGATGAATTCGAGGCACATAGACAGTGGCTTATTGATATATTTTGGAGAGATCATATTCTTCCAGCGCTTACAATGATGAGTGTTCAGTTTTCAGCAGTAGCCACACAACAGACGAACGCGATCGGCTCTTTCTTTGACGCAAAACATCAATTAGAAACACAAAGATTATTGCAAAAACTTTCCGGCGATGCATACAAAGATTATACGCCAAGTGAAGGTATTTGTGAGGTTGGCACAAACATAAGGTCTCTTGCATCATCTGAAAGAAAAACCGATACAGCGCACATCGCAATTGCAAATAGACAAGTTTCTAGAAACGTCCTTGGCCTAAACACGGTATCAACTTCAGTACTATCTGATAAAGGCGCGAGACTAGCGCAATTTGTACAGACATATTGTGATCAATCAAACAATTCGAATGGCCTACGATACCTATGCCGCACAGGATCACCTGAACCTGAAAGGTTGAACAAAGACATAAACTACAACAAAACTTTTTCTGCACCTCTTACAATTGATATGGATGTCACACAAACTGGCACAGACATGACAGCGCAAGAAGAGGATATCTTTGCTCTTTCCGCCAACTTATATGCCCATAACGTCCTTCCCAATTTTGCTTCAAGGCGTCTTGCTGATGGTGAGGGTAAACCCAGGGAAGAAGCATATGATTATATGAATTTCAGATCCGTCGTTGCGAAAAGAAGCGTGGCTATGAACAATTTCTCTGCAATCGTCGCAAGCAAGACAAGCGGAAGTGACGAAGCAGCGCCATTCCTGAAACGCGTTGTAACAGAAATGGGTGTCCCTAACGAGGAAGTTGAATTCATACTTGGAGAAGCGCCTTCTTACCATGCGCAAATGGAAGTACTAACGAAAAAACTTTACCAGAACCCAACGTTCTACACTGAACTATATGACAAGCCTACAAATGTGCGCCGAAAAGCCGTCATGCTGCGCGCGATCAATTTAATGCAAGAACGTGATATATATGACAGCTTACTACGTAGTGAAGCTACTCTGGCTGTCACTTTGGAAACGATGCTTGATGATGAACAAGAACGTGTTAAAACGCGTTTACTGTCGGCACCGGCAGTTTCAACAGAAACAAACATGGTGGCGCGATGATCAGAAAACTTACTTTATATATTGGTATTTATATATCAGCGATCTTCTTCGTGCCCCTCGGCAGTTTCATAACACCTACTGGAACCGCCTATGCCGCACACTGTTGTCCAACATGCCCTTGTAGCTCATGTTGTGGGTTTATAGGCGCTACCTCCTCAGGTTGTACATGTGTTTCATCAAACGAAACTGGTACAGTTGGCGATCCCGAGACGACATTAGGCCATATCACTCAAGAGTTTAATAATCACAGAGATTGGATGGTCAATACATTCTTAAGAGATGGAAATCCAAATGACCTGCCTGGCGTTATCGCGTCGCTACAACTGATGACAAGTGAGATCACTACCCTCGGCATGCAAAATGTGACGGCAGTCGGTATGTTTTTCGATGCAAAACATCAATTAGAAACCCAGCGTATTTTTCAAACACTTACAGCAAAGGTTCATAAAGATTACCACCCAAGCGAAGGTGTTTGTAATGTAGGAACAGCAATACGTAGCCTAGCATCCTCAAATAGAATTTCTAATGTATCACAAACAGCTATTTCACAGCGAGCTATCAACCGCCAAACGCTATCAAATGGCACTCTTGCATATAAAGGATATGAATCAGATAAGCCAAGCCGCCTAGTTGATTATATTCGCCACTTTTGTGATCAAGATGATAACAACGAAAATCTTAACCTATTATGCCGAGGAAGCGCCGGAGATAGGCTGCTATTTAATAGAGATATTGATTTTACCAAAACGGTAGCAGGCCCGATGACATTAGATATAGACCTAACGGACAGCTCTGTATCTAATGACGAAAAATCATTCTTTGCGCTCATGAACAATCTGTTTTCTCATGAAACATTTCCAAAGATTACACAGAATAAATTGGTGAGTGAGGATAATTCAGAACTGAGTATCGAGGGATATGAAGCAATTCTCGCTCAACGCGCCTTAATGGCCAAACGTAGTGTCGCTATCAACTCGATAGCAAGGATTGGCGCATTGAAGTCAAAAGGTGATGATCAGTCAGAACCATTCCTTTACGCCATCATGGAAGAATTGGGCGGAACATCTATGAGTAATGTTCAAATTGAAAATTACCTAGGAGATCATCCATCTTATTATGCGCAAATGGAAGTGCTCACCAAAAAATTATATCAAAACCCAAACTTCTACGCGGAACTTATGGACAAGCCTGCAAACGTTGTTCGTAAAGATGTTTCACTTCAGGCAGCAGAACTCATGCAAAAACGTGATATCTATAGAAGCTTACTTAGAAGTGAAGCAATTATTGCTACTATGCTGGAAACAGCACTTACCGAAGAGCAAGATTTTGTTGTCAACAACCTGAACCAAGCACTCAGAAATACAGGAAGGAGAGAGAGATGATTAGAAACTTTTTCTTCATTCTATCGTTATGCTTTTTAGTCACCTCAGCAGCAATTTTAGTAGGTAGCAAGGGTGCCCTTGCACAAGGAGACCACCCGTGTGTTTGTTGCTGTACGCCAACATGTGCGCCTCACATCAACACATGTTCCAGTAATTGCGGTTGCACATCAACAAACCAAACAAACGCCGACATCGACCACATTACGAATGAGTTCATATACCATCGTGAGTGGCTAACACGCATTGTTTGGGAGTCTCATCTTCTTCCAGCGATGTTATTGATGACAGAGCAAATGACGGCGATGGCACTACACCAGACAGCCTCAATCGGAATGCTCTTTGATGCAAAACACCAACTTGAATCCGAGCGCCTCCTACAAGAGGTTCAGGCACAGGCACATAAAGATTATCAAGTAAGCGAAGGCGTTTGTACTTTTGGAACAAACACAAGAACATTGGCGGCGTCTGATCAGAATGCCAAAACTTCCGATTTAGCACTATCAACTTTTGCTCTCGCACGACAGACAATGAGCGGGGACAACATATCTTCAGGCGGCACTATGTCTGATCGTGAAAGCCGATGGGCCCAATTTAGAGGAATATACTGTGATCCAGGTAGTAACAGCAGTGGCTTTGACGCTCTATGTTACAGTTCCGATTCGACCCGATATAATAAAGACATAGACTTCTCTAGAACCGTAGACTCACTTTACACACTACAAGTAGACTTCACCCCTGCTGGAGATGGAGATCACACCGTAGGCGAAGCATCAGACGATGAAGCGGATATCTTGGCGCTACAATCCAATCTTTACGCTCATAGATTAATACCAGATTTTAGCGATCTATATTTCATGTCGACAGAGGATGGCGATATTATTGAGAAAGGAGCGTATTTATATCTCGATGCTCGCTCTCTAACTGCACAAAGACAGGTCGCAATGGCATCTTACAACGCGCTCACCTCTATGAAATCACAAGGTGAGAATAATGTAGAACCTTATATGCGTGCACTCTTTGAAGAGGTCGGCATTGAGCCTGCACAAGCACAAGAGCTTTTAGGAGATAGGCCGAGCTACTACGCACAAATGGAGCTACTCACGAAAAAACTTTATCAAAACCCAAAATTTTTTACTGACTTATATGATAAGCCTGCAAATATTGACCGAAAAGACGTAGCTATGCAGGCAATATCTCTTATGCAAAAACGCGATATGTATGACAGCCTACTAAGGATGGAGATGTCACAGTCAATTTGGCTTGAAACAGAATTAGAACAATTGCAAGAACGTTATCAAAACTTAAGATCAACTGCGACGGCCGAAACGCCTGTCATTCGTGAAGTATTGAGGCCACTGGGATATTAATGAGGAAGATTAATCACATAAGCGCTCTTTTGATTGCTACTGTTATCATAGTAGCAATTAGTGCGCTGTGGTCACATAACGATACAAGAAAAGCAACGACAGCCTTGCTCCCAGCCGCAGATGTATTCACGGGTTTTAATAAGGCTGACACAATAGAAAAACGACAATTAGAAGCATCTTCAAACGAATATACAACACATTACACAATCGCAAGGCAGTCAAACAAATATGTCGACGTATATGTACATGTGAGCAAAAAAGATCAATTGGCCTATGCCGAAATTAGAGGGCTAAGCCCCAAAGAAAAAATTAGTTGGTCTAATAAACAAGGACAAAGAAATTTAGAAGTATCAGCGGATTGGTCCGGGAAAATCACTACATCTAAAATCAAAACTATGCCATCACTTTGCATTTTTATGAGCGAAGGTAAGCAGGCTATATGCCACACACCAAATGGAAAAGAGGAGGGTAATAATGTATAAAACCCTCCTTGTCTTAATGATGCTAACGCTTTCTTCAACGGCATGGGCACAAACATGCGATCTAACACAATATAAAGCCTCAATAGTTAGTACTGAAAATGCTGGTGGTGACCACACCCTTGTAAACGGTATTGGTGCCACAGGCCTGTATCAATTTATGCCTAGTACAGCAGAGGGCCTGTCATCATACCAAAACGGACCATCCGAATGTAAACCAGCAGGCATTGATGGCGTAGGGCTTGCTAGCGGCTTACCACAATGTAACGCATTACAAGAAGCCATGATGGATGAATTTACCATGAGAAATCTTGTTACTATCCGTAACAATACCAACTGTCTTGCAAGGATCGAGGAAATGATCGCGAGCGGCGAACAAGTCACAGGCTATAAATACACAAACAGCGGAAACCCAATCCCTTCAGGACAGCAGGTAGGACAATGCACTGGGCCAAGCTGTAGCTGTCCAGTGACATGGTCTGGTATTCTCGGCGGTGCTCATTTAGGTGGCGCTGGAGGAATTTGTAACACCCTATTAACAGGCAGAGACGTAGATGATGGGTCACCAAACGATCCAGCACGACATGGTACCAGCCGTTTGTACTATGTTTGTGCTCATGGAGGATTCCCTGTTCCAGATACGGATTGTACACCTCAAAGCTACAACACATCAGGTGGAACAATTCAGCCTGGAACATTTACAGACGGATGGCAAGGGGTCGTACCACCACCAGCACGCGGCAACCCTGATGAATTCTTGTTATATTACTGGGTCGGCGGTCTACAATTAATGGCGAACCAGCTAACGGCCGTCATGACACAGCAAGTGTTTGCAATTGGTAAACTTTTTGATGCTAAACACCAATTAGAAACCCAAAGACTTCTTCAACAGAAATATGCAAGAGCACACAAAGACTATCACCCAAGCGAGCAAATGTGTGAAATCGGTACATTTTCACGTGATCTGTTAAACGCGGAAACACGTGCAAAATTAACAGAGACCGCAATCACAGAAAAACTAATGGCGCGCGGTCTTGCTGGCGGAGAAGGATTAACACAAGAAGGAAATACAACAGATAGGCGCTCTCGATTAAAACAATACATCGAAACATTTTGTAGTATTGAAGATAATGCAGAAAACAATTCATTACTCTGTGATTCAACGAGTGGCGATGACGATCAGCAAAATATGGATATTGATTTCACCAGATTAATTGATACGCCTCTTACGCTTGATATTGATTTAACAGCAGCAGGCAGCTCAACACCTGCTGAAATCAGAGAAGAAAAAACAGAAACAAATCTATTTGCATTCTTGAATTACATCTTCATGCATGACGCACTACCGACAACAGGACGTGCAAAAACAACGTTAGAAAAATTCATGATGCCATATCAGGATGCGCGTTCACTGATGGCTATGCGCAGCATTGCACATAATAGTTTTGCGCATTTAATAGCGATGAAAACGGCAGGGCCAAAGACACCAGCAGGTGGATCCGGTGCAGAAACAACAGCACCATTCCTCAGAGCGCTCATGCGTGAAATGGGAATGGGTGATGATGAAATGCTAGAGTTTTTAGGTGAGAATCCGAGTTATTACGCTCAGATGGAGATTCTAACGAAGAAAATATATCAAAACCCTGAATTCGTAACCAATTTGTATGATAAACCTGCAAATATTCGCCGAATAAGAGCGGCAATGAATGCCATTAAGCTCATGCAGGATAGAGACATACACGAAGCGCTCATGCGCAGAGAAATGCTTATTTCAATGATCCTGGAACTCAAGTTACGAGAAAAACAAGAGAAACTGGGTAATGAAATTAATAATTCAATAGGTGTTCCTGTGCTCGAAGGCCGCCCTCTTACGCCATAAAAGTTAAAATTCATTCTGGCATCCTGCTTGCAGCCTATTCCTTGAAAGAAATGATTTAGGGGATTGTTTTCCCTAGTCATTTTTTGAAAAAGAATAGGAAAAAACATGGCATATCAAGCACTTAACAATGCGATATCAGGATTAAGAGCGGCGCAACAACAGCTGAGTGTTATCTCAAATAACATCTCAAACGCTACAACGCCTGGCTATAGTCGGCAAATTTTACCGCAAGCATCCGAAGTTATCAGGCAAACTGGTACACCTGTTGGCGTGCGAACAGACACTATTATTCGCAATGTTGACCTTGATTTAGCCCGTGACCTTTGGACACAGGTCAGTGCCACAAGCTCATACGAAATACAAACTCAATACTTACAGCAAATTCAAAACTTTTACGGAACGCCGGACAGTGAGTTCAATCTAGCTGCACAGATTGCGGATTTAAGAGATGCTTTTACTGCACTATCGGATATTCCTGATGACTCAACACAATTACAACTCACCCTTAATCAAGCTGAACGTGTTGCTGACAAGTTTAACGATACATATGATTACCTAAATCAACTTCGAAACGACACGGTTGGTGATATTGATTCTACGATATTAGAAATTAACTCCCTTCTAGAACAAATTGCGGCACTTAATACTGATATTCGTGGATCAGAGCGCTTTGACCGATCAACAGCGCCTCAGGAAGACCAGCGCGATGAGAAAATTAAAGAGCTTTCAGAGCTCATTGATATTAGTTTCTTCTTACGCTCAGACGGTGTCATGGTTGTACAAACTGTGGAGGGGCTAGAGCTTGCAACAGAAGAACCTCACACTCTTTCATACGATTCTCAGCCAGTGTCAGCAGACCAGTACTATGATGATGCTATTACAGGTATTTTTCTAAACTACACAACAAACAATAACACAACCCAAACTGATATCACTCAACGTCGTTTAGGCGGCCGTCTGGGAGGTCTTGTAGAACTTCGTGATGATATTTTACCGTCATACCACGCTCAATTAGATGAACTCGCATTTCAACTTGCTAACCGCATGGATCAGCAAGGTTTAAGGCTCTTTACAGATCAAAGCGGTAATATCCCGACAAATACACCACCGGATCCAACAACAATTCCACCAACCGCCGTTGATTATGTCGGTTTTTCAAATGTAATTCAGGTCAATAACAGAATTGTAAACGACCTATCTCTATTGCAAATGGGCACATATAATTCAGAGCAAACTATGCCAAGTGGAGATAACCAAGTTATCAGACGTGTTTTAGAATTTGCTTTTGGTAATACAGAGTACCAGGAAGCTGTTGGTACTATTGATTTAAACATAGTCGGGCCTGCAACAGATTTACAAGAATGGTTAGGGTTTCAATCACAAAACCGTGTCATTGGTGGATTGGACTTCTCATCCTTCACGGAAATCGATGATGGAGTAGCGGCAACGGATACAGATCTCTTTACATCTTTAGAATCGTTCTTCCCAGCTTGGCCCGCAAATGCTCAGTTTGAAATGACATTTGAGGAAGCCAGGGGCGTTGGCTTTGGTCCTGCTACTGTTAACATTGATTTGGGCGCCGCTAGCGTTAACCCTCTATACGCAATAGGACAGCCGACAATTCCTGCAGGCGGCGTCATCAATAACGCATTGGATCAAATAACATCTGCTATCAATGATCAATTAATATTGGCTGGTTTTACAACAGCGCAAGGTTTTGCAACGACAAACACCTACGGCCAACTGGTCATGGAAAGCACAGGGAACATCGAATTTAATGCAACCGGCTTTGCGGGTGCCATGGGCGCAGATGCTCTAAACGCTCTTGGTTTGTCTGAAGGTACATTTGTAACCGAAGATCCATCTTTTACAGTTCAGGTAGGTAACAACGACCCTGTTACGGTGACAATAGAACCTGGCGATACCGTTGTAGAATTAATAGACAAACTAGAGTGGGATGCTGCGACACAAACAGGTGTACCAGGACTTCATGTTGATTTTGACGCACTAACAGGAAACCTTACCCTGCGCCCAGGTATAGATGATACAAACGGCGGACCTTTCTACGGTGGAGATATATCAATTATCAGCAGCGGATTCCAAGCTGACCCTGCTTTAGCTGGCAATCCTCAACTACAGCCACCAGCACTAAATAATACAATCAATGTCGTTAGTGCCATTTTCGGAAGTTTTACAGATGATGGTATTACAACAGTAGAGAATGCACCAATTACAGATATTGCTTATCAATCCGAAACAGTGAATGGCTCAGGAGTGTTTGTAAACTTCAGGAACTCTAACCTTGGCCCTGATGCAGCAGTATCTACAGGTATATTTTCAGCAACGAACCTGATCGATTATGCACAGAAGATCGTTAATAAAACATCTCAAGATTATAACGGCGCGGCAGCTGGATTTGAAAGCGAAGGAACGCTACGTGATATTATCCAGCGTGATTATACAGATATGTTCGGCGTTAATATTGACGAAGAACTATCCCATCTGATCGTGGTGCAAACAGCATACGCGGCATCTGCAAGAGCTATCACAGCAGCCGATGAAATGATGCAAGAACTATTGAATGCTTTCCGATAAGCGATGAATTTTAGGAGAAAATTAAAATGACAAATATCTCAAACCTAGGACAAGCGCTTGATCAAATATCACGCATTAAAGATCAGCAAAAGACCCTCGATACGTTATCGACACAAATTGCGACAGGAAAGAAAACACAACAGTTTTCAGGCTTAGGAAGTGATATTTTACGATCGCAGCGTGCCCGTACGTCGGTTAATCAATTAGAGCAGTATTCAAATAACATCACTAATTCGCATCGCCGAATTCAGTTAATGTCTAACTCAATTCAAGAAGTGCAGGCTCAAACAAATACAATGGTTCAATCTTTAACTGTTGCTGTTCAAGCAGGTGATTTTCCTGACTTTGAGGTCATTCAACGCTTGGCGGATGATGTTTATGATTTTGTTATCGATGCTATGAACGTAAAAGATGGTGAGCGTTACCTTTTCGCTGGCTCCGACTCAAGCGTTAAACCGATAGATGACAAAGGTTTATTCGATTCTTTCTTAGGTGAATATGTTCCGGATAATAGTGACATTACAAACCCTCCTCTCGTAGCTGAAGGATTTATAGGTGATTGGGGTGATGGGACGATCACAACGCAAGAATTTATTGATGCATATCACGCAACAAATGAAAATATTCTCGGATACTCGAATGCCCTTGTAAGCGGTACAACAGGTGATGTTCGTGTTCGCGTCGATGAAAATTCAGATTTCGATTATACTGTTTTAGCAAACACAGAAGGAATGCAAGATATCATAATCGCTTTAGGTGTTTTGAGATCAATACCATCTCCTGAGAACTCACCTGGCGCATTAAATGACCCTACAGCAACAAGACCAGCAGATGACACACCTCCGTTTCCATCTGCAGAAAAACAAGATAACTTCTATGCTGTTGTCCAGGATGTATTGCAAACTCTTGTTGGAGGCGTGGACAAATTAGAGCAAGAAGAATTCAAACTTGCTCTTGTTGAACAACAAACAAATCTGGTTAAAGAAGATCATAGACTACAGATCGATGCGTTTAAGACCATTATCAGTGATGTAGAAGACGTTGATGTAACGCAAGCTGTTGCCGAAATTCAACAAGTGCAATTAAGCTTGGAAACATCATTCCAAGTGACGGCTCTTATATCAGACCTCACATTAGCGAACTTTTTATAAAATAGGAAAAAATCTAACCGCTTAGATATGGGGAGATCATAACTTTCTTCCCTTGAATCGATGCGTCATAACCAAGCGGTCTTAAAACATCGTTCAGCACCTGATTCCAGGGCTTACCGCCTTCCCAAGAAACAATTTTATTTTCAAGATCGTCTGAAGACAGATTGGTTTCAAAACCTTCTGGAACAATCTGCATAAGAGCAATAGAAAGCGGGATTTCTTTACCAAAACCGACCGCATCAGGATACATAGCAGGTGTCGGTAACGCCTGTCTTTGAACAGGAGCGGCGCTAACGCCAGGCATAGGAACCATTTCTGTAGAAGAAGCATACGCCATTTTTTGTTTTGGTTTGGATGCTGGTCGTACCATCTCTGGCTGTGCACCAG
Source organism: Alphaproteobacteria bacterium (assembly GCA_013215815.1). Lineage (GTDB taxonomy): Bacteria > Pseudomonadota > Alphaproteobacteria > Micavibrionales > Micavibrionaceae. The sequence goes on along the minus strand of JABSQP010000006.1, from coordinate 28,713 downwards.
TACGCATATTTGGTCCCAATGGCATCGGAGTAACTAATCCTGATTCTTCTACCATAGCGCGATTAACAGATCCTGATGATACATCAGCCATATTATATTGGCGTTCGCCAACGCGCATTGGATAAGGATTGATAGTCAATCGCTGCTGCGCACTCGCAACAGGTGCTGGCGCCAAAGGCTGATTCATAACTGGCGCTGGCGGCGGAACAATAGACGGTGACATGACCGATGAAATCGTTGGTGTTTGAACAGGTACTTGCTCTTTAACCGGCGCTTTTGGAGCCATAAACTCAAACCCAGCGATAGCTTGCGTATGAGGCAACGCCATAACACCCAAAACAACAATTGTAGCCAATGAAAACCGCATATTCTTAATCTCTATTATGGAATAATGAGTGAACTATAACATTATAGAAGTGATTAGCAAGAATGATCAAATGCTCTTTAACCGTAATCAACCATTTTACGGTGACGCAATTTTATCCAGGCTGGTCTGTTCTGACCCACTAACCAAGATCGAAAAGCGCGAATAGCTGATGGAAAGGTAAGTCCTCTTTTTTCTAAAATCCAAAAAAGAAGCGTACTGACCACGGTTAAAAACAGCGTAATCCAGCGTGCGTAGATTAAAAGTATGAAAAACGCGATGCCGGCACGCGCATCAAATGCGAAGAAACGAGCAGGAAGCATCGAGTTTCGCCAATGGGCATTGGCTTTTGCATCAGCGGTATCATCTAAAGCAGTCGACATACTTTACTATACCTTATTTTTACCCTTCACCGCCAGTACTTGACGATAACATCAAGTAAATACGGCGATCGATAAGGCCTTGATCAAAAAACTGACTGGCCGATTCTTTCATTGTTTGCCCATAAAACGGGATCATTCGCCCTACTTCCGCTGGCCACTCCCTATAATCCATATCAAGAAGCTTTTCACGTACTTCATCAGGAAACTTCATCCATTCACGCACACCAAGACGCCCACCACCCTCTTTTTCCACGAGAGCTTGCGTTACAATAAGACGTACAGTCTCCATTAACGCATAGGCACGCTCTGATCTCTCATTCGGCTCAAACGTTGACACCATACGTTGTATCGTTGCGGCAACGCCTGTTGTATGCGTTGTTGTATATACTGTGTGTCCTGTTTGTGCCGCTTCAATCGAAGCAGAGATCGTTTCTCTATCACGCGCCTCACCAACAAGAATAATTTCCGGTTTGCGGCGCAATGCATTACGAACACCGCGCGCAAAATCAGGCAAGTGCCGAGGAATTTCCGTTTGAGACAGCAAAGAACGCGGACTTTTAATTGCATCGTACACATATTCAATCGGCGACTCGTAGCAAACAACTTTACCGCAACCGCGGGGCTGCTCCATAAGTTTACGAATACCTGCAGAAAGCAGTGTCGATTTACCAGATCCCGTAGGACCAGTCACGATCACCATGCCTTGGCGCGGGTTCCATGAATCAACAATATCTTTCTCAATGTTCAGATCATCCATCGTCGGAGGTTCACTCGGTAGAACACGCATAGTGATTTGTGCAGAATCGCGACCACGCGATAAAATAGCCGTAATATTCACGCGAAAACGAATACGTGTATAACGATCAGGACGTATTTCATAAGAAATATCCAAATCGTCACCAGATGCTAGGCGAGCGGTCGCCTCAGGACCATAAATTTTAGTAAGAAAAACATTCATATCACCCGCATCCACAGGACGGAATGTTGATGGATAAAGCGTTCCATAAATTTCGTTATAAGCGGGTCTATCCGTTTGAATTGTAATGTCGGATGAGTTCTTTTTAACACACCAAAGCAAAAATTCGTCAACGTGCGAGTCAGTAAAGCGGGATGGCTCTTCAGGCCACGTACCGCCGATCTGATCTTTCCCTTTTAGAAGACTTACCGGTTTGCGGGCTGCCATGTCTCATACCTTGGCTGAAGTTCAGGTAATCCAGTAATAGTAACGGCGCGATCACCAACACGCATTTCCTTACCGCCGCCAGTTACACCACGATCAACTTGTAGCGCCATTGGTGGAGAAACCATCCCCTGAACAAGAAGCGTTTTATATCGGATCATACCTTGGTAATCTGCAACTAATTTATTCAAATCAGCTTGAAAAATTTCATCGGCTTGTTCTACACCCTTATTCCAACCTTTCTTAACAAGAGATACCCATATCTCACGCTCTTCCTTGGTTGCAGGTCGTAAAATATCCGGCGGCATAGACACCTCTCCCCACTGACGCTCAAGATAAACACGCCATGTTCTAGGAGCGCTGACTATGCGGGAATTACGGCCAATATTAAAAACGCGATCAGCAACCGCAGCGTTTAAACCATTACTTTCAATGAGCATTGCATCTTGTGCCTCTGAAATAATCGGAGGTTCAATCAATAAACCCGATGCCGCAGGAATAAGAAGCTGGCGAAAATCAAAAACTTTATCAAGATAGCGAGAGCGCTGTTCTAACTCTTTACGTATATGATAAGTGCGCCATGCTAAACCACCACGGGCACCGTAAGAAAGCGCCGCTTCTTTAACAGCGTCAAAACGAATATCTAAAGGCATCACATTTTCTGCAACGAAGCGGTTTTCTTTTTTAATGTTTTGCAGTTCGCTCAGTTCCATAGGTTTTGGATTATTTTCCAAGCTTGAAAATTGCGCGAATACCGATGATGGCATAGCGACTGTAAGCAATATCAAGAATAGAAAAAACAGACGGGGCATCATTAGCCTCCTAAACCTGTCACTGGCGCGTAGTGTAATTCAACAACCTGACGCGTTGCATCCACTTTAATATCAGCACGACCTCCGAGCTGAAGTCCCAAATCACGCAAGACTTCTACCACTGGTCGGTTTTGTACGTCTACGTTCACAACTAACGGAACAGGTGGCGCATTACCAATAGCCAAAAATGTATAACTCGCACGGTCAGCTAATAACTTAGTAATTTGATCAGCTGGACCAACCCATGTCAGTGTAATCGCACGACGAAGCTCAGGCGGCGCATTATGTATTGGCTGCACAGCGACTGCTGGCGATCTTTCTTGTTCCACAGCAGCTAAGGCCTCTAAAGCATTTGAAGCTTTATCCGCTGCTTCCGCTAACATTAACGACACCTTATCTGGAGATGAGACAACTTGAGGCTCACGAGGTGTTGGAGAGAATACACTTCCAGAGCATGCAGCGGCTAAAACGCTTGTGCCGAGAACTGCAAAGGTACTGATTTTTTTTACAATAGAATTCATACCCAACCTTATACTTGATTTATGCAATGAACCGCAATTTATATCACTCATAACATTATATTTTCTGCCTCAGCATAACAAGACAGACCCACAAAGTTACTCACGGGTGATTTATATTGATTTTGCCCCTTATTTCTTACGCTTATATCTATTTTAGCGAGTTCTGGCCTCTTTAATCAAACCGTTGCGACGCATCGCGTTAATAACACGGCCTTGATAAGCATAGCCAATGCGCGGTGTGCGCGAATGATAATGCGCTATAGCCTTAGATAAACTGCGCGTTTCATTCATGTGAGAACGCAATATCCACGCCGCGACACTCATGTTTGTACATGGATCATTTTTCACATACCCATAGGCCGTTTTTTCACTAACACCCCATTTTTGAGCAAGCTCGGGTATCCAGAGTGTATTAATTTGCATTGGACCTAAATCGTAAGATCCATTCTTATTTGGCCCTACGGCTTGCCCTGGCTTGCCGCCTTCCACTTCATAAATTCCAACCATAACAGCTGGTGGCACACTGTACGTCTGTGAAGCCAACATTAAGCACGCAGCAATAACTTTACTCATAGCCATGTTTAAGCTCCTGCCTGATCTTCACTTCCTTCGGCAGGTTTAGATCCTGGCTTAAAGAAAGACATCGGGTTACCACCGCCCGCTGGCGCAGCCGGAGGTTGAGCTGCTGGCTGTGTTGGTACTGCAGGCGCTGTTGTCGGTTGAGTTGGAGCAGATGGCGCTTGAGCTGTTGGCTGTGCTGAAGCTGCAGGTGCGCTCGGAGCCGCATTATCTCCACCGCCTGAGAAGAAAGACATCGGATTACCGCCTCCCGCAGGGGCTGCAGGCGCTGTTGTCGGTTGGGCAACCGGCTGTGCTGGCGGCGTTACAGGAGCCGCAGCAGCTGGAGAAGGTTGTGCTGGTACAGGCTGTTCAGCTACAGGGTTTGGCGCACCGCCTGTTGCTGCTGTTGTTTGTTCAGCTGGCGCCATGCCTAGCAATACACCAACCATAGCAACCCTAGTGTCAAAAGCTTGCCATACAGGGTCAATTGATAATTCGCCACGCTCTTCATTAGATGATTGCGAGAGCTTTTGTACTTCGGCCAAATGACAATCAGAATAAATTTTTGCTAAAGATTTTAACAATAGCATCTCAGATAGAGCGTCACCGCCAATGTTCATCGCCGCCGCTTTTTCTTTAAGCTTGCCAGAAACTTCTTGTAATAATTTTGTTTCACTATGACCAAAAGGAAATTCGCCAATCGCTTTCACCACAGGAACCAAAGCATCTAACGCTGTGATATTCTTTTGCGCACTATCAAAAATCAGTGTGTCTTCACCAAGAATCGATAGTCGAGCCCCATCTTCGGCAGAAGGGTTGAAATTTTCTGCAAATGCCACACTGGCTTCTAATGATTTCGTGATACGACCTAATGCAGCATCATCAGGCGCTTCTCCATTCTGTCGATAATAATTCGCTATAATTGGCGCTATCAAAGAAGCGACGGCTAATCTCTGCGCATCGGCTTTTTCCTCATCAGAAGCTTGGATCAAAGCACCACCAAGAGATAAGCTCACCTGAACAGTCTGCCCCAAAAGCTGGGCCATGATCTTAGCGTCTTCAACCTCTCGCGCAGCCACCTCCATGTCCCCACGCGTACGCTGAGACACCTCTTCGATAGCTGCCGCCAAAGGCGCGCCGATCTTTTCTAGTGTTTTTATCAAAAAAGCAGATTGCTGTGTCATAATGCCGTTATACCCTTACGATTCTCTACTATATATGCCTTGAATTTATTAGGAAATCGTAAAAAGAGTTACCATATTGTAAATATTGCCTATTTTGAAGGTAAATCCGCCAAAATATTCGCTAAATTCGATGCTCTACCCCTTACAATCTTTACCTTTCCAGCTTTATCACGATAAACAGTAAGAGGCGTAACATCAAAATCCCACGCTTGCATTAATGCGAGATTCATTTGAATACCCTGAGTATTTACATCCTGTTTGGCTGGCAGGGCCGTTGCATCACCGTCAAGATGCTTATACCAGCGTTCTTCAGCATCGGGAGATGCGAGTAAAAAAGATGCTTGGGCCAGAGTTTCATCACGAAAACCAACAGGAATCATGCGTACTTGTATAAGGCCACCTTTAAGATAGTCCTCTTTCATATCTTTCATAAAACTGTGGCAGTGTGGACACTGCGGATCCATGAAAGAATAGATAACTGGCGCACTTTCATCACCAAAAGACACCCAATTACTATTCTCAACCTCAGCAAACATACGCTCAGCAGGTGTTTTATAAACAAAAGCCTCGTTTGTTTCTTTCATTGTTGCCGTTAAATCTTTTGGTTTTTGATCAGCGGCCAAGAAATCCAAAACATCACCGCCCTGTTTTTGCAGATCAGCGACCTGCTTCATTGTTATCATTTCGCCGTCTTTATCAAACATGATTCCCATTAAAAAAGCACTGCCATCAGGTGTCACATAATAGTAATTTTCTTGACCTTGATAGATTGCAATCCAGCCATCCATTCCATGTTCACGTCCCAAATAACGCATCTGGGCACCGCGATCACTCAGCATTTGAAGCGCTGATGGAATTTCTGGTAGATCAGACTTATTTTGAGCAAAAACAGGTGCCACGGCGGAAAAATAAGCAAAAAAGACAGTAAAAATCGCAAAATATAGGGCGCGCATCAAAAAATCCTTAAAATAGTGGTTATTCTTTATTGTAGAGAAAGATTAGCTCTATACGCAAAAAAGTGCAAAGAAACTATAAGAGATCGCTCTTATTTTGTGATAAAACAATATTGTACAGACACAAGCACCTATTTCGAAAGGATTTGCCTTATGGAACTTTGGATTATTCTTGGCGTTATTGCAGCCATCGGACTTTTTCTCATTACATTGTACAACCGCTTGGTTGCGTTAAGGCAAAACCGAGAAAATGCGTTTGCTGACATAGACGTACAGCTTAAACAACGCTTCGATCTTGTTCCATCTCTTGTTGAAACCGTCAAGGGGTATGCAGGACACGAAAAAGAAGTTTTTGAAAAGGTCACCGCAATGCGCGCGAAAGTAAAAGAGGCGAAAACGGAAACAGATCGCATACAGGCTGAAGCAGGTTTAGGCGGCGCACTTCTTAATCTACACGCAGTCGCAGAAAACTATCCTGAGCTAAAAGCCGATCAAAACTTTCAGCAACTTATGGCAGAGCTCTCAGATATTGAGAATAAAATCGCTGCTGCACGCCGTTTCTTCAACAATGCGACAAGTGAGCTCAATACAGCCATTCAACAATTTCCTGCTAACCTATTTGCTGGAAACTTTGGCTTTCAAACGGCTGAGTTCTTTGAGGTTGGCGATGAAGAGCGAGAAGTCCTAGAAAAGGCGCCAGACATCAAGTTCGGCACATAAAAAACTAATGGCCGCAAAAGCGACAGGTCTTCAAACACATATATGGAACAACAATGCAAAGTCTATTGCATTGTTAGCCCTATACCCCATCCTCATTTTAGTAATTGTTTGGTTTTGCAGCGCTATTATCGGCATGCAAACGGCCGGAACGAACACGTGGAAACATGGCAGCGTATTTGCAGGTAACTTTATCTATTCCTATTGGCCTATCATCATGGCTGGTGTTGGTGGTTGGTTTTCCATTGCCTACTTGTTTCATACAAAGATGGTACGATCGATGGCGAACTCCCATCCCGTTACACGAAAAGATGAACCAGCTTTATACAATCTCTTGGAAAATCTTTGTATCGCCGAAGGAATACCAACACCAAGATTGGAAATCATCGAGAGCCATGCGCGGAATGCTTTTGCAAGCGGCATAGATGAAAAAAGCTTCTGCGTTACTCTTACACGCGGCCTTTTACAATCACTCTCTAAAGATGAAGTTGAAGCTGTCATCGCACATGAACTTACACATATTCAAAACAGGGATGTGCGCCTGCTTATTATCACGATCATTTTCACAGGAATGATTGGCTTTGCCGCACAGGTTATGTGGCGTAACGTTCGGTATGGCCTTTATGTGCCACGTAACGGATCATCCAAAAACAATGGTGGTGGTGTCATGATTCTCATGATGATGCTGTGTGTCTTATGGATAGGTTATTTTGCAACGTTATTTACACGCTTTGCCCTTTCGAGAAAACGTGAATATATGGCTGATGCTGGCGCGGTTCAAATGACAAAAAATCCTGACGCTATGATGCGCGCCCTTATGCGCATTAGCGGCCGAGATCAAATTCCTAAAATTCCTGGCGATATCAACATGATGTGCATAGAAAACCGCGCTCCTTTTATGGGTCTTTTTGCTACTCACCCCCCTATCGAAAAAAGAATTAAAACACTCTCGGAAACAACACGTACGCCTATCCCTAACCTACCCCAATTACGTCCTTTTTCAGCCCCGCCAGTTGCAGAAAAAGATCGATTTTCTCCATGGGACCACAAAAGAACAAACTGGACTACACGCGAGCGTTTTAAGCATCGCAGAGCCAGTGATCCATGGGCCAAAAGAGAACAAAATTAGTACCGATTTTGTTGCATCACAGCGTTTTTTGTTATAATAGATTGTGTAATTATTTCTGATTTTAAGGAGAATGAAAATTATGGAACAAGATCGTTTCGGATCAACCGTTCAAAAACAAACAAGCGAGGTCAATGAAGGCCTTCGCAAACACATGAATACAATCTACGCCAGAATGTCTGTCGGTGTTCTTGTGACGGCACTTGTTGCAACAGTTGTTGGATCATCTCCAATGCTGCTTAACTTGTTTTTAGGCGGACCACAAAAATATATCGTTATGTTTGCTCCACTCGCAATCATTTGGTTTGGTTTCCGTCCGGAAAGCATGAAGGCATCAACGCTACAGCTTGCGTTCTTTGGCGTAGCAACAGTTTATGGCATAAGCTTTTCTGCTATCGCTGCTTACGCGACAAGAGATCCAGGCCTTGCGCATGATGTCGCATTGGCATTCTTCATTGCGTCATCAATGTTCGCCGGATTAAGCATTATTGGATATACAACTAAGAAAGACCTTAGCGGTATGCGTACATTCCTCAGCATGGGAATTATCGGTATTATTGTACTAGGTGTCGCAAACCTATTTATCCAAAGCAGCATGATGTCTAACATGATTGCAGGCGCTGGAATCCTATTATTCTCGGGTTTGACTGTGTGGCAAACACAAGACATGAAGCGTATGTATTCACCGAATACACCCGCTGAAATGGCAAGCCGTTACGCTTGGGCGGCAGCGCTGAACCTATACATCAGCTTTATTGCGATGTTCCAGTACGTCTTGCACTTCCTGCAGCAACGCTAATACATAAAGCATACAAAACTATTAATAAGAGCCCGTTCTTCGTAACGGGCTTTTTTATGAATAATCTCTTTCCATATATTGACCCTCTCAATAAAGGACTAATATACTCGCCGAATGTCAACAGAAAGGGGACTTAAATATGTTTAATGAATTCAAGAAATTTATCGCACGCGGCAACGTCATGGATATGGCTGTTGGTATTATTATCGGTGCCGCATTTACAGCAATAGTGAACTCTATGGTTGGTGACTTGATTATGCCTGTCGTAGGCTTAGTCACAGCCGGTGTAGATTTCTCAGGCTTATTTGTTGCTTTAGATGGTAATGAATATGCAAACATTGCTGCCGCTGAAGAAGCTGGCGCTACTATCATGAAGTACGGCCTTTTCATCAATGCCGTCATCAACTTCCTGATCGTTGCTTTCGTGATTTTTATGCTTGTAAGAGGTGTAAACTCACTAAAAGAAAAAGAAGCAGCGAAACCAGCTGCACCAGCTGCTGATATCAAGCTGCTTACAGAAATTCGTGATCTTCTAAAAAAATAAAATAAGATCACCTTAGGAATTGATTGAAGGGGCTTTATCAGCCCCTTTTTTCTTGAAATAAGCCATAAACTATTCTATTCATCCTTAATCAATGTGGGGCCGTAGCTCAGCTGGGAGAGCGCTTCGCTGGCAGCGAAGAGGTCGTCGGTTCGATCCCGATCGGCTCCACCAAATCTTGAAAAGATAGGAAAAAGCATGAAATACCGAAGCGAAATTGATGGTTTACGCGCTTTGGCTGTAATTCCTGTGGTTCTATTTCATGCAGGCTTTAGTGCAATCAGCGGCGGCTTCCTTGGCGTTGATGTTTTTTTTACCATCAGCGGTTTTTTGATTACGTCGATTATTCTAGGAGACATGGATAAGGGACGGTTCAGCCTTCTTAGATTTTATGAGCGACGCGCCAAAAGAATTTTACCCGCTTTATTTATAGTTATGATTTTTTCAATCATTGCGGCTCTCATATTGTTTACACCGCAATTCATGCAGTCATTTTCAAAAAGTTTAATCGCGGTCTCTACCTTTACATCGAACATGTATTTCTGAGGATCTACAGGCTATTTCGGAGACAAAGCCGAGCTCGTTCCACTTTTGCATACGTGGAGCCTAGCTGTAGAAGAGCAGTATTATATTTTATTCCCTCTGTTTCTTATGATCTTCTGGCGCTTTGGGAAAAAGCCTCTTTTTGCATTGATATTTATAGGAATAATACTCAGCCTTATTGCCTCACAATGGGGGGCATATAACAAACCTGGTGCCACTTTTTTCTTTTTACCTACGCGTATGTGGCAAATTTTAATGGGTTCTTTTGCTGCATTTTATTTAAACATGCGCGGCGAGATAAAAATCTCAGATATTACTTCTAATGCATTAAGCTTTATAGGACTCATATTAATTATTGGTTCTTACTTTTTTCTAGATAACACAGTGCCATTACCAAGCCTATACGCGCTACCTGTTACATTAGGAACCGTTTTCATTATATTTTTTGCACGACCTAAAACATTAACTCACAAAATCTTAAGTCATAAAATTCCAGTAGCCATAGGCTTAATCAGTTATAGCATTTACCTTTGGCATCAGCCGTTGTTTACCTTTATGCGGCACATAAATGATGGTCATTTAACTCTAACATCAATGATATCTCTAAGCCTACTAACTATCATTCTAGCTGGTCTAACGTGGTATTTCATCGAGCAGCCTTGCAGAAAAGCAAACATTAGTATGAGAAAAACATTCTGCATTTCTCTCACTTTTCTGATCTCTTTTATCTTAATTGGCCTTGTTGGTATTCAAACCAAAGGTTTTGAAAAGTTTTACTACAGCATCAAGCTAACGCCAGAACAAAAAGAGACGTATTTATTCATTAAAAAACATACGGATTACAGTCTTCTGGACGCAATGGTAGATAATGGCGAGTGTCATTTTTATGATGAAAGAATAGTGGATGACAAACTTGAAAGATTTGATCAATGCTATCAAAAGCACGGAAAAGCCATTGTTGTAATCGGAGACTCGCACGCCAAAAATTTATACAATATTATTGCGAAAGCTAATTATCACCCGTTTGTTGTGGGCGTCTTAAAGGGTGGTTGCCGTGTTTATGGGCACCTTCCAGACTGTCACTACAAAGACGGTGAATACTTTGTCAGCCAACATCATACAAAAATAAATCACGTTGTTTTTCATCAAATGTTGTCCGATTTAATTGAAACCGAGAACGAGCTTCAAGCTGCATTTACGTCTGACATTCCTTATACAATAAACAAAAACAAGGTGAACGCCGTCATAGATTATATAGAGCGGATGAACCAACATGCCCATACTTATTGGATAGGGTCATACGCAGAATCCCGTTTTAATATGAAGTCCGAAAAGAATATAAAATCAAGAAAGTTAATCATGCCCCAAAATACATTAAATGTATTTGAAAAGTTAGATGAGGAAATCACAAAGGAAATCGTAACGAGCAGCAAAATGTCATCTTCTCAATATATATCGCTTATAAAATGGATGAATGTGAAAGACAGAAATCTTGTTCGCGGTGATTGCCTCATCCATAAAGATACAGATCATTTCACACGTTGCGGCGAAGATTATTGGGCAGAGAAATTAAAAAATAAATTTTCCAAGCTTTTAAAATAAAAAAGCCGCGGCAAAACCACGGCTCTTCAAAAATTATATACTTATAAATATTTATGCAGCTGCCGATTGATCATCGATCTCAGCTTGTGGTGCATTGCTTTTTACTGATTCAATGCCATTTTCTGCTGCATCCTTAGAGTTATACATCTCTGACTGAGCGATAACTTGTCCGTTTTTTGCAGTTAAAGTGAAGTAATACTGGTCATTTTTAGCTCTTTTAAGCTGAAATGCTGGGTGTGCCATGATATTTCCTCCTTTTTAGAAAATTATTATGGTAATTGGTGGTATTTTTTGATATAAAATTATCCATACCAGTTAAGAGTCGTGCCAGAATGACTGAAAAGAGTCAACAAAAGAGCCGGATAAGCATTGGAAATGCTATTATTTTATGAGAAACTTTCGTTTCAAAGAAAGACAAGGTTTCATTATGAATAAAAAACTATCTACTCTTTTTGCTCTTATTCTTTTAGCTGGATTTGTCAGTGGCTGCTCTAATACATGGAATGGCGCTGGAAAAGATTTACAAGGCTTTGGGAATTGGCTTGAAGAGACATTTTAATTCCCCTAGCTAAAACACTCCCTTTATTAAAGGGTTGAGGAGGAAGATATGAAATTCATTTACCTATGTGCAGCAATTATTGTTCTGTCATTTACAGCAGTACCCGCTTTTTATGGCGTATCTGAAGAACGTGACGCTATTTTAGCGAGTAACGAACAACCAACTCAAGAAGAAACGATTGAAGTTGCTACTGAAGAAACTTTCGATGCCAATTCTTTAAATGAAATCGCTCCAGCAGCTGGCGCTCAAACAGATACAGGATTTTCATCAGGTTTTAGCGGTGTAAGTGATGCAGCTATGACAGATTTTGATCCTGTTGCAGAAGCAGCAGAAACTTCTGAAGACGTATCAAATAACTAATTTATAAATCACTGACTTTCCAAAGCGCCATGGTCTTTGTTTGAGCATAGCGCCCATTGAACATTTGTGTCTCTTCAATAATAAAGTCAATAGGCTCTGGAAGCTGAAACGGCGCAACGCAAAGATTGACTGGGCGCCATTGTCCTGTCGCAATATCTACATTTTCTTCACCAACGAAATGTGTCGTCAGTAAATATTTTATTTTAGACTTCCTGATGTTTTCAAAAAATAGTTGGCAGTCTTTGTTGCTAAAATGAATAAGAAGATCGCGGCAAAATAATATATCTGCCCCCCCTAAATCATCCTTCAAACAATCTTTTTTCTCAAAGGATACTGTGTCTGATCCGTAGCGCTTGTTATTTTGATCAATAATTGCTTGCACGATATCAATACCTGTATAGCGAGAAAATTGATAATCCAAATGTTGCATCCAGTTATAATCACCACATGGAAGATCAATCATGGTTTTGATGTCATATTTACCCAAAAAAGCTGGGAGTTTTTGAAGAAGTGCTTTTGTTTCTTTTAAATCGGACCCTTGCCCCGAAACACTTTCTTCACCATTCCAATTATTGTTTTGATAAATAGAACCAAAAATATTTTCGTGATTACGGCCATGCAGGCGCGCCGCTTCTAACGCTTTTTTTAAGCGGTGATAGGGCTTTTGAATGCCTGTTTTTTTAAGTGCTGGCTTTAGCGTTCCGCTCCAAAAGGACATCCAGTTATCTTTCATATTTTGTTTTCAACTTTTTACCGAAAAATGTTTCCAGCGCTTTAATATCACTATCAAAGCAATCATACGTCTCTTGTAACACGTCTTGGTTAATTTTTACTTGAACGCGTTTAGCCTGATTAACTGAATTTAATCTCTCTGCAAATGGCAGTTTTTTCAAAATTGATTTTATAAACTTAGCAAAAGGGTTTTGGCTACGGCGCAGCCTCTCAATCAACTGAGATTTAACGGCTGATGCTTCATTTTCCCTACCAAAATCAACGCGATTATCTCGTCTCACAGATAGAAAATCTAGAATATCATTGTAGATTTCTAAGGGGTTTTCCGCCATATCATCAAGTAAGATAACTTTTAAATTATGCTCAGGAATAATGTCTTGAGCAGTTTGTAAGTGCTTAGCAAGAGATCCAATTTCTTTATATTGTAATAACGAATAGTCTTTTGCAGTAGAAGGTAATTTATCGCCAGCCTTCCTGTCATTTTGCAAAGCCCAAGCTTGATTAAAACTCTTAACATCTTCTTCTAAATTGACCAACAACTGACCATGATACGACACAATCATATCAATCGGATGACGTAGCATCATGATGATTTTTGTATCAGCATTATGCGCTAAGATTTGCTTCAAGCTTTCTTCGCTAAACCCGTATAAAACAGAGGCCTCACCGCAAATTTGGTTTTCTCTTTTGTCTGAGAAAAGCGCCTCATAATCTTCAAGCTTACGCACGCGACAATAGCGATCAGATAGATGTTGCGCAAAATAATGAGGCTCTTTCGCTTCGGGCATAAATATATCAGGATGATCCTTTAACCAACTATAAAGCGTCGTTGTACCGCATTTTGGCGCACCAATAATCACAAAATCAGGAAATGAAGATTTAGGCTGCATCTGTTTTTTCTAGCCTGTTTGATAGCGTGTCATATAACTCAGAAAGCATTGTCACGTTATGCTCTATATTAAATGGAGAGGCCTTCACTTGAGACAAAGCGTTTTTCTTATCTCCTACTCCAGCCTCTATTGCCGCTTTAATAGAATCTTTCCATTTTCCTGATGCTTCTTCTATTGGAAGAAACTGAACAGAGCCATCAACAATAGAAGCCTCTTTAGGAACAGTATCAGCTACTAAACAAGTAAGCCCCGCAGCCTGCGCTTCAACAACCGCTAAACCCAACCCTTCAAAAAGGGATGGAAACACAAACACATCCATTGCATTTAAAAGATGAGGCACATCTTGACGCGCTCCAGTGAAAGTCACACGACCTTCTAAACCTAAATTTCTAACACTCTCTTCTACGCTCTCTTTAAGCGGTCCATCACCAACAAGAAGAAGGTGAAGCTTAAGATTTTTCTTTGCCATTTTTTCAAACAAGTGAAGAGTAAACTCATGGTTTTTTTCAAAATGAAAACTACCAACATGACCGATCACTTTTGCATTATTTGAAATACCTAGTTCCTGCCGTACTTCTTCTTTTGATTTTGGTTTTTCAAATGGCTTTAAATCAATACCGCAATACATCACATTCCAGCGCGGATCATTTTTCCAATTCTGACCAAACAAAGAAACAGCTGCGTCTTTACTTGCCGCCAATCCATATGTCGCCGTCTTTTTAATAAGTTTTTTCATTGCGCATATGTAGGCACGCCGTACCCATGATTTATCACGACTCGCTTTACGGCGGTCTGTATGGCTATGAACAATACGAACTGGAATATTGGTTCGCATAGCCTGCATAAGCGCTAATCCACTCATGGTATACGGATGCGCATGAACAGCATCAAAGGGACCTTTTTCTTCTAAAACTTGCCTAAGCCCTCTTAAAAAAGCACCTTTATTATCAGGATGCGGACAAGAATAGAGATTGCCGCCAAGTTCTTTGATTTCTTTATCGTAAATCCCCTCTTCCCCGTTGATCGTCAGAAAATCAAGCTGGAAGCGCGATCTATCTATGCGGCGCAGTACGTTCATAAGCCAAGTCTCGGTCCCACGTGCATGCATTGTAAATGCAATGTGCAAAATCCGTAGTGGTTTCAACTCTTTACTATGGTTAGCCGCAGACATTGTGATAAATATGATCCCTGATATGAGCGATTTACAAAAACCTATCTGCTATCTTATTTGCGTCTTCAATGATCAGCAAGGGCTGGATACAACTTTAGCCTCTGTTTTTGAAGATGAGCCGCTCGCAGACATATTAGTTGTTGATGATGGCAGTATGCCAGCAATGAAATTACCCAAAGCCCCTGAAGGATTTAGACTCCTACACCTCCCTTTAGAAAAAAACTTAGGGCTCATTGGCGCCTTAAACTCTGGCCTCAAATTTATTATAGAAAAAGATTATATTTATACAGCGCGCCTTGATGCGGGTGATACAGTTAACAAGGGGCGTTTACGCGCACAGCACGAATTCTTAGAAGTACACCCAAGTATCGGCATACTGGGAACAGACGTACAGGCTTTCGACAGCAATAACGGTCAAAAACTATTTAGGTTTAATAACCCTAGTAAGCCAAAGGCTGTTAGTAGACTCCTAAAAATTAAAAACTGCCTTGCTCACCCCTCAGTCATGATACGTACACAAGCTTTTTCGATTTCGGGACCTTATGACCCATCCTTTAAATATGCCGAAGATTATGAGATGTGGAGACGGATTGAAAAATTTTTTGGTGCAGCAAATTTACCAGACATTTACGTGAATAAAGAGATCTCTCCTCATCAAATGACCGCTATTAACCGAAAGGGCAGTATTTTGTCGCGCTTACGCGCACAACTTAAATACTTTAAACCCTTTAATATATGGTGCTGGATTGGTGTAATGAGGTCAATTATAGGATTGATGATCCCACGCAGTCTTTGGAAATTCTTACGAACAGGGCAAACGCAAAGCTCATGACACTTCCTGATTTCATCGGTATTGGCGTTCAAAAAGGCGGAACATCCTGGCTCCACCGCCAACTCCTAGAACACCCTGAAGTTTTCGTTCCTGAAACACGCAAAGAAGTCCACTTTTTCGATTGGTATTATGATCGCGGTCTTAACTGGTACAAAAAGTGGTTTCCTAAAGAAAAAGGAAACTACAAAGCAATCGGTGAATTCACACCACGTTATATTTATGATGAACACTGCCTTAAGCATATTAAAAGAGATCTACCCAAAGCAAAATTTATTATTATTTTACGTCATCCTGTAAAGCGCGCTCACTCACATTATCAAATGACGTTCCAAAGCGGCGAAGGATTTAAATATCGTGACTTCGATCATTTCATGGAAAAACACGAACACGCCTTTAATCGCGGTTTGTACGCACAGCAAATAAAACGCTGGTTTGACACTTTTGATAAAAAACAGTTCCTTATCCTATTTTCAGAGGAACTTTCGGATAAAGACGAGAACCTTGAAAAAACATTCGGAACAGTCGGTTCTTTCTTGGGCATAAACCCTGCTTTTTTTGACAGAACGCTAGCAACAAAACGCGTAGGTAAAGCACGCGCTCTGCCTCGCTTTCCGTGGCTTTTCAAGATCGCGCAGAATGCCCGCCAGAAGTTAAAAAACTGGGATATGGATCATATTGCCTATATCTTCAAAAAAATTGGAATTACGCGCCAGCTTTTTAACAGTAAAAAAGAAATTCCATCCTTAACAGATGAACAAAATGCAAAATGGTTAGAAGCCTATCAAGGCGATATTAAAGAATTAGAAAAAATCTTAGAACGCTCTTTTTCCAATTGGACCTAAAGCCGTACAATACAGGCCTGTTTTTTGAACACTCCAAAAGGCAAGTAACGTGTTCCAGACAACAATACTTACACCTGTTGCAATAGCAGCGCCATTCATCCCCATTTGCGGTACAAGATAAGCATTTAATGACACATTAATAAGAACTGCAATCAGGACAGATACGGCTGTATATTTTTCATACCCGGTTAAAGATAAAACTTGTCCGACTTGCCCCATTGCTACGCTGAATAAATTAGCACCAATTAAAATCATTAATGCTACACTCGCGGCAGCAAAGACATTGCCAAAAGCTAAAGAAAGAATACCTTCCGCAAACACAAATAGGATAATTGCAATCGGAAGCGTCAAAACCAAAGCAGCGCGCGATACAGTGGTGATAATGCGCTGTAGTTTCTCTTTCTCTCCCGTCGCATAAAGTGCTGAAATTCGGGGAGATACGGCATTATTCAATGCAAATAAGATAAATAGAACAAAGGCGGCCATACGTGAAGCGACGCGATATTGTCCCGCATCTTCCTCTCCCGCTAACGCGCCCACCATAACAATATCAATATTCATATTGGCGACAACAAGGCCTACAGCAAAAATAAGCGGGATAGCGCTATGAACCCACTCTTTGACGCGAAAATAAGCTTTTTGTTTTATATTTTTTGGTAACGACCTTAAGGCAAAGAAAGCACTACAAAGAATACCGATAACAATACTAATTGCATAAAATTGAAGAGCAAAAATAACAGTCAATTCGACACCTTTGAAATGCGCAGCGATACACAGTGAAAAGAATATAAATGGCTGTAGAAAAAACTCAAAGAAACGACCTTGAACTACTTTTTTTAATCCTCTGGAAATCGCGCCAAAATATAAAAGCAATGGCATTAAAAATATAGTTGGCAATCCCCATACATATTTTTCTAGTTCTAAAACGTTAAAAGAGACATACGAGATAGAAATAAAAATAATGGTGCCAAATATAACCCATAGTAAAGAAAACTGTAGCAAGCCACGCAAAGCACCCCACTCTTCTTTCGCTTTATAAGAAGCTACGTGGCGCATGGTAAATGTCGTAAAACCGCCGATAAAAGGAAGAGAAATCAGCGTTACAGTCGATAATATTACCGAATAAAGACCAAAATCTTCGGCAGTCATTAAACGAGTTAAAAGAGTAAGCGTAAGAAAGAGAAAAAGCTGATTACAGATATTTAAACCAAAGGTTCCCAGCGCACCTTGCGCGATTTTATTTCCAACTAAAGCCTTGATATCATTCATTTATTATTTCGGAAGTAAGAACCAGTAACGCCCGTCAGATTTCATATTACCGGCCATTTCTTCCGCCTTTTTGCCGTATCCCCAAAAGAAATCGCCGCGTACCGGGCCGCGTATCGCACCACCAGTATCTTGCGTGACCATCAAACGTTGAATTGGCTGAGAACTTGCAGTCGGCGCATCCAAGTCAACCCATACCGGCATGCCATAAGGAATAATAGAGCGATCAATCGCCAAAGAACGCATCGGCGTTAACTCGACACCTTGCCCACCAACAGGTGCAGAACCATCAAGCTTCTTGAAAAAGACATAGGACTTATTTGTTTGCATGACTTCTTGCGCTTGATCCGGATTTTCTTCTAACCATGCGCGAATAGATTGCATCGATACATCGCGTTTTTCTAACGCGCCACGTTTCACAAGCTCACGACCAATTGCGTAGTACGGATGCCCATTCTGTCCGGCATATCCAACACGCATCAAACGGCCACTATCTAGCTGTACCGCCCCAGACCCTTGTATTTGGATAAAGAATGCGTCAACAGGGCTATCAACCCAAACAAGGACTTTCTCTTGGGAATTTGGCAATTTTCCAGCTGTAATCTCAGCATGTGTTTCATACGGCTTAAGGCTTCCACCCTTCACACGACCTGCAATACGTTGCCCTTTGAGTTCTTCACGAAAGTCTCCGAGCTGCACCATCACTAAATCGCTCGGACGTGCATGCAATGGATACTGGTACTTCCCTTTTCGGGTTAAAGACCCGTTTAGAGCCGCCTCGTAATAACCTGTAAATAATCCATTCGGATTAGAACCAGAACGCGCCGCGTAAGGAACAAAGTTTTCTTCAAAAAACTTACGAACTTCATTCGAGTTCGTTTTGTTAATTTTAGAAAATTTACGACAAGCAATTTGCCATTCTTGGTTTTTACCAAATATTTCTTTTTGGCCGAATCTATTTTGAGAACTTCTTTTTAATAAAGGTGTACAACTTTTCTGATAAGCAGCAGCAAAATCCCTAAACTTATCGCCTCTCCATCCAGGCAAAGAAGAAAAACTTTCAACTGATAAACTTAACGGTTTTTGTGATGCTCCGCGTCCGACTTCACCACTCGTACTGACACAAGCGCCAAGAGACATAGCCAGTAAAACGGAGAGAGCACTTTTATGCATCTGCATTATGATGCATCCGGCATAGGACTTTGCCCTTCTTCCTCGCCGCCTTCTCTTGTTTCGTAAACAAGCCACGCAGGCTCATCAGAATTCATCTCACGACCAAAGACCCAAACATCACGCATCTCCGTGACACGCTCAGGATCACCCGAAACGATCTCTCCATCTTTATCACGCATGACACATGTTTCATCAGCTGTAAAACGAACAGCTAAGTAGAGCATCTTATCTTTTGTTGTGGCCTCAATAATATCGACGCGACGTACAGAGTGAATTTCAGTTGAAACGGTTTCGCCAGTTTTGGAGCGCGCATCAATCGCTGCCTCAAATGCTTTATAGACACTTGGTGATAGCAAATCTTCTAACGTTTCTTTATCACCTTCTGCAAAGGCCTCTACAATAATTGTAAAGGCGCCTTGTGCTCCTTCGACAAAATGACCGAGATCAAGTGTTTCATCTGCTTTCACCAAATCTTCTAAACGATTTTCTGTCGTCTTGTTTTCAATGGAAGCAAATCTTGGCAAGTTGAAGCGTGCTTGCACATTATCGCCAAGAGCAATGACGCGATCATCAGCAGCCTCATGTGCTTGAATAATTTTTTCGAGGCGCTCTCGCTCTTCGTCACTAAATAATGAACTCTTCTTAGAAGAATCCTCGTCATAATCTGTTCCAAGTATGTTTTTCAGCCAAAAGACCAGGCCAGCTGCTATAAGAGCAAAAAGAAGAATATCCGCAGACACGTTTTTATTATCCCGTTTTGTAACAATTAATCGAAAAGAGCTTATAAGAACCCTTTATGGCAACGATAAGACCTATAAAGCCTTTATTTTGCCGACATCCCCCGTTATAAAGCAGAAACACGTGATTTTAAAGAAAGAACGCGCTGCAATGTGGTTTATAATCATATTTTTAATCCTGCCTCTGGCTGAGATAGCAACCTTTATTCAGGTTGGTGAAATCATTGGAACACCTTCGACACTTCTGATGTGTTTAATTACAGCAGTTATTGGTGGGTATTTCGTTCGCCAGCAGGGAATACAAACCCTGTTCAAAGCGCAAAATCATATGCGAAGCGGCCAGATGCCGGTTCAAGAGATGTTTGACGGTGTTTGCCTTATAGCAACAGGTGCCATGATGATTACACCAGGGTTTGTAACTGATACAATCGGATTTTTATTACTAATCCCGGCCGTACGTATTATATTGAAGGGATTCCTAGTACGTACGGGCAGGTTTTCTATGCACAGTAATTTTTCATCGTCACATCATCAATCATATGAGGATAGCTCTGTAATAGACGGTGACTTTGAACATATTCAAGAAGACGATAAACAATTGAAATAAAACAACAAAGGAAGAATAATGTCTAAAAAAGAGGATACAAAAACAATAGAAGAAAATATCGGGGAGGTACCTAGCTCTCCGATTATTATTCATGCGCAATACACAAAAGACCTATCTTTTGAAAATCCGCACGCCCCACAAACATTTCGGGGACAGGGTGGAAATCCTGACATGGATATGAACATCGAAATTGAAGCACAAAAACCTGAGGACGATAAAGAGAACCTTTACGAAGTCGCTTTAAAAGTCAGCGCTTCTGCAAAAAGAGAAGATCAAACATTATTTATCGTTGAACTAACGTACGCCGCGCTTGTTTCTCTCAATGCAGAAGAAAAGCATCATCACCCGCTACTTTTTGTAGAGGTGCCACACACAATCTTCCCGTACGCACGCCAAATTATTGCTGATGCTACTCAAGCGGGCGGTTATATTCCGCTTCTACTAAACCCTGTCGATTTTAAATCAATGTATTTCCAAAAATTTGGTGACAAAAAGACCGAAACAGCCGCGTAATCATACACGCACCAAATATATAAAAAATACTGTTGTATCAGACGCTTATTCGCATATACTCGTGTGAATAAGCGTACTTTCGTGCGTCCTTCCTATGTAATTTTCTAATGTATTTTCTGCTTATTCTTCTGCGGGCTTTCTCTTCAGTCTAGTTGGGAATAATTCTCTTTTATTTTCAAAGACTTGTTCGCTTTCCAAAAAAGATAAAATTTTAGGAATTCTTAAGGGTTTCTGACCGATAATAGAAGAATAGGGAACTTGTATCCATTTGTGGACAAAGGGGATCGATCAAACAATATGGTGATTGATAATCGCACACCAATTTCGAGGTTAAGGGAAAGCGGAAATGTTTTCCTTGCTCTCTTTGGCGCGGTTGCCATTGTTGGCGTGATCGGTGGAACAGCTGCAGGCATCATGCAGGGTCCTATGAAAACGATGAGCAATGTAAGCTCTCGCGCGATGGCCGAAAGCGAAATCATGTCCAACACAAAAATGGGCATCATGGCCGTCTCCCAATCTGCATACACCAAAGACTGTGATAATGACGGCGCTGTTGAAGCATACCCTTACAACTCAAGCGCTGTTGGAAAAACTGGCGGCGTTCCATCTGGTGGTGGGTATCTGCCAAGTGAAGTCGAGACAACACGTTGGACTGATCCATGGGGGAATTCTTACACATACTGTGTATGGGATCACGGAACATTAGTTGATGACGCAACCTGTGGCGGCGCAGGTCAAAATAGATTACCTGGGCTCAATACTACAACCTACCCAACTGGAAGTGTGAACGCACAAACATTTGTTGCTGTGCTCTCAGCGGGGCCAAACAGGCGATATGAAACAACATGTCAGGACTGGGCTACAGCTGATGGCAACAACGATGGTGATTTAGATGATGCTGGCGATACACCGCTTGCCAACAAGCCTGTTGGCTCTGACGACATTGTCATGACTTACACATACGCCGAAGCAGCGATGGCAACATCCTCAAACTGGCGTATTCAATCGACAACAATTGATACGGCCGAAATTGCAGAAGATGAGGTTGAAATCGGCGGACAAACGGCGAGCGGTGATGGCGTTAGCACAACAATTAGTGGCTCTGTAACAACAGCAGGATTAAAACTAGCGACGGATCCGGGTGATGATTCAATTTCTGGTGCATGTAACGCGGCAAATGATCAGGCAATCCGTATTAATACGGGTGGTGCAACCAAAGCGCTCGAGATTTGTACGGGCGGTATTTGGACGCCAATTAGCGGTAGTTCAACATCCGATCCTGGGTGCGAAATTACTGCTCCTGTTATCGCCGATGGCGGAAGCGCATGGATGGTCGATAACACAAGACTCAATAACCCCGGACAATTTGTTATATCAGGCAATTATGCATTTGTTGCTGTTGAGACAGCTGATAGCTTGACTGTTATTGATATCTCTAACCCTGTCAATCCTTTTGTAGCCAATAGCGGTAATGCATGGGTTCAAGATAGCGTAAAGCTAAATGGTGCCCATGGCGTTGCTATATCAGGAAACTATGCTTTTGTCGTTTCAAGAGATGGAAATAGCCTTACCACTGTTGATATTTCTGATCCACTGAACCCCGTCATCGCCAATAGTGGAAATGCATGGGTTCAAGATAATGTAAAATTAGACGGCATTCACGGTATTGAAATATCGGGTAACTACGCCTATGTGACGTCCAAAGATAATAATAGTTTCGCAGTTATTGACATCTCTGATCCGCTGAACCCCGTCATCGCCAATGGCGGCAACGCGTGGCTCCAAGATCACACTCGATTAGATAGCGCAAGGCATCTAAAAATATCAGGCAATTATGCTTATGTTCTCTCAGAGTCTGGCGATAGCTTTACGACTGTTGATATTTCTGATCCTTTGAACCCTGTTGTGGCCAATGGCGGCAACGCGTGGTTTCAAGATAATCTACTCATGAATCGACCTCATTATGTTGATGTTGTTGGGAATTACGCCGTATTTACAGTCTTTGATTACAGAGCCATCGTTGTCGCTGATATTTCTGATCCTCTAAATCCTGTAATTGCAAATAACGGGAATGCTTGGGTTCGGGAAACAAATAAAATATCTAGCGCTTATGACATTAATATAGTTGGCCGATATGCTTACACAACAGGGCGGACAGGTAATCGTTTTACTGTGACCGACCTTGGTTGTGATCCAGAAGGGTACACAGGTCCAACAGGATTTGATATCGGTTTTGATCATGATAAGGCAAATTGTCTTATAGGCAACGATGGTCCTCCTGTCCTTGAAGCAACATTTGCTCCTTATAGTGGACGCTTTGCAAATTTATGGCATGATGGAAGATATCTATATGCTAATAATGGTACTACCGTCAAAGCATTTTCTTTCAATGGTTCTGAAATCACAGAGCTAGCCGAGTTTACATTTACTGCGCCCGTTGGTTATTCTCACGCTTTGTGGGGTGATGGTACATATTTATATGCTAATAATGGTAGGACACAAGTGGCACTGTCTTTTAATGGTACCACTTTTACAGAACTTGGCACAGCTAACTATGGTAGCCAACTTTACTACTACTGGGGCGATGGAGAATATTTTTATTCTGCCAATAATTTTAGTTCACCTAAGGCTCACACATTTGACGGATCAAATTTTTCTGTGATTGATACAACAACTAGTTATGCAGGCGATATTTGGGGAGATGGTAAGTATATTTATACTGCGCACTATGGTGATGGTATAAAAGCACATTATTTTGATGGCGTTAATTATACAGAAATTGCAAAAATAGATATCCCAGGCAGAAGTACTAGCTCCGTTTACGCGGATGGAGATTATATATATGCAACTGGCGCTAATGGAACTCTTGATGCATATAGTTTTGATGGGCAACAGTTCACTATAATAGCATCAATTCCAATTAATAATTTTGGTGGATATGCAGTAGTAGGTGATGGACGTTATATATACCTGGCTGGAAGCGGCTATTCGCGTGATGTTGTTCTGACTTTCGATGGCAGTAAATTTAACATCGTTTATAATAACACGCTTGTCCCTGGGACTGTAAGCAGCAAACCATTTTCAGATGGAACCTATCTTTATTGGGCTTCGTCAACAGGCATATATGTATACTCAGGTTTAGAATGTTATGTTGCCGGCAATACAACACCTTCACATGCACTTGAATATGACTATGCAAGTGAGCAATCATTTGAATCACCAACGTCTGCAACAGGATCCGCAGAAAGTTACGGAACGGCTATTCTCTTAAAATCCGAGCAGTTCGGGGATGAAGCTGGCTTCTCTGTTAACGTTTCCAGTGCACCGACAGGTAACAACACAGCTATGGCTGCTGTAACTGGGGCGCGTGCAGGCCTTAATGGAGAGGGCGCACTTCTTTTCAAAACGCAGGATGATACGGGCAAGCTTCAAACGCGTATGATGTTTGACTCTGATGGTGATTTAGGGATTGCAACAGAAGCACCATTTAATGTATCCACCAAAATACAAATTGGTGATCTCTCTTCTGAGATTGCCGATTACTTCCAGCCATACGCAGCAAATTGTGACGTCAATGCGGGCGGCCCAGCCGTACAGGTTGGATATATCGACACACCTGGAGGATCACATAATCTCCATTTAGATAGTGGATATATATATGTCGCTGACAGAACTGCCGGTGGTTTGCGTGCCTATACATTCGATGGCACAACTTTTACCTTAGCAGGGTCAATTGTCCCAGGAACAGATGTTTATAACGTATGGGGTGATGGGACTTACATTTATACTGCCGATTTAGCAGGCGGTGCTTTCGCTTACACATTTGATGGCTCAACCTTTACTCAGGTCGGATCTGTGGCAACCACAGACCAGACTTGGGAAGTCTGGGGTGATGGCACTTACATCTATATGGCAGATAGAACTAATGGTATTCATGCTTATACGTTTGATGGCACAACTTTTACGCTTCTTGATACATACAACTTCCCTTTAGATCCAGGCGTCGCACACGGTATCTGGGGTGATGATACATACATATATTTAAGTTCCTCAGGAACTGTACATGAATTGGCGGCCCTTACGTTTGATGGGTCCAGTTTTGAACTTGTTGCTTCCACGAACACGCCTCAATTCCCGTACGACGCATATGGTGATGGAAATTATATTTATGCTGCCGTAACAGCATCTGGTATTGCTGCGTACACATTTGATGGCTCATCTTTTACCTTACATGATCAACGCGATATCAACCAACCATTTACGGTCTGGCATGATGGTGTAGATATAATCGCAGCAGATGGTGGATCTAAAGGCTTCAGTGTCCTTGAATTTGTTGATGATGAATTAACAAGAACAGACACCTTCCCCGGCAATGTGGGCTCTCGTGATATTGTTGGTGATGGAACGTATCTGTACAGCGTTGGTTCTGGTGGTGAGTTATGGGCGTGGTCTGGTTATGAATGTTTGAGCGTAGACGGGTGGGTTGGACCAACACATGGTCTTTTGGTTAACAACGATGCAGAAGGTGGCGATGGACCTTTTGTCCAAATTGAGTCTTTAACTGAAGGTGGTTACAGACAAGACGTACTCTATCATAACGGATACATTCTATTCCCACAGAACACGAGCGGTATGAAAATTTTCAAACCATATGAAGATGGACTTCTGCAGTCATATGGAACCTTTGCAACAACAGGTCACGTCGCTGAAATATGGAGCGATGGCACCTATATTTATACCGCAGAAGGTGCCAGCGGTATGCGCATTTATACGTTTGATGGATCTGATTTAGAAGAGCAAGCTTTCTATATTGGCGCAAGAGAGATAGAAGACGTTTGGGGCGATGGGACATATATCTATTCAAATGAGAGAGATGCCCTACGCGCTCACACATGGGATGGTACAACACTTACATATATTAACTTTATTGCGACTGCGAATGGCGGAAATATATGGGGTGATGGAACCTATATATTCCAAGACCAACACATTTCAGGCAGCAGTAGTAACCTTCGCGCTTTTTCTTTTGATGGCGCAACTTTTACTCACCACCACACTCTAGCAAGAAGCTGCGCTAGAGGGCAGATTTATCATGATGGCAATTATTTGTATGCGACAAGTTCTGCCGCTTGCGGGATGAGCGCTTACACCTTTAATGGAGCAACATTTACGGAAACAGTACTAGAAACCGCAACAGTAAACGCAAAAGGATTTTGGTCTGATGATAAACATGTTTATGCGCGGGTTGACGGTACCGTCGATCACACTTACGACCTATTTGCTTTTACTTTTGATGGGACAACATTTAACAAGATAGATAGCATCTCTAACCGCTCTTATAGTATTACCGGCGATGGTACTTATATCTACACAGCGACAGAAGGTGGAAACTTAAATATATATGGCGGCTTCTCTTCACATCCATCTGCCATCGCTTACTTTGGACATGATGGAACAGGTGATGTTGATACGAATATCTTGTTTTCTGATGGGTTTGAAATCAAAGGATCAGATGACAATGGTGACAGCCTGACTGATATTATGTCGTTGAATTCACAAGGCCGTGCAAAATTTCAACAAGGCCGTATTGATCTCATTAACGAAGCGGCAAATCTTGAATTCGATGGAAGATTAGACCTATTCCAATATCAGGCCATAACATCTGATCTATTAAGAGGTTCACCAACAATCACATTAGAACGCTCAAAAGGAACACTTGAAGTTCCGGTAGCTGTTGGTGCAAACGATATCTTAGGTGCTATCACATGGGCTGGTTATGACGGTAGCGGTATCGCTGCAAACGGGAACGCAGCCATTTACGCCAAAGCATCAGGAAGCGCCGCCGATAAATTAATCCCTGGCGGAATGTATTTCAGTACTGACAGTGCGGGGGATGCGCTAGGCTCATCCGATTTGGCAATCACTTCGACGGGTGGCGTTGGTATTGGTCGTGAATCAATTGTTGAAGCGCTTCATGTTGAAGGGCGTTTAGCTATGACAGAAGGGCTTCGTGTTGGTAATGACAATAACTGTAATTCAGAACATGATAAAGGATTTATAAGATACGTTATATCAGAAAACGCTCTCGAATATTGTACTGCGGCAGAATGGATCGCTCTTGTAGAAAAAATTAACTTCAATTTCGATCCTGAGGCTGCGAACTGTACGCTTGCTAATAGTGGACCTTTTATAGAAGTTGCATCTTATGACACGGGAACAGCAGCGGATCATGTATGGAGCGATGGAACCAACCTTTATCTTGCAGATGGTAATTACAGTAACTTCTACGCTTTCAATTTTAATGGTGAAAACTTTAACGTTTTACACGAGTTAGGAACGAATAATTATAGACACTTAGGTGTACACGGAGATGGTGAATATATATATGCGGCAGGAAGAAATGGTGAAACAGTGCGAGCATATAGTTTTTCAAACGGTCAATACGAATTATTAGGAACAAACAGCCCTGGTGGAGGATACACAGGAGATGTTTGGACAGATGGAAGTTATATTTATACATCAAATAATGATAATGGTTTCAGTATTCGTAGTTTTGATGGAACATCATTTACAGCGCATGCAGCAAATACAACACCAAACGATATGGCCGCAGTCTGGGGAGATGGCACTTATATTTATACAGGCGGAGGATGTTGTGGCGGCTCTTATTTGACGGCTTATACATGGGATGGCACAACACTCACACAAGTTGGCACAACTGTTCCAGGAACAAGTGGAATAACCGATATATGGGGTGATGATAACTTTATTTATGCTGCTGCAGGTGGCGCAGGCGTATATGCCTATACGTTTGATGGAACAACGTTTACACAAGTATCAAATTATAATACGGCGGGCTCAGCAAAAGGCGTTTGGACAGATGGCGTGCATGTATATGTTGCCGATGACGCATCCGGGATCACTGCTCTCACATTTAACGGCAGTAGCTTCACGCTTGTTGATACATTTGATACACCGGCAAGTGCAACCCACGTATGGGGGGATGGAACACATATATATGTTGCAGATGGGACTAGCGGTATTCGAGCATATTCTGGTTTTGAATGTCTTGCGACATCACAAACATCGACAGCGGGATCAACTGACCTCATTAACTTTAATTCAATTCAACGTACAGAATTAAAAATTACAGCCAGTGATGGCGCGGCAAACGACAAATTTGGAAACCTCGCTGCCATCGATGGGAATTACGCTGTAATTGGTGCGCCAAATGACGATGATAATGGCAGTGATTCTGGCTCTGCTTACGTATTTGACGTCACCACTGGGACACAAATTTCAAAACTAACAGCTGGTGATGGCGCGGCGAATGATAATTTTGGTTGGTCTGCCGGCGTTCACGGAAACTACGCTGTAATTGGAGCGCCACAAGCTGGTGGCGAAGGCGCGGCTTATGTCTTTGACATCACAACAGGAACAGAACTCTATAAACTCAGCCCCAGTGATGGCGCGGCGAATGATAATTTTGGTTGGTCTACCGGCGTTCACGGAAACTACGCTGTAATTGGAGCGCCACAAGCTTTTGCTAGTGGCCAAGGCGCGGCTTATGTCTTTGATATTACAAACGGAAAGCAACTTCGAAAACTCACCGCCAGTGATGGCGGAGCGCTCGATACTTTTGGGTGGTTTCTTGATTTTGACGGAAATTACGCTGTAATTGGAGCGCCACAAGCTGGTGGCGAAGGCGCGGCTTATGTCTTTGACATCACAACAGGAACAGAACT
>JABSQP010000053.1 GCA_013215815.1 Alphaproteobacteria bacterium | reverse complement strand
CCTTCGATAACTAAGGCAAGCCCAAGACCAACAATAAGGTCGTTCATTTCTTACTAGCCGGTTTAGCCCCTCCTAGCGGATCACCGAAATACTTGAAAAAATCTGAGTTGGGTGAAATTACAAGTCGTGTTTCACCAGCCTGCAAACCTGCCTCGTAAGCCTGCATCGAGCGATAAAAAGAGAAGAAATTCGGATCCTTACCAAACGCACCGGCAAAAATGCGATTTCGTTCAGCATCACCATCACCACGTATACTATCTGCTTTCTCGGTAGCTTGCGCCAGGATAATTGTACTTTCTCGATCTGCTCTTGCTCGTATGCGATTAGCTTCAGCTTCGCCTTTCGCACGAAACTCTGCTGCTTCACGCTCGCGTTCTGTTTGCATACGGCGATATATCGCTTCGCTATTCTCCTTAGGCAAGTCCGCACGTTTAATGCGAACATCCACTATCTCTATTCCAAGGTCTTCGGCATCTTGATTAACCTGGTCAGTTATTAACTTCATCAATTCTTCACGTCTGTCACGAACTACATCCTGAAAAGTAGAGGCTCCTAAAGCACGTCTTACTGATGAATCAAGAAATGCGCTCAATCTTCTGCGAGCTTCTAATTCAGATCTTACAGTTTTATAGAATTCAAGAGGATCAGTTATGCGAAATCTTGCATATGCGTCGACTACTAGTCGTTTTTGATCTGACGCTATTACCTCTTGAGGCAAGGTATCTAGATCAAGAATACGTTTGTCAAAGTAATAAACAGTCTGTGCAATTGGAATTTTCCAGTGCAATCCTGGTTTGGTGATTACACCCTGCTCTATCGGCCGTCCAAATTCTAAAACAATAGCTTGTTGAGTTTGGCGAACCATAAACAGCGATAAATACGCTAAAGAAGACGTTAAAGTAAGAATAACCGCAAGAAATACCAGTATAACACGTATCATTTTACTGCCCCCTCTTTAGTTTTTCTTGTTAATTCATTTAAAGGCAAGTACGGAACTACGCCAGTTCCAGCCTCGCTATCAAGTATGATCTTGTCAGTTTTTTGTAAGACTCTCTCCATAGTCTCAAGGAATAAGCGTTTGCGTGTTATATCTGGATATTTTTTGTATTCATCGTAAATCTTTTCGAAACGTGCAGCCTGACCATTTGCCTCTGCAACTGTTTGCTCACGGTAAGCCTCAGCTCCTTGTAATATGCGTTCAGCTTCACCGTGAGCTTTTGGAACAACTTGGTTAGCATACGCTTTTGCTTCATTTTGAAGTCGTTCTTTATCAGCACGAGCAGCCTGTACGTCGCGGAAAGATCCTATAACTTTTGATGGAGGATCTACTTTCTGTAAACGCACTTTATCTATTTTTATGCCTGACTTGTATAGGTCGAGTGTTCTCTGCATTAAATCCATCACAGAAGTTTCTGTTTTTTCGCGCGCTTGGGTTAATATAGGCTGAATATCATTTTGCCCCACAACTTCACGCATGGAACTCTCCGCGACCTCTTTAACGGTAGTCGGCGGATTCTGAATATTAAATAAATAGTCTTCAGCATTTTTAATGTACCAAACGACAACAAAGTCAATGTCGACAATATTTTCATCACCAGTCAGCATAAGGCTTTCTTTGGTGAATTCCCGAACGTTGGTCCCTGTAGAGCGGAAACCGATCTGCTCTTGGTTCACATCTGTCACACGGGGTTTGATCACCTCACCGATTGGAGCCGGCCAGTTATACTGAAGGCCCGGCGATGTTGGTTGACCGTTCAACTTTCCGAACACAAGCTCGACGCCCTGTTCGTTCGGCTCAACCTGATAGATGCCGGTGGCAAGCCATGCCGCAACCAGG
>JABSQP010000052.1 GCA_013215815.1 Alphaproteobacteria bacterium | reverse complement strand
AAAATCAATACTATCTTCTGCTGATGGTGTCATACCTTCGCGGTATAGTTCTGTATAAGAACGACTTGCCAATTGCGTCGATACAATAGCCTCATTAAGCCCCTCGACCATATATCCCCAATGCGTTGATAAGTTCATCGTCATTAAACTTTGATCAATACGGACATGCGTATTTGTTCGTCCCAAAATGTTCAACGCTCCCGCATTATGATGAGGATAAGTTTCATCAAGCCAAGTATCGAACTCATCCATTGATCTTACATTATTAAGAATATCTCTTTCATCTACACCTTGAGCGATTAAATGCTTCATAGCCGTTTGTCTTTCCAAAACTTCTGATACATCTAGACCAAAAACTTGTTGAGCGATCAACCCAACTGGTTTCATGAAAAGTGATGACATCTGATCTGATGTCAGTCTGGATTTAAGAGAATTAGAAAAAGGAAAAGCATTGTCCGCTTCCCTCTCCAAATTTTCTATCTGAAAGGTGTCATCGCTGCCAATCACATACCCCGTGATCGTTTCACCTTGTACCTGCAGATAAGACACACCATAAATTTTATGGATCTCTGTAATGAAATCAATACGTTCAAAAAGAGCTGCAGGAAAAATACTTTCACGGATTGGTGTATCAACCATGACAAGTCCTGCGCCAAAACCATTGCCGTCTTTATATTCAATTTCTCCCACTGGCGTCTCATCAGCACCAGCAAGGAAAGTATTTGATGGTAAAGCCAGCACTTCAAAGTACGAACGCTCATGTATTCTTGCTTTTAGTGCATTAAGCTCATCTGCATTCTGGCTAGGCACAGTGGCGTCAATCACACCTCCCGCGACGTCATATATAACAGCGTTGTCCCCATATGCCGCACGCAGCTCATCATTGACGATAGCAAAAAGCCGATCACGCACTTCATTTGCACCAGATTGTTCTAAATGGCTGTTCAATCCGCCTAAATTATAAATATCAAACCTGACCAAAGAATGCTCTGACGGATTTTTAGAGAGCTCCATCAAATCAGCACCACGATCTGTACGGTTTTTCCAATTAAGCGTGCTATCAGGAACAGATGCCTGATTAAACTGCATGCCCTTAGGCACATCAGTCTCGGACACTCTGAAGTCCTGCCAAGGATCGGATAAAATAGCGCTTTGTGCTTGCTCCAACTTTCCGTTTGTCCAAAAATCTCGAACTTCTAACGAGCTTTCACTCGGCTCTTGTGATTTTTTTTCATCTTTAATGCAATCATGAACACTGCTTAAAAAAGCATGATGCTCTAAATCAGGAGACAAAGGTTCAGTTAAAACATGAAGACCTGCTCCTGTTATCCCTTCATATTTATGGTGTCCTAGATCATTCAAACCAGTATCTTCAACAAATGTGTCTACCTCCTGGTTTGCACGAACAAGAGCCGCTGATAAATCCGATGCATCAACCCCCTGCACAACAAAAGACAATTCGTCTCCAAAGGACTGACGGAAACCATACATTACAGGTGGGTTTAACCCCTGCAGCTCTTTTTGATAAATACCAACAACGACCTGCATGAACTGATTTGTTAGTTCAGGATCTAACGCACTATTCACATTTTGAAGGTTAATGAAATCGCCAACAACAATATGTGCATCGTCCATACCTTTCATATGGTCGAACACTGCTCTTTCTATACTCGCATTATCAATGAGCCCTAACACAGGGTCTCTTTGTACATTTCCGGCCATATTATTGCCCTAACGCCTCTTCCATTGAATAAAGATTATAGAAATAAAGGGTTAAAATAACAATAAATAATTATGTAAATAAATATTGTTTATTTTCAGTATATTAAGGGGATAGAGGCCATTTCCATCCTTGCATGAGAATGAGAGGTATGGTTTATAGATGATCGTGATTGCGGCTGTGGCGGAATGGTAGACGCTGCGGACTTAAAATCCGTTGTCCTTAGGACGTGGGGGTTCAAGTCCCCCCAGCCGCACCATTTAAAATCAACTACTTAGCATTAATTTTAGATTTTCCCTTGGGACAAAATTTGTCCATGGGACACTCATGGGACAGTAAGCTGCTGAAACACACGTTTTAGTCTGCTTTAGCACCTGTTCTATCAGTGACAACAAAGCACAGCAATAAAGCTCAGAACTCCTTAACTATTTGATTTTGC
>JABSQP010000051.1 GCA_013215815.1 Alphaproteobacteria bacterium | reverse complement strand
GAAGGTGAAAATATTGCTGAGTTGGAAGCCGGACAGTCTTACTATAGGGCTGTAGGTGTAGAGCACAATGTGGTTAATGTTAATGATTATCCATATTCCTTTGTAGAAATCGAATTGAAATGAGAAATTTAACAAGTTGCAGCACTTCAGCCCCTACGGGGCTTGGACGCGTTTCACGCGCCCGTGTGCAAAGCGTTGAGGCTGTAGAAAAACCTAAAATAACACTCCAAATTTGCTAAAATAGCGATACGTAACAAGGAGTGTTATCGATGGCTAAATTTATCCCTTATAACTACGATCAGTATTCGATGATTGTCATCAATTATTTGGAACAGCTACAGCCAGGCACCTTCGAACACGCGATTTACTATCTTATTGAACATAAATTAGACCTCTCAATATTTGATCCCTATTACAATAATGACGAGAATGGTCGCCCCGCCTACGATCCATCCATACTCCTTAAAATAATCCTCTTTGCCTATTCTAAAGGCATCACTTCAAGCCGCGAGATACAGTGGTGCTGCGAGACCAATATCATTTTTAAAGCACTTTCCTGCGATACAGTTCCTCACTTCACGACGATAGCGAGTTTTGTCAGTGGTTATCCTGAGACTATTGAAGAACTATTTGGACAGATACTCTTGGTTTGTCATGAGCAAGGTTTGCTCGGCAACGAGTTATTCGCGATAGACGGTTGCAAGATGTCATCTAATGCTGCGAAGGAGTGGTCAGGTACTTTTAAAGAACTCGACGAAAAACGTCAAAAATTACGACGTCAGATTCGGTATCACTTAAAAGAGCATCAACAACTAGACCAATCTCAAGATCAAGATAATAAACGTGCGCAACGCGCAGAACAGGCCATCGAGACTCTCGATAAAGCCGCCACTAAAATAGATAAGTTTCTAGAGACAGCATCCCCACGCATGGGACAAGGGCGTAGGCCTAAAGAAGTAAAAAGTAATGTAACTGATAATGAAAGCGCCAAGATGACGACCAGTAAAGGTACGATTCAAGGTTTCAACGGCGTGGCAGCCGTCGACAAGAAGCATCAGATAGTCGTCGATGCGCAGGCGTTTGGGGAGGGGCAAGAGCACCATACACTAGCCCCCGTATTGGAGTGTATTGAAGATAGGTTTAAACGTTTAGGTATCAGTGACGACATTTATGCAACAGGTACGGTGGTGACCGCTGACACAGGTTTTGCTAACGAAGCGAATATGAAATATTTACACGAGAAAAATATTAACGGCTATATTCCAGATAACAAATTTAGAAGCCGAGATCCTAAGTTTGCAGGCCAGAAAGAGAAATATGGAAAGCGGCATCAGCAAGGTAAGCCTAAACATAAAAAAGTTCTATTTAGTGCCAGTGAATTTGATTTTGATCCTGTTCATTTGATCTGTGTGTGCCCCGCAGGAGAAACTCTGACCTTACGAAAGGAGAACTCAGATATTAATGGCAATCCAAAAGCATTTTTTGAAGGTCGCTTACTCCAATGTCGTCATTGTTCTAAAAAACATGATTGTATGAAGACCCCAAGTTCAGCAGACCATCGCAAGGGTGCTGGGCGGCAAGTATCATTTATGTTGGACAGGAAACACGCACCCAATTACACCGACTGGATGAAGCATCGTGTGGATAGCTCTAAAGGGAAGCTTATCTATAGCCACCGAATGTCCGTTGTAGAACCAGTCTTTGGCAATATAGGCACGAATAAAAGACTGAATCGCTTTAGCTTGCGCAGTAAAAAGAAAGTGCAGGGACAATGGCAATTATTTTGTATGGTGCACAATATAGAGAAGCTAGCGAATTACGGGGAATTAAGCCTCTGAAGAGGAAGTACTGGCGCATAAGTGGGTCAAAAGGCTGATATGTAGCGGGTTTTGGGTGATAGGACTTGGAAATAACATCGGTGATGGTAATCTGTATAAAAAACCGTCATACATAATTGTTTTGGTTAAAAATTAAATAAATGGAATAGGGTTAGAGAGACTCGTGAATTATAGGTTTTTCTACACCCTCGTTAACTGTCTTTGAGAATTATGGACGCGAAAAATATATACATCGCTACGAGTCACATGAAAACCAAAATCGATTGGAATAGCTCGTTTAGTAACGAATGGTCATTTGTAGGAGAAGGGAAAGATTTTAAGGAGGTTGAGGTGCAAGAGTTCATTGACTCATTCTTCTCTGAAGGCGAATTGTATATCGTAATTAATCGTCATCATGCATATGAGATCCCAA
>JABSQP010000050.1 GCA_013215815.1 Alphaproteobacteria bacterium | reverse complement strand
GATGAGATTAATAAGATGTATAAAGACCCCACCCCACCGACTTTAGAGGATGCGATAGAAAACGGCGGCTACAACCGAGCGCTAGACGAAGTTAAGGAGATTATAGAATGACACACGATTTTAAAGCGGCTTTAGAGTATGCTCTCTCTGTAAAAGAGAGCCGAGAGTATAAGTTTGAACCAGTAGAGCCGGAAATAAAAGCAGTAATCAAAGCCCTACGCATCGCCGATAGATTGCAGAAATGTGACTATCAATTTGAATTTGAAACATTGCCCTCATATGAAACAAGAAAACCGCCACAACAAGGTTATCTACAATCACCCATTTCAACATCTACAAAAAACGATGATTTATCTAATAAAATCAAAGGAGTTTCAAAAAACACAACTACTACACCACCGCAAGAAGATGTGAGGAAGGCTTTGGCAGCATTTGATAAATTATGCGTTCGATGCCCTGACGACTATGCTTTTGCGACACAAGAAGAGTTTATTGATTTTTATGCGAGTTTTTACAAAACAATTTGCACCTGCCTACAGGCTTGCTTGAGAGAGGGGGAATGATGAAAAATGACGGGACTAAAATAGGGGTGTTCGGAAACAAAAGCACCGACCCATTAAAATTGCTCAAGAGAACAAATCTTAAGGATGTAAGGATTAGAAAAATGACAAACAATAACGAAGCTATAAAAGCAATGAAAAAACTCAAAGACAAATGCGGACACGTTCTCGTTGATAAATACGAAGACGATTGGAAGGCCGTTGAAGCATCCCTACAACCGCCCAAAGGCTACGTCCTTGTTCCTGAAGAAGTTACGTTAGATATGTATAAAGCTGGGCAAACGGTTATTACACAAGATTATCATTCAATGCAGTGTGAAGAAGTTTACAAAGCAATGATACAAGCGGGGAGGAAAGATGATGACCGATAACCTAGACCAGTTGAGAGAGGCTTTGTTTAGAGCAAAAGCGGGGCTGCTAGCAGATAAAGCTGACCACTATGTCCAAAGCAAAGATATAGAAGAGTTGTTTAAAGCCGCCCAAAAATACCTCAAGCTTATGGAGGGTATTGAGGGGTTGTATTGGGAAGAAAAGCCAAACCTTGCTTATAGCGTAAAGGCAGCAAATATCCGCAACCAAGCCCTAGACGATGTAACGAAATTGATGGAGGAGAA
Organism: Alphaproteobacteria bacterium; assembly: GCA_013215815.1. Classification (GTDB taxonomy): domain Bacteria; phylum Pseudomonadota; class Alphaproteobacteria; order Micavibrionales; family Micavibrionaceae. Next base: position 1,317 of record JABSQP010000050.1, on the reverse strand, counting down.
AAAAGATGAACGAACAACCACCATTTAGCATTCCACAGCTAGCAAAAAGATGGACGTGCTCTCGAAAGCACATACACAATCTTATAGATAGTGGAAAAATCCAGAATCATTTTAATCTTAGCATCACTGGATGCAGGAGCATGGATCGGATTCCATACGAAGAAGTAATGAGACTTGAGGGTAAACAATGCGACTTATCAAATACCGAGGAAAATACACAGTCACTTGGCACGACGGAAAACAAAGACGTTATTCCCTTCGTACAAGCGACGAACGCATAGCAAAGCAACGCTTTGAAGCCTTCAAGAAAGATTTCTATTCCGACCCAACAGACATTCACGGCGTTTGTGATAAGTGGTTAGAAGAAAAGAAGCACCTTAAAGGATGGCCTCAAGCAAAAACAAAGCTGCGTACTATTTGCAGGCATTTGGGTGATTTAAAGCCGGATCAAATTTCAAAAGAAATATGCCAACAATACGCCGAGAAAAGGCGCTTTGAAGGTGTTGTAAACACTACTATAAGAAATGAGCTTGTTGCGTTAAGAGCTGCTATTCGTCATGCATATCCGCGTACGAATGCAATGTTTGAAATGCCAAAGGCAAACCCACCGCGCGATCGATACCTGACAAGAAAAGAATTTAAGATCCTGGTCGATGCTGCCGAAATATATCACGTTCGGCTTTTTATCCTTGTCGCCCTATATACAGCAGGTCGCGCTTCAGCGATTTTAGAACTGACATGGGATAGAGTGGATTTTAGCCGCGGTCTAATTCACCTCGCCACGGGCGACCATGGAAACAAGGGACGCGCAACAATACCAATCAGCGATAAGCTGCTCCCTCACCTGAAAGAAGCATATAGAGGCCGCACATGCGATCATGTTATCTCATACAAAGATAAACCTGTTTTACGTGTGACAAAGGGCTTTAAAAAGATTGTCGAGAAATCAGGATTAAAGGGAGTAACGCCTCACGTTTTACGTCATACGGCTGCTGTTTGGATGGCTGAAGGTGGCGTATCAATGAGTGAGATTGCTCAATTTCTTGGACATCAAAACTCCAATATTACAGAGCGCGTTTATGCGCGATATTCACCAGATTATTTGAGAGCGGCGGGCTCAGTATTGTAGTAGAACAGTTGTTCTACGCACCGTTCACTTTCATGCTTTGTTCATGGGTTTATTCCCCAAACTGTTGATTCAAATTCGTTTAGAATCAGTTATTTACAATAAACCTATTAAAATCATAATCCTTGTGTCCGGAGTTCAAATCTCTGTACCGCCACCAATCTCACCTTTACTTACAGCGATTTAGTTAA
>JABSQP010000005.1 GCA_013215815.1 Alphaproteobacteria bacterium | reverse complement strand
TCTTGCGTGTCCCATTTTTGAATTAGCCACGACGGCGCACCATCAGGGAGCTCTTCCACCACAACCTGCGAAAAAGGCAGCTAAAAAAGAAGCTCCAACTAAAGCAAATGATGATGCAACAGAAGAGGGTGCAGAAGAAGCAGCCACAAAGCCTGTTATCAAAGGCACTCTTGCGCAAATCGTTAAAAAGCTAGTAAAGCAAGGTAAGGAAAAAGGTTACCTGACTTACGATCAATTAAACGCGGCGCTTCCTGCCGAAGAATTTACATCCGAGCAAATTGAAGATGCAATGTCTACGCTGTCTGATGTTGGTATTCAGATGACAGAAAGCGATGAATCTGACGACTCGGAAGAAGAGGAAGGTTACGAATCAGGCGGTAATATTGCTTCTGATGATACTGGTCGTACGGATGATCCTGTTCGCATGTATCTCCGTGAGATGGGGACTGTTGAGCTTCTCTCTCGTGAAGGTGAAATTGCCATTGCGAAGCGTATTGAAGCTGGCCGTGACATGATGATTGGCGGGATTTGCGAGAGTCCTTTGGCAATTGAGTCTGTTATTGCGTGGTATGATGCTCTAGAGAAGGGCGACATTCTTCTACGCGAAGTTATCGACCTTGATGCAACATATAGCGGTGAAGAAGTTGATCACTCTGAGCGTGCATTGGCTATTGAGCGCGGTGAAGAGGTTGATGAGCCTGAAGAAACTGAAGAAGAAGAAAATTCTGACGATAGGGATGATGGCGATGAAGAGAATATGTCTTTGGCAGCCATGGAAGAGGAACTGAAGCCACAGGTCTTCAAAGTTTTTGCGAAGATTAAAAAGACTTACAAGAAAATCCAAACTGTTCAAAAAGAGCGTATTGAAGCAATTCAAAAAGGTAAAGAGCCTGACGCAGCGACGAACAAGAAATACAAGAAACTGAATGAAGATATGGTTGACCTCATGGAAGAGGTTAAGCTGAACAATGCCCGTATCGAGCAGCTCGTTGAAGCTCTTTATAAGGTCAATCGTGAACTTGTGATGATGGAAGGTAAACTTCTTCGCCTTGCTGTTGACGCTAAGGTGAAGCGTGAGAAGTTTCTTGAAGAATATTATGGTTCAGAAATGGATCCTACTTGGCTAAAGCGCGTTAGCAAGATTGATGATAAGTGGGCGAAGTTCGCGGATAAAAACCAATCAAAGATTGGTCGAATTCGTGATCAAATCGCATTGGTTGCTGAAGACTCTGCGCTGCCTATTAAAGAGTTCCGCCGTATTGTTTCTACTGTTCAAAAAGGTGAAAAAGAAGCAGCGCGTGCAAAGAAAGAGATGGTGGAAGCAAACCTTCGTCTCGTTATTTCTATTGCGAAAAAATACACAAATCGTGGTCTTCAATTCTTGGATCTTATTCAAGAAGGTAACATCGGTTTGATGAAGGCCGTTGATAAATTTGAATATCGTCGCGGTTATAAATTCTCAACTTATGCCACATGGTGGATTAGACAGGCGATTACGCGTTCTATTGCTGACCAAGCAAGAACAATTCGTATTCCTGTTCACATGATTGAAACAATCAATAAGCTTGTTCGTACATCACGTCAGATGATGCACGAAATTGGCCGTGAACCAACGCCAGAGGAGCTCGCAGAACGCCTTCACATGCCGCTTGATAAAGTGCGTAAGGTTATGAAGATCGCGAAAGAACCAGTTTCTCTTGAAACACCTGTTGGTGATGAAGAAGATTCATCTCTTGGAGACTTTATTGAAGATAAGAATGCGATTCTTCCGGTTGAAAGCGCAATCCATTCGAATTTACGCGAAACAACGACGCGCGTTCTCGCATCACTAACGCCACGTGAAGAACGTGTTCTTCGTATGCGTTTTGGTATCGGTATGAATACGGACCACACTTTGGAAGAGGTGGGGCAACAGTTCAACGTAACACGTGAGCGTATTCGTCAGATTGAAGCAAAAGCTCTTCGTAAGCTTAAGCACCCAAGCCGTTCAAGAAAACTTCGTAGCTTCCTTGATACCTAAGATTATTTAGGGGGATCATGCAACGCTATCAAAAACTCTGGAATATTCTTGTTCTTGGGCCACTAATTCTGGTTCCAATACTTGCTGTCGAGTTTCCCCGTATCGTTGCTTTTATGCCGATTGTTTCTCTTGTGATGGGCGCGCTTGTATTAAAGCTGTCAAAAGTCTCTTGGCACGTTCCGAAAAAGGCACTTTTAGTAGTTCCTATGGTTTTGGCGGTGTTATGGATGAGCGCTGTTGTGTTTGCGCCATCTGATGATGCATTCGAACGTGTCGGAAAACTCTCTTTATTTGCTGTTTTGGGGACGTTGTTTCTATCGGTTCTTTATGCGGGTAGGGGCTTTTCCTGTAAACGTTTTACAAAATATATGCTGGCATCATGTGCCATTGCAGCCTGTTTTATTTGTGCCGAAGTGATCTTCAACGCACCTGTTTATAAAATATTTAGACCAGATGTTGATCCAAGAGAATACACAATGTCGGTGTTTAATAGAGGTTCACTTGTTGTTACCTTTACGAGCTTACTGATTTTATACCTTGAGAGGAATACGCGACACAAAGCGTTCTACCTCATGTATTTACCGATTATTGCAATGCTGTTCATTGTGGAAAGCCAATCAGCACAAATAGCGGTAATATGTGGCCTTATATTTTTCTTCTTTTTCCCAACCTCTAAAAAGTGGGCTTGGGTCACTCTCTTTTCTCTTCTACTGGCTGGGTTTTTGCTCGCACCATTTGTTGTTCAAGAGGCGTATAAGAGGCTTCCTGCTAACATAAATGACAACCACATGCTGCAAACGGCTTATGTTGGAAACAGAATTGAAATATGGGACTTTATTGCAAGAAAAGCATTGGAGAAGCCGTTTTTAGGAAACGGCATTGAGTACACAAAAGGATGTACTGACTTCAAAACCGAAAAACGTTTCTTAAAGAGCAATATTGTTTTGCACCCCCACAGTTCTGTTTTGCAGATATGGATTGAACTTGGTTTGATCGGCGTTGTAGGTTTTCTTGCTCTTGCAGCTTTGTTTTTAAAGGAGATGTTTAATCTCAAAGATATCGTGATAAAAAGAGCTTCTTTATCTCTCGCATCTCTTGTTTTTCTTGTTTCCTGCTTCTCCTACGGTTTGTGGCAGGGGTGGTGGCTTGGTCTGATGTTTATGCTGGCTGGGATTATACTCAGCCAATCATCGCGCTTTGAACATAAAGCTTGATTTCTAAGCGCTAATTTTGGATAAGAAACGTGTAAGGGCCTGTAGCTCAGCTGGTTAGAGCAGTCCGCTCATAACGGATTGGTCGGGGGTTCAAGTCCCTCCGGGCCCACCATCACCTAACCCCCCGATAATAAAAGACTTTTTTTACCTTACTCTTTGATTTTTATGGGTTTTTTAACCTTTTTTAGCTAGAATCTTAAGGTAAGGAAGAGTGTTTTAAGGGTACCTGATGGCAACATTCGATTTATATCTTGATTTGAGCTCCGTTTATGTGGGGACTGCACCGACTTTTGAGGTGTTGGTCGACGGTGTTGTTGTATCAAGTTTTAGTGTCTCTAGTACGTTTACACCAATCACTCTATCGGGACTTTCCTATACAGGCGATGCGCCAGGATATTTATCTTTCAGGTTTCATGACACAGATGGCGAAGTTGATCGCTCCATTGATCTTAACGAAGTGCGTATTAACGGAACGGCTGTTAGTACAAGTTCTTTAAGTAAGCTCACTCTTCTACAAGGTCAGCAATCTCAAACTGATGTAGCTGCAGAGCAGGCAAGCTTTGGTATTCCTGGTCCAGGTGCAGGAACGGATGCTTTAATCAATGGGACAGCAGGTGTAGACAATCTAAATGGAACAGCCGGTAATGACACGATTAATGGTTTAGGTGATCGTGATTGGATTAAGGGGAATGGTGGCATAGATACAATTAATGGCGGTGCTGGTCACGATATTGTCCGCGGTGGTGAAGGAAACGACATCATTAATGGTGATGCAGAAAACGACCTGCTTAAAGGCGAAAATGGAAACGACACGATCAATGGCGGTATTGGCCATGACACCTTGTTTGGTGGTGCTGGAACAGATGCTTTAAACGGTGATGATGGAAATGACGTTCTACACGGTGACGCTGGTATAGATACGCTTCACGGTAACAATGGGAACGATAAGATATTTGGCGGCGCTGATGGTGATTTCATCTATGGTGATGCAGGTGATGATAAGGCATTTGGCGATGATGGAAACGACACTATAGAAGGTGGTTTAGGTAACGACACTTTATTTGGTGGAACTGGTAACGACATTATAGATGGTGAAGATGACCATGACCGTCTTTATGGTGATGCAGGTATCGATACGCTTTATGGTCGTGCAGGGAATGATAAGCTTTTCGGTGGTGCGGATGGAGATACACTCTTTGGTGGCACAGGGAATGATAAACTCTTTGGTGAAGCAGGAAACGATACTCTAAACGGTGAAGATGGAAATGACCGTATTCGCGGTGGTGATGGTATTGATATAATCAATGGCGGCGATGGTATCGATAACATTGATGGTGATGCTGGTAATGACATTATCAGCGGCGGCCTTATGGGTGATTTGATTAAAGGCGGTACAGGTAATGATCAAATCAATGGTGATGACGGCGATGACAACCTTTATGGCCAAGAAGGCGATGATACGATCAATGGTGGTATTGGTAATGATCTACTTCACGGTGCAACAGGCGTTGATACACTCAATGGCGGTGATGGAAATGATAGAATAGCCATTGGTGATGGTCAGTTTGGCGTTGGTGAATCCATCGATGGTGGTAATGATACAGATGTGATCGAGTTGTGGAATGCAACAACAGTCGATTTTTCTACTGGTACGATTTCGAATGTAGAGAACTTCTTGGGTTCAGACGATAACGACAATGTGACGCTTAGCATCACACAGTTTTATAGCTTTGATACAATGGATTACGGATTGGGTACAGATGCTCAAACGATATTTATATCTGGTACGCATGATGTCACAGCTTTAACAACACCTGCGGTGAGTAATTTAGAATCGTCGAGCATCATCTTTTCTACTGGAGCGGATGATTTGACGATTACAGGCGCCCAGCTAGATGCGTTTACAACAGGATTAACAACACTTAATGCGTTGGGTGGTTCTGACAGTTTGAATATTACATCAACATCGACTGCTTTGAATAATTACGGAGCAAATGATGCAAACTTGCTTAACCTTGAAACGATCGATGCAAGTGGTGCAGCTGCTGGTGTTACGGTTACTATGTCTGGCCAATCGGAAGGATTTACAATCACAGGAGGCGTGGCTGCAGATACCTTAACAGGTGGTACTTCGGCTGACGTGATCAGCGGCGGTAACGGAAATAATATTCTCACTGGCCTCGGTGGTAATGACACAATCACTGGCGGTACAGGCGATGACACGATTCTTGGAGGTGCTGGTGATGATATCCTTACTGGCGGCGCTGGTGATGATACGATTTACGGTGCGACAATTATCGGTGAATCCGGGGTTGAAACAGCAATTCAAACAAATTCCACGACGTGGCATACAGTGACATTCTCTGCCGCTATCCTTAATCCAATCGTAAAAATGTCAATCATGACAAATAATGATGGTGACCCATACTCAGTGAGAGTGCGTAACGTGACTGAAAATGGATTTGAATGGCAGATTGATGAATTTGATTATCTTGATGGTAGTCGTGTTCTTGCGGAACAAGCATCATGGCTGGCTATTTCAGAAGGAACACATACTCTTGATAACGGATCTGTCATTCAGGCAGGACGCGCGAACGTAACAAATGAAACGCAAACAACTGTTAATTTTAATTCTGCTTTTGGTACAGCGCCTGTCGTTCTTTCACAGATTATGACAGATAACGATAGCGCTGCGGTTGTTAGTCGTAACAGGAATATTAATACGACGAGTTTCCGCGTGAACATGCTTGAGGAAGAGGTCGCTGATGGAACGCATGCGACTGAGGAAGTCGGTTGGATTGCTATTGAAGCAGGAGGGAGTGCAGCAAGCGGTTTCCTGGTTGGTGCAACGACACCAACAGTTGACCATACTGTTACGACTATTAATTTTGGTGGCACATTCTCGAATACACCTGTTTTTGTTCATGATCAGCAAACAACCAATGGTAGTGATACATCTTGGTCACAATCAGAAGGTGTTACAACAACAACAGCAGATGTAAGGATTGGTGAGGAACAGTCGAGAGATGCTGAAACTAATCACCCAGGAACAGAGTCTGTCGGGTATTTTGCTCTCAATGAAGGCTTGTTGACTGAAGCTGGCGGCGGTGACAACACATTCACAGGTGGCGCTGGAGTTGATACGATATTCGGAGGTGACGGTGCCGATACATTCATTTTTGAGGCGGCTAATGCTTATATAGATAATGATATTCTCGCCGATTTCTCCGCTGGTGAAGGTGATGTCCTCGATATTAGCGACCTTATTACTGGTTTTACAGGGGTTATCACTGATTACGTTAACTTTGATGATAGTAGCGGTACGCACACTATCGTTCAGGTTGATGGAAATGGCCTTACTGGCGGTACGTTATTCCAGGATATTGCCCGTATTGAAGGTATCACAGGCCTAGATGAGGCAACTTTGTTTGGTGGCGGCAATATCGTCGTTTAACACAGCGGCCTTTACACGCTCTTCGATTCACTCTATACATCCGCTCGATGAAATTTTTGTTCTTATTGAGCAGTACGACTTTAATTGTATTACTTACCGGGTGTTCGACAGCTTCGAATTTTTCCGGAAAGCCATATTACAACATTAAAGAACCAATCCAGTGCGTACCATATGCACGGGAAGCCTCGGGTATTCCTATTCGCGGTGATGCACATACATGGTGGTATCAGGCGCAAGGGCGGTATGAGCGCTCTAGCGTACCTAAAGTCGGCGCTGTTATGGTTCTATCCAAGACATCACGCTTAAAATACGGTCATTTGGCAGTTGTCACGCGTGTTATCGATAGCCGTAACATTGAAGTTGAACATGCAAATTGGGGTGGCGATAGGCAAACGCGTAGTGTTGTTTATAAAGCAATGCCTGTAAAAGATGTCTCTAGAAACAATGATTGGTCTAATGCTCGTTTCTGGCACTATGCATCAAAAACTTATGGTAGTGTTTACCCAGTAAGTGGGTTCATCTACTAGTAACCAACTACCTATATTTAGCGAATATTAGAAGCCGGTTATCACGGCAGAAAGGTAGTATTCTATGATTAAAATTCATGACAGAGATCTGCGTGGCAAAACGCAAATGGGGTGGCTAGATAGTTATCACGCATATTCCTTTGGGCATTTTAGAGATCCAGAGAGAATGGGATTCAAATCATTGAGAGTTTTTAATGATGATCGCGTTATACCTGGTGCGGGCTTTGATACGCACGGCCATGCAAATATGGAGATTATTAGTTACGTTTTGGATGGTGCTTTGGCGCATAAAGATAGCACTGGTGAAAAAGGTATTATTCGTCCAGGAGATATTCAGCGTATGAGCTCTGGTTCAGGTATAGAGCATTCGGAGTTCAATGCGTCACAAGATGACCCTGTTCATTTTTTACAAATATGGATTTTGCCCGAAGAGAAGGATATTGATCCAGGATATGAACAAAAGAACTTTGAATCCGATGATTATGGCTCGGGCTTCAAACTGGTCGGAGATCGTTATGGTTCAGATGGGGCGATTACTATCCATCAAGATATAAAAATGCTTGTCGCTCATTCAAAAGCGGATGAAAATATTTCGTACCCTTTTGATCAGGGAAGAGGTGGCTACTTGCATGTTGCACGTGGCCAGATCATATTAAATAGCGAAACTCTAAAAGAGGGTGACGCTGCAGAGATATCAGATACTGACGTGATCAATATTACGAGCAGTGTCGATTCAGAACTTATACTTTTTGATATGGCTTAAAGGTAAAATGATGCATAAGGATAACATCCATCTTTTATATAGCTACAGGCGTTGTCCTTATGCCATGCGTGCACGTATAGCTCTTTTGAGTGCGCGGATCCAATGTGAAGTGCATGAAATTAACTTCAGGGATAAGCCTGAACACATGTTAAAAATTTCACCGAAAGGAACCGTTCCAGTTCTGCGGTTAAATGACGGCAAGGTGATTGATGAGAGTCGCGATATTGTCATGTGGGCTCTATCTCAAAATGATCCTAATGCCTTTCTTCATGACGGGGGAGCCGTAGGAAAGCTTGTTGATGACAATGATGGATGGTTTAAACGCGCGCTTGATCGTTATAAATATCCTGATCGTTTTCCTGACGAAGATTGTTCTAACGCGAGAGAGCAGGGGCTTGAATTTTTACAGGCTCTCAACGAGCGTTTAATGAATACAGACCATTTGTTGAGCAATGTTGTTTCTGTCGCAGATATATGCATTTTTCCATTTGTCAGGCAGTTCGCCAATGTTGATCGAGAATGGTTTGATGCACTTGAGATCAAACCATTACAAAAGTGGCTTGACGGTCATTTAAATAGTGATCTGTTCTTACATATATTTAGAAAACAAAAAGAAACGCCTTATGCACTCTTTTGAGGCTTAGGGTCGTTTCGTCTTTGGTTCCAAAAGTGAGCGCATATTATCAAGCTTAAAAGAGCAGCAAAGAAACACCACACTGAAATATAAGCAGCGCTCGCAACACATTTTGTTAGGACAAATGATGTAAATACCGTAAAGCCAAAGAGTACGATCAATCTATATGATGAAAGCAAAAATGCAGATGAGACAACAACGAGATAGAAGTATTCTACGTAAGGAATGAGATATATATCCCGTATGCGGTAAACAATATGATTTTCATATGCAAATGTAGATATCGTTCCAAAGGTTATTTTAATAAACAAGTATATGGAACAAATGATGCCGCCGATCAGGAATGGAAGCATGAGCTTTCTTCGTGTTTTGTTTGGTTCTATTAAATAGGCGCCTAATGGCGTTAAAAAGGGCCAAAGAGCTTGCGCAAAAAAGTTAAATATATAGCCAAAGGCGTAGGGAAGATCTCCATTAATCGTACCATTCAGGTAAAGCCATATAAAACCTTCTGATAATTGCTGGATAGCAAAGAAAAATGGAAAAGAAGCAATGACGAGATCCTGTTTCTTTTTCGCCATTTTAACGCCAACAATACCTGCCGCGGTTAAAACAGCGGCTGCGGCAAAACTAACGGGTGATGAAAAACACTTATTTAATTATAGCTTAAATTTTCTGCCCAAGCATACGTTTTAGTGTGCCATCTCCATCAAATATATGATGTTTGAATGCGCCGGCTATGTGCAATACAAGGGCGCCAATAAGAATATAGCTCACCCATCCATGCAAAGTATGTCCTAAGCCGGCCAATTCTGCATTGAGTGGGATAACGTCATATGGGTTTGCTGGATCTGCATTCTTGGCAACAAGCTCTAAGCCAAAGACCTTAATGCCGTGTCCGCCCATGCCTGACATGATCATGCCGGAAAAAGGAATGATAAATGATCCAATAAGAAGAACGTAATGAACGAGTTTTGATAGAAGCTGTTCTATTTTTTTATATTCACTCGCAGGTTCAGGCCAGCCATTGATGATGCGCCATACCACACGGAGCATAATCACAGCGAAGATGATCACGCCAATTGATTTGTGAATATCATAGAGGCCGTAAGCGTGTGTTTGCTCCATATAGATTCCTACACCGAGGAGAGCAATGATCGTTAATCCAACGATCCAGTGCAGTGAAACTGTAATGGGGGATAGTTTTTCTTTTGTGTCTTTTATCATGTTATATTCCTTAGATTCCCTTGCAAAAAGAGCGTATTCGCCACGATATCATCGAAGGTTAAAGACAACAATTTAGAAAATTTACGGTTGGCAGAGATACGTGCCACAGCCATTATTGTCGGAGCCAGTACTCACTCGTGTTTGACCTGGTGGACAACTTGGTGGTCGCGGGCATGTTCGCCCTTCACATCGATAAATTGTACAGCCTTGGGTGTTTGTTCCACGTGTTACCAATGTTTCTCCGCTACGACAGTTTGGGCGTGATGGACATGATGGAGTTGGTGTTGGAGCTGTGTTACCTGATCCGTAAGAGGCAGTAGGTAAACATGCACGTATTCTACAGCCTGTGGCTGGATTTGTTCCTGAGATTTGAAGTGAGTAACCATTCCCAGATGGGCATCTTGTAGGACCTTCTTGGCATTGTCTTTGTACATTTAAGCAACGTAATTGTGCACATCCGTTGCTAGCGCGATCTCCATACCAGCCAGGACGACTTCCGTTTGGGCAACGACCAGAACGTAGTCCTGGTGGATTTTCGCTGCAGGTTGCAGGTGGGCATGTCCATGACGGACAGCCGCCGCCATCAAGGCCGTTGTAAGTGGCCGGATCTGTTCTGGATACACAATTAGGTTGTAGTGCGCATGTTTCAAAAACACAGACACCTGTATTACAGCCATTGCTGTCAGTGCCCGTGTCAAATAGAGTCATTCCAGGAGAACATGTTGGTTGTGGTGCGCAGCAAGAACCTGTGCAGCTTCTGGAGTTATCTGGCATAGTTGCGCTATCACATAGTGTTATGTCAGTTGGATCAATCCCGTTAGCTAGACATTGGACTGATCTGTATTGCATTGCTGAAGCGCAAAATCCGCTACATGCCCCCCATTGACTTGTTTGCCATGTATAGGTTTTGTTCGAATGACTGCTTTCGAAATATAGTTGGGGTGAAAACAGGTTATCAGATGTGCTTTGTGCCCACGCTGAATTGGTGTTTATTAGATACAAAATAGTAATTAAAAACAGCCCCAGTTTTTGCATTAGTGTCCCCTAAGATAAGTTATGCCTTATGGTATTATAGCAGAAAACGTTAATATTCTTCAAATCGGGGTCTGTTTTGGTGTCAATTCTATTGACAAATACCCTCAAATCCTTATAAATCCGGCTATTCCTGCAAAAGGGCATGGGGCTCTGTTGGTTTTTAACCAATCCATTTGGTAAGTAGGACAATAAATATAAAGGAAATGAAAAATGAGTGAGAAAAGACCTCAGTCTAAGTATAAAATTGACCGCCGCCTAGGGTGTAACCTATGGGGCCGTCAGAAATCTCCATACAACCTACGCCAAACTGCACCAGGTATGCACGGTGCACGTCGTGGTAAGCCAACAGATTTTGGTATTCAGCTTTTTGCTAAGCAGAAACTAAAAGGCTATTACGGTAACATTGGTGAGCGTAAATTCCGCCGCTACTTTGCTGAAGCAAACCGTATGCGCGGTGATACAGGTCAAAACCTAATTGGTCTTCTAGAGCGTCGCCTTGATGCGGTTGTATACCGTGCGAAGCTAGTACCAACAGTATTCGCAGCGCGTCAGTTCGTTAGCCACAAGCATGTTACAGTGAACGGTCAGATCGTGAACATCCCATCTTACCAAGTTAAAGAAGGTGATGTGATTGAAGTACGTGAGAAGGGCAAAAAGATGCCTCTAGTTCTTGCTGCGACAGAATCTCCAGAGCGTGATGTGCCTGAGTACATTGAAGCTGATCACAAAGATATGAAGGTTACTTTCCTTCGTACACCTCAGCTTGAAGATGTGCCTTACCCATCTGAAATGCAGCCACAACTTATCGTCGAATTCTATTCACGTTAATTAGCTGATAAATATAGATTTTTTAAGAAAAGTCGCCTTTTAGGCGGCTTTTTTTTAATCTGTTATTGTTTTAGTAGATAATAGATTGATTTATTTGACATAATTGTAAAAAACATGTATTTTTTATAAATGGATTTGAGGCGTGTTAGTAGGGTTGGCAGAAGTCTGCGTTCCGTAGGAACTATTGGGATGCAGGGGACTCTTGCGCTTGGAATTTCCGGGATGGCAGCGTTGTACGTTACCAATCCCACTGCATTTGAAACTTTAGGCGCTAATATTTTAGATGGGTTTAACTCTGTATCTTATGGGCAAGAGGATGTTGAGGTAGAAGAACTCGACGATCTCATTTTGGCGGCTTTAGAGGAGGCTCATGAGGCGCCTGTAGATATCATAAAAGACCCTATTGCTGGGGCTGTTGTTCCTCAAAGTTCGTCCAGTGTCGGCGAGAATGATGACAGAGACCCAGCTTACGTGCATCAAACAATTTTCAATCCTGTTGCAGAACTGGCTAGTGGTTGTACGACAACATTTGTTCAGATTGATGGTCATCAGATCATCAATAACGACCATATTTTTGTGACAGCGGCACACTGCATTGATGATAGCGGCGCACCTTTTATCGTTGGTAACTATTCTGTTGAGGTCAATGGGCGTATAGAAGAGCGTAGTTATGAGGCAGTTGCGACAGAAGTCTGGATGCATCCGTTCTACGAACATTTTAGAGATGAAATAGGGGCGAGTGAGCGTACCTATACACCTTATGATGTTGCGATTTTACGTGTAGATCGTGATGCGATACCTGCTGACGTTGAACCTGCTAATCTTCAGGCTGTGGATTTTTCTACAGTAATGGACACTCTGTTGCCTGGTATGACTGTGTCTAGTCTTGGTTATTCGGCTGATAGGCAAGGCCTGACATATCACCAAAACTGTAGTCTTACGGATAGATCTTTTAGAGATTTTGGTACAAATTGTGATATTGCGGGTGGGGCAAGTGGTGGAAATCTTGCTCTTCCTTTCGATCCTGATGGGGATGAGCGTTTAACTATCCTAGCTATCAATGGTGGTACATATAGAGGGACAGAAAATGCACGTCACTCTTTCTTTGAAGCGAATATGATTACTATGGTGCCGTTTCTTGTTCCAATTGAAGGTGGGGAGCCAGAACAGTGTGCGCAAGTTACAACAGAGACGAGTAACCTAAATCGTCGCTTCGAACCAAATTTGGATGGAATGCCTCTGAGTAGTCAGGAGAGAGAGCATTTTGGCGCCTTACCACGTCATTCTTTAGTACAGGTTTTTGGTTCTATTAACGGTTGGAACCTTGTGCAGCCTATTGATGGTAATGGTATTCGAGCCATTGATGATAAATTGGGTTATTCTTCGGGCGAGTTTTTAACCTCATATCCGTGTCCAATGCGTTAATTTGCTGTTTTTTTCCTAAAAAGAGCTACTTTCTCAATAAAAACAATACGTTAATTTGTTTTTAATAGACATAATCTAGTATTATGGAAGTATGGGTGATGTTAAAGAACAGGAAGCGAGCGCTGAGGTGATGATGACCTCCGATATGGCTGTTGAGCAATCAAGAGCTGGCTTTAGCATTCTTGATAGAATCGTCAAAAACCCGTATCAAGAAATACATATTTACGATGTTGAGGCGAACTTAGGTACGCAAGACGATAGGCGTCCAGTGATGATGGATGAGGATGCCTATGAGTCCGTTGTTAGTCTTAATGGAGATTGTACGGCAACAATCGTCACTGTAGATGGATATGATCTTGTTGGTGAGGGAACGTTGGCAGTTACAGCGGCTCACTGTGTTGAGGGATACGCGGATGATGATCTCACTGCTTATGGTAGTTTTGTCAATGGGCAGGGGAATGTAGAGCATTTTCAGATGCAGTCTGCGGACGTATGGATTCATCCTTTTAGAGGCGATTTTAACCGGTCCTCTGACCCAAGTATTGTGCATACTCCATCAGATATAGCATTTATTTACTTTGATGAAGAAACCCCACCATTAGTCACGCCTGCGGAGTTTATTACGATAGATCTGGACGACCGGGCTTTAGAGTTATTGGATGAGATAGAAAATTCAGGATTAACTTTGGAAGAGCTCCATGAGAAATATGAGGATGCTATCGAGGGGCTTTCACTTACTTCTGCGGGTTTTTCAAATGATGTTGTGGGGCTTCATACTCATGAAGGAATTGAGATCGAGGGTATATCAGGATCTCAAACGATTGTTACAAATGCTGATGACGCTCAAGGAGCAAGTGGCGGTCCTAATTACTATCAGGATGATGACGGTTCTATTGCTATGAATGAAGAAGGGCAGCCTCATGTTTTTGCGGTAAACAGTGCAGGCGACACACAAACAGCAACAAATCCTAACCCTGAAAACTCTTATATAACAATATTAAAGCCCGAGTTTTTAGAAACAGTACCTTTCCTAGAGGAAGAAGAGCCGTTCTGTGAAGCAGAAAGTGGAACCATTAACAATCCACATGGGGTGAATATTCGTTATGGTGATGGAGAGGTTTTTCAGACTTTAGTCCGTGACCAAGATGGTCCTTCAGCAATTCCGTGGGGTAGTCAGATTGATATTCATGCGGTTAATGAGAATTACCTGGGTGAGGAGTGGGCCCTTGTCTCTGGTCCTAATGGGCGTATGGGATATGTACACGGAGACTTTATCGACTATGATCCAGTACAGTGCGACACTAAAACCTCACTGGCAGCCCCAACGCCTTAATTCTTTTTATTTCCAATGAGCGCGGAAATAATGCCCTGCATAGTGCGGGTTTCTTGATCGGTCATTTCTGCGCGGGAGAAGAGGGTACGAATGTTACGCATCATTGATGGGCGCATGTCCTCATTACGGAAGAAGCTATGTTCATCTAATTCGCTTTCCAAGCGTTTAATGAAGCTATCAAACTCTTCATTTGAAACAGGGAAGCTGTCGCCTTGTGGTGTTTCACGCTCTAGTGCGTCGTATTCAGCCTGCTGTGCCCATTCATAGGCGCAAAGCAGAACGCCTTGCCCAAGGTTGAGGGAGCTAAACTCAGGGTTTAGCGGGATGGTAATGATGGCATGCGCTTTAGCGACGTCCTCGTTACTCAGGCCTGCGCGTTCCCCACCAAATAAGATAGCCACTTTCTGACCATCTGATGTGCGCTTTTGCATGTCTTCTGCGGCGCTACGGGCTGTCATAACAGGTTTTACCATGTCACGTGGGCGCGCCGTTGTGGCGTAGACGTAATGATGCTCTGTAATGGCCTGTTCTGTGGCATCAAAGACCTGTACGGGGGGGATTTGATCAAGTGCTCCGGCAGAGTTTGCGTGAGCCCGTTCATTCGGCCACCCATCTCTTGGATCTACAATTCGCAGATCATCAAGACCACAATTGAGCATGGCGCGCGCACTGGCTCCGATATTTTCGCCCATTTGTGGCTTCACGAGAATAATAGATGGTTTATTTGGTGTATTCATCTTGTAACTTTATAACTCAATTCTATTACGAATCGGCGAGTATCGCCTTTTTGTAGGGTGTGTGCATGCGATTGTATATCAATATTGTATTTATAAATCAATGGGTTATGATATTCTTCTTTACAAAAATCATAACTAAGGTATAAATACAGCAATCATTAACAAAAAGTTAACAAGACCAGACACCAAGCAGGGAGTGTATTATGGCCTCTTTTCGTCATATTAAGATTACAGGTTTAAACCGTTCAGGCTTTGACGTTATTAAAGCTTTTTCAGAACTCGATAGCACACGTAAATTAGCTCTTTATGATTACATGAATGGCTCAACGAGAACGTTCGCAAATACAGTGAAAATGATGTGGCCTCAAGCGAAGGATACGCATTGTAAGAAACTAGAGCGTTTCATGGTGCAAAGTATGGCGGCCAATGACATGGCTGCTAATGATGCATAGGGAGTAGTCATTATGCCTTATGTTGTGCGACCATATAAGCGTCACATGAGAACAGAGCAAAAGGCCGCTATTTTTGCCCTGTTTTTGTTGACTGTTCTTTTTGTGTCTGTGATTACAGCATTCTCTAGCGCACCGACAATCGTTCTTGGAACGGAGCGTAATACAAATGGGTTTGTTGAATATTTATGCCTTGGCCGCGGTTGTGAGGGCGTTTACTAAATTCACTTTAGTAGAAACAAAAAACAAGCGGCTATCTAAGCCGCTTTTTTTGTATTTAATCGTTCTTTTGTTTTCTCTGGCCCGAGAAGAGGGAGAAGGTCTGCCAGCTCTGGCCCGTGCTCCATACCGGTTAGTGCTTTACGGATTGGCATGAAGAGTGTCTTGCCTTTACGGCCTGTCGCTTCTTTTGTTTTACCAATCCATTCACTCCATGTGTTTTCATTCCACGGGGCAGGCGGAAGAAGTTCAGACGCTTGCGCAGCAAAATCTGCATCTTCTTCAGCGATGGCAGGGGTGACATTTCCATTCACCATGTTCCACCACTCCTTGGCATCTTCTAGCTTCTCTAAGTTAGGTCGAACAGCTTGCCAGAAAGTTTCATCCATATCTTGAAGCCCCATATTGGCCAGACGAACCTGAACAGAACCGAAATCTGTTTCGTGCAATATCTTTGAATTCAGACGGATTAACTCATCCGGATCGAACTTTGGCGTGCTGCGTGAAAACTTCGAGAAATCAAAGCTGTCAATGAGCGGCTTGATATCCGTAAATGATTCAATCGGATCGGATGTACCAAGGCGAGACATCAGGGAAACAACAGACATTGGCTCTAAACCGTCTTGCTCTTGGATATCTTTAACGCTTAAAGACCCGAGACGTTTTGAAAGCTTTCCACCTTCTGCATCAGAGATGAGGGAGAGGTGCGCAAATTCAGGTGCTTTACCCTGAATAGCTTCAAACATTTGAACGTGTGTCGCTGTATTTGATACGTGATCTTCACCGCGGACAACGTGTGAAATGCCAAAATCAACATCATCAATCACAGAGCAAAGGTGATAAAGAGGTGAGCCATCTTCACGCAAGACAACAGGATCTGACATGTCTTCGCCCTTGAACTGTACCGGACCGCGGATGAGGTCTGTCCATTCGATTGGTGCGTGGTTTAGTTTGAAACGCCAGTGCGGTTTACGCCCCTCTGCTTCGTATTTGGCAATTTGTTCTTCGGTTAAGCTTAAGCCTGCACGATCATATGTCGGTGGTAAGCCGCGAGAAAGCTGCGTTTTACGTTTTAGGCCAAGCTCTTCAGGTGTTTCGTAGCAGGCATAAAGGCGGCCATCAGCTTTGAGCTGCTCGATAACTTCTTCGTAGCGATCCATACGATCTTTCTGGTTTGTCTTTTCATCCCAGTCGAGGCCAAGCCATGCCAAACCATCTTCGATAGCCAGCTCGTATTCTTCTTTTGAGCGCTCACGGTCTGTGTCGTCAATTCGCAGAAGGAAATGGCCGTTTTGCTGTCGGCAGAACAGCCATGTAATCACGGCAGTACGCGCATTTCCTACATGAAGGAAACCGGTCGGGGACGGGGCAAAACGAACTTTAACACTCATAGTTTTTCTCTTTCTAATCTTGGTCACCTTGATTAGCGCTTTTTCATGGGTTTTTCAATAGATTAGAGGATTTTTCATTGACATAATGATGTTGTTTATGCTTTGTTGTCTGATAGGAGCTAGAGGTGTGGTAAAACCCATAAAAAATACATCAGGATATGATCTGAACGAAGAAACACCAGATCATTCTATAAAGCACGAACCATCACCTGTGGTTTTATCAATCGATATAGTTGGTGATTTATCACCTGTTGAAGAGCACCTGCTTGCTTGCAATTTAGGCTTAGTGCTTTGCCGTAATTTTCGTTTGGCGGTTAATAGCGCTGCTTTTCTCGTGCAACGGGCTGCTGCTGGAGAGATTGTTGAGCTTAGGGATGATTTTCCAGAGGTAGCAGATACTAGAATTATTAACAGTCAAGAACTAATAGAACAAGGTAGGGGCGGCGGTGCCTTTCCGCGAGGAGCTTCAATTCATTTTTATCAAAGGCTCGGTTAGAAAAGATCTAGTGGTCTGCGCCATGCAAAAGCTACACTTTAACCTCTAAATTTATTAGTAATCGGGTAACGTCTGTTACGGCCAAAGGCTTTGGCCGTAATTTTCACACCTGGTGGTGATTGGCGGCGTTTATATTCAGCAATATCAAGCATGCGCCATACGCGTAATACCAGATCACGATCATGTTTGATATCATCGGGGCCTAATTCTTTTTCAATGAGGCATTCCAAAATATCATCGAGAACTTCATAAGGTGGCAAGCTGTCTTGATCTGTCTGATCTGGCTTGAGCTCAGCGCTTGGTGCTTTCGTAATAATACGTTCAGGAATAACTTTGCCTTGCTTGTTACGCCATTCGGAGAGGGCGTAGACCTGCATCTTGTATAGATCTTTTAGAGCATTAAACCCGCCGCACATATCACCGTAGAGCGTTGCATATCCAACGGCCATTTCTGACTTATTCCCCGTTGAGAGCACCATCTTACCGCTGGCATTTGATAGTGCCATAAGGATAATACCGCGTGCGCGTGATTGAACGTTCTCAAACGTCGTGCCGGCATTATCACGATCAATATGTGTGGTGAGCATTGTGTTATACGCTTCCATCGCTTGATCGATTGGAATGGTGTTGAGCTGCACACCTAAAAGCTTTGCACAATCTGCTGCATCTTCAAGGCTCTCTTGTGATGTATACGGAGAGGGCATCATGACACAGTGAACATTCTCTGCACCGAGAGCATCCACGGCGATAGCAGCAGAAAGCGCGCTATCAATACCACCGGATAAGCCGATGAGAACACCAGGAAACCCATTTTTATGAACGTAGTCTCTTAGACCAAGTGTGACGGCTTTGTAGATTGTTTCTAGCTCACTTATTTCAGCCGCTGCCGTGTTTTCACAAGGAAGAGTGAGTGTTGCTTCTTCAAATAAAGGCAGCTTATGCGTGATGTCTCCATTTGCGCTCATGACAAATGAAGCACCGTCAAAAACAAGCTCGTCTTGACCTCCAACCTGATTGACGTAGATAAGCGGAATATTGGCTTCGGTTGTTCTGATGCGTGCGTGCATTTCACGTAGGCCAGCTATATCTGTCTGGAACGGACTGCCGTTGGGCACAATAAAAAGCTCTGCGCCCATGTTGGCTAGGTGAGAAGCGACGTGTGGATGCCACATGTCCTCACAAATCATGATGCCTATCGTTGTATCTTTATAGACGTAAGGCTTTGGTAAAGGGCCCTCTTGGAAGACCCGCTTCTCATCAAAGACACCGTCATTCGGCAGTTCATGTTTGTATGTTTCAAATTGGATTTTTCCATTACCAATGACAAGGACGGCATTGCGAAGATTGTTACCATCACGCCAAGGTGTTGAGAGAATAAGGTAAGGGATTTTCTCCTTACTTTCTTTCACTAACTGAGAGACAATTATTTCAATTGCATCAATGAAGTCAGACTTAAGAACGAGGTCATCGGCAGGGTAGCCGCATGTGATCATTTCCGGGTAAACGATTAAATCTGTGCCGTCTGGCGCGTTATCACGCACCGAACGTATCTTATCAAGATTACCGCTTAAGTCGCCGACGGTTGGGTTGAGTTGGGCGAGGTGGATCTGCGGTAAATTGTTCATATACTATTTATGCGTGTGGTTTGTGTGTTGGTAATCCGCCGCCGTATACGTCACTATAGCTGAGGTTGCCATCTGCACCAAAAGTTGTTTGTTCTTTTGGTCGTAACGATTGTGCGACGTAACCCAAGGCTGTGCGCGATGTTTCTCCAAAGCCAGCATCAAGAGTTGCTCGGTTTTGTGCCTCCTCTAAATCTAGTCCCGCTTGCTCTACATAGTAGGCTACAACTGGTCCAACTGCTTCAGCTTGTGCCGCTGAAAGAGAAATACCTGCTTGAATACCATTACCTTTAGCCATAATTAAACTCCTCTATTAATTTTGCGTAGCGCACTTATAGCAAAACGTCTTTTAAAAGTCCATTCATTTACATAATTTGTAATTTTATTACCTTAATGTCTTCAATTCATCGGAAATCAAGAAGGCGAGCTCTAAAGCCTGGTTCGCATTCAGGCGTGGGTCACACGCTGTATGGTAACGGCTGGATAGATCTTCATCTTTTATGTCTTCTGCGCCGCCAACACATTCTGTCACGTCCTGTCCGGTCATTTCGAAGTGGACACCACCTGGGTGGGTGCCCTCTGCGCGGTGAACGTTAAAGAAGCCTTTTACCTCTGCGAGGATGTTGTCAAAACGGCGTGTTTTGAAACCGCTATCAGATTTTTCAATATTGCCGTGCATTGGATCACAAATCCAAACGACGTTACGACCTTCTTCTTTCACACGTCGAACCAGCGGAGTTAGTTTTTCCTCTAATTGGTCACAGCCCATACGCGCGATCAATGAAAGGCGGCCGGCTTCGTTCTCTGGGTTGATTGTGTCAATCAACGTCATAAGCGTGTCTGCATCGAGCTCGGGCGGTACCTTCATACCGATCGGGTTGTTAATACCGCGAACGAATTCAATTTGCGCACCATCCGTTTGCTGTGTGCGGGCACCAATCCACAGGAAATGCGCCGATGTGTCGTACCAATCATCCGTCGTACTGTCGATACGCGTCATAGCTTCTTCGTATGGAAGAAGGAGTGCTTCGTGACAAGTGTAGAAATCTGTCTCACGCATTGTCGGTACTTTTTCGCCTGTAATGCCACATGCTTTCATGAATGTGAGAGCGCTATCAATATCGCTCGCTAGCGCTTCATAACGCTCACTGAGTGGGCTATCCTTCACAAAGTCTAGATTCCAACGGTGTACCTCGTTTAGATCTGCGTAACCACCACTTGCGAAAGCTCGTAATAGGTTCAGCGTTGATGCTGACTGGTTATAGGCACGGATCATGCGCTGCGGATCAGGGATACGGCCTTCCTCAGTGAACTCTAACTTGTTAACAATATCTCCGCGGTAACTTGGTAGCGTTACATCGCCTTGTGTTTCGTTATCAGAGGAGCGTGGCTTTGCAAACTGTCCAGCCATACGGCCCATTTTAACGATAGGCATCGCGCCGCCAAACGTCATGACAACTGACATCTGTAGGAGCACACGGAATGTATCGCGGATTTTATTCGCGCCAAATTCTTGAAAGCTCTCGGCGCAGTCACCGCCTTGTAAAACAAAGGCTTCACCGTTGCAGGCTGCTGCGAGTTGAGCTTTTAAGTGTCTTGCTTCACCTGCAAAAACGAGAGGAGGGAGGTCGCCAATGATCTCTTCCACGCGGCCCAGAGCAGCTTGATCAGGATACTCAGGCAGCTGTTTTGCAGGTTTATTACGCCAAGTGTTTGGAGACCATGGTTCAGCAGGAGTTTTAACTGTTTTTAAATCTGGTTTTGTCATGTGGTTTTTGTACGGGAATTCGCTTGTTCCCGCAAGGTATAGTTAAAGATATGACCTTAATTATCGATTTGAAACGGGATGTTTTTCTTCGTGAATTAGTTTCATGGTGATCATAAGTAAAAACCGAGTATTTTCTAAAATATCGGCGTGATACCCTTTTCGAGGGTGGTTTAATGAAAGCCCAATGGCTTCTCCTATTAATTCATGAAAAGGGTAGTTGTTGCGTTCAGCAACTTCGATCCAATCCCATTCATATTGTTTCATCGTGAGAATGCGCTGTATTCCATCAGGATATGTGATGGAATGGGATATTAGCTTTTCTTGCTCGAGTTTATTATTATATCTTATTGAAATATCAACCATATCTGATGATATCAAAGACAGATTTATTAATGCAAATTAGTTGAAGTTTCTGCAATAACTACCGCATTGTGACAAATTCTTCGGCCGATGTCGGGTGAATACCGATTGTGCGGTCAAAATCCGCTTTCGTTGCGCCGCACTGTAGAGCAATCCCTAAAGCTTGTGTCATTTCGGGAGAGTCTTTCCCGCAAATATGTGCGCCTAGCACTTTATCACTTGATGTATCCACGATCAGCTTCATCAATGTGCGCTCGTCACGGCCTGATAGTGTGTGAACCATTGGTTTAAAATTTGATGTGAAGCACTTGATATTAAATCCTTTATCTCTTGCCTGTTGTTCTGTCAGTCCAACAGTTCCGATCGCTGGATTAGAAAAGACAGCTGTTGGAATGTTTTCGTATGATGGAGCGGGGCGCTTAATACCGCCAAAGAGCGTATCAGCGAGCCAGTGACCTTCGGCAATCGCGACGGGGGTTAAGTTTACACGATCCGTCACATCACCAACGGCGTAGATGTGCTGTTTGTTTGTTTGATACCCATCATTTACAATGATCTGGCCATTATCTTTGTGATCAATACCTGCGTTCTCAAGGCCAAGATCTTGCGTATACGGCACACGGCCGATCGCGCTCATCACTAAATCACATGAAATACTCTGATCTTTATCTGTTTGAACAGTATATTGACCGTTATCGGTATCTATTTTTGTAATATTCTCACCAAGAATGATGTTAATGCCCTGTTTTTGCATCTCATTAGCTAAAAAGTTACGAATATCATCGTCAAAACCACGTAAAATCTGCTCACCACGGTAAATAAGTGTTACGTGTGCGCTTAAACCGTGGAAAATATGAGCGAACTCCACAGCGATGTATCCGCCGCCTTCAATGACAACACTGCTAGGCATTTTTTCTAAATAGAACGCATCATCAGAAACAATAACGTGCTCTGCGCCTTCATAAGATGGGCGGCGTGGTTTTCCTCCTGTAGCAATCAGGATT
Source organism: Alphaproteobacteria bacterium (assembly GCA_013215815.1). GTDB lineage: Bacteria > Pseudomonadota > Alphaproteobacteria > Micavibrionales > Micavibrionaceae. Next base: position 118,055 of record JABSQP010000005.1, on the reverse strand, counting down.
TTGTCTGCTGTGACTTGCTTGCCATCAATATCAAGTGTGTGTTCATCAATAAAGCGTGCATAACCGCGTACTAAATCAACGCCTGCATTGTTAAGTAGGTTCTCATAAATGCCATTTAATCTATTGATTTCATTATTCTTGTTCTCGATCAATTTGTTCCAATTGAAAGAGATTTTCTCTGCGCTCCAACCATAGCCGCGTGCATCTTCAAATGATGGACCGTAATCAGATGCGTAGGCGAGAAGCTTCTTCGGTACACATCCGATATTAACGCATGTTCCGCCAAGCGCCGCGCTTTCCGCAACACCAACTTTTGCGCCGTGACCTGCTGCGATACGCGATGAACGAACGCCGCCAGATCCTGCACCAATCACAAAGTAATCATAGTCGTAATTGCTCATGCTTCATTCTCCAATTTAGCGGAATCCCATCGGCGGTGAAGCCATAGCCACTGCTCAGGGTTAGATTTGATCCAGTTTTCCATTGTTTGATGTGTTTCAAGAAGTAACGCTTCTTCGTCTTTGTTCGTATCTATAGGTGGGTGCACAGTGAGACGGAAGTTCGCGCCATTTGTGCGTTCAATCTGCGCCGGGATAAGCGGGCATTTAAATTTCTGAGCGAGTTGAATATAAGCCGGACTTGCCATGGCTGGTGCATGAAAGAATGGCACTGATACACCTTCATTGTATTTTTGATCAATCAGGAAGCCCAAGTGTTCCTTATTTTGTAAACGCTTCACAATTTGACGTGTGCCGCTTTTTGACTTTGGAATGGGAGATATCTTTCCACCAAGGTTGCGGCAGCGCATGAGGATTCGATCAGCCAAAGGGTTATTCGGCGCACGGTAGATTGAGTGCGTAATGCTCTCATGTTGTAGAGCTGGGGCAAGGGGGCACAGCTCCCAGTTCGCAAGGTGAGCCGCAAAAATAATGGCGGCATTATCCTTGGTATTCAAAAGATGTTCTGCACCTATAATCTCAACATTATGTTTTGCCAGTTTATTCAGGTGTGGGTATTCGGCAAATGTGCGGCCTAAATTCTCCCACATACCCATCAGTATTTTATCGTGATTGGCTTCGGGGAGGGCGTTTTGAATATTGCGAAGCGCTTTACGAGACGCAGCTAGACGCGGACCAATGGTACGACCAATCAGGCCACCAATATTGGAGGCGAGGGCTGCGGGCATGATTTTAAAAAAGCCAAATAAAATAAGGATAAGAAGCGTTTCAACGCCATAACCCAGTTTCTTTAACATGCGCCGACCTTTTCCTTCATTAAGGATACAAGAGCGTCTTCCTCACCAAACGATAATTCAATCGGTAATGTCTGGATTTTAGCTTTGTGGTTTTCAGCTATGCGCATGAGGTCTTTTTCGGTCGTGATCAAAGAAGCGTTACAATCATTTGCTTCCTTTATCAGCGCGTCGAGTTCTTCATGCGTGTAAGGGTGATGATCTGCAAATTCGTGCCAACTTGTTACATTGATGTTGAGCGCTTCCAATGTATTTAAAAACTTCTCGGGGCGACCAAGTCCAGCAAAGGCAACGTAATTTTTCTCAAGGTCAAGGTTATCTGTTATCGGTTTAATAGACGCGCTTAATGTTGTTGTGCCTAACGCAACTTCACCGTTGATACTAATAACAGCGTCTGTGCGTTTTAATGCTTTTTCGATCGGCTCTCTCAAAGGGCCAGAAGGAAAAGTTGAGCCGTTTCCAAACGGGTTTAAGGCATCGACAACGAGGAGGCTGAAGTCTTTATGCAGTGTATTGTTTTGAAAACCATCATCCATAATGATCAAATCAGCGCCGATTTCTTTTGCTTTTTCTGCGCCTGCTTTGCGATCAGGAGAGACAATAACTGTTCCATGCTCTGCAAGGAAGAGCGCCTCATCTCCTATATCGGATGCAGAATGTTTTGAACAATCAACAACAGTTGGCTTTGTTCTATTTCCACCGTAACCGCGCGTTAGAACAACCGGATTGTGTGCAATGTTGTTCTTTTCAATAAGTTTTAATAGTGCCTGAACGGTAGGTGTTTTGCCGCTGCCACCCATTACAATGTTACCAACACAAATCACGGGCATACCGGCTTTGAACGGTTTTTTAGATGTGTAATTAATACAATGTCCTAGCTGATAGAGCATCGCGATTGGGGAAAGAAGACAAGATCTCCAATCTTTTTGTTCATACCAGAATGACGGGGTCTTTGCGGGCATTACACATTTCCCTGTAGCATCGGTGTTATCTCTTGCATGACGATATCAATAACGTCTTGTTTTTCTTTTGTGTATTTCAGTGCGTTTTCTGAAATTTTTTCTCTTAACTCAGATTCATTAAAAAGTCTGAGGAGAGCGTCGTGTAGTTCTTCTTTTGTTTGGACTTGTTTTGCAATTTTAAACGCAATCATATCTTCAAACAGTGCTTCTTGATACTGAAAGTTGGGCCCTGTTAAAACAGGAAGGCCATATTGGGATGCTTCTAGTGGGTTATGCCCGCCGCCGCCATCGGCGCTGAATGAGCGTCCAATCATGGCTACGTCAGATAATTTGTAAAACAGACCAAGCTCACCCAGCGTGTCGGCTACGTAGATATCTGTTTCATTCGTTGGTGATTGTTTTTCTTCACCGCGCATTGAAATATTCGAGCCTATAAAGCTGTCGCAAATTTTCTGTATTTCTTCTCGGCGTTCAGGGTGCCTTGGAACAATAATGGTGAGCAGGTTCGGGATATGCTGCCTTAAACGTTCATGAATGCGGCAGGCAAGTGTTTCTTCGCCAAGATGCGTGCTGGCATAAACCCATGTTGGACGACCATTTATAGCGCTCGTCAGTGTTTGGAAGTCTGCATCTATATAAGGGAGAGGGGCCGCACTGTATTTAATATTACCAACAGGTTTGGTTGCTACATCGCTAAGCTTTTTAAAACGCAAAGCATCATTAACTGATTGCGCAAGAATAAGTTCAAAGGTAGATAGCATTTTTTTAATACTGCCTTTAAGTACAGACCACCCTCGATAAGATGCATTCGAAAGGCGTGCGTTAACGAGTGTTGCTGGAATCTTTCGTTCTTTGATTTCTAATAAAAGATTAGGCCATAACTCTGACTCAATCAGAAATGCCATGTCCGGTTTCCAATGGTCGAGGAAGCTTTGTACCCATTCAGGGTGATCTAGTGGAATGAATTGATGAAAAGCTCTTTCGGGCAGGCGCTTGGCCATCAATTCTGCAGATGTAACTGTACCGCTAGTCACCAAGATGTTCGATGCGGTGTTTTGCGCGATAATTTTATCGATTAGAATTAATGCCGACTGTGCCTCACCGACGCTGGCAGCATGGAGCCAGATCAGTTTTCCTTCCGGGCGTGGTTTTTGTGGTTTTCCTTGGCGCTCGTTCAGGCGCTCTTTTAACTCTTTCCCTTTTTTTAGGCGCCAATCAAGAAGGCGCATGAGAGGTTTGTCCGCGCGCTCGGTGAGCTGGCGGTAAATCTTTAAGGGGAGGGGCAGTATGTTCTCTTTTCGCGTATTTGTCATTTTCTGGTATGATATAGAAGGAATAAGCGCAAAAAGTAAAGAATTTCAAGCGACTATATTAAGAGGAAGACGTAATATGCGACGCATTTTTACTCAGAAAAAAACAAGAAAGCAGATCGAGAAAGAAGCTTTTGAAGAAATGCGCAAAGCGAAAGCAAGAGCTGAACCAGGGGTACTTGAAAAGGTTAGAGAATTTATAGAAAAATCGCCCTTAGCCGCGCAAATGGTCGGTGCTGAACCAAAACATGTTCATAAAGAGGCTGTGCCTGAGGTCAAGCAGGGGTCACTTAAGGAAGCCGCCACAAAAGATAAAGCAAGAGAAGCGGCAAAGCAGGCGCATGCAAATGTTCCAGCTAATAAAGTCGAAGAGGTCGATCAAGCCAAGATGCTGGATATTGTTGCGAAGACCTTAGAACTTAATCCACACAATACAGCCCTGAAAAAAGGTGTAAAAGATATACTCACAAAGAAAGATTAGTCTTAGCTGCAGGAGCCTGTTCCACTACCGGAAGCTGGAGCCGAATATGTACAGCCAGGGTTTGTACAAACGCCGTCCTGATGCTCACCGCTTGATGTATATACAGTAATGCCCGTAGAGATCGCTGCGCCACATGCTCCCGGACGTGTTCTGTTGTAAACATCAGTATAAATAGTGCGGAGCGGTATTTGGAATGATGTATTGTTATGGCTTTCTATGGCGGTCATGAAAGTATCCCATGCCGTAAATGATGCACCACATGATGACGGTCTAATGCGTGTTTCTCTGTCAGCATCCCGGTAACCGGACACTCCTGATCCACCGCCAACAGCGCCTAAAGCGTCGAGTGGGTAGAAACCGTCCTGAAACGAACTGTTACCATTGAAGTTTGCACATTTTGCTGTTTGCCAGACTGCAGACATGGCGCCACAAGCATACGTGCCGAGGCGCGTTCTGCCATCAAAACGATGGTCTGATGGGTTCATACCCATTCCAGTTATTCCCGAGGCACTGTCTGCGGCACGTCCGCCAAGGAAGGTATGAGAGAAGTTTTGCTCGTTATATGCACGTAAGGCAAGAGCAACAGCCCGTTCTAAACTGTTACGAAGACCAAATTGTGTGTCGCTCCCGACGATATCTTCGCCGAAGTAGTTTGTATGGGAAAAAATATTTCCTGCATGTTGGGCAACATGGTCAACCATTGTATCAAAACATACATATTCCAAGACGCTGTCCGGTTTAAAAATAAGGTTTTGATTCTGCATGATTTCACGCTCAGCCTCTAACCATGCTCTGTTTTCTAGGGTGGTCCAATAATTGGCGTCGCATGGTTGCGGAGCAACGGTTTGCGCATAGGCTCCGAAACTTGTTCCAAGCACAAGTGAAAAACAGACAGTAAAAATGGCCCGCAAATTTAATCTCATATCTAATAGTACCTTAAAAAACATGGTTTTAGCAATTCTGTAGACTTAATTTATTCATTATGTTGTTTATGGAACAGCGCAGGTTGGATTTCTTACTCGCGCAAATCGTGGCGCTGTTGGTCCTCGTCCTACTACTCCTGTTATTGGGTTTGTACGTGTTGTGCTTATATCTATGTCAAAATGGCACCCCTGAATGAGACAAAACCTATCTAAATACCTTATATTATGCCCGTCTTTGTGAGGGGAATACCATCGATAAACATAGGCGCCAGCACCAACTGGTGTTGCCGTGTCGCACCCTAAAGCTGCTGCTGCCGCTGTGTTTGCTGCTCTTACTGCTGCACGAGCGTCTCCAACGGCGTCCCTTGCCGCATCTGCTTCCGCTGTTGCACCTGCTGCCCTTGCCGCGTTTGCCGCTTCTAGCGCGGCGTCTAGCGCGGCATCTGCAGAAGCTGCTGTGGATGATGCAGAACTTCCTGCATTTGAATTTACGTTGCTTGTCGCCGAAGCAGAAGCGCCTGCTGATGTCACTGCGTTATTTGCTTGCGCCGCTGCATTATTTGCGGCGACTGCTGCGTTGTTTGCTGCATCTATCACTTCTTGTGTTGCTCCAAATGCATTAGCTGCTCTAGCTGCTGCGTTTGCTGCTGCTCTAGCTGCGTTTGCTGCCTCTGCAGCTGCTTCCGCCGCATCCGCCGCTGCTTGCGCGGCAGCACTTTGTGTTGATACATTTTGACCTGTAAACAGGTTCATTTGACTATTTACAACAGCGTTATTGACGGAGGCATTTTGACCCAAGCCAATCATTTCTCCTGTGATGCAAGTTGGCGTGGCGCATTGGGCTTTGGTTTCCATGGGAAATAAAGCCGCAACGAAGCATATCGCGAAAAACCGTAACATTCTTATATTATAGCTTTTTTCGTTGGCTATTATCAAAATTATGGTGCTCCACAGTCAAAGCTGGAAGGGACATCTCTCGGATCGTTATTCGTTACAAGATCTTCAAATGTATAAAACGGTGCGTCCGCATTTTTACATTTTGCGGCGTTCCATACGTTTTCCATGACCGAACAGGCGCCAGAAGGGACGCTAATTGACCCGGCTGTTTCACCAAGTAAACCATGGCTGAAGCTTTGAGTAAGGTATGGGGCCATCATTTGATCAACAAGCATTGTTAATGATCCATCGAGGGAGTCTGCGCCCAATTCGCGACTTATTGTTACATCTGTCGGTAATATATTAACGGTACGATCCACCCAATCACTTGTTTCACTGAATATCGGGCCTATATTCGCCGCAGCATTACGGACCACATCGTCAAAGCATGTGTATGTAATAACACTGTCCGCTTTGGCGATAAGTTTTTGATACATAATTGTTTCGCGTCTTGCTTCCAATACAGCCTGGTTCACCATTGCCGTCCACGTATCCACGGCGCATCCAGTTACATCATGTGAGCCAGTTGCATCTATCACCAAATCAGCCGGTCCATCAGTTGTTCCTGACGGCGGTGGGGCTTTAGGTGGTGGAGGGGGGATCGTGGATGTTGGTGGGTAGAGGGTGTCTACATCACCGCCATACTCGTCTGATGGTGATATATCGTGATTGTGATAATGCCCATCATCACCATGTCCACCGAAAGTACCAGGGTTTGTTCCGACACCTGCGTTAGGATCGCCTTGAACACCGTTGCCGCCCATGCGATTTGGATCAACAGTTGATGTTCCAGAAGGAACGCTTTTTGTTATTCGGCCACGGTGACAGACGTCGCTGTGACGGATAAGTGCATCACGTACGCTGGCGTCGCAAAGGTTGGCAGGTCCTCCTGCGGTTGGACACTGTCTACATTCGGGGATAGGGGAGTTTGGGCCGTCTCCTTTTTCTAAACCAAGCACACATTCTGGGTCGACGGGCACATTTCCTATGAGGACTTCAAAGTGATAGTGATCGGGAATACTTGCTGTTTCAATACCGGATCGACCTTGGATGATTTCCTGTGTGTCTGTGTCATAACCTGTAATATGGGCATATCTTAAGGTTATGTCATCGCCGCCATGATTACCACAACCGAGGAACATGTAGTTACCGTATCCTGTAGGGTCAGATTTCCATATGGCTGTCCCATCACTGTATAGGTGAATTTGACACCCAAAAGGTATATCTACCCGTGTGCGTGGAGCCGTTGGATTACTCAGGCTGTTCGCTGGAGGTAAAAAGAAGTCAACACCGGCGTGCCAACGAGCTCCACTACTTCTGCTTGCGCCAAAGTGGGATGGTGGGGAGGTGTAGTTCTTTGGGAATGTGTCTTGAATTGTACAGTTTGCTTGTTGGGCATTTGAGGGGGCATTATGTAATGCAACACAAACGAATAGCACGGCCATGCCTGTGAAAAAATTCCACCTTAAAAGCCATTGATTTTGTTTGTTTTTATGAAACAAGACGCATAACCCCATTTTCTACCATGATAGCCTGAATTGGGGATCGAGCGCAAAACTTAACGCGTGTTTACACCAAGATTTTGTTTATAAGAAAAAGACCCCGGGGTCCAAAAATACGGTGTTTTTTTGAAATCATTTGTCTCGTGACCGTAAATGAAAAGGTTTTTTACGCCATATTGATCTTGTGTATCAATGGTGATTTTGCGGGCTTTGATGCTTAATAGTTCAATTGGTAGCCCTTCCATGAAGGCGATAACGTAATGTGTGCACATCGTACCGGATCGGCACTCTTGTGGCTTAACGATATACTCGTTTAAGGAGTCTGTGTTTAAATCTGTTTTTGCTATTTTGTATTTATTATCAGTGCTTTGTGTATCTTTTTTAATAAATGAGATAGCTCTTTTTTCTTTTGTTGTCTCTGGTTCTTTAAAAAACACAGGCTCTTGCGCCCACAATGAAGTAGGAATGGTTAAACCAGCAATAATAAGGCAATAAGTAAGAGGCTTATTCAGGAAGGTCGATATCGAGGATCGCCATGTTGAAATCATAAGATGTTTCGCCTTCGTCTTCATCTTTATAGACTACACCAATAAACTCCCCGTTTAAAAGAACCTCTATAGAATCTGTCGTTTGAGAACGTGGACGTACAGCAAGTCCTTCGTTTGCAAACTTACTACGTAAGTACGCTTGAATTCGAACGAGTTCATCAGGTGTGATTTCCATTTTTTTCTCCGCTACGGCTGACATAGTATTTTCCTTGTTTATATTCCTTAGTCTTAGGAGGGTTTGGTTTAACAATCAAGCTTTTAAGCAGCTTTTTGTTGCTCTTTTTCGATATGGCTTTGTGTGTCTTCTAGCCCTTTTTGCGTCTTATCAAAGCAATCGACAGCTAGAATTTTTCTGTTTTCATAGCCTTTCAGGCTTATAGGCTCATGGAATGTAATAGTCAGCTCTGCACCATTTCCCTTTGCAAGGGACCAGATATGCGGTTGTAGATCCATATCGCCATGCCATGCATATGTGTCGTAATCTTGGTCTTTCGTTACCAGTTGGCCATTTGTCTTTGTTAGGCCAATCGTGAATGGTTGTATGCTTAAATCGTCTTTGTTTTGATTTTTTAAAAAGATATCAAAAAAGCTGGATTTAAATGGAAGAACTTCTTTTCCTCTAGTGGACGTACCTTCGGGAAAAATAATCAATGAGCGACCTTCATTAATGGCATCATTCATCTGCTGTATAGATTGTGCGGCTTTTGATGGTGTGCGGCTAATGAAAATTGTGCGAGAAAGTTCAGCGAGTAATCCAAAAATAGGCCAGCCTCTAACATCATCTTTAGAGACAAAGTTTGCCTTAAGAAGGCTACCCATAACAGGGATGTCCAAGTAAGAGAGGTGGTTGCCAACAAAAACGGTTTGCTTATCTTTTTGAATGGCGCCTTCAATCTTTAGCTTAATTCCAAATGTCATACGTAATGAGTTGTGAAAAGCGAACGGAACGACATAGAAAAAACACGAATTCTTGAAAAGTAAGAGATTTAATGCCTGAATAGGTATTGTAATCAAACAAATAATAGCGAGTAAGAATACTCGTAAGTAGGCGATTACGGTACCCATCTAGGAGGCTGCCTTATGCACTTGGTTTGTTGGCATTGTTTTTTGTGTGATGCGTTCGTAATGCTTCAGGTATTTATCTGTAATTTGTGCTGTTGGCATGACGATACAAACATCGGTTGTGTTGAATTGTTCATCAATGACTGCACCCTCACCGATGGAGGCTCCTAAACGGATATACCCTTTGATCAGAGGGGGGAGCGACATGAAAGCCTTTTTGACATCAAGATCTTCTTTTTTATGAAGGTTCATGTCCACGTAGCGGCTTTCAACAGCCTTTGGGCATAAATGATCTTCAGCAAGATGGTTGTGATGCAGGTAAGCAAGTTGCTCTGATAGCTCTTCAATGTTTGTGCCATGAAGACTGGCGCATCCGAACATCATGCCAATGTCATGATCTGCTACATAATGTGCAATCTCTTGCCACATCTTTTGTAAAACAGGTCGCGTGCGGTAGTTGGGTAGGACACAGGAGCGACCTAGTTCTAATAGTGTTGTGCCGCTATTAATAAGCGGAGAAATATCATATTCATCGCTTGTATAGAATTGCCCGTACTCTTCGGCAACGCTTTGCCTTAAAAGACGGTATGTTCCAACAATGCTATCCAATCCTTCTGAAATGGAATGGTCTACAACAACGAGATGATCTGTGATTTCGTCATAAGAATCCATGTCGCGTTTTTCCCGCGCCATTTCCTCATTTGGCGTAGCGCCGTACTCTTCATAAAAAACTGTATAGCGAAGACGTTGTGCCGCTTCTATTTCCTCGTCATTATGCGCTAGACGAATCTCGATTTGTTCAGGATCAAAAGGAAGTGAATTCATGGCGCATAGATTAGACATTTGGAGGCATTAATCAAGCAATAAGCGAGCTATGAAGAGGGGTTATGGACAGATGAAAACAAAAGGGGTAGTAAGTGTCTATGCATAAAATTATGTTTGTTTGTACTGGTAATATCTGTCGTTCTCCAAGTGCGGAAGCTGTTTTGCGTCATCAGGCAAATCAGCAAGGGGCTAAGTTGGAGATATCCTCTTCAGGAACGCATGGCTATCATATTGGCGAACCTTCTGACCCTAGAGCAATCAAACATGCTGCAAAGCGCGGCATTGATATGAGTGGTATTACGGCGCAAAAAATCACCACTCAGGATTTTCAAGATTATGATTTGATTATTGCAATGGATCAGGGGCACATGCGTATACTTGAAGATATACGTCCTGAAGCGTGTCGTGCTGATCTAAAATTGTTTACGGACTTTATGCCTGAAGCTTCAAATCAGGACGTTCCTGACCCTTATTATGGTGATTTCATAGGTTTTGAGCTTGTTTTGGATATGCTGGAAGAGGGGTGTTCTTTTATTCTGAAGGAACTGGCGTAGACATATTTTCGGGAAGTGTTTTTTCTATGCCTAAAAGCTCATAAGGATCGACATCCGAATGTTGCTCTGCAGTGTCAGTTGTAACTCCACCACCACAGCTGCTTCCTCCCGAGTTACTGCCACAGCTTCCTCTAGTTACTGAGTCGCCTTGTTCGGCTAATACTTTTGCTTGAGCTGCTTGTGCTAGCGAGCATTGTTCCAGCAGTTTTTTTAGTTCCTCACGTGTGGCGATAACAGCTTGCTGACGCATTGTCGCTTTTACTTGAGCGGTTATGCTTGATGTCTCGTCTTTGAATTTTAAGATTCTGAGTTTAACAAGTTTGCCATCATGCAAATCGCTATTGGGGTTGAGTATTATAAGATCTGCTTTGTGAATATTGCGACTAGCTTGAGTGTTCCAATCGTCTGAAATTTGTATGTCTATCGGAACCTTGTGAACTTCTGCAGCTATAACTTGTCCGTTGTAGAGAATGACGGTTCTTCCATTTTCATCTTTCATAGCTTTCGCTACGTAAATAAAATGTTCTCCATTCTCTTCAATAATACCTTGGTTAGATACTCTCTTGATGGGGCCAACTTCTTTTACAACAATATCGCCGCTTTGTTCTAATGCCGCTTTATTGATGTATTGAATATGGTGGTCTGTATAGCTGGCTATAATTGTGTCGGGGTTACTACCATCAATGCTTGTAATGAGTTCTTTTGCAACAACATCACCTTTAAGAGAGTAGAAGAGGAGGGCTTGATTTTCTTTTACTAATTCAAATGGTTTCGAAACAGCTATCTGCAGTTTCTCGAAGTCTAGTTTTCCCTGAACGGTAGTTAGTATGGCGCCCATTGTCGGCGATGCCGCATCGTATGTTGGGCCTTTTATTTGTTTAATTCTCGAGTCTTTTTTTTTAGGCGCATAGACCTTTATGTTCTCACCTTTTTGAGTGGCGTTGAAGAGTTTTTCGTAGCTTTGAGCGAGTTCTTTTTCATCAGGGTTTGCGTATTTATTGCCATTAAGTTTTGAACCAGCAAATACTCCTGCAATGATAACTACCACTACAAGAAGTAGACCGATCCAATATTTCTTTAATAGTTGTAAAATAGGCACGCCCCTATTGTAGCATTAACGGATATATAAATGCACTTCACTTGATCTCGCATCTGCCATAGGTGCGTACGATAGATCGATTTGATTCATGTCCAAGCCCATTTGTGTCAGATTGCGCAATACCTTCTCTGCGTTTCGGCGTGCTTTTGTGCTTTCGATTGCAACTTGAGCAGCGTTTCCGCTTGTCGGGTGTACAGCGACGAGTTCAAAGCGTGCTTGAGGGTATTTCTGAAGAGCGTTTTGTACAGCAACGTATAAAGGCTGTTCATACTCAACGTTTGCCTTATCAAAGCGTATTTTAGCAAGCGGTCGATTTCCTGCTGATACTGTTGGTGCAGGAGAGGGCATTGCTTGAGGTGGAACAGGCATCATGCCTGCTGTCTGTGTGTATGCAGCAGGCTGCATTAATGTGCTTGCTGGCGCAGCAGAGAAAGGATTGTTCGCTAGGCTACGACCAAAAAGGTCACCACTTGTGACAGCAAGAGATAGTGTGCGCAGATTGTTTCTTTCTGTGCTGAGGTATGCTGTTGTGCGTGTGATGTTGTCGTTCACTTCGTTCAAAAGGCGATCGATTGTGATGATCGCGTTGTTTACTTGATCTTCCATTTGAGCAAGCTTCGAGTGGTCTTCTTCGATCGCACCAGACAAGTTGTATGTAGAACGTACTGTCTCCAACAGGAATGCTCCAACAGAAGCGGCGTCAGCAATCTCAACAGCGAGGCCATTCAGGCCAGCAACGTTGTTGGATAGTTGATCAAGAGATTGTTGCGCTGTGTCTAGTTTCTGAACAAGACGTGGGTTACCAGGTGTCGTCCCAGTCTGAAGTTGCGTGTTAATTGTTGCAACATTTGCGTAGTATGTTGCGGCCAAAGTACGTCCGCCACCTTCAATGTCACGAAGGCGCGTCGCTAATGAGCCAACACGGCTTTGCAGGGCAAATAGATCATTGTTAAGTGATGCAATTTTGTTACCAACAACAGTCTCGTTTCCTTGGAAAAAAGCAGCGCTTGCTATCTGATCCGGTGTGATTTCCGGTACACGCATTGGTCCGCCACCATAAACAGATGGTGGTGCGGAAGCTGGCATCGCATCGTTTGTAATGACCAAAACAGGTTTTTGAGCCATGTCAACTTGAGCTAAGGCCGAAGAGCCAATCGCCGATGTTGTTAAAATAGCGACCCCAAGTAATAAAGATTGAGCAGAAGTTTTTGATAAAATACGCATCTTATATCTTTGATTCTATTTCCAAAATTCGCGCCCGCCGTGACGTTCTGGGGCATGAAGTGTGAAGAAATACCCTTATAAATTAATTTATAGCCCTTAAATCAACCCAATTCGCCCTCGCTGTCAAGGGAAACCGCCGTTGAGCGATAAAAACACATAGGATAATTCTTTTTAGAATTTATTGATGATTATGCTTGCAATCAGGTATGAGCTTGGGTAGTGTCTGCTCGCTTTTACACAACAAAGCACTCTCTTAAGCGCCCGTAGCTCAACTGGATAGAGTGTCTGACTACGGATCAGAAGGTTGGGGGTTCGAATCCTCCCGGGCGCGCCATTAACTTCCTCATACAACTTAATTTTGGGCTTTATTGTCCTGTTTCGCAGCTTCCCAACCAATTATCGCTGATTTTTTGGTTGTTCCCCACATATAGCCGCCAATGTGTCCTGTGTTTTGTATGACGCGGTGGCATGGAATTAAAAATGCGATGGGGTTTTTCCCTATGGCTGTGCCCACGGCGCGTGCTGATTTTGGCTTTCCAATAGACTGGGCGATATCGCCATAAGTGGATAGTTGCGCGAATGGAATTTTAAGAAGGCTCTCCCATACTTTGAGTTGGAAAGGGGTGCCGGATAAGTGGAGTTTTATTCGGTCGAGCTGGCTCCAGTCTTTATCAAATATTGATAAGGCTTGTTGTTGGTAGGCGTCATGGTTTTCTTCATATGTTGCGTGCGGGAAGCGTTGCTGCATAGTGGTAAGGGCGCGCTGTTTATTTTGCTCAAAAGCCATGTAGCAAACACCTTTCGGTGTTGATCCTATGATTAATTGGCCAAAAGGTGTCATAGCAAAGCTATAGTTAATGTTGAGGGTGTTCGCGCCATTCTTGTATTCACCAGGCGTCATACCTTCTATTTGTACGAAGAGATCATGAAGGCGGCTTGTCCCGGAAAGCCCCGTATCATATGCGGTATCTAACAGCGTAGCGTTTTGTTTCTTTAAGAGGCTCTTTGAATATCCAATACTTATATATTGCGTGAATTTTTTTGGACTTACGCCAGCCCATTCAGTAAACACTCTTTGAAAATGGAAAGGGCTTAAATTGACTGTCGCGGCAATGTCTTCCAATGATGGTTGTTGTTTAAAGTTTTTATGGATGTAATCAATCGCCTTTTCAATACGCTGATAATTTGACTGCTTCTCATCCATTTCTATTGCATGTCCATCATTGTTGAGGTTTAGCGCTTAATATTACAGATGATGCCATCAAAGACGACCCGTTTCTTGCTTTAAAGAGAGGTATTTTTTCGAAAATATTGCAAGAAGCATAGGGGAGGGCTGTTTTTTATGTTTCATGCGTTAAGTCTTTGGCATACAATGATTTCTCCGCTGTTCGTGCGGATGGTTATTTACCATATTCTCGGTATCACTTTGTTAACTTATTTTCTGTAGTTTTAATACTGTAACGCGGTGTTCTTGCCGCAAACTTCAATCTGGGACGAAGAACGATGGATAATAATAAGGGCAACGAACCAAAATGGACATTTGACGACGATTATGTGTCAATGAATCCCGATGCTGATCGTGCAGCGCAAGAAGCACAACAAGACAAAGTCGAGCCTGTAGAGGCAGAAGTTGTTGAGGTGGAGCCTGTGGAGGCAGATCTTGTGATGGATATGGCGCCGGATGCTGCTGTTGAAGAGATCTCAGATGACGAGCTCGTTATGAATCCTGATGCATTGGACATTACTATTGAGGATAAACCTGCTGAAGAACCTGTTGCTGTAGAGCCAGAGGTTTTGGATGACGATGAGCCTTTGGAAATGACTATTGAACCAGAGGTGTTAGATGAAGATGAGCCTTTGGAAATGAATGTCACGCCTGAGGTGGAAATTGTTGAAGAAGAGGCCGTAGAGATTGCTGAGCCTGTTGCTGAAGAAACGCCTGAAGAAACTGGGACGGCGTTACAGGTGGCAGAGTCAAAAGAATTAGATATTAGAAGTGTTAAAGGGCCGATTGGTGAGCGCCTTATTGAACTTGGAATTATTACGCAAGACCAACTTGATGTTGCCTTGCAGGAGAAAAAATCTTCAAAGAAAATGGTTGGTGAGATCCTTGTTGATCTTGGATTTATTGAACCTGAGACACTGGCGTCATTTCTTGCGGAATCATCTGGTTTTGAGGTTTTCGACCCTAAGACAGTTTTAATTGACGGAAAAGTGCTAGAGTTCATTGAAAAGCCCGTCGCTGAAAAGCACTTGGTTTTACCGTACATGATGGATGACGAGAATGTTTATGTGGCGATGGCTGACCCGCATGATGTTATGGCTCTTGATATTTTGAAGCGTCATCTGCCAAAAGGATTAAAAGTTAAGCAATCGATTACAACGCCATCAGTTCTGTCTGATGCGATTGATGCTGCTTATGGTTATGCGAGTACAGTTAAGGGTATCTTGAAAGAGCTTGAAGGTGCGGATGAAGATGATCTCGACGTTTCTGGTCTTTCCGAAGAAGAAGCATATTCACACCCGATTGTTCGTTTGGTTAATGTTCTGATCTTTGAAGCTGTGAGAGCAGGGGCGTCAGATATTCACTTTGAACCGGAAGAAAACTTTGTCCGTCTTCGTTATCGTGTTGATGGCACTCTATATACAGCGCAAATTCTTCATAAACAACATTGGAGCGGTATTGCGCAGCGTTTGAAAATTATGGCGCAGCTGAACATTGCGGACAAACTGACTCCGCAAGATGGTCGTATCGAGATGGTTCTTGGGGGAAGAGATGTCGACTTCCGTGTGTCATCTCTACCAACTGTTTTTGGTGAAAATATTGTTCTGCGTATTCTTGATAAGCAGGCAAGTATTATGCCATTGAAAGCGCTGGGCTTCAGCGATGTAAACAAAGAGAGAATTGCCAGAGCGCAAAAGCGTCCTGAAGGGATCATTATTGTTACAGGTCCGACAGGTAGTGGTAAGACGACAACGCTTTACTCTATGCTGAACGAGATTAATGATGTGCAGGTGAATATCCAGACGTTGGAAGATCCTGTTGAATATTCGTTGCCGATGATTAGACAAACGCCTGTTAAGGAAGGGATCTTGGATTTTGCGGATGGTATTCGTGCTCTCTTGCGTCAAGACCCAGATATCATCTTTGTTGGTGAGATCCGAGATAAAGTAACGGCAGAAATGGCGCTTCAGGCAGCTATGACGGGTCACCAAGTTTACACCTCTTTGCACACAAACGACTCTTTTGGTGCTATCCCGCGTTTATTTGACCTTGGTATGATACCGGGCATGTTAGCGGGGAACATTATTTCTGTTTTCGCTCAGCGATTGGGACGTACGTTATGTCCGAATTGTAAGCAGCCGTACACAGCGACGGATGAAGAATGCGAATTAATGGGACTTACAGGTGATGCACCTGAGATCTTTAAGGCAAACCAAGGCGGTTGTGAGGTTTGTAACGGTAAAGGCTATAAAGGGCGTATTGCTGTTTCTGAAATTCTCTTGTTTGATGAGGCTATGGATGAGGTGCTTGCTAAGGGAGGTTCGAAGGTTGAACTGAAAGAAGCGGCTATTGCAAATGGCTTTCAATCAATGAAAGATGATGGTTTCCTAAAAATATTAGAGGGGAAAACAAGTTTTGAAGCCTTGGCAAAAATTGTTGATGTGACAAAATCGTAGCGCTTGGTAATAGGAGTCCTTTTTGTCGATAACAGAAAAATATAAGTATCGTGCGTTGAGCATGGATGGACGGCCGGTTCGGGGTGTTTTGAGTGCCGCGAATGAGGCTGATCTTTTTAATCAGCTTCAGGAAGTTGACCTCGAGCTTATAAACTGTTCGAAAATATCAGCAAAGAAGGGACTAGGGCTCGGTGGCCCTAAGGTCAAGATTCGTGACATCATTCAATTTTATCTTCACCTTAAACAGATGCAGGGTGCCGGTATTCCCATTCTAGAATCTCTCGCAGACATTCGGGATACAACAGATAACGACACTTTTCGGGATGTTATGGCGGAAGCCTATAGAGATGTTTCGGAAGGCGCGGCTTTTTCCGAAGCTATGGAGAAACATCCCAAAATTTTCAATAACTTACAGGTGTCTCTTATGGCATCGGGTGAGAAAAGCGGTAATATTGAAGGGTCTTGTATTCAGCTTATAAAGTTTTTGAAATGGGTTGATGCCATGCAAACGCGTGTGCGTAAGGCGACACGATATCCTATGATTCTTATGTTTGCTGTTGTTGCCACGGTTGTCATCATGATGGCCTTTGTTGTTCCTAAGATCGTTGCTTTTTTGGGAGAGCTTGATCAAGAACTTCCAGCGGCAACAAAAGCGTTGATGGCAACGTCAGACTTTTTTGTCAATTATTGGATGTGGGTGCTCATTGTTCCTATTGTTAGTATTACTGTGACCGTAATTTTGGCGAAGTCTTCCGAATCATTTGCTTACAGGCTGGATGGACTTATGTTGAATGCGCCTTTCATGGGGCCGCTTATTCGAAAAATTAACATTGCGCGTTTTACACAAACGTTTGGCGCATTATTCCACAGCGGTATTGATATTCTTGCAGCGCTTGATGCGAGTTCCAACACGATAAGTAACAGGGTGTTGAAAGAGGGGCTTGAGAATGTACAAAATTACGTTAAGTCTGGCGATCAACTATCTGAATCACTTAATAAATCCGGCCAGTTCCCAAGTATGGTTGTGCGCATGGTTAAGGTCGGAGAAGAATCTGGTAATTTGACTGAGGTTTTGGATCAGGTATCCGAATTCTATACCAACGATGTTGATGAAGAGGTTGAAAAAGTTATTTCTATGATTGAGCCTTCCCTTACGCTTATACTTGGTGGTATGATACTTTGGATTGCAGTCGGGGTGTTCGGCCCTATCTATGCAAGTTTCGAGAATCTTGATTTTTAATAGCGCTATTAAGGGTTTTTCAATTTGTCTTTGTTTTCTTCTTCACGATGCGTTTTGATGCTCGCCGATGAGGGGGTGCACCTATACAGGTCATCATCCGGTGGTGTTCGTTATATTGATCAAGTCACGTGGGATGACGAAGATTTTATTACAACATTGTCGCGCTTGATCGTTCAAAAAGGGAACAAAAAGCCTGTCCTAATTGTCAATGACATGGTCGAGCAGCATTACCGTAAGGAAAAGCTTC
Source organism: Alphaproteobacteria bacterium (assembly GCA_013215815.1). GTDB lineage: Bacteria > Pseudomonadota > Alphaproteobacteria > Micavibrionales > Micavibrionaceae. Next base: position 100,209 of record JABSQP010000005.1, on the reverse strand, counting down.
CGAAGGTTAGTGTTATGGACAAGAAGTCGGTTGTTAAACGCCGTCTGAACGTAGCCTTTCCTAACTATCCGATTAAAGCTGCTTTAAAAATGAAGGAGCAGGTCAAAGGTGAGGTCGGTTCAGGGACTTATTTGTTTGCGGCCATTCCCCAGTCTGATGCGTACCGTAAAACGATTGAAGCTGTTCGTCGTTCGGGTGCTCCGATCGTGGGGCTATATTTATTGCCTCTAGAAGGTACAACAATGCTAAGCGCTTTGGCGCAAAAGCAATCTAAGAAAACAAAATCTAAAGCGGACTGGGCTATATTTGTTGGGCAACACCACGGTGGCGGTTTGCGGCAAGTTGTTATCAAAAAGGGAGATTTGGCTCTAACACGTATGACGCCAGTGGTTGACACTGATGTTGAACCAGATGTTTGGGTGAAAGAGGTCACCTCAGAACTTCAGTCGACGATGAGTTATTTGGCGCGTTTTGGTTACAAACAAGAAGACGGCCTTGATATATTTATTATTGCGAATGGAGATTCTCAACCCTTATTGGAATCTGTGATTGATATTCCGTGTAATCTGCATTGCTTGAACGCAGCCGAAGCGGCGCGAGTTCTTGGCATTAAAGTCGGTAAGCAAGAAGATTTACGATATGCTGATGCGTTACATGCGGCGTGGCAAGGAAGACAACTCAAGTTTGTGCTGCCTATGCAGAATAAGGCGCTTGATCAGCTTTCACGCCCTCGACAAGTTGCGTTTGGGGTAACCCTTGCGTTGTCATTAGCTGCGGGATATGTCGCATACGATAATTTCACAGCTTGGACAAATCTAGCCGCCGCAGAGGATGCATTAGAGCGTTCTACTGATGAGATAACCGCGCTGAAAGAAGAGTATGTAGAACTTCTTAGAGATAGGTCCTTAGAAGGATATGATTATCTGACCGTTGATAAGTCTATCGCTATCCATGGTGAGCTTGAGGGTAAGAAGAAAGATTTATTACCTGTGTTTGCGGCTCTTGGTGTTGGTTTTGGCCCGAATGTTACAGCTGATTCTATTTCTATTGATTTAGTTGAGCCAATCGTTGATGAGTTCGCCTATAGTAGAGGTTTTGATGATGAAGATGGGGCTGCGAAGCCAAGTAAACTCGTTAATGTTGAGGTGAAGCTTACATTCTCTCAGGACGTGGAAAAAGATATTGCCGTTAATAAAGTTACTGAGATGGTCGATTATTTGAAGCAAGAGCTGCAGGACTATACAATTGAAATTGAAAAGCAGGTTGGCGGTGTCAGCTATTCCGAAAACTTTGTTGAGGAAATTGGTGCACCGGTAGAGCAACAAACTGAAGGCGATAACAGGGCAATTATTACCCTTAAAGAGAATAGCCCAACTCCGTCAGAAGAGGCTTATTGATGATATATATATTAGGTGTAAAGCGGGTATTGTTGATCGTAGCTCTTGTCGTTTTTTGTATGGCCGGAGCTGCTTATCGTTACGTGATTTTGGCGCCACAGTATGATGCAGTAGAACGTGAAAGCTCAATTAATGAAGGAGAGGTTTCTACTCAAAGAGGCAAGATTAATGACTTGCTAACAAATCATCAGCGGTTTTTAGAGCAAAAAGAAGATTATGACATGTTGGAGAAAATGGATTTCTTCAATACGCAAAACCGTTTGGAGGCGAGAACTCTTTTTGGTGTTTTGCGCGATAAAAGCGGTGTTATATCCGTTCGTGCAGATATGAAACCTTCAGAAGTTGAATTCAACCAGCATGCGCGCGAAATAAACCATAAACTCTTGAAGACAGAAATGAGTTTTGATGTTGGAGCATATGAAGACATCGAGATTTATAACTTTTTGTTTTTACTAGATTATGCTTTTCCAGGTGTTATTGAGATTGAAGAGTTTGAGATTTCAAAAACACAGCCGGTGACGCAACCTTTATTGAGAAAAATTGGTGGCGGTGAAGATGTTCCGATCGTTGATGCAAAAATAAAAGCAGTTTGGTGGACGCTTGTCCCTTCAGATGCTGTTGAAGTTGAAGCGACTGTGATTGGGGAGTTTGACTAATGTTTTATCGTTATACCTATCTTTTGCTTTTTACATTTATTTGTGTGTCGACAAGTCACGTGCTTGCCCAAGACATTGGCACTGAAGTTATCCCTCTGGAAGATGAAATCGCTTCAGAGGATGCTTTAGAGCTAAATGATGATGTTTTTGCTGATGGCATTGAACCATATGTTCCGGATGAAGAGCCATTAGAAGAAGAGGAAGAAGAAGAGAACGAGGGGTTGCCACCTGCGGAGCCCGTCAAAAATAATAATGCTGAATTTAAAAAGCTCTCTTTGGATGAGCAGCTTGTCATGCGCGTAAAAATGAAAGAGCCGGGAGTGCTCCCATCGGCTATTCAGTCATCGTTTTTGACGTACGATGAACTCGATTTACTGAGGCAGGCACGAGCAGGGCTGATCACGGCATTACCAACAGATGAAGAGCTTGATAGCGGTGAAGTTGATGAAGATACTGGAGAAGTTATTGTTCGCCCTGAATCAAGAAGGTTTATTCGTTTAGGAGGAATTGTCTACGTTTCTGCCGAAGATTGGTCTTTGTGGCTCAACGGTAGAGAGGTGCGACCAAATGCAATTCCTTCCAAAGTTCTCGATCTAAAAGTGTATAGAGAATACATTGAGTTGGAGTGGTTTGATCCACAAACGAACCAAATTTTCCCTATACGTTTGAGACCTAACCAAACTTTCAACTTAGATGCGCGTCTTTTCTTGCCGGGTTAATCAATGTCAAAAACAAAAACTTTTTTATCAATCAGGGAACTTAGTGCGGGGTATGGCTCCAAGACAGTTTTCTCTGATTTAAGCTTTGATGTTCATGAAAATGAAATTTTCGGTCTTATTGGTCTGAATGGGATCGGCAAGACTACAATGATTAAAACTATATTAGGTTTACGCGAACCGTTTTCTGGTGGTGTCTTTACGGCAAACGGCGATCAAAAAATTGATAAATCTAGAATCTCTTATTTGCCCGAGCGGTTTGATCCGCCTTGGTTTTTATCCGGTTATGAATTTGTGAAATTCAGTTTGAGTTTGTATGGTAGGGAGGCTCCCTATGAAGCTGTGGAAGAAGCTGCGGGGAAAGTTTCTCTTAATCCGGAGTTTTTAAAAAAGAAAGTTCAAACTTATTCTAAAGGGATGAGGCAAAAGCTGGGTTTGTTGGCTACAATCATGACGGAATGCCCGCTTTTAATTCTGGATGAACCGATGAGCGGTTTGGATCCTCAGGCGCGATTTGAAGTAAAATCTCTTATTACACAAGCAAAAGCAGATGGTCGTTCTGTGTTTATGAGTTCTCATATCTTAAGTGATATGGCAGAGCTTTGTGACCGAGTGGCTGTGTTAGATTCGGGGCGTATTGCATTTATTGGTACGCCGAAAGAAATGGATGAAAAAGGTGGCGGAAAGACATTAGAAGAGTCGTTCCTGAATTTAATATCACCCGATTTGCAGGCGGCATAAGGAATTAAATAAAAGGCGTTTTGTATTCTGAATATTCAGTTTATACTATGACAAAATGGAATCGAAAAGTAAGATCATGAAATCATCTATTATTACATTATCTGCAGCATTATTATTCTTAGGGACATCTTCTTTGGCGTATGCACAAGATGATGATGGCTTGGGTTTGGCTATTAACGATGTTGTCGAAGTTGTAAATGATGACTTTCTTTCTGATGCGGACATGTTGCCCATGCCGCAAGCACAACAGACAGATGTTGTTCCAGAAGTAGAGTTTGCGCCAGCTCAACCTGATACAGAGCTTTCCGCTCCTGTAGAAACTGAACCGACACCGGCGGAGATGTTAAGTGATAGTTCGGAAGGCATGTCTACTGCAGGAGACGACTTGTATTTTGATTCAATTACAAAAGATACAAGTTTAAGAGATAGTAATATTCCACGCCGCGTTAACCCTCTTTATGAACCGGGTTCAAGATACATTGTCGTAGAAAAAGACGCTAAAGCTGATACGCATAAAGCGACTCTTGTTGCGGCAAATAGAGCTCTGAGTTTAGGGCGCTACTCATCAGCTTTACAGTTGTTTGAAGGGCTGTATCAAAAAAATAATAAAGATCGTCACGTCTTAATGGGGTTGGCTGTCTCTCAACAAAATAGCGGTTTCACACAGTCTGCTATTGCGACATATGAAGAGCTTTTGGAAATTGATCCTAACAACGTGAATGCACATATTAATATGTTGGGACTCTTAAAACGCGAGTATCCTTCTATCGCATATCGACGTTTGGTTGATCTATGGGAAGATAACCCGAATAATGCAGGATTGGCTGCTCAAATTGGTTTGGTAAGCGCGGAACTAGGTAACAGCGATGATGCTGTTCACTATCTTGGTATGGCTGCTAGCTTAGAGCCAAATAATGCAAATCATTTTTATAATATGGCGGTAATCGCCGATAGATCGGGCTCACAAAAGCAGGCAATAAGCTATTACGAAAGAGCTCTTGAGGTTGATGCCACGTATGGCGGTTCTAGGACTGTTCCAAGAGATAGCATTTACGATCGTCTATCAAAGCTTCGTCGCCTTTAAAACGCCACTGTGATTTTTTTTGAAATACTCGTTTTTGGTTTTCTCGGTTTAGTTCTGGGAAGTTTTGCGACGGCAGTATATTACAGGGAATCTATAAATGAGAGTTGGTGGACTGTTAGTAGGAAAGAAAACAAGCACCGTTCTTTTTGTCCATCATGCAAGCATCCGTTGTCTTCCAGAGATCTCATTCCTATTTTTTCATTTGTTTTTCAAAAAGGTGCCTGCCGATACTGTCAGGAGAAAATACCTTCACGTTACTTTTTTATCGAAAACGCTCTTTTGATACTTACTTTAGGGCTCTATTCGGCTGTTGGGTTCACTGTCCAGTCGTTTATATACGCTTTTAGTGTCCCGTTTTTACTTGCTTTTGTACTTTTGCTAGCGCTTTTTCAAAGGTTTTCGCTGAGGATGGTAATTATTGCTTCGTTATTCCTTACAATAGGGGGGATTTGCCATATTTTTGTGTAATGGTTTTGCTTCTATCTCTTTGTTTTTGAATAATAATTTCACAGTGGCTATGTTCTAAAGCTATAGGTTGACCAAAACACGCAATTCGCCCAAACTATAATGAATTTGTTTACTTTTCGTTTGCTTTTTTCAGGTACAAATAGAAGTGGCGAGTATTTCTTTATTTATTCTAATGATTTAGGGGACAAATCGTGGATCTAACACAGCTTCTTGCTTTTACATTACAAAATGATGCTTCTGACCTTCATTTGAGTTCGGAAAGCCCGCCTATTATTAGAGCAGGTGGCCAACTAAAACGTGTTAAGGCAGACCCATTAACAAGTGAATCTATTCGTTCAATGCTTTATTCGGTTATGACGGAAGAGCAAAGGGCTGATTATGAAAGAGATTTAGAAGCTGATTTGGCTATTTCTTTTGGTGATAAGGCGCGTTTTCGTGTGAATGCCTTTAATACAAGAAAAGGGGCCGCGGCCGTTTTTCGTATTATTCCATCTGAAATTCCAACTATGGAGGAGTTACAACTTCCGCCGGCTATGCGCAAACTTGCAGAGCTTCATAAAGGTATTGTGCTTGTTACTGGTGCGACAGGTAGTGGTAAGTCGACAACGTTGGCGGCGATGATTAACCATATCAATAAAAACCATAATAAACATATTTTGACGATCGAAGATCCTGTGGAATTTTTTCACCATTCTGATCGAAGCTTGATTAACCATAGGGAGCTTGGTGAGGATACTCATTCTTTTGCAGCTGCTCTAAAAAGTGCTCTTCGTGAAGATCCCGACGTTATTCTGGTTGGTGAGATGCGTGATTATCAAACGATCTCTCTTGCCCTTACTGCTGCTGAAACGGGTCACTTGGTTTTTGGTACGTTGCACGCGAATTCTGCAGCTAAAACAGTTGACCGTATTATTGATGTGTTCCCTGCCGGAGATAAGGAAATGGCGAGATCAATGTTGGCTGGGTCGTTAGAAGGGGTTATTGCCCAACAACTTCTAAAACGTGATGGCGGTGGACGTGTTGGTGCTTTTGAAATTCTTATTGGAACGAACGCTGTTAAAAACCTTATTCGTGAAAATCAAATTCCGCAAATGTATTCAATGATGCAAACAGGATCTCGCTATGGAATGATCACGATGGAAGAGGCTATTAATAATCTTCTGCAACAAGGTTTGATTACTGAAGAAACAGCACGTCATGCTGTTGCTAAGGCTGATGATGAAGGGCTTGCTGGTTCTGCTCCAGCAAATGAATCTGCAGCGCCTGCAAAATCTTTGAGTGAGCCTGTTAAAAAGGCAGCGCCAGCTGCAGCGCAGGCAGACGATGATGATGAAGGGTATTCTTTCTAATGAACGCACCTATAGCATTCACTTACCTGACGAAGATGAACGAGTTAAATGCGAGTGACTTGTATTTAACTGTGGGGCATACTCCAGTTGTACGTGTTGATGATGAGCTTCAAGATATCGGTATTGAGCCTCTTGAGGCTGAAGAGATATATGAAATCATTCAAAGTATTTTGACAGCTAAGCAGCGTAGGGATTTTGAGCTAAACTGGGAGTTGAATACTTCTTTAGATATGGGCCAGCATGGTCGTTACAGGATTAATATTCTGAAGCAGCGCCAGTGTCCTGGTCTTGTAATTCGCCGAATTGTATCCAAAATACCAGCTATTCGTGAGTTAAAGCTTCCTCCAGTTTTGGAAACGCTAGTATTAGAAAAGCGCGGTCTTATTTTATTAACAGGTATGACAGGATCTGGTAAGTCGACAACTTTGGCATCGATGGTGAACTATCGTAACCAGAGAAAGACAGGGCACATCCTGACAATCGAAGATCCGATTGAATATTATCATGAACATATTCAAAGCGTTGTGACGCAAAGAGAAATTGGTGTTGATACTGAAAGTTATACGACCGCTTTGAAGAACTCTCTTCGTCAGCGCCCTGACGTTATTTTAATTGGTGAGATCAGGGATCGTGAGGTGATGGAGCAAGCTTTGATGATTGCTGAAACAGGTCACCTCTGTTTAGCGACATTGCATACAAACAATGCGTATCAGGCCATTGAACGTATTGTGAACTTCTTTCCCGAAGAGCAACAACAGCAAGTGCGCCTTAACTTATCGATGAATTTAAAAGCGATTGTTTCACAGAGGCTGCTGCCAAATATTGAAGGCGGCCTTGTTCCTGCACTCGAAGTTATGATTAATCAGGCCTTGATACGCGAACTTATCGTCGAAGGTAAATATGAAAAAGTGACGGAAGTTATGGAGCAAAACACAACAATGGGCATGCAAACTTTCGATCAATCACTCTTATCATTGTTCAAGCAGGGACTGATTACTGAAGAAACTGTTGTAAATCAATCCGATAAAGCCAGTGACATTAAAGTTAAGATTCAACAGCTTAAAATGGGTCAAGAAGATGGAAGTTTGCGTAATATGGATACTTCCTTGTTATCAGTTTCAGATTAAGTCTCAGAAACTCTAGTCTTTTTTGCGTTAATTCGTTACTTTTATTATTGTGATTCTTAAGTGATTCACTCTACTTTTCATTGTAACGGTTATGAAAGATCATTATCGCATGTCTTGTTTCTCATTGTTTCAGTCGAAACCTTCAAAATACCATCTCATCATAGGTTGCTTACTTGCAGGAAGCTTGTCTTTATCGGCTTGCGATTTGGCAAAAAACCAGTTGAAAATGGACCGTGAAAAAGGCATGGAATTTCAGGATTATCGCGATGCAATGGCACCTCGCTTACCTGAGGTAGATAAGAATGAAGCAGCGGACAGAGATTCTATTCCTCCATTACAGCCTTATGTTGCGATGCCGGATTCAAATATCAAAGCGATGCCTTTGGTCTCCATTAATATTAACCAGAACGTTCCATTAAGAAATGCTTTGTATCAATTGGCTGAACAAGCGGAGTTTGATGCAGAAGTTGATCCACGTATTGAGGGCTCGGTTATATTTTCGGCACGTCAAAAGCCTTTGGATCAAGTTCTAGAACGCCTTTCTGAACTCGCAGGGCTTCGTTATACGATGGAAGATGATTTTGTGCGTATTGAGCTTGATACGCCGTATCACAAAATTTATTCAGTGCAGTATTTGAATATCGTTCGTGAGAATAGTAGTTCAATAAGTAACAATGTTTCTGTTGTTTCAGGGGATGGGTCGGATACAGGATCTAGTTTTGAAGCAACGAATACAAGTACATCTGATTTCTGGAACGAGCTGGATGATAACTTAACGCAAATTCTTCTTTTGGCTGATACAAATGTGAATGCGCTTACAACAGAAGATACACCAACGGTATCATCAGTCTCATCGACACCGACAACTATTGAACCTGTTTTACTTGATCAAAGCGATGTTGACGGAGCACCTGAAGTACAGGTGCAAGCTCCTGATGTTACGTTAGAGGTTGGTGAAGTTGAAGAAGGTGAAGAGGGCGCTGAGGAAGAGGCCAGTGAAGCCCAAGGTCCTCAACCTTTTGATGCACGTTATTCTATTAACCGACAGGCCGGTATTATTTCCGTCTATGCACCTGACAGAGTGCATGTGAAAGTTGCTGAGTATCTGGATGAGATTAAGAAACGTGTTGCTTCTCAGGTTCTTATTGAAGCTAAGGTTCTTGAGGTAACACTATCTGACGAATATTCTGCTGGTGTTGATTGGAGCCAAATCGATCTCTTTGGTAAAAACGAAGCCTTTTTTGACCTAGAAGTAACAGGAACTGGTGGTTTGGTTCGTGGTGTAATTGATCAATCAACAAACCCTCAGACAAATCTGGCTTTATCATTTACGGGCAATGATTTCACGTTGCTTGTGGACGCGCTGTCCGAGTTTGGAACTGTATCTTCGCTGTCTAGTCCACGCCTTACAGTTATGAATAATCAATCATCGGTTCTGAACGTTGCTGCGAACATTGTTTTCTTTGAGATCGAGGTGGAAACAGAAATATTGGAAGGTGGTGGTACGATTACAACATTTGATACAGATGCGCAGACTGTTCCTGAAGGTGTTCTTATTAATGTGTTGCCGTCAATAAATTTGGATAATGATACCGTTACAATGGCGATCCGTCCGACTGTTACAAGTGTTATTACCACAGTTGATGACCCAAATCCTGCTTTGGCAGCCGCAGGGGTGAGGTCAGAAGTCCCAGTTTTAAATGTTCAGGAGTTTGATTCTATTGTGACGTTAAATAATGGTCAAACTATTGTAATGGGTGGGTTGATGCAAGATAGAGTGACTGGTGACGATAATGGTGTTCCAGTTGTTTCTGAAGTGCCGCTTTTGGGTAACTTATTTAAGAACTCTAGAAGCTCAATTTCAAAAACTGAACTAATCGTTCTTTTGAAAGCCACAATTGTTGAGCAGGGCAATACAATTCATCCAACGGATAAGGACTTGTATCGTACATTCTCAAGAGATCGTAGACCTTTCAAACTTTAATTGTAGCAATAATGTTGGAGTAGAACGCCGTGCTGGTTAAACTTACGTCTTATGTGATAACAGCGGCGTTTAGGGACAAACTGTTCCTCTCCTTCGCTTTGTTGTTGGCTGTTGGTATTAGCTTGTCCATATTTATGGGCTCTTCTGCAGTCACAGAAAAAGATCAATTCGCTTTGGTTTTTGCTGCATCTGGTCTACGCATGGCGAGCGTGTTTGGCATATTGCTATTTGTTGTGTTCTTTGTGCGCCGTTCATTTGAGACAAGGGATGTCGAATATCTTTTAACGCGTCCAATTTCCCGTTTTCAGTATTTATTATCGCATGTCATGGCTTTTGCTCTGATTGCACTCGTTTTTGCTGTGTTAACAGCTATATGTATTTTTGTGATGGGACGAGAAAGCGGCTTTAATAGCGGTTATATATTGTGGGTTTTTAGTTTTTTTGCAGAGCTAGTCATCATCGCAAACGTGGCGTTCTTTTTTGCGATGGTTTTATCTAGTGCTGTCGCCAGTGTTCTGATAACGGCGGCGTTTTATATTCTTTCCCGTTTGATAGGGCAAATATTGGGAATTATTGATAGGCACCACTATGGGGACGTATTTGATTTTCTAGAAAAAATTATGCTTGTCGTTTCCATGTTTATTCCACGCCTGGATCTAATGGGCCAAAGCGGCTGGCTTTTGTATAGTGTTGAGCAGGGAGCTATTGGTTACGGGTTTGTCGCACTACAGGCAGTTGTTTTTTCTTGTTTGGTTCTCTCTGCTGCCATGATTGATTTAAAGCGTAAGCAATTTTAATGAATATTCCGCAACACATACCATTTTTGTTGTTTTGTGTTTTCCTAATTCTTAATGTTTTGTTTTGGGGGGGCGCTCGCCAACAGCATAAAGCGTGGTCTAACGTTCCACCTGCGCCGACGCTGCCAAAAGCAAAAATGGGCGGGTTATCGGATTCCCAACTCGCTTATCGTATTTACGGTTTGATGCTTCAAAACATTGGTAGTGTAGGAGGGCGTCAGGTTAATCTAAGAGAGTATAACTATGAAACACTAGCCAAATGGTTTTCAATCCAGGATCAATTGGATGAACGCTCTAACTTTATGCCTTTAATAGCAGCCCATTATTACGGCGCAATAGATGAGGGGGATAAAGTTAAGCATATTTTAGACTACCTCAAAATCGTAGGTCAAAGGCCATATGGAGAAAAATGGCGTTGGCTGGGGCATGGCGTCTTTTTGGCCCGGCATATTGTAAAGGATAAAGAAAAGGCCCTCGAACTTGCTGAAGCTCTTGCAAGCAATGAAGACCCTGATATTGGGATATGGGCTAAACAAATGCCCGCGCTTATTCATCAGTCTGAAGGAAATAAAGAAGAAGCATATGCTATTATGATGAATATTCTACAAGATAGTGTTGATGAAGTTCATCCTAATGAAATATTTTTCATGAAAGATTACATATGTAATACAATATTCGAGGATGACGCAGAGAAAGAGAAGCCGGAGTTATGCCATTAATTGATCAGCTTGTATCAGGAAGGTTAAGCTTCTCTTTGGTTGAGATACTGTCCTTATTAGGGGTCGCTCAATGTTTGTACATTCTCGTGTATCTATTGTTTAGATCTGGACGCATCTCCAGAGGAACAATACCAATCTTGTTCTTTACCTTCCTTGGAACGGCATTTTCTTTGGATTTGGCTGAAACATCTTGGGCTCCTCTTGTTGATTCATATAAGCACTTACAATGGTTCTTCTGGTTTTCATGTGCTCCTTTGAGCGTGCTTTTAGTGTTGCAAGTGGCCCAAATAACGAGAACACCTCATTGGGAGTATTTCTTACTTATGCTTTTTATCCCGTTGGGGTATTTAGCGGCGTTTTTGTTTGTTGGAGATACGGAAGAGTGCAATGTTATCTTCAAATGCCAACAAATGGACGATGCGCTTCTTGTTCTTGGGGTGATTATTGGGGCTATTAGTCTTCTGACTATATGGTTTAAAAAAGACATTTTAGAAACATTACTTACTCAAAAAAAGGGGAGGGAACGATTTTGGCTATCCATGTCAATTATCGTTCTCAATGTTTCTTTCATCACTATATTTGTATTGGTGTCGTATGAAGTTATTGCCCTTCAGGATGCCAATTTTATACGTACTTTGCTCGGTTTCGCTTTTGTTTATCTTGCTGCGACGAGTCTCTTTCGTATCTATCCTCAGGCCGTTTCAATTAGACCAAAAGGAACGGACGTTAATAACTTCTTAACCGATAATGAGCTTGAGTGTGCGTTAAAGATAGAAACATTGTTGGATATCGATAAGGTATATCAAGAGCCAGCTTATGGTCGTTCTGATTTAGCTCGAGAATTAGGTGTTACGGAGTCGTCTTTATCGAAAATTGTTAATAATCATTTCCAGAAAAGCGTGCCTCAGTTGTTAAATGCGTACAGAGTTGAGGACGCGAAGCACTTACTCGTAGAAACGGATGCAGATTTAGCAACAATTTCGGAGGAGGCTGGCTTCAACTCCGTTACCACTTTTAACAGATATTTCAAAGGCTTAGTGGGTACAACTCCAAGTGAGTACAGGGCTCAGAAAAGCCAGTAATAGTCATTTTGTTTTTTTGAATAATCATTTTGTCTCTTTGGTGAGGCCGGTTTCAGTTGTTCACGATAGTATGAAATTATAGGTTGGGCTTTTCCCTACGGTCATGTATATTATTTGTGGTGATTTCTTTTCACTGTTCTTACGTAACCGCTCGGTTAAAAGTTAAAAAAGTTTCTAAACATCAAAGGAGAAAATGTAATGAAACATCTTTCACAAACAGAAAGCAGACAGGAAGCAGGTTTTACACTTGTTGAATTGGCTGTTGTTATGGTGATTATCGGTCTACTGATCGGTGGTATCCTTAAAGGCCAAGAGTTGATTGCTAACGCACAAGTAACTGCAACAATCGCTCAAATTAAAGGTTTTGATGCTGGTATCACAACATTTAAAGATAAGTATGGTCAACTTCCTGGTGATATTCAAAACCCAGGCGGTCGTCTGTCAGGTTGTTCTGCTGCGCCATGTAACGATGGTGGTAACGGTGATGGCCGTGTGAGCACGAACCCATTTGCAGCTATGACAACAACACAAGAAGGCTACACAGCATTTATTCAACTTGCTGCTGCGGGTCTTATCCAAGGTGTTCAAGTAACTGGCGGTGGTCAGCGTTTTGGTGAGCAAATTCCAGCAGCGAAAGCTGGTGGTGGTTTCCGCCTTGGTTACGACAACAACGGTAACACTGTTGTAGGAAGCAACTTCCGTCCAGGTCACCTTCTTGTTATGTCTGCTGCTCGTACAGCGGCGATTACGGCGGCTGACTCTAACGGAGCTGTTCCAGGTTCTCAAGCAGCTCAGATTGATCGTAAGCTAGATGATGGTCGTCCATCAACAGGTAGTGTTGAAGCTAATGGTGCCAATTGCCGTAACGGTGCTAACTACGAAGAAACAGACCAAGGTCTATGTCACGTAGGTATTCAGGTACAAGGTTAATTCTTGTTACATAAGAATTTTAAAGGCCCCAAATGGGGCCTTTTTTATTGTCTGGAATAGGGGGGAGAGGTTTTAAGCGGCGATTGCTTTGGACTGGTTTAATCCCTGTATTAAAGCGTCTCCCATGGCGCTTGTAGATACTTCATTACATCCATCAGCCATAATGTCAGGTGTGCGTGTTCCGCCATTCAAAACGGCTTGTACGGCTTTTTCTATTTCTGTTGCTTCATCGCCACAGTTTAGGGAGTAGCGAAGTGCCATAGCAAAACTGAGGATTGTGGCGAGAGGGTTCGCTTTACCTTGTCCCGCGATATCCGGCGCTGAGCCGTGTACAGGCTCATAGAGACCAGGTTTACCTGTTTCACCCAAAGACGCAGAAGGAAGCATTCCAAGTGAACCTGTCAGCATCGCGGCTTCATCAGAGAGAATGTCTCCAAAAAGGTTATCTGTTACGATAACGTCAAACTGCGCAGGGTTGCGAAGTAGTTGCATCGCACAATTATCTGCGTACATGTGTTCTAACTCCACATCACTGGCTTCTTTAGAATGAAGTGCTGCCACATCTTCACGCCACAGCTTACCACTTTCCATGACGTTTGCTTTCTCACAGGAGGTGACTTTATTATTGCGTTTGCGTGCCAAATCAAAGGCAACGCGGGCAACACGTTCAATTTCGTATGTTTCGTATACTTGCGTGTTTACGCCGCGTCTTTGACCATCGCCTAGATCTTCAATACCGCGTGGTTGGCCGAAATAAACACCGCCTGTAAGCTCACGTACGATGAGAATATCCAAACCTTTAACAATCTCAGGTTTGAGTGTAGAAGCCTCTACAAGCGCGTCAAAGACGATTGCTGGACGCAGGTTTGCAAATAACCCCATTTCCTTACGCAAACGCAATAAGCCTGCTTCTGGACGCTTGTTATAGTCGACATTATCCCATTGTGGCCCGCCAACAGATCCCATGATGACAGCATCTGACTTCTGGCACTTCTCTAAAGTTTCATCGGCTAGTGGCATGCCGTATCGGTCATAAGCCGCGCCGCCAATATCGTCTTCATGTAGCGTGAAGTTGAAGCCACGCTTTTCTTCAAGCCATGTGATTACTTTTTGTACTTCAGCCATAGCCTCATGGCCAATTCCATCGCCAGGGAGGATAGTTAGTGTAAATTCTTTGCTCATGTTTTTATCCTTGGTATAGCCAGCTACGTTTTTCTTTATCTTGCTCTTCAAAAGAAGCGATGTGTGCCTTTTTCTCTTCTGTCAGGCCGATATCATCTAAACCGTTTAATAAGCAATGCTTTCGAAATGGATCAATATCGAACTCAAAAGAGATTTTGTTACCGCGTGTTATCGTTTGTTTCTCTAAATCTACTTCAAAAGGGGCTTCAGGCTCTTCTTCAGCCGATTTCATCAGCTCTTCAACCTGTTCTTTGGGTAGTTTGATAGGCAAAATGCCGTTTTTGAAGCTATTATTGTAGAAAATGTCGGCAAAACTCTCGGAAATGATGCATTTAATGCCCATATCGAGGATTGCCCATGGTGCGTGTTCACGTGATGAGCCACAACCGAAGTTTTCACCTGTGATCAGGATAGGGGCGCCGCGATATGCGTCTTGATTGAGGACAAAATCCTCTTTTTCACTGCCATCTTCGTTGTAACGTATGTCATTGAAAGCATTAACGCCAAGGCCGGTACGCTTGATCGTCTTCAGAAATTGCTTGGGAATGATAATATCCGTGTCGATATTGATCATACGAAGTGGGGCAGCAATGCCCTTTAAGGTCGTGAATTTTTCCATGGAGGGTAGAAAAGCAGGAAACCCCTCAAAATTCAAGGAAATTGAAGGCGTTTTTAGTGCTTTTTAAGGAAGAATTTTTTCGCCCGTTTTCTTCTCTCTATAGTGAATATATTGGTCGAGCATTGCATCAAAAGCGCCAACATACTTACAATCACCATCATATTCGGAGAGGCCCTTCATACGAAGAAGGGCTTCTTTTTCTGTTCGTTGAGTCACATGATGCCCGCGGCGGACAAGATCTCCATCCTTACAATCAGCAATGCAGAGTGCTTTGATTAACTTACCCATTTGATCGCCTGTGCGGCCGACATAGCCAGAGCCATTTACTCTCTCATGGTGGAATATCTGAAGGGCAGGGATAACAATGGCGAGATGTGGATGATTTTTCAGCTCATCGGGTAGGTCATCTATCGCTTCTAAGAAAAGCTCAGCTCCTCGAACTGTATGAAGGCGTTTTTCTAAACGCTCTTCTTGTGTTGGACGGTGAGGGAGGTTCCAGATTGTCCGGTCGTATTCCTTGTGCGTTTTACCTAAATCATGAAATAGGTTTGCAACCTGAAAGTTATTGGCGGCTTTATCACTAAAACCCAGTTCATTCATCAGGAACTCTCGTCCATCGAGTGAGACACGTCGTAAGTGCGCGGATAGAACCTGTCCGTAATTACATTCGCCTGCGCCATAATGCTCAATCCGGCGCCAAAGCATGTCTTCTATCGTATGGTCATACTGGGAGAGAATAGGGTCGGTGCTATAGTCGTAGCTTTCAATCACCTCGTCGAGTGCAACCAGGTCTATCGAGCTTTTTAGCTCTTCTACTTTATCTTTAATCGTTTGAGGCATTCATCACCGCCATTTGCAGCGGTTTTTATCAAGAGTCGCCTAAATGAGCAAGTGTTATCGAAAATTAACCGATAGTTGTTCCGCAAGGACTGTTATATCCCGGAACAGAGGCTTCTCCTGTACATGTGACTTGCTGATCATCTAGAAAGCGAGGTGCTTCAGCAGTTTCCGCTACAGCTTGAGCTGATAGTACGAATAAGGCTGTCAGGCCTGATGATATTATTAGTTTCATGGAAAACCTCCTATTAAACATATAATTACAAAAACAAAAACTAGAGGATAAGGACCTTGCATAGCAAGGCAAAAGTTAAAAAGAAAAAAGCTCCTATACGGAGCTTTTAAAATTATTGACCAGGGAAAGGATTAGGAAGCCATTTTCTTGGCTCTTCTCTGTGGCCGACTTCATCAGGATCGATTGCATAGAGCATTTCACCTTGATTGTTGTAGATGAAGGCGCGTAGCGTCCCATTCCAATCAAGCATTTCAGACACATAAACGCTAGGCTCTGAAGATGGTTCAAGGCGTGCGCCTTTTCCTGTAAAACACTCGGCATTTTCAACGCTTACACCGTGAACATCGATAGTTTCTGCGTTTGCTTCAATACGGCCTGTGACGGCTTTTTTGCCATTTTGTATATGTTCGTTGTATTGCGCTGCTAAAACATGGCCTGCTTGATTATTGCTGATGTCTTCTTCTGATAATTGCAATGCGCATGTGATTGCTGCGTTAGCACCTGTGCCCATTACAGCAAACACTGTTGCTAATTTAAGGTTTTTAAAAGATCCCATTTATTTATTCCTTGTTGGATAAAAAAACAGCCCCAATATGGAGCTGTTTTTGGAATTCGTATTTTTTAGCGAATAGGTCTGAATGTAGCTGTTGAAGTTGGAACAAAAGTTGCTGCTACTTCATTGACGACAGGCCCAACTCTTTGTTGTGTTCCGTCACTTGTCATAGTTACTGCGCGAAGGCCGTTGCCACCGTCTTTGACCCACCAAGCTACAGTATTTCTTGTGTCTGCTCTGTAAATAGGTGTGTTTTGGCTGCGTGAGTTTGCGTCAATAAGAGTTGCTGATGCAAAAGCGCCTGATGTTCTCTCTAGGTGTCTATCTAATCTTGAACAATCACCGATGTCTTGTGCAGCATCGAAAATTGCTTGAGGATCTGATGCAAAAGCATTTGCCTCTGCAGCTGAATTAAATACTAGTGCGCCTGAGCATGCTTGTGCTGCGCCAGCGGCTAATAGTGGTGCTGCTGCTACGGTTGCTATTTTAAGTGCGTTTTTAATTGTTTTCATTGTCTCTATTCCTTTGTTATTCCGTCCACCGTTGTAAAGAAGTGACAGGAATATCTCATATGTTTGACATAACGTCAACAAAAAAACTTAAGATTATGTTAAATAAAATTATAAACCATTGTTTTTAAATGGAAAAATTTACACTTTTCTGACATCGGCGAGCTTGCCCGTAATGGCTGCTGCTGCAGCCATAGCAGGGGACATTAGGTGGGTACGTCCACCGCGGCCCTGACGCCCTTCAAAGTTACGGTTTGATGTAGAGGCACAGCGTTCGCCAGCCTCCAGCTTATCTGCATTCATCGCAAGACACATGGAACAGCCGGGCTCACGCCAGTCAAAACCTGCTTCAATTAATATGTCGGCAATGCCTTCTTCTTCGGCTTGTTCTTTAACAAGACCAGAACCAGGGACAACCATGGCTAATTTTACGTTATCTGCGACTTTCTTACCTTTTGCGATCTCTGCTACGGCGCGAAGGTCTTCAATACGTCCATTGGTGCAGGATCCGATAAAGATCTTATCGACAGGGATCTCTTGTAGCGGTGTGCCTGCCTTAATGCCCATATAATCCAACATACGCTCTACAGATTTCTGTTTTGCTTCATCACTGAAATCGGATGGGGCAGGGACGCTGGCTGTGATAGGCAGAACATCTTCGGGTGTTGTTCCCCATGTTACAGTAGGGGCTATATCTTTGGCTTCTAATACGACCTCTTTATCATACGTTGCGCCTTCATCACTCTTTAATGTGCCCCAATACGCAACGGCTTTATCCCATTCAGCGCCTTCAGGGCTCATCGGGCGGCCTTTCAGGTATTCGAATGTAGTTTCATCAGGCGCAACAAGGCCCGCGCGCGCACCAGCCTCAATCGACATGTTACACATTGTCATGCGACCTTCCATGGACAGGCTTTGTACTGCTTTACCGGAGAATTCAAGAACATAGCCTGTACCACCGGCAGTGCCAATTTCCCCAATAATGGCCAAAATCATATCTTTTGCGGTGACCCCGTCCTGTAGCTGTCCGTTTACGGTAATGCGCATGGACTTCGCAGGCTTCTGGATCAATGTTTGCGTAGCGAGCACGTGCTCAACCTCTGATGTGCCGATACCAAACGCAAGGGCACCAAATGCGCCATGCGTTGATGTGTGACTATCACCGCAGACAATTGTTGTGCCAGGCTGCGTAAAGCCTTGCTCTGGCCCAATGATGTGGACGATCCCTTGGCGTTTATCCATGATATCAAAGAGCTGAACGCCGAATTCCTCACAGTTTTTAGAGAGAGTTTCCACCTGAATGCGGCTATCTTCTTCGGCAATACCTTGTGAGCGGTCTGTTGTTGGTACGTTGTGATCCACAACGGCGAGCGTAGCCTTTGGCTGTGCGACAGGGCGCCCGGCTATACGTAGGCCTTCAAAAGCCTGGGGAGAGGTCACTTCATGTACCAAGTGACGATCAATATATATAAGGGACGTGCCATTTTCATCTGTATGAATGACATGATCATCCCAGATCTTTTGGAATAGAGTGCGTGGAGCCATATTGTTCATATCTTTCGGGGCCATCTGTTTTTCTTCCGTTTTATCAGCTGCAGATGTTTATATCCCATGAAAGCACTGGATTTCAATGTCTTTTGCTTCCTTGCTTTGTTTTTTGCCTGTTGAAGCGGTCAAAAATAATATCATTGTATAACAGCCACTTATCCGATTTTACATAACTAATTATGTAAAATAAAATAGATATGGTATGCATATACAGAATATCATTATATGCAAATTAAGAAGGAGGTAAAGATATGGATGTATTAGCGACCCCAGGTGAAATTCCAACATTAGCAGAGTGCAAAACGGCATTTGAACTAATCAAACACTCAATCACAGATACATTTCAAAATGCTAAGCTAAGTGTTAGTAATTTTGTGACTGATACAGGAGCCTCTATTCGAGATGGATTTAATGGCATTGTAGATAGTGCAAGTGACACAGTTTCTAGCGCTTATAATTCAACAAGTAGCTTTGCAATCGATACATATAACGACGCATTAGAAGCGGCAGATAATACCTTAGACGCCGCTGTGGAAGGTGTTAGTAATACCTATGACAGCGCGGTTGATACTGTTAGTGGCGCTTATGACACGTCTGTTGATTTTGCAGTTGATACATTTAATGATGGTGTTGCAGCTGTTGATAATACGTTTGATGCAGCTGTGGAAGGCGTAACTAGTACTTACGACAGCGCTCGTGATACTGTTAGCGGTGCATACAGTTCAGCTGTGGAAGGTGTTTCTAGTTCATATGACAGTGCTGTTGATTGGACAGGAGATAAGCTTGATGACATTGGTGATGGCATCACAGGCGCATACGATGCGACGATGGATGGCATCGGCAGTGTATACAATTCAGCTGTTGATGGTGTTCATGACGCGGCTGATTGGACAGGCGAAAAGTTAGATGATATCGGGGATGTTATCCGTGATGGCATTATAGCTGGTGCAAACGGTGCGCGCGATGGAATTGTATCAGGTGCTGAAAGAGTGTTTGGTGCTCCGCAGCCTGGTCTGTAATATCGAATTAATAACGGGGGAGGAAAGCGCGGTAAATCGCGCTTTTTTCTGTTCTGATGACGTATTTTATGGTTAACAGTACATAATAAAAATCTTGACTTTTATTATGTAAACGTATAATATTCAACTCACAATTTACGAGGAGTATGTGTTATGGGTGTAAGGAATTGGGTTATAGCTACGGCAGGTTTGATTGGTCTGGGAACTGCTGTATCAGCTTTTATTGATGATGGGATTGAAGGCTGTCTAGAAATTGACGGCCGCGCGCATTTTCAAATGGATGACGGTTCTATTTCTGAAGAGCCTATCAGAGCATTACAATTTTCAGATGATGGTCAATCTTGTTATGTATCACATGGTGGTAATACGCCTCCGGATGTCTATCCACTATTAAACTCAGACTTTGCTGCGGCTCAATTAGCGGAAGCAGCTGTAGACTATTCTCCTGAAGAGTGGGCAGAATTAGATGCAACATATGCGGAGAACGGCTGGACGAGCTCATTCGAAGCTGTTGAAGCTGTAGTTGAAGGCGGAGAAATGCGCTTCATTGATGAGGCTGGTGATGAGGTGGCTTTATCACCTCTCGCGACAGAATTTTCAGACACAATTCACCATGTGCATGCGGGTGATGCAACGCATCCCGATGGTGAACAAGTTGATACTCCAGAATTAGGAACAGCAATTGTTGTTGAGCAAGCGCCAACTGGCCAATTGATGGTTGGTAGAGTACCTGCTGTTCAGATGTAATCATAAGATAGAGAATTAAAGAAAAGCGGGGTTTTGGCCGCGCTTTTTATATTTAAAGGAAGAATATGCTTACTGGTGTAGAGCCAACATTTATACAACGCGTTGACGCAAGGGTCGTCCGATTTTTTGACAATTTCAATCCTGGCGAAGGGAGCATACGCTCTCTTACTTTGATAGCGGCTATTGCTTTTGTTGAAAGCTGTGATTTGGATAACCGTCAAATGAGTAATGAATTTGATCGTCGTGAAAGCCGTTGGATTTTTGATCAATATGAGCAAGGGGCAGGTTATCAAACGCCCGAAGGTACGATTATTTACCCTGAAGTCTCTGACGAATTGAATTGTTCTGTTTCACCAGATGGGAGCCACGCTCTATACATCGCGGAATGGGGAGAACGTGTAGGCTTGGCGCCGAATGAATTCAGTCTTGGCGGTATAGCTTTTTCTGCATTCAATGAAGCTGTCTTATCTAATCATGGTGTTCCCGATGTTCAGGATCAGCTTGTGGGGCACTGTCTGTTTGCTGAGTATGGTTTATTACCGGGGTCTCGCAATTATTATGTGGCAAATGCTTTTTCTGCCGAGTATGCGGGCGATTGGTCGCCAGTTGATAATCCTTTTACGCCATAAAAAAAGCGCAGATTAAACCGCGCTTCTTCTTTATTCTCAATATCTAAAAAGATCTTATTCAGATACTGCTTCAGGAGCCTCTGCAGCAGCTGCCTCCGCTTCAGCCGCTTTAGCTTCTGCTTCTTTTGCAGCAGCCTTTTCAGCTTTGATCTTATCTTGCGCTGCGCGAGCTTCTTGGCGACGTGCGTCTTTTTCAGCCTTTTTCGCTGCGCGTTTTGCTGTTTGTGTCATGCCTTCTTTTGTCTCATCAACAGCTGTCTCAAGACCGTGACCGCTTGTACGTTCAGCAATACGTGCTGATTTACCGCGACGATCGCGAAGGTAGTAAAGCTTCGCACGGCGAACATCACCACGGCGAACCAATTCGGTGCTGTCGATACGTGGTGAGAAAAGAGGGAACACACGTTCCACGCCTTCACCAAGGCTGATTTTACGAACTGTGAAGCTTGCGTTTGGGCCGGTTGTACCAGCGCGTGCAATACAAACACCTTCAAATGCCTGTACACGCTCACGTGAGCCTTCACGAATTTTAACGTTAACTTTTACTGTGTCGCCAGGAGAGAACTCTGGAATGTTCTTTTCAGCAAGAAACTTTTCGCTCTGACGTGCTTCAAATTTTTGTAATGTATTCATCTTCTTATCCTTAATTTCTAATACGTTACGCGAAGCTCGATAATCAACATTGTGCGCAATGAAGGCAGCTTCTTTTCCGTTTTAACTATAAAAACTGCCGCTTTATGCCAGAATGCTTGTAATTCTGCAAGAGTTTTGTTAGTTTACGTAATATTTTTGGTGTGTGAGTATAAAAATGGATAAGAACGATCTGTCAAAGATGCCGGGCGGGAGGGCGAATAGTGCACCCCCCTTTATCTCCTGGGCGTTTAACGCTTACGGAAGAACTCTACTCAATAGGGTTATGGGTAAGCCTTTTCGTATTGAAAGCAATCTAAAGTCTTTTATGAGCACGGCTGAGCCATCATAATCACCTCATAGTCTTAGCCGTGATGGTGCTTTAATTACACTGTTAGCAGACTTTCAGGTAAAGAACGCATTTGCAGATGTGGTTCGTGCTAAAACGGCGCGTCGCCAATGGGCTCTAAAGATGCGTTTAGCTCCTATTGTCAGTGGTATGAGCGCAAGTTACGAAAATGACAGAGTTTTGTTTTCCATTGATGGGCGCGCTTATGGCGGTCAAATGACGTATCTTATTGTGGCTAATTTCACTAAATCACAGATATGGGCAATTTTAGATAAATGGAATGCTGGAGATATTAAACCTGAAGATTTATATGAGATGACAAAAGATCACAGGCTTCATGATGAAGGTGCTCAGACTGACCAATTTAATGCTGAGAGACTTATGGAGTTGAGCGGACCTATGGTGCCTGAAGATGATCGTAGTGCCCGATATAGCCTAGAAAGACTGCTTGAGTCGCATGGGGATATAATTGGCAGAAAGAAGCGCGCAGTAGACGTAGAAAGAACACTAGAACAACTGACAGAAGCACGTGATTCAGAACTTATTCCTCCTGATGAAAAAGGGCGCCGGGAGAAGGGGCTTTTTGCTAAAGTTGATATTCCTAAGGGAACTTGGATAGGAGAATATCTTGGCCCAAGTTATAACGCCATTGATCATGACAGTATGACTTACGTGTTTGCGCCACCAGCTCAAGATGAAGGCCTGAATATGATGGAGCGCTTTGATAAGTATGGGCGTGTTGGTGAAACTCTTTTGAAATGGGCAAATGATGCACCCGTTGAAGATATTGTTGATTGGGCAGGCCGCCCCGTTAAAGCAGCGAATATGCGCCCTGATGGTTACGATTTTTATGCCAAGGTAGATATTCCCGCTGGAACAGAGTTAACTTGGAATTACCAAGGCGGTAAGTGGCGTGCCTATGATGACCCTGATAGGCAAACGCATAGTATTAGGCGAAAAATGATGGAGCACATTACAAAAGGTCCGGGCGCACAGCCTTAGTAACTTTTAAGCTTTTTTCTTCGCGCCATTTGTCAATATCGGCGTGATTACCGCCGCGCAATACTTCAGGTACATCATAGGTTTTGCCGTTTGATGCCGTCCATTCGGCAGGGCGCGTATAGTGCGGGTATTCAAGTAAACCGCCTGTATTAGCGCCAAAGCTTTCATTATCGGCCGTATCAACATTTCCCATGACACCAGGAAGCAGGCGAATACATGCATCCATCATGATAAGGGCTGCAGGTTCACCGCCAGAGAGAACATAATCACCAATAGAGATTTCTTCGAATTCATGGGCTTCCAGCACGCGGTGGTCAATGCCTTCATAACGACCACAAAGAAGTGTGATGTTTTCTTCTTGAGAAAGCTCTTTTGCAAGAGTTTGGTTAAACACTTTACCGCGCGGGGAGAGGTAAATTTTACGACCGGGCTTTTCAACTGAGAGTAGGGCGCTTTCAATGACATCGGCGCGCATCACCATGCCTGCGCCGCCGCCATAAGGCGTGTCATCGACCGTTTTGTGATTGTCTGTCGCAAAATCACGGATGTCTATCGCATTAAATGCCCAGTCCCCACGCTCATGCGCTCGCCCAGCTAATGAATGACCAAGCATGCCCGGGAACATATCAGGGAAGAGGGTGAGGAGGTTGAAATTTAAACTCATTCTAATAACCCTTCCGGAATAGAAATAACGATTTTATCATCCGTTATTTCTAGCAGGGTTTCATCGCTAACCGGTAGATAAAAACTGCTCTCACCTTGTGGTTGAATTTCGATGAGGTCGGATGCGCCGAAGTTTTCAACGGCAATGATTTTGCCTATCTCTGCGCCATCTTCATCGATGGCAGGGAGGCCTATTAGATCAGAATAGTAAAATTCATCTTCGCCGATTTCAGGTAGAATATCCTGATCCACATAGAGCTCTGTGCCGCGAAGGGCTTCGGCCGAATTACGATCTGTAACACCATCAATAGCGGCAAGCCAGTGCTTGGCCGTCGCATTCTTTAATGTAATATCGAGAGTGTCTTTGCCGTTTTCGGATGTGTAGAGCGTGCCACCCGCAAGCTGTTCATCGTCGGCATAGATGTGAAGTTTAACAAGCCCTCTGATGCCATGCGCGGTAGCGATCTTCGCAACCATAATGCGCTTTTCGTTGGCAAGAGAGGGCTTGTTTGTGTTCATAGCCAAGAGAGAAGGAATTAACCTTCTTTTTTCTCTTCTGCTTCAGGAGCGTCCGCAGCAGCTTCTTCAGCTGCTGCTTCCTCTGCAGGAGCTTCTTGTGCCTCAGGTGCTGGCTCAGCTGCTGCAGCTTCCGCTGCTGCTTTTGCTTCTTCTTCAGCCGCTGCTGCTGCTTCAGCTTGCGCTTTACGCTTTTCTTCTTTGTCTGCAATACGCATCTTTGTTTTTTCTGATGCTTCCGCTTTTTGTGGGTTGTTGCGTTGCTCAGGCATCGGTGCGATACCCGCTTTACCGAGGAATACAGCAACACGGTAAGATGGCTCAGCGCCTTCTGCGAGCCAGTGCTTGATGCGCTCTTCGTTTAGGTTCACGCGGTTTTCATCGTCTTTTGCAAGAAGTGGGTTGTAAGTCCCCAAACGCTCGATGTAGCGGCCATCACGCGGCATGCGCTTGTCTGCTACGACGATACGGTAAAATGGACGCTTCTTACGTCCGCCTCTTGATAGTCTCATTGCTAGTGCCATTTTAGTTCTCCTTTTTAATAGTCAAATTGCAATTCGGTTAATTAAGTTGTCCTTTAAATGAAATGAATAAGAGGGTTAGCCCTCCTAAAGCCCAATGAAGATGATTTGCAAAAGGCTTAATTTTATCTAAGTTCTTTCTAACGCATGTAAATAAGGCGATGAATGATATTAGTATTAATAGTTGGGGAGTGTTCCTTTTAATCACTAAGCTTTCAATCATTTGAACGGCTTCATCGTATCGTTCTGCTTTAAGTTGGGCCTTGAAAATCATTTCCATACCTTTAGGAAGATGACCTCCCGTACTAATTTCAAAATTAGCAATTAAAAAAAATAAAAACGCAGAAATCAGCCACGTTGTATATTGAGGCAATCCTGAAAGAAGTTTCTTCATTATTTCTTCTTTCCTTTTTTCTTACGGTTTTTCTTTGTGCCGCCGCGTGTCGGTAAGCCAGGCATTCCGGCCATACCCGCTGCGCCGCCAAGTCCCGGTAGGCCACCACCTAAACCAGGAAGCCCGCCAGAGGCTTGACCGTCAAATGGGTTTGCGCCCAGTGGTCCTTCATTCATGCCCGCCATATCTTTGGCAAGGCCGTCCGGATCCATGCTTTGCGCCATCAGCTCAAGCTCATCGGCTTTACCGCCCATCAGGCCTTTCATTTGTTTCATCATGCCGCCCATACCCATCTTTTTGATGCGCTTCATGACGGTTTGCATTTGCTGCTGCTGCTTGCAGATCTTATTGATCTCTTGAACGCTTGTCCCAGAACCTGCAGCAATACGCTTTTTACGGGATGCGTTGAGAAGGGCAGGTTTCTCACGCTCTGCCTTTGTCATCGATAGGATGATGGCTTCTTGTTTCTTTAGGATTGTTTCATCAACATTTGCTTCGTCGAGCTGGCTGGCCAGCTTACCCAGACCCGGTAGCATCTTCATCAGTGCGCCCGCGCCGCCCATTTTGGACATTTGCTGCATCTGCTGAAGCATATCGTTGAAATCAAACTGGCCTTTCTTGAATTTCTCGGCCATCGCGAGAGCGTCTTCTTGCTCAATGCTTTCTTGTGCCTTTTCCACGAGGGAGACAACGTCACCCATGCCAAGGATACGCCCGGCAATACGGTCAGGATGGAAGGCTTCAATCTTATCCCACTGCTCACCGGTACCCATCAGCTTGATCGGCTTACCTGTAATGCCGCGCATAGACATGGCCGCACCACCGCGTGCATCACCATCAATACGTGTCATCATGATGCCTGTGATGCCGACTTTTTCGTCGAATTCTTTGGCAACGTTGACCGCGTCCTGACCTGTCATCGTATCGACAACAAGCAGCGTTTCCGTTGGGTTAGATAGCTTAGAGATGGCGGCGACTTCTTCCATCAACTCTTCGTCAATGGCAAGGCGACCCGCAGTATCAAGCATTACGATGTCATATCCGCCAAGGCGGGCTTCTTCCATCGCGCGCTTTGTGATCTCAATCGGACTTTGGCCTTTAATGATCTCAAGCGTATCAACGCCTGTTTGCTCACCAAGAACAGCTAGCTGCTCTTGCGCGGCAGGGCGCTGGGTATCCAGAGACGCCATAAGCATCTTCTTGTTATGCTTATCGCTCAAAAATTTAGAGATTTTTGCCGTCGATGTTGTCTTACCAGAACCTTGCAGACCCACCATCAAGAAAGCAGCAGGTGGCGTCGCTTTAATGTTTAGCTCTTCAGCCTGTTCACCGCCAAGCATCTCAACCATTGCATCATGAACGATTTTAACAACTTGCTGGGCAGGGGAGACGCTTCTAATGATGTCTTCGCCGATAGCTTTTTCTTTAACTGTCTCGATGAAGTCTTTGACGACCGGAAGGGCAACATCAGCCTCTAGAAGGGCGATACGAATCTCACGCGCAGCATTATTGACGTCCTCCTCTGAGAGGCGTCCTTTACCGCGGAGTTTTTCAAATATTCCGCCTAATTTATCACCAAGACTATCAAACACTTATCTGCGTTCCTTAAATCAATAATTTAATAACGAAAACGACCCCAGTGGGCGTGATTTCGCTGACTGGGGGGTATCGCTAGACACGGTAAATTTTCAAAATACCGCTGAATTTGAGTGGTTTTTACGGATTTAGAGGGGAAATGTCAAGCGTATTCGCTGCAGGTTCGATCATATTTGTTGTGTTAGCCTCATCAAGATCGTCTGCGCTGGCTACAGACCGCCAAAGCGGCAAGTGAAGATCTCGCCAAATTCCTGACAGGTCATAAATGTGATACCGCTGGCACTGGTTAGGATAAGGCCGAGCGTTAGAATGATTGCTGCCATAGCAGCAATAGCAAAGCCGCCCCAAAACGCTTGTTTCTTCTCATTTTTCAAAAACTGATGAAATTCGAAATACTCTTGGCCTGCAGGTGTGCCCGCATCATTAGCAGGTTCAATACGCACATTTTGTGCGCCAGAGAGTATTTCTGCAGACATGCTGCGGACTTTGCGTTTATTCGCGAACAAATTCATGATATGTCTCCATCACTATGACATATACGTTTAAAAAAATGCATGGGCTTGGAAATGATTTTGTCATACTTGACGCGAGAGTCAAGGATATCAGGCTTTCCAGAGAACAAATCCAGAGGATAGCTGATCGCAAGCGCGGGGTGGGTTGTGATCAATTGATTGTGATTGAAACTTCCAAGAGCTTTCAGGAAATCAACTTTATGCGGATTTATAATCCTGATGGAAGTGAGGCAGAGGCATGCGGTAATGCGACGCGCTGTGTCGCGGACCTGTTGATGCGTGAGGATGATGTTGATCAGCTTGTGATTGAAACTGTCGTGGGTGCGCTGAATTGTTCGCGCGCCGAAGATGGACAAGTCACCGTACAAATGGGGGAGCCTAAATTGCAGTGGGATGAAATCCCGCTCTCTGAGAAATGCGATACGTTGCATCTGCCGTTAGATGGCGATCCTGTTGCGGTGTCTATGGGGAACCCGCATTGCGTGTTCTTTGTGGATGGTTCTGTGGATGATATGGGGGATGATGGTGTGGAAAAGCAGGGAAAGCGCTTTGAAACAGATCCGCTTTTTCCAAATAGAACAAATGTTGAGTTTGTTGAGGCCTTGTCACCTAATCATGTTCGTATGCGTGTTTGGGAGCGCGGTGCAGGAATTACACAGGCGTGTGGGTCCGGTGCGTGCGCTGTGGCTGTTGCGGCCATCCGACGTGGCCTAACAAGGCGTAAGGTGACAGTAACGCTGGATGGCGGTGATCTGATTATTGAATGGCCGTCAGATGACGCGCAAGTGGCAATGACAGGACCTGTTTCATATGTTTTTGATGGGACTATAAACGTTTAAATTGCATATTTTTACATAATGTTGTAAAAATACCTATGGATTTAAGTGATTTTAACGGTGAAGCATGCTCGCAACGAGTTGAATGTTTGGGAGAGGGGCGTTCTGCATGTGTTTATGCAGAAGGTGATCGTGCTGTTAAGTACTTAATGGCTGTCCCATATCACGATGCCTCTGCGTTATTGCGTCGTGAGGCGCATTACTTGTCACAACTGCAATCTGCTACCTTGCATGTCCCTCAGCTGCACAGTGTTTCAGAGCAGGGTGGTTCTATAAAATCATTAGATAGGGCAAGAGGGTATGTCGGCTCAATCACGATGGAACGTATTCAAGGCGCGGCCTTTTTAAATCATAGAGATGTTCATTCCTGGTCACCTCAAGATCAACAGCAAGCATTCCAAGATGTTGGGTCTTTTATGGCTTCAATTCATAAGGAAACACCAGCGGCTTATTCAGGTGAATATAGTGTTTTGTGGAATATGTTGGAAGAAGCGCAGATGTACGATCCTGATCGTTTAAGGAAAAGCGGCTTTTATAATCAATTATCACAGAAGTTGATGTCCCTAGAGCAGGGTGTAGATCCTGTTTTCTGTCATGGTGATTTGAGCTTCGATAACATTGCATTTAATGCAGGTGAACGTAAGCCAGAGGCGCTTATTGATTTTGCTTACTCTGGATATGGGATGCCAGAGACTGATTTCAGGCATTTTGGTGCGTTGAATAAATTCCTCTTTGAACCAATTAAGGGCGCTTATGAAGCAGGCTCTGGCCGGCAGCTAGATGAAGAGAGATTACATATGGTTGACCTTGTTTCTACGCTGCGGTTATTGCACACGTGTAGGAACATGCCGGCTTACCCAACTCAGGAGCGAGAAGTGCAGGCTATGGATGGGCGTGTAAAAAGACTGTCTGAAGGTGTCTTTGGAATTGCTTACGGTGGTGTTAATAGTGATTATGGTTTACATAATTATTGACTTTATTGTCAGCTACAGCTAAATATATAGGTCTAATAATAAAGCCGTTATAGAGAGTGTGCCGCTATGTCTACTTCGACAATTGACCAATTTCGTGCTGTGGCATCTTTGTTTTCAGCGGATAACGCTCAAATCCATTTTTCTACTAAAGATGTACGGAAGCTATCAAGAAATACAATGCTAATCAAACTACAAGGTGTTTGGAAAAAAAACTTTCCTGAAGTTGGAACCCCTTAATATGCTGATTTAAGGCGGTTTAATGATCCTAAAACTCTTTTACTGGATAAGCCTATAGGAACTGATGATGAGGGTAACCTTATTGTCACGGAAGAATTGATTGAGGCGTTAACAAGTGAACAGCCGGCAGGTGAGGTTCTTGCTTTTAAGCCTAGAGGTCCTAAACTAGCTAGGTAAAAAATAAGCAGGGTGCCATGTTACAAAAATTATCATCGGCGCTTTGGCACTCCTTCAGTTTAATCTGATTGCATTTCTTGTAAAACCTATGTAAACCGTGGGCTATGAGTAAGCCTGAACCAGAACTCGTGACTTTCGGATGTCGCCTCAATACTTATGAGAGCGAGGTTATGCGCACCCATGCCAAAAATGCGGGTTTGGATGATGCTATTATCTTTAATACATGTGCCGTTACAAAAGAAGCTGAGCGCCAAGCGCGCCAGGCTATCCGCCGTGCAAAGCGTGATAATCCCAACGCCAAGATCATTGTAACGGGGTGCAGCGCACAGATTGATCCTGACACTTACGCTGGAATGGGGGAGGTTGACCGTATCATTGGGAATGACCTCAAGCTAAAAGCTGAAACATGGGGTTTACAAGGCGAAGAGAAGGTTCTTGTAAACGACATCATGTCAGTGAAAGAAACGGCAGGACACCTTATTGAGGGCATAGAAGGGCAAGCACGTGCTTTTATTCAGGTGCAAAATGGTTGTGATCACCGTTGTACGTTTTGCATTATTCCTTATGGCCGTGGAAATTCTCGTTCTGTGCCCATTGGTGAAATTGCTGATCAGGTCAAAAAGCTTGTTGCGGCAGGCTATAACGAAATAGTGATGACGGGCGTTGATGTAACCTCTTATGGCGCGGATCTGCCTGGTAAACCGTCATTAGGGCAGATGATCCGGCGTGTATTCGCTCTTGTACCAGATTTACCGCGCTTACGGTTATCTTCGTTAGACCCTGTTGAGATTGATGATGACCTTTGGCGCCTTATTGCTGAAGAGCCGCGCTTGATGCCGCATTTGCATATGAGCCTGCAAGCTGGGGATGATATGGTGCTCAAGCGTATGAAGCGCCGTCATTTGCGTCAAGACGCGATTGATATGTGCAAGCGCGCACGCGAATATCGCCCCGATATGGTCTTTGGTGCAGATATTATTGCGGGCTTTCCAACCGAAACAGATGAGATGTTTCAAAACACGGCAGACATTGTCGAGGAGTGTGACCTAACATTCCTTCATGTGTTTCCTTATTCTGAAAGGGAGGGAACGCCTGCTGCAAAGATACCGCCTAATAAGCAAGTACCTCATCCTGTGCGTAAAGAGCGCGCCGCAATATTGCGTAACTTAGGGGATAAACAGGTGGAAAAGTTTTTGAAGCTCCACGTGAAACAAAAGCGTCAAGTTATTGTTGAAAAAGGAAATATAGGGCGAACCGAGCATTTTGCAGAAGTCATCCTTGATAAGGATCAAAGCGTCGGCAGCTTGGTAGATGTTATGATTCATGGTATAGAAGGAAACAAATTAACAGGGATGGTTATGTAATGGTTTTCTGGCGAAAGAAGAAGAATGCTGGAGCGCAGGAGAAGGAGCGTCATGAAGATAGGCTGCTTCATCATAAAAATGATCCAGCTTTAGAGCCCCCAACAGAGTCAGAGCCTCAGATCTCGCAAGAATTTATCGATCAAGAGTTAGAAGAGACAGCTTCCGAGATGCTTGATGAGGTTGGTGTAACACCAGTTCCTAAGCACATTCCGACAGAAGATTACAAAGAAAGCAAAGACCTTAGTGATCATACAGAAGAGGGCGGTTGGTTTTCGCGCCTGAGTAAAGGTCTCTCAAAATCGTCTAACAAACTCGGTAAGAGTATTACGGACGTGTTTACGAAGCGTAAACTGGATCAAGATGCGCTGGAAGAACTGGAAGACATTCTTATCATGGCCGATATGGGTCCAAAAACCGCGGCTAAGATCGTTTCCGAATTTGCCGAGAACCGTTTTGATAAAGAGATTGAAGAAGGCGAGATAAAAGAAGCGCTTTCTGGATCTATTGCCAACATCCTTAATCCTGTGACTAAGCCTTTGGATATAGAGGGGCATAAGCCTTTTGTTATGCTTGTTTGCGGCGTCAATGGTGCAGGCAAAACAACGACTATTGGTAAAATCGCGCACGATTATCATATCAAAAGACAAAAGAACGTCATGATTGCTGCCGCAGATACATTCCGCGCGGCGGCTGTGGATCAGTTAGAAGTGTGGGCAGAGCGCGCGCACGTTCCTCTGGTGAAGAAGGATATTGGGTCTGATCCTGCGGCGGTGGCTTATGAAGCGCTGGAAAAGGCGAAGGCTGATAATATTGACTTGCTGATGATTGATACCGCCGGGCGCCTTCAGAATAAAGCCAACCTTATGGAAGAACTTGCCAAGATTATCCGCGTTATTAAAAAGCAAGATGAAACAGCGCCACACGGGGTTGTGCGGGTTCTTGATTCAACAACGGGTCAGAATGCACACTCTCAGGTTCAAAACTTCAAAGATGTCGTTGACCTAACGGGGCTTGTCGTAACGAAGTTAGATGGGTCTGCTAAGGGCGGCGTTGTGGTTTCTCTTGCCGAAGAGTTTGGGCTACCAATTCATGCTGTTGGCGTGGGTGAGAAGATCGAAGATTTAAGCCCTTTCAAAGCCGAAGAATTTGCCAAAGCGCTTGTCGGAGCGTAATTCTCAATTGACATAATTTTAAATTTTATTACACTGCATTGCTCGTAATGGTAATGAATGTAATGTGTGGCCTGTGTGCTAAGAAATAATAGGTAATATATGAGGGCGTTAGTAGCTTCCTTCAATAGTGATATGCCTGCAAATCTAATGTCAGGTTTAGGGGCAGATGGTTTTGCCGTAGACCATGCTTACTTTGGTCATGAGTTTGATATGCACGGCCATTTTCAAAGAGGCGTTAGCGCTCCTTTTAGTTTTCTTTTTCATGATCACACGCTTGATGATTTTGATGTTCCGAATAAGCCTATAGTAATTTCGCCGATAAGGCATGCTTTTGAAGCTGCGTCTTGGAATAGGTATTTTGACTCTCTGTACCGCAAACTTTCAGAGAAGCTAGGTTATGGTGATGATGGCGTCTTAAGCGTGGGGCGTTTTGACGTTGATTTAATTAATGCTAGGGCGCGTGTTGGTTGTCAGGAGATGGATCTTAGTCCACGTACCTATAGTGTGCTGAGAGCTCTAGCGGTGCACGGAAGAGATGACTATGTTTCTCAAGAAACCTTATTTCAACATGTTTTTAGTGATCGCTCCGATATAGGGCTTAAAAATATTACGATACAAATTAGCAAATTAAACCAAGCTATTAGAAGTGCTGCTAGTGACGATTTCTTGATTAAGAACATGCGATCAAAAGGGTATAGCCTTGTTGAGCGTCCTGCCACATTTACCCCATTTGTAAATGGAATAGAGTTCTCTGAAGATGCACGCATGTTACGTGCGGGAAATCGTGTTGTTGATTTAACGCCAAAGGAGACAAAAGCTTTAAGTGTTTTAAGGCAGTTTAAAGGTCACAAGGTTTCTTTGTATAGGATACAATTAGAAACTGGTTCAAAGAATACTGAGGCTTTAAAAGTCGGCCTTGATAATGTACGCCATAAAATGAAGTCGCTGGTTGGTGGGCATCATATTGAAAAGGCTTCTGATGATATGGTAATTCTCGTAGATACGCCCATCTTTGATAGGGCTCCTACTGTTGATTTTAAGCCTTTAGTAGGTGGTGTGAAGTTTTGTTTTGGTACTAGGCAATTGCGTTTCCGGAACAAAAAGAGGTCAGTTTCTCCACGAGTAGCAAAGGCCCTTAAACTTTTGTCTGAAAATATGGATCACGTTATATCGCGCGAGGATATTCAAAGCGCTGTTTCAGCAAAGTCTATCGTTGCTGTACAAAACATTATTGATAGCGCTCGCAAAGTTATAAAAGAAGTATCAGGAGAAGATCATATAAAGACTGTTAAAGGGCAGGGGTTTGTCTTACAAACTCCTCCAGTCAAGATTGGTGCGATGGAGTTTTTTGATCAAAACAGCATGCTCGCTTTTGATGGTAGAGAGACGGTTTTATCTCCCAGTCTTCATAAAGCTCTTTCATATTTATTGCAGCATAGAGTTGCCCATATAGAGGCTATTAGAGGGGTATGTAATCTTGGTTCAAAAAAAGAGGCAATGAATACAATTATTGATCTACGTAATGCTATGCGGGGCATAGCTGGACATCATTATGTGGACTATCGCTACCCTAGCCAAATCTTTTTAAAAGATGAGCCGGTTATTGATAGGAGATATGAAGCGCAGGCGCTAAGTATGTAATCTATAGTTTTTCTAGCAAATACAGCTTTTCGTGCGATTTACTGCTACCACCATACGCTTTATGATATTTCTAGCTAGGCTCCATTGAATTTTAACTTTTTTAGGCCATAATGATGCATGGTCAAAAAAGTAAAACCCCAACAATTTTCAAATTCTAATAAGGCTGTTGATGCTGCTGAAGCGATATATAAGGCGCAAGTGGAGCATTTGTGTGAAGCCTTTGATAGCTTTACATCGGGGCAGCAGCTTAAAAGCAAGGTTCAGGGGTTTTACCCGTACCTAAAGCTTGAAGTTACAAAAACGCAAAAGCTTGATACACGTCTTTCCTATGGCTTTGTGTCAAAGCCAGGTGTTTATCAAACAACGTTAACAAGACCTGACATTTTTTCGAATTACTATCGCCGTCAGATTGGCCTCTTGATTAAAAACCATGATGTGGATGTTGAGGTGGGCTTAAGCGATACGCCAATTCCTATTCACTTTGCATTAGGGGAAGATTTCCATTTGGAAGGCGATCTATCCCATGAACAAATGCAATCTGTGCCTAATCTTTTTGATCAACCTGATTTAGAGATGATGGATGATCAGATTGCCAATGGCTACCATCGAACCAAGGAGGGTGAGCCAGAGCCGCTTGCATTATTTACGGCGCCAAGAACTGACCTTAGCCTGCTTCGATTAAAGCACTATACAGGCACGAAGGCAGAGCACTTTCAAAACTATGTGATTTTTACAAACTATCAGTTTTACATTGATGAGTTTATCAAGATCGGCGGCGAGCACGCTGGGCTGGATGGTTACACTGGATTTATTCAGCCTGAAGAGGGCAAGCGTTTGCCACAAATGCCTGCCTATCATTTAAAACGTGAAGGCGGCGCCGGTATTACGATGGTCAATATTGGTGTTGGGCCATCCAATGCCAAGACAATTACCGACCATATCGCTGTGTTGCGTCCTCATGCATGGATGATGCTGGGACATTGTGCAGGTCTTCGTAATTCTCAGGAGCTTGGAGATTACGTTCTGGCACACGGTTATTTAAGAGAAGACAACGTTCTTTATAAAGACCTTCATCCGAGTATTCCTATTCCTGCGCTTTCAGAAATTCAAATTTCGCTGGAGCAGGCAGTGAAGGAAATTTCAGGTAGCGATGGACATGACGTTAAGAAGGTGATGAGAACAGGGACGGTGGCCACGGTTGATGACCGTAACTGGGAACTTCGTTCTTCAGTGCGTCAGAACCAAAGGTTTTCACAGAGCCGCGCTATTGCGCTGGATATGGAATCTGGAACAGTTGCTGCAAACGGTTTCCGTTTTCGTGTTCCTTATGGAACACTTCTTTGTGTGTCGGATAAGCCGCTGCACGGTCAGCTGAAGTTGCCGGGTATGGCGGATAAGTTTTATCGAGATCGTGTTAATCAACACTTGCAGATTGGTTTAAGATCAATGGAAATTTTACGTGGAATAGGAGAAGAAAAACTCCATAGCCGTAAGCTACGCTCTTTTGATGAAGTGGCGTTTCAGTAGAATTTAAACAGTTATATCCAGATTATTTCCGCGCGCATCAGAACGCGTTAGAAGTGAATTATCTCTACCCGTTTGGATAATTTTTCCATTTAACTCTTCTTGAGTGGCCCCCAGATTACGCGTTTCTGTGGGCTGCACTTGTGCAGTAGACGTTCCTAAAGGACGCGTTTGCTCCTGTTGAACAGGATTTTGAGTTGTTTGTTGTTGTTCTGTGACACCTGGTTTTAGTTCTTTTAAAACAGGTATATGCTGTTGTACGCCGTTATTTACCGAACCGATCATAATTTACCCTTAGTTATAAAAAAGTTAACAAAAACTTAATATTTGCTTATGTATTATGAAAATTGATACTCTATAAGAGTAACAAAAAAGTTTTAATAAATGATTAGAATTAAAGGCAAAGCAGCTCCAGACGTAGTCTTTTTGGATGATGTTAACGAAAAAGTAACTATTGATGACTATAGTCAGGTCACAGGGAAAACAAGTGACCCGTCTAAAGAAAAAAGAGGTCACACTTTGGTTCGGGGCCAGTTAACTGACATGTATATGAATTTATTACAAAACTCACCGGAGATTGGACCGCTTCTGGTTCGTCTATATGACCGTCATAAGTTACATAATCTGACATCCTCATCAGGCGAAAATACACGCGCTGAGCTAGCGACAATCATGACTGATTTGCTGTCTATGGATTTGCAGCCAACTGAGAGTGAGTTGATCACAGATGTTCTTATTGGACTTTTGAATAAGGCGGAAGTAGATCTTCGATCTGCTTTGGCTGATCGTCTATCTACAATGGGTGGTGTGCCACTTAGAATGGTTCTACATCTAGCGAATGATGAAATTGATGTAGCAGAATCTGTTCTTAAGGATAGTGAGGTTTTAACAGACACAGACCTTATTTATATTATTCGCGGAAAATCTAATGATCACTGGCAAGCAATCGCAGAGCGTACTGAAATGTCAGACGGGCTTATTGATGCACTTGTTGATACGAAAGACCTTTCTACAGCGATTACATTATCTGAGAACAAAAACATCGTTTTAACAAAACACGCTGTTAATCGCTTTACACATATGTCTCGTCATTCAGATGATTTGGCGAAGCCATTTATTATGCGTAATGAGGTTCCAAACACTGTGGTAACAAAGTTATACCAGCATGTAGGAATTGCTTTGAAGAAGTTCATTCGTGACGAGTTTGCTGCAGTTGACTTAGATGCAGTCGATACGGCAATCGATGATGTTGTTTTTCAGGCAAGTTTACCTGAAGGTGCAAACTTAACACCAACAGTTGATCTTATGATCATGGCAGAGAATATGATGGAGAAAGGGTTCCTTACTCCAGATGTTATGATTGATGGCCTTCGCCGCGGGCAGGTTATTACTTTTGTGGCACAATTTTCAGTTTATTGCGGTTTGCTAGAACAGACTGTACGTGAAATGCTTGCGCAAAAGTCAGCTCAAGGTTTAGCGATTGCTTGTAAGGCAATGGGTATTCAAAAGCCTGAGTTTGTGAATATGTTCTTGCTGACACACCGTTTCCGTTCAAGCGGCGAGCGTGTGATCAACAAAGATGAACTTGGCTTGGCGCTAAAATATTATGATAAAATTACAGAGCGTATGGCGCGCGAAATTCTGAATGAGAGTCGCCATTAGATCTCAAAAAAATTCAACTCCACATGAATAGAAACCTCTCTGATTTCAGAGAGGTTTTTGTTTTAGGCTGCTTTACTATGATTTTTAATCAGGGCGGCAACGCCAGGGAGCGTTTTTCCTTCGATCCATTCAAGGAAAGCACCGCCTGCTGTTGAAATGTAAGTGAAGTCATTAATGACACCTGCATTTTCAAGAGCGGCAACGGTATCTCCGCCGCCTGCAACACTAACTAAACGGTCTTCGTTTGTTAGTTCGGCAGCTGTTTGTGCGACAGCATTTGTTCCACGGTCAAACGGTTTAATCTCAAAAACGCCCATCGGGCCATTCCAAAGCAATGTTTTACATCCGTGAAGTAATTCAGAAACGTGCTGTGCACTTTGTTCTCCTACGTCAACAGCGCTTTTATCTGCGGGAAATTTGTCGAGTGTCGCTGTGTCTGCTGCAGCGCCTGGTGCTAACTCCTCAACAACAACGCAATCTTTTGGTAACACAATCTCACAGTTGTTTTGTTTTGCTGTTTCTAAAATTTCATTAGCGGTGTCAACCATGTCTGGCTCTGATAAAGATTTTCCGATTTCATTTCCCTGAGCTAGCAAGAAGGTATTTGCCATGCCGCCGCCGAGGATCAAGTAATCAACCTTCTTTACGAGATTGTTGAGTACACTTAGCTTTGTTGACACTTTTGCACCGCCAACAACGGCTGCAACAGGTTTCTCCGGAGATTCCAATGCATCATTCAATGCATTCAGCTCTGCTTCCATTAATAGACCTGCAACAGAAGGGAGAAGGTGCGCAAGGCCTTCTGTGGAGGCATGTGCGCGATGCGCGGCAGAGAAAGCGTCATTGACAAAAACATCTCCAAGTGCAGCTAGTTCAGAAGCAAAGGTAGGATCGTTGCTTTCTTCACCTGCATGAAAGCGAACGTTTTCTAATAGTAAAATATCACCTGAATGCGTATCACTGACAGCCTGTCTTGCTTTGTCGCCGATACAGTCTTCCGCAAAAGTAACTTTGACATCCCATTGCTTTTCAA
Organism: Alphaproteobacteria bacterium; assembly: GCA_013215815.1. Taxonomy (GTDB): domain Bacteria; phylum Pseudomonadota; class Alphaproteobacteria; order Micavibrionales; family Micavibrionaceae. The sequence continues at coordinate 62,478 of JABSQP010000005.1, read as the reverse complement.
GTTCGTGTGTTAGAAATTCTAAGGAGAATTCATCTTTACGTTCGCCTTTAGGGCGGCCAAAGTGCGATAAAATAACAATCTTCGCGCTTTTATCTCTCAGCATCTCAATTGTTGGTTTTAGGCGTTTGATACGCGTTGCGTCACTGACACATCCATCGTTTACAGGCACATTTAAATCCGCGCGTAGCAGAACTACTTTACCGGAGACATCAACATCATTGAGTGTTTGAAAATTCATGGGTTACCTTTTTCTGGTTATCGAATTGATTTCATAGTTTCTGTTGCCTCAATTAAGCGAGAGCGAATAGGGGGATCCATTGCCGAGTGACCACCATCGGGTACAACGATATAGTCTGCTTCAGGCCATTGGCTATGTAGTTTATGTGCGGTTTGAATAGGGCAAATCATGTCGTATCGCCCTTGCACAATAATTGTTGGGAGAGAGCGGTAACGATCGACATAGTTTAGAAGGCTATCTTCTTTTTTGATGAGTTGGTTGTAGAAGTAATGTACTTCGATTTTTGCGATAGCTAAGGCATGTGCGCGTTGTTCGTCTGTCGTAATGATTTCATAGTTTGGAATGAGTGAAGAACAGGCGCTTTCGTATAAACTCCAACTCATGGCCGCTTCCATTTTTATTTTTTCATCATCGGCTGTAAGGCGGTCATGGTATGCTTTTAATAAATCATCTTGTTCATCTTTAGGGATAATAGAAACAAACTGCTCCCAAGCTTCAGGGTAGATTGTTTTCAGTCCATAAAGCAGCCAGTCGATTTCATCTTCTTCCATGAGGAAAATACCGCGCAGCACCATGCTTTTGATTTTGTCTGCATGCTTGGCGGCGTAAGAAAGGGAAAGCGTACTGCCCCATGATCCGCCAAAGACGTGCCATGTATCTATGCCGAGATGTTCGCGTAAGGCTTCTATATCAGCTACGAGGTGATCAGTTGTGTTATTGATTAAGCAAACTGGCGGCGTTGATTTTCCGGCGCCGCGTTGATCAAACATGATGATACGATAGTGATCAGGATCAAAGAACTGGCGATTAACAGGGCTCGTGCCACCACCAGGACCGCCATGAAGCATAACAACGGGTTCACCATCAGGGTTACCACTTTGCTCCCAATAAATTTCATGCGGTGTTTCTACGGGTAGGTAACCAGAAGAGTAGGGCGTGATTGGCGGAAACAAATCCAGCAAAGGCGCAGGACGGTAAGCATTCTGTTTTTGCTTGTGTCCCATGAGAACCTTCCTTCAACCTTTGAAAATCTTAACTTGTTAATGATTTATAGGCACAGTAGCGTTATTCGGGGTCGCAGGCAACGGAGAATTAGAAGCAATAATTTCTATATGTTCTGGGGTGTCTAACTCAATGAGAGGGCCGTTATAATCACGGATCCAACCGCGAACGCGTACTTTTTGTCCTGTTAAGCCCATCAAATTAATGCCGCGTTGCGCGAGTTTCTTCCTTAAAGCTGATGATATCATAATGGTAAAATCAGTTTTCCAGTTTTCGCCAAAGTTAAGGTAGAGCGTATTTCTTACACTCGAGGCTTTTGCCACTGTTCCTTCTACGATTGAAAACTCACCCATACCATTGATCACAGTTTCAGGGGAGAGGGATATAAATGGGCTGTCTTCTGCCCAAAGACCAGCTTTCTCTTGATGTGCTTTATCTTCGATGTGAAGCAGCTCATTTGATAGTTCGGGATTGTCAGGAGAGATGTAAACACGAGATAGCCCCTTTAATAAAAGCAACTCCTGTACCCATACAGACGGCTTATCTGTCGCTTCTTTGGTCAGAATGTGGCCTAAATCGTGCCCCATACGATTAATGCGCCCTTTTTTCGCCATGCGCGTTTGGTAAATCATAACTTCTGTACCTTCGGGCAGTGTTTCGGTCAGGAGCATTCTGGATTTGAGGCAAAAGTCGAAATCTGGATTTTGTTTTGAAGCAGGGCAATCGATACTACTCAGGCGAACAATTTTATCATTGGTTAAAAGAATGGTTTGCCCGTCGATGATCTTGTCAATTCTGCCCGAGTAGGTATGTTTAAGGTCTTTAGACGTATTAGGGCGTAAGGACTCTTGAGCATAGATGCTATTAGGCACGCTCAAGGTGATAAGCAAAAGAAGGAAACGCAACATGGCGATACAATGGACGAAATCACGCGTCTTTAGCAAGAAGAGTTTTCTTGGTCTCATGGCTTTGGGGCTTGTGGCTGCGTGTAGCACTAACCCTGCAACAGGAGATCGTCAGTTTACGGCTTTATTGCCTGCTGAGCGTGAAGAGGCCGTTGGAGCAGAAGAACATAAAAAGCTGGAACAGGCTTTTGGTAAATTTATGAGCGGGCCTATTGCAGAGTATGTTGAAGGTATTGGTGAGCGGATTACGCCTCATACCGAGCGTAAAGACGTTGAATATAAATTTTTTGTTATTGATGATCCTATGATTAACGCCTTTGCGGTTCCAGGTGGATATATTTATGTGTCACGCGGATTGATGGCTTTAGCCAGTAGCGAAGCAGAACTTGCTGCCGTGATTGCGCACGAGATAGGCCATGTGACAGCAAGGCATTCGGCTGAACGTGTATCACAAGGTTTTCTTGTTGGTTTAGGAGCGGCTGCGATTGGCGCAGTAGCGGGAGATCCTGGTTTTAGTCGCGCTGCAGGGCTCGGGTCGGAGCTTTACATCAAATCTTACTCACGCTCTCAGGAACATGAGGCGGATAGCCTAGGCGTGCGTTACTCTGCCAGAGCCGGCTATGATCCAAATGCTATGGCAAAGTTTTTAAAAACCTTGGATGCACAAACGAAGCTTGATGGGAGGCTTGAAGGAAGAAAGCAAAGCAGCTTTAACTACTTTTCTACCCACCCCATCACAAGTGAGCGGGTTACACGCACCACGGCGCAGGCAAAAGAATTCTCTGTTGAAAAACCAGCGACCAATCGCCATGGGTATTTGAAGAAGATTAATGGCCTGACTTATGGTGATAGCGCGGATCAAGGATTTGTGCGCGGCAACACATTCTATCACACAGATATTGGCTTTAAATTCACTGTTCCACAGGGCAGTAAGATGGTGAATTCTCCAAAGGCTGTGACGGCGAAGCACTCAAACGGCACAATCATTATCTTTGATATGGGTAAAACAAAAGATGCCATTGCACCGCTTTCTTACATTAAGGATGTGTGGCTCCGCGAAAAATCACTAGGGAGCGCTGAGGCGATTAAGATAAATGGAATGAACGCAGCCACAGCGGCCTTTACAGGAACTGTACAAGGTAAGTCGGTGACAATCCGTCTTGTTGCTATTGAGTGGGCTCCAGGCCAGTTCTTCCGTTTCCAAATGGCAATTCCTAAGAATGTGAGCTCTAGCTTCATGGATGAGCTAAAGAAGACAACTTACAGCTTTAAAAAGCTTACAGCGTCTGAAAAAAACTCTATTCGTCCGAAGCGTATTAAACTTGTCGCGGCAAAGTCTGGCGATACTGTTGCAACGATGGCAAAGCGCATGGATGTGGATGAGCTGCCGGCCGATCAGTTTGCTGTCTTAAACGGGATCAATGTGAATACGCCGCTTGTTGCGGGTCGTTTGTATAAAGTGATTTCGGACTAAGCTTCCATAAGCTCAAAGACATCGCCTTTGGCGTCTAAGCCTGCTGCGACAAGAGGGCCGCCAAAGCCACAACCACCATCGATGGATGCTGTCACGCAGTTGAGCTGCACACCCTGATGGCGTGGGTCAAAACCGCGTATAACTTTTTCAAATGGCTTATAGGCACCTGTCATGGCGTGAAACTCTTCACCTTGCCACCAGAGACGATCTTCTTGCTCTTCTAATGGAAGGCTTGGGTCGAGGCCGCTATTCACGAACAGGGCACTCTCTGCGTTATCAATCTTTGTAAAAGCGGCGCGATTATGATTTGTCATGAATGCTTCGAAGCCTTCTTGACGGCGCAGGGCTGCACGGATTTTATTTGTCCAACGGGTGAGAGACATAATGCCTTCACGCGCTGCTGTAATACCTTCGTGCGGACAGATGCCGTAACTTTTCATTGTATTGCTCATACCGCTGCCCAGCATCCATAGAAGCGTGTCTACAGGTTCTTTGCAGAATTGAAGCTGCGTTAGGATATGCATCATTTCTTCCTGACCACCACGAAGGTATGTGATGTCTTTTGGCTTCATACCTGGAAGAGAGAGAACGGCGCGGCGGAAAGCAAGGAGTTCGTCAATGACCTCATGTGATTGATCGCCGTAGCCCGTGTAGTTACCGAGGTAGACAAGGCGATCACCCGGCGTAATGCGTTCGTAAATAGCGTTGTGTAATCCTTCCAAACGTGTGCAATCGCCGTGTATAGCGGACACTGCCCAAATTCTATTTGGTGTTCCTAAGACCCTAAATTTTTGATCACGTTGCGAATTGCACATATGGTTTTAAAACAAGATAGGTGTTTTGAAAGGTCGGGAAGAACTTCCCAGAATCAAGACTATTATACAGTAGATTCAGTGGTTTGGAATAATTAATTTGTAGGGCTGGTGTAGGATCTTAACTAAGCGATTGGGGGCTATTTGCGTTCAATGTTTTCATGGCAACAGATCCATCGGCGAAAAGACCGTCTTGATCTGTATTTTCGGTTAATGCAGCGACAACTAGCGTCGATCTTTCTCCAGGCTCTGTAACAGCTAATGTTTTTTGAAATGTGTTGTTGGATGCTTTTAGTTGTGCTGCTCTGGCCCAACTCGTTTGAAGGTCATCTTGTTCGGGATTTTTGTAATCAATACCATGATCTGCCCCATGTTCATGTAAATAATGCTGCAAGGAACTTTGAACAAAATATGCTTGTTTTTCTAATTGGTCAGTAGGAAAGTTCCTGAATGATAACCCACGCTCTCTTTGAAGATCGTCCGCAATAGCGTGCCCAATTTCGTGACCAAGGTATATGAGTGAATTTGTCGTTCCGTCATATTCAAAATCAACAATTGCATAATCTTCTGGATTGTCTTGCCTTGTAAAGTTTGGAGCGAAGCGTTGCTCAAAATCAGGCATATACATATCCATTTTTTGTAAATCATCTAATGTTATGCCTGCTGGGCGGCATGCCATCATTTGTCCAGTACCGCTCGGTACTTCATGAATATTAGCCCTTAGGTCATCCGTTAAAATTTCTGCAGCGCGCCGTCCTAATTCAGCATCAAAATCATTCAATGCTACCACGATAATTTCTTTAGCTGTTTGTAACGGAATATAATGGGTCATTTTTCTCCACCCGCTATTATTTTATATAAGAATAACATTTTAAGGATATAAAATGCAAAAAAATCCCCACTGGCGGCCTGCCAAGCGGGGACTTTAAATTTACAAAGGAGTTGTTGTAATTCTTATATTAAGCAGCTTTTGTGCGCTTCACTGGTTGTTCTTCAACCAATAGTGCGTCGTTAGCAGCCTTCTTTGCTTTTTGGTCAATGCCCATAAGCTTTTCAAGGCGAACAACAGCTTTATCTTCTGTTGTCTTTTCTACGATCGCTACCTCACGTGCAAGACGCTCCATAGCAGATTGGTAGATTTGACGCTCAGAGTAAGATTGTTCTGAATCATCGTTGCTGCGTTTAAGGTCACGGAGAACTTCAGCAATCGCAACAGGGTCACCTGAATTGATTTTGAGTTCGTATTCTTGAGCGCGGCGGCTCCACATTGTGCGGCGCACGCGTGCATCACCTTTAAGTGTTTGAAGAGCATCTTTCAAACGTGACGTTGTGCAAAGCTTACGTAGACCTGACTCTTGAGCCTTCATCATCGGGATTTTTAGGCGCATGCGGTCTTTTTCAAAATTAATTGCGTATAGCTTAATTTCCATGCCAGAGATTGTTGTCGTCTCAATACCTTCGATCTGCCCAACACCGTGAGCTGGGTATACAACGTAATCACCTTTTGCGAAATTATCATTATCAGCCATGCTATACATTACCTTTCCATAGTTAAAAATTGCGTCATTCGTGCCCGCGTCATGATTGCAAGTAGCTTGCCATCTCATGCCGCCTTGGGTCTTTTTTTATAGGAAACGATTGGTTGGTTTGCGTTCTTATTATTTATTTCAAAAATGAAGGTCTGCCGTTTTGGTGCCTTCCACAACACGCCCTGTTCAACCGCTCATCGTTAAGCTACCGAAAGACTATAGTTAATTTCTTGTTAATTTTCAACAAAAAATTGCAAAAACGTTGTTTTTCAAAGGGTTTGAGTGTGTTACTAAAGTCGATTCTAGGCGAATCAGTCGCCTTCTCCAGGGGATTCGCTGAAGTATTGCATTTTATCTTTAACATCTTTGAATTCGTCAGCTGTCGGCAAAGGATCCTTTTGCTGTGTTATCACCGGCCATAGTTCCGAGTACTTACGGTTTGTTTCTAACCATTTTTCAGCTTCAGGCTCTGTGTCAGGGATAATTGCTTCAATAGGGCACTCAGGCTCACAAACACCACAATCAATGCACTCATCAGGGTGAATGACGAGTGTGTTTTCGCCCTCATAGAAACAATCTACCGGGCAAACTTCAACACAATCTGTGTATTTACACTTGATGCACACGTCTGTGACGACAAAAGTCATAAAATGATCCTCTATTTAACTCTAGGAGGATTTAAAGGAAAGTGTGCCGTTTTTCAAGACCGCTTTTGCACCGATAGGAAGAGTAATGAGACGCTCTCCATGACCAATAGGTAGGTTTTCGATGATCGTGACATGAGGTGCGTGGCGCTTGATACTATCAATGACGCTTAAACCGAACGGTCTTTCATGGTTGTCTTGTGAGTTTATGAACTGTCCAACTAAGATTGCTTTGGTGTTCTCAAGCCATCCTGCCAGCTTCATATGGGCAATCATGCGGTCATAACGGCTCAAATGATCGTTTATATCCTCAATAAACAGGATTTTGTCTTCATCTACAGGCGGCGCATAGGGGGTGCCTATGAGGCTCTGCATCATGCTCAGATTGCCTCCATATAAGGTGCCTTCTAATTCATCACCGTTATATTCAACTTTTATCTCGGTGCTAGTTTGCATTAATTGATCAAAACATTGTGTAACGTCTTCTGCTTTAATGTTTTGAAAACGGGTCATTGTAGGGCCATGAAAGGTTGGTATCCCTGTTTTTACAGTAATGGCATGCAAGAGCGCCGTGATATCACTAAAACCCATAAAGATTTTAGGGCTTTGTTTGATTAGGTCGTAATCAATATCATCAAGTAGATGGAGTACGCCATTGCCGCCAACAAGGCAGAATATAGCCTTTATCTCTTTATCGCTGAATAAATCATGCAGCGCGGTTATCTTTTCTGTTTTGCTACCTGCAAATTGGTGTTCTTCTAAGTCTGTTTGTTCATGCCATGATACCGAAAAGCCCTTGCTTTCGATTAATTCGACGGCCTTTTGGCAAGTGTCCTTATTAAATTTGCTGCTAGGCGCTATAACGCCAATTCGATCGCCTTTTTGTAAGGGGGAGGTTTTAATCATTTTCACGTGCTATACCTTCAATTTTTTCTGGAGGAGTGATTGTGCCACCAGCATCGGTGATTTGTTTGTCAATGAATGCATATAATTGTGCTGGGTGAGCATTAGAAAAGAAATTTAGCAGGGATTGTGTTGATTGCGTTTCATCTGAATCGCAGCCAATTTCTTCCAACTTCTTACTCACCGATTCTCTAGTGTGGTCGCGCATTAATGTCATTCTCTTTACTGTATCATCAACACTAATTTGTGGCATTCTAACTTTAATTAATCCTCCTAAGCGAGCTGCAAGCATTTGTTCGTGCCCGATTAGATTCACGTTTTCTGGCTTTTCAAAGTCATATCTATCTTTTGGGTCTGTTCCGTTGCAGATTTCGTCGTAAATAAGGGCAGTTTGATAATTGACGAATGCCATAGTGATGGTTTTTTCTTCAATAGATACCTCTTGGGCTTTAGCAGGAGAGTGCATAATTGCTATAAAGGCTAAGAAGGTTAAAATCATTATGTACATGGGAGTGTCCTTAAGTTTTGGTTGTTTGAAACGCCTCAAGGGCTCGGTCGCGCGCCTTGCTGTGATCCATCATTGGTTCTGGATATTCTTTCCCTAGGGTGATGCCTGCCTCGGCCAATATCAATGGAGGGGCATCCCAAGGGGCATGAATATGTTTCGCGTCGAGATCCTTTAATTCAGGCACATATTTTTTGATATATTCACCATCAGGATCAAATTTTTGGCTTTGAAGGATAGGGTTAAAGATGCGGAAGTAGGGAGCCGCATCTGCGCCGCATCCGGCAATCCATTGCCAACTGGCTGAGTTGTTGGCTAAATCAGCGTCAAAGAGCGTGTCCCAGAACCATTGTTCTCCTTGATGCCAGTGCGTCATCATATTCTTCACAAGAAAGGAGCCTACGATCATTCTCACGCGGTTATGCATGTATCCTGTCTGCCAGAGCTCTCTCATACCTGCATCAACGATTGGGTATCCTGTTAATCCCTTTTGCCATCGCTTTAATTCATCGCTTGGTTCATCGCTCCAAGGGAAGTTATTGAATTTTGGATTAAGGTTATCCCAGGTAATGTGTGGAAAGTGGAAGAGAAGGTGGTATGAGAACTCTCTCCATCCGAGCTCACTGAGGAAATGGTCTCTGTCTTTTTCCCAGTTTTCGATAGAGCCTTTTTCGAGCGCTGCATACCAGCACTCATTGGGTGAGATCATCCCAAAGTGAAGATATGGTGACAATCGCGACACATTGTTTTGAGAAGGATGGTTTCTGCCTTCTTTATAATTGTGTAATCCATCACTAAGAAAGTCGTAGAGGCGCTTTTTTGCGCCTGCTTCTGATATATCCCAATGCTGAATTACATCGGTCGCCCAAGTTTTTTCGGGTAAAAGGTTGAGGGCCTCTACATTGTGACCAGATAGATTGTTTGCAAAGTTGATATCATTCGGAGCAGGGAGTGGGGCTCTTGGTTGCTCTGCGTTTAAGCATCCTTTTTTATAGAACGGGGTGAATACCTTATATGGTGTTCCATCTTTCTTTTTGATCGCCCATGGTTCCCATAGAAGGCAGCCGTTGTATCTTTTTGTGTTGATACCGGTTTCTTCAAGAGCTGTTTTTAGGTGGGTGTCACGTTTGATGCGCCAAGGTTCGTAACATCGGTTCCAGAAAATTGTTGTCGCTTTGTGCGTTTGCGCGAGATTTTTTAGAATGTCTTCAGGGGAACCTGATTTAACAACCAAGTTGTTCGAGAGCGACGCGCTTAGAGATTTGAGGGCATGATGTAGCCAGACACGAGATGCTCCACCGCGTTTCCATTCTTGTGCATTATCGTCATCAAGAATAAAAACAGGCACAATATTTGCGCCTGTTTGATGCGCATAATGTAATGCTGGATTGTCGGATAAACGTAAGTCTTGTCGAAACCAGACAATGACGGTTTCTTTTTCGCCGCTAGCCATCCGCAGTTATTTTCTCAACAAGTCCTTGTAGGATTTCATCAGACTTTAAGTTAGGTACTTGGCATGTTCCCGCAGCGTGGTGTCCGCCGCCGCCGTGCTGAAGCATCAGCTCGCCAATGTTTGTTTTACTTGTTTTGTTCAGGATTGATTTACCACAAGCAAATACAGTGTTTTGTTTGTTCTTACCCCACAGGACGTGAATGGAAATATTACACTGAGGGAAGAGGGCATAAATCATAAAGCGATTACCAGCCCAGATCGTATCTTCGTTTCGTAGATCTAGAATAACGAGATTGTCTTCAACACGTGAGCAACGTTCAATCTGCTCTTTGAATTTTTGATCATGGCTTTCATATAGATCTACACGCTCTTTAACGTCGGGAAGCTGTAGAATATCATCAATCGATTGCTGGTCACGACACTCATCAATGAGCTTCATCATAAGTTGATAGTTTGAAATACCAAAGTCACGGAAGCGGCCCAGACCTGTTCGCGCATCCATAAGGAAGCTGAGTAGCTCCCAGCCTTGTGGCTCTAGAATATCCTCTTTTGAGAATGCAGCAGAGTCTGCTTTGTCTACAGCTACCATCATGTCATCGGCAATGTTTGGAAAACGCTCTGCTCCGCCAAAATAATCATATACAACGCGAGCAGCAGAAGGTGCTTCGCAGTCAATGATATGGTTTTCTGGTTTTTCCTTTACGCGCTCTACCTCACTGGCATGGTGATCAAATGCGATATAAACGCCTCTTACGTAGGGTAGGTTCGTTGTGATATCGTTTGGACCAACTTCGATGATTCCATCTTGCATATCTTTGGGGTGTGCAAACATAATATCATCAATGATATCGAGTTCTTTTAGAATAACAGCACACACGAGGCCATCCATATCGGACCTTGTGATCAGGCGATATTTTTTGTTTGCCTCAGGTTGAATTTTTGCAGCAGCTTCAGACATGTACACTCCCTAATTAAAGTTAAACTTCACAAGAACGATTAGGAAGCAGCAGCTTCCTTATCATCATCATCTTTTTTCGACTTTTTCTTTTTCTTATCAGCAAAAACAAAAGTCGGCTCTTTGTCGGTATTGACTGCATCTTTATCAATCACGACTTTCTCAACATTTTCTTTGTCCGGTAATTCGAACATCGTGTCGAGAAGAAGGTTTTCTAGAATAGAACGCAGTCCACGCGCACCAGTTTTTCTTTCAATTGCAAGAACAGCAATCGCCTTAAGAGCACCATCAGTGAATTCCAGTTTTGCGCCTTCCATTTCGAAAAGGCGTTGGTATTGCTTCACAAGAGCGTTCTTCGGTTCTGTCAGGATTGTTACAAGAGCATCCTCATCGAGGTTTTCAAGTGTTGCAATCAACGGTAGACGACCAACAAATTCTGGAATCAAACCGTATTTCAGAAGATCTTCCGGCTCTAAGCCATGTAGTAATTCACCAACATCACCTTCTTCAGGCGGTTTAACATCTGCGCCAAAGCCAATTGTGTGGCCACGGCCTTTATTCGCGAGGATCTTTTCAATACCGGCAAACGCACCACCACAAATAAAGAGGATGTTTGATGTATCGACTTGTAAGAATTCCTGCTGTGGATGCTTACGACCACCTTGTGGCGGAACAGAAGCAACCGTACCTTCCATCAGTTTAAGAAGGGCTTGTTGCACACCCTCACCAGACACGTCACGTGTGATCGATGGGTTGTCTGATTTGCGGCTGATCTTGTCGATTTCGTCGATATACACAATACCGCGTTGTGCGCGTTCAACGTTGTAATCAGAAGCTTGTAGAAGTTTAAGCACAATGTTTTCCACATCTTCACCCACATAACCAGCTTCGGTTAGGGTTGTCGCATCAGCCATTGTGAATGGAACATCAATAATACGGGCCAGTGTTTGCGCAAGAAGCGTTTTACCACAACCTGTTGGGCCCACGATCAAGATGTTTGATTTTGCAAGCTCAACATCAGGGCTGTTGTTATTGCCGTGCTCTAAACGTTTGTAGTGGTTATGAACCGCAACAGAAAGGACACGCTTTGCCTGTGCCTGACCAATAACATAGTCATCGAGAATTGAATTAATTTCGCCAGGAGTAGGGATGCCATCATCACCATCACGAACAAGCTGTGATTTATCTTCTTCGCGAATAATATCCATACATAGCTCAACACATTCATTACAAATGAATACGTTCGGGCCTGCGATCAACTTGCGCACTTCATGCTGGCTTTTGCCGCAGAAGGAGCAGTAAAGGGTATTTTTGCTGTCTGTATTTTCGTCGGATGACTTACTCATGAATAGGCTTTCTATAATCTTCCCAATAAAAGAATCTCTAACTACAACCTAGCCCGCCCAAAAAAGCCGCGCAAGAGTTGATTTAAGTCAATATCAACAAAGACATACGTATAGTTAATGTTTATTGTGAATTGGTTAATATGCTGTTAAAAACGCTGCAAAATGTTAGAAAATTAGTGGGATAATTGATGAACCTTTCGGAGCTTCACGAATTACAGGAAAATTTTGCTCTTTTTGACGATTGGGAAGAGCGATATGGCTATCTCATTGATTTAGGAAAATCTCTTCCCAACATGGATGACGCTCTAAAAACAGATGAAACTCTAGTAAAGGGCTGCACATCAAAAGTGTGGATGATTTGCGAGACCGCTGAAGGTGGTCGCCTTAATTTCATTGCCGATAGTGATGCACACATTGTTCGCGGGTTAATAGCGATTGTTTTGGCAGCGTATCAGGGCAAAACAGCATCAGAAATAGAAGCTGTAGATATTGAAACCGCGTTTAAAGAGATCGGATTAGATCAGCACCTTTCGCCAAACCGCCGCAATGGCTTTTTCGCGATGGTTGAAAGAATTCGTACGCTTGCAAAAAACTAACGCGGGAATAAGTCTATCACTCTGGTGACGCGAGCGTTCCTAAAGGAACTGACATTCGTTCTAGGGGCGCTATGGATAAGGGCCTTATCTCTTCCCCAGATTTCAGGCAAAAGAAAAACTCTGTCTCCACTTGCAACCTGCCAAGGAAGACCTAAACCAGGTATTGGGGTGACGCTCGTTAAAAAATTAGCATGATGTATGTTTGATTGATTGCAGACATTGTCTAATGCACCTTTTGTTGCTTCATGCGGATCATAAACAAGAGTGCCAGCTCCGTATAAGTTTTGGATAATACGCACAGGCTTATTTTCGAAAAATCGCCACGGTAGACACCATCCTGCATGTGCATGCCCATCAATGTGAGGAATAACAGGTTCCCTAATAGCAAATCGTAAAGAAGATCTCGGGGCTTTTATACCTCTGACTTCGGTTAAATTCTGACTTAAAACATCGCGTGTTAGATGCGTGTCAGCGAAAGAGCAGTGATCAAAATCAAACTCCACTCTACGTCGCCCCGTTAGTCGGGCAGAAGCGCTATATATGCCTTCTTCTCCATCAATTTCTGTCGTGTTGAGTAATTTTTCCGGAGCATAAGCGGTCTGGTCAAAATCGTGTTTTAACCATACGGCGCCTTGTATAGTGTCTTTTTTGAAAGCGCGATCAGCAATTGAAATGGCTTCACCGATAGTGGCTGCGTGAAAAACAGCAATATTAGGTGGATAGTTGTTTTGAGTAATTACGCGCATTTAACGTAACTACCCAAAAGATAGGTTTATGTCAATCTGTTGTTTCATCTTCAGGCTCTTCCTCTTTTTTGAGGTGAACCGTTTTCAGAATTTCACTGAACGTAGAGTCTGCTTCATGTTGAGAACGGCCCGTTAGAGAGGCTTCGAGTGTGAAGACGGAATTTGGGCCTGACCATAATTGCGCCGTGTAGATTTTGTTTTGGCTGCCAATGCCGCCAGTACCGCTTAGGCTCGCTTGTTTATGTGTTTCTTGTTCCATGAAGCCAATTTCAAAATTTTCAACGCCTGCGCGTTTAACCATGCCGTTTAGAGCGGCGCGCATAATCGGTTCGTTATAACGGGCAAACTTTTGCTCATTCGACGGAACGCAAGTTACGCTGACTTCAACAGTAGTTTTTAAGTCATAAACCATCGTGTAACTGGTGAGCTTATAACACTTACCATTGGCGCCTTCCGGGCAGCGGCGTGATATGTATGGCTCTTCAGGGAAGGTTATCTCAAAATCACAAAAATCAGGTGCAAAGCGAACAGATGTATCTTCTGGCTCTTCTTTGTTTTCCTCTTTGAACTCTTCTAATATCGCGCCGATTGGATCTGCTTCTTCAGCGTGAACGCTGATAGGAAGAAGAAGGAGTAGGGCGAGAAGAGCAAAGCGCATTATGATTGGTTCCAATCTGATATATTTTGGATTGTCTCTTCACCTGTCGCCATGTCTTTGAACTTGGCTGTTTGTTCATCCTCGGGATAACAAATAGTCGGGATCATTTTGCTTTTAGCGTACTTAAAGTGTTTATCCCACTTTTTAACGGTGTGATACACTTCAACATTAAAGCCGCGCCCGCGCAATGTTTGCGCTGTTTTTGTTGCCAGAGCCGCTTTGTCCTTATCTTCTGTGTAAAGGAGAAGGTGTGCAGGGGACTTCGGACCAATGCCAAGCTTATCCGGGTGTGTTTGACGGATGACGTCGAACAGGCGGCTAAAGCCAATTGAGATACCCACGCCAGGGAGGTGCTTGTTAATATACTGGCCAGCAAGGTCATCATAACGACCACCGGAACACACAGAACCTTCATATTCAGGAATATCCAAAAGCTGCGTTTCGTAGACAGTCCCTGTGTAGTAATCCAGACCACGAACAATGGTTAGATCTGCTATGGCGGCTTGTGTTGGAAGGTGTGCGAGGTTATCAAGAACGAAAGCGAGTTCATCAATGCCGTCTTGCATTTTGTCGTTTTCAGCTTTGATTGCGCGAATATCATCAGCGCCACCTTTGATCTTTGATAGAGCAAGAACTTGTGACGCTTGATCTGCGTTTAGGCCTTCTTCAATCAGAATATTTTGAACTTCTTCTTCACCGATCTTTTCTAGCTTGTCGACAGCGCGTGTTACAGGAACAGGATCTGTTACGCCCATGCTTTCAATTAGGCCAAGCAAGATTTTTCTATTTGAAATACGAAGTTGCACACGGCCGATGTTAAGACCTTCTAGCGTTTCATAAATCATGCTCGCAATTTCGGCGTCGAAAGACAGCGGTAGGTTATCAACGTTAATGACGTCGATATCGCACTGATAAAATTCACGCATGCGGCCCATTTGTGGACGCTCACCACGCCAAACGCGCTGCATCTGGTAACGCTTAAATGGGAACACCAAATCATTAAAGTGCTGCGCCGTATAACGCGCAAATGGGACTGTCTGGTCAAAGTGCAGGGCGAGGCGCGATTCCTTATCGCTCTCTTCATCTTTGTGCAAGCGCTCCAGAACGTATATCTCTTTATCGACTTCACCTTTGGCCAAAAGCACATCTATTTCTTCAACAGATGGGGTTTCGATGGAACAAAAGCCATAGCTTTCAAATGTCTTGCGAATATGGTCAAACCAGCGCTGTTCGGCGATGCGCTCTTCAGGCAGCCACTCTGGAAATCCACTAATTGCTTTTGGTTTATATATTTTTTGTTTTTCAGCCATAACAGTTTGATAAAGCCTCTGAATAGCGAAGGCAAGAGGGTTTAAACATCAAATAACCGCTCTAAACGACTAACGAGGGCATTGGCGAGTTCATCAGCATCTGAAATGGTCATGGCGCGGGAGTAATAGCGCGTCACATCGTGCCCGATACCAATGGCGGTCAGCTCCACCTGTTTAATGTTTTCAATCCAGTTGATGACGTTATGAAGATCTGTTTCAAGGATATTGGCAGGGTTTACGGACAGCGTTGAATCATCAACGGGTGCGCCGTCGCTAATCACCATGAGGATTTTACGCTGTTCATTACGGCGGGCGAGGCGATTATGCGCCCAAACAAGCGCTTCACCATCGATGTTTTCTTTTAAGATACCTTCTTTGAGCATAAGGCCTAAATTCTTACGGCTACGGCGTAACGGGCTGTCTGCATTTTTATAAATGATATGGCGCAGGTCATTCAGGCGACCAGGGAAGGGCGTGCGTCCCTTATCAACCCAAAGGTCTCTTGACTTACCACCTTTCCAGGCGCGTGTCGTAAAGCCGAGGATTTCAACTTTGACGCCGCAACGCTCTAATGTGCGTGAGAGTATGTCCGCACAAAGTGCAGCGATTGCAATGGGGCGTCCACGCATAGAGCCAGAATTATCGATCAGGATTGTGACAACGGTGTCACGGAAATCTGTTTGTTTTTCTATCTTGAATGCGCGCGGTACATTTTCACCTGTGATGATACGGGTGAGCTTCGCTGCATCAAGAACACCTTCCTCGAGGTCGAATTGCCAGCTGCGTTGTTGTTGTGCCATCAGTTTACGTTGCAGGCGGTTGGCCAGCTTACTGACGACGCCTTGCACATTTTGAAGCTGCTTATCAAGGAGCGCGCGCAAGCGTGTCAGTTCCTCTGGATCGGCAAGGTCTTCTGCGTCGATAATTTCATCGAAGGCACGCGTATAGATTGAATATCGTCCATGCGGGTCATGTGAGAAGTTATCAGGACGCGGTTCACGTGCTTCACCGCCTTGATTGACGTCGCTATCACCGTCGAAATCTTCTTCGCCGATGTCTTCCATGTTTTCTGCGTCCGCATCACCGTGCGCTTCGTTATCATCAGTAGAATCTTGGGCTTCACCGCGTGCTTGTGCGTCACCTTGTTCTTGTTGCTCATTTTCTTCGGCGTTGTTCTCATTGTCAGAATCGTTTTCTTGATCTTCTGCGCCGGCATCTAAATGATTTTCACTGTCATTGCCGCTATCGGCGATCAGGCCAAGATCAGAAAGAATTTGCCGTGTTTGATCCGCATATGCTTCTTGGTCATGGATGTTGTCTTTGAGCTTTTGCAGTGTATCCGCGCCGAGCTTTTCATCAATCCATGGTTGCCACTTCTTAAGCAGTGTTTTCGCGTTTTCTGGAACCGCTTCACCGGTAAGGGCAATACGTGTCAAGGCATGCAATGCATCACCGATATTACTGTCTTCACGCGATTGCAGGCGGGTATAGCCAAGCCGCGCACACTTATCATTCAGTGTTTCGTTGAGGTTATGAAGCACGCCTGGCATTTGCCGCGCGCCGATGGCTTCACATCGCGCCTGCTCAAATGCATCAAAAGCTGCCTTTGCTGTCAGGTCGAGCGGTGCATTTTGTTGGTGAATGTCTTTGTGGTGGTGCTTCAAACGGAGCGCTTTCGCATCAGATGCACCGCGCAATAAGGTCACGTCATTCTCACTTAAATGTTGCGCCGGAAGGGGGAGCGTCGTTTTTTCGACATCTGCGTGCGTTGGTCTTTCAAACCGCTCATTCGCTGAGAAAGAAACTTCTGTATGCTTCTTTTCAGCAATTGCTTTTAGCGTTGCTGCTGTTGCTGTTTTTAAATCTTCAATTTTTTCTTTGTTTTCAGGCAACGCGTAGCTTCCTATAAGTTAATGCTGATACTATAGATAACGCGATAACCAGCATTATTGATAATAACGTGAAGCTCTTTTTACGGAATATTTTATCAAAATCAGCTTTTGTGTATATATGTTTTGTGCATTGTTCTTGCTGAGTTCTATATAAGACACCATCTTTTTTATTAGCACCAATAATTTGTTCTTTTCCTAGTTGAATCGAACAAGTTTTTGATCCTGCAGCGCAAAGTATAGGGGTTTTTACGTCGATATATTTTTTAAATGGAGAGATTGATTTATAGGCTTTTTTAATTTCAATTTTTACTGTGAAGAAACGTCCTTCAATGGTCTTTTCTATTGGTGTGCCAAGAAATAAAATATCTGTTTTCTTTTCGAAATCTTTGGCAGTTACTTCGAGGAGCTCCCCAACACAAAACGCATGTACCGTAGTGGATGAGAGTAGGGTAATGGCTATTATTGCGAGTGTTGTTTTTATCATTACTCAGCTAACAACTCTACCCCAAAGCAACGTTGGTAATATTCGGCAATCACTGGCCATTCCATTTCATCACATTTATTCATAAAGGCGTAACGGAAAGATTGTTCGCGATCGCCAAAAATTTGGAAGTTTTCAACCCAGCTGAGAACTGTACGCGGGCTCATAAGAGTTGATAGATCACCATTGATAAAGCCTTGACGCGTTAGGTCTGCCATACGCACCATCGCATCCAAATGCTCGCGGCCTTCTTTGGTATCCATATCCGGTACTTTTGCGGCCATAATATTAACCTCAATGTCATGCTCTAGGTAGTTGAGATGAGCAACAATATTCCATCTGTCCATTTGCGCTTGGTTGACTTGTTGTGTTCCATGATAAAGACCCGTTGTATCACCAAGACCGACTGTGTTTGCTGTCGCAAAGAGACGGAAAGCAGGGTGCGGGCGGATAACAAGGTTTTGGTCAAGAAGTGTTAGCTTACCTTCTGCTTCCAAAACACGCTGAATAACAAACATCACATCAGGGCGTCCCGCATCATATTCATCGAAAACAAGAGCGACAGGGTTTTGTATCGCCCAAGGCAACAGGCCTTCCTGATAACGCGTGATCTGTTTTCCTTCTTGTAGGACAATCATGTCCTTACCAAGTAGGTCAATACGGCTGACGTGGCTGTCCATGTTAATACGCACACACGGCCAGTTCAGGCGCGCAGCGACTTGCTCAATGTGTGTTGATTTACCAGTACCATGGTATCCTTGCACCATGACGCGGCGGTTGTATGAAAAACCTGCCAAAATCGCCATCGTTGTTTCTGGATCAAACTGGTACGTCTTATCAATCTCAGGAACGTTTTCGTTATCCTCTTTAAAGCCAGGGATCTGCCAATCAACATCAATACCAAATGTTTCCCGTACATCATATTTTGTATCAGGGATCGTTGTGTATTTGCCTTCCTTGCTTTTGACCTTCGTCATGTCAAAGGATGCGGATGTGAGCTCTCTATCTTTTTCGGCAGACATTGGGCGTAACTTTCTTATGCGTTAACGGTAGTAATTATTTTTCCAGATGATCAAACTTCTGGAAGGCTAGCTTTAATATTGTATAAGCCATATTGATGCGCTTGAGAAGTTCTTCGGCTTTATCGTCCCCTTGATTGTGGTCGGGGTGATACTTTTTGGCGAGCTCCTTATAACGCTTTTTGATGTCTTCCAGTGTTAATGGTGGTTCTAAACCAAACAGGGCGAGTGCTTCGAATTCCGGCGTATTTCGGTCAATACCGTTTCCGTTAGCCTCATATTCATGATAGGCGCGTGAAGCTTTTTCGTCAGGGCTTTCTCCTTCACCGTAGAACTCCCATGCCTTAGTACGCAGCTCATCCATAGGATCACCACCTTTGACGTCGTAACGCCATGTTGGGCGGTCGCCATACATACTGCTAAGAATGTGGTCCTCAACCTCTTTTTGATTCATGCCTTCAAAGAAGTTCCATGCACGATTGTATTCGGTAATGTGCATCTGGCAGAAATAGTAGTGGTCGGACAAAGATCTGTCTTTTGGTGCACGAAATGTTCCTTCATGTGGGCAGCCTGGCATATCACAATGCTTTTGACGAAAACGGCTTTCAAACGCGTTTTTTCGCTGCATATGTTCATCAAATTCTGGAGAATTCGGTTTTAGGTTTATTTTCGGCATAACTTTACTATTATGCGGGTTTTGGAGCGTTCTTTCAACTAATAGGGGCGCAAAAACATACAAAAATAGGGCTTGAGCGCATGAGTATGCAAGAACGTATCGAGGGTAAACTACAAATGGCTTTTTCGCCAACGCAATTGACTGTCATTAATGAAAGCCATTTGCATGCAGGGCATGCCGGTGACGATGGTAGTGGGGAAAGCCATTTTCGCCTAGAAATCGAATCTGATTCCTTCAATGGTGTGTCCAGGGTCATGCGTGAGCGTATGGTTTTTGATGCTCTTAAGGATGAGATGGCCCAAATTCATGCTTTATCGATGACAGTAAAACCCACAGAGTAAAAGGGTTTCCTGGGACCTATAATTACGGTTGTATGTTTTTTTGAATAAAAATACAACATAAGGTTGTATTCTTTTTGTTCTTTGTTACTTTGGTTGCATTAAATATTAAAAAATACAACCTATGGTTATGCGAGGTAACAATGTCAGAAGACATCAATGAAAACAGAAGTACACTGGTCTCACGCAATATTACTGTTTTGGGGAAGCGCACGTCTGTGCGTTTAGAGCCTGAAATGTGGAAAGAATTAAAAGGAATAGCAAAAAGGGAAAGGTGCACCATTCATGACCTTTGCACGCTAATTAGCCTACGTAAGAATGCAAGAACCTCACTTACAGCGGCGATACGTGTCTTCTTGATGCTGTATTTTAGAGCGGCTTGTACAGAAGATGGACATGATAGAGCAGGGCACGGAGATTTCTCTCTCATGAAAAGCCGAGCAGGCGTTGATACAGATTGGTCTGCACTTAAGTTAAAGAGAACGCTTGAGCAAGATGACCTCCACCATGACCCGGATATGGGCAAACGACTTCCATTCGACATTAATGAGGCAGGAGAGATCGCTGTCCGAGGATAAAAGTTTCAAAAGGCCACGTGTTTAGAGAACCCACGGCACAGGCATTTTGTTAGTCCCCTAATTGCCTTTCCTTATTTTTAAGAAGGCAACTGACTAGGCTGCTTGCCCAAAGGAGAGAAACTTCTTACGGCGAGCAGCTTTTAGTTTGTCTGCATCCCAAGGAGAAAGCTGTTGTAGCGCTTTTTCAATTTGATCAGAAACATTTTGAATTGTTTGCTCTTTTGCACGATGTGCGCCGCCGATCGGCTCGTTAATGATGCCGTCAATAAGACCTAGCTCTTGAATATCTTGTGCAGTAATTTTTAGTGCTGTCGCAGCATCTTCTGCGTAATCACGGCTACGCCACAGGATAGAGGCGCACCCTTCAGGTGAAATTACAGAGTAAATTGAGTGCTCTAGCATGTAGATGCGGTCTGCTGTTGCAATCGCAATTGCGCCACCTGAGCCACCTTCGCCAATGACAACAGAAACGATTGGCACGCTAACATTCAGGCATGTTTCGATGGATTTCGCAATCGCTTCTGACTGACCACGCTCTTCAGCCCCTAGGCCAGGGTAAGCACCAGCTGTATCAACGAGGCTAATCACTGGAATTTGGAATTGTTCAGCCATCTTCATGAGGCGTTGCGCTTTACGGTAACCTTCTGGACGAGCCATACCAAAGTTATGCTTTAAACGGCTTTCTGTGTCGCTACCTCGCTCTTGACCAATAATAACGCATGATTGACCGTTAAAACGTCCTAAGCCACCAAGAAGAGCTTCATCATTTGCAAAGTTACGATCACCAGCAAGCGGTGTGAAGTCTTCGATCATGCCTTCGATATAATCCCCGAAGTGCGGACGGTTTTGATGGCGTGCCACTTGTACCTTTTGAGCAGGCGTTAGCTTGCCGTAAGTCTGTGTGAGGAGCTTTACAACTTTCTTTTCCATACGCTGTAGCTCTTCTGCCAAATCAGCAGAGGAATCGACGTCTACATTGCGTAGTTCTGCGATTTTTCCTTCAAGCTCCAGAATAGGTTTTTCAAATTCTAACAGACTCATGTTTTCTAACCCTTCGTTATTACGACCTTGTGATAGCAAATCAGGCAGCCTTTCACAAGACTGCCTGATTTAAAGTATTCTTTATTTTTGTTGATTATTCGCCAGAAGCTTGCTTACCCATAGGGTGCTTCTCTTCAACAGTATCTTTTAGCTTCTCACCAACGATGTGCGTATAGATCTGTGTTGTTGCGATATCAGCGTGACCAAGCATCTTTTGCACAGAGCGAAGGTCTGCACCACGGCTTAGTAGGTGTGTCGCAAAAGCGTGACGTAGAACGTGCGGGCTAACGCGACCTTCTTCAACACCTGCATCACGTGCAAGATCTTTAAGGAGTTGTGCAAAACGCTGACGTGTTAGGTGACCACTCTCTGATGTACGAGAAGGGAATACCCATTTTTCTTGAAGTTCTTGGTTTTCTGGACCAATGAACTGCTGACGCACAGCAAGATAGTTGTTAATCGCTTTTTGTGCAGGCTCTGATAATGGAACCATGCGCTCTGCGCCACCTTTACCGGCAACTGTCAAGAATTCAGCGCCTTCGCTGATTGCTGACATTGGAAGACCAACAAGCTCTGATACACGAAGACCAGATGCATAAAGCATCTCCAGAAGACATACGAGACGAATGCTATCTGCACCGCCGCCTTGGCCCGCTGTTTTAATAAGTTGAGATACTTCGTCTTCACTAAGTGTTTTAGGAAGAGTGCGGCCTTGCTTAGGACTCTCAATTGTTGATGTAGGATCATCGTTACGAACACCTTCTGAGTTCAGGTAACGGTAGAACTGACGAAGCGCTGAAAGACGACGTGCTACAGTACGCACAGCGATTTGTGATTTGTTTTCACCTTTCGTGTGTGTCTTGTTTGCAAGCTGCTCTAGGTAAGCTTTTAGCTCATCTGTAGACGCTTTATCGATGTCAGTATTTTTCTCGCCACGTAAGTACAAGCTAACATCAGCAAGATCACGCCAGTAAGCATGACGTGTATTCATCGCTGCTCCACGTTCGGATGTCAGCATATCTAGAAACGCATCTACACTTGGATGTAGATCCGGTTTTGGCATTTTTGGACGACCTGGACGAGCCATAGTTTATTCTCCTTCTTTATTCCCCATCTTACGAGCCAAGTATTGTCTGGCTAGTAGGTGAGCTTTTTCAATTAACCCCACAGTAGTTAAGCTACTCATTACTTTAAGCGTTTGATCGGAGGGTTCCTCCGTTTCGTTCGGGTCACTATGTAGCGCAAGTAAGAAGCTTAATCCAATATATTTTTGGACTTCTGCGTCTTTTTGCCACCCCGACCAAAAATCTTGTTCTGTTTCTATTGGTAGTTGAAACTGCCCATTTTCTGCAAGAACGAGACGTTTTTCATAAACGCTGGCAGGATTATTGGAAAATTTAACCGGTTTGTCAAGGGCAGTTTTCAAATATTTCAAGTTTTCCGCACTTTTTTCTGTAAAATAAGAAATTCCACTGTCCCATTTGTCTTCCGGGACTTCATATTTCTTTGAAGTAAGGTCTAAAAGGCTAAAAAATTGAATATAAACGTAATTTTGAGGAGAATCGACTGCTAGGGCGTACAATCGTGTGATCCATTCCTCTGGAATCGCTTCGTTTTTATGTAATTTGTAAGTAAGAGCTTTTTCAAGATCTTTCTGCCCTACGTCTTTGATCTTAAAATCATCATCGAGTGCTTCTGATTCGCGTTCTTGCGTATGAATATTTTGTTTGTGAGCCTGCGTTTTCAGTGCTTTTTGTAGCGATTCCGGGAAGTTTGGATCATTTAAGAAGAACCGTGTCACCTGGGGGTGAAGGGCTGTAATGTCACTTTTTTCTAGTCCGTCATAGTTGATGCGCTGCTTTTTGAAGACCATATGACGCTCGAGTGGCGTAAATGTCAGCAGGCGTTCGCTATATTGTGCGGGAAGATAGAAATCCTTATCGTTATATAGGCTTTCCAGAATGGTGCTATTATCGAATTCCGTCGCAGGCATGCCAAGCTCGCGATCACAAATTGCGTTAATATTGTTCCAAAACTGTGTTCCTTCAAAAGAAGAGCTTAAAACTTTTACGTCTAAACAAGTTGTTGAAAGACCTTTTTTATCTAATACAAGAAGAAGGCCAAGCTCCGCTAAATCAGAACTTTCTGCTTCATTTACAAGGCTCGTGTATAACTTAAAGGCTTCGTTATAAAGCCCTAATTCCATGAGTTTTCGTAATCTTAAAACAAAAATGTCCTGATGCTTTTCTTTCTTCGCATCATTTTTGAGCAGTGATGTGTCTGCGTGAGAGAGTAAGAAGGCGCGTTTCATTTGCTGTAATGTACGATCTGTGCCGTTGGCCGGCATAGCCGATAGCAAGAACTGTGCCTCAGAGCGCCTTTGGCCTTTCCACATGCCTTTAGGGAAGGCTCCCTGTATATCACTTCTTAGAAGGCCGTAGGATTCGCGTACGTAGTTTGGTTTTTCTGACGCTTGTATTGGAAAAGCCAGCAAACTTAAAAGCGTTGTCAGAAAAAAGAAACGCATTACTTAATGACTTCCTCAACAGGTATATCAATAACAACTCTTTGTTGTTTTATAGGAACATCTGTTAAGCCAAGCCATACAAAGCCGCAAACAGCTGCAAACAAAACAAGAAGCCAAAAATATCCTACGATTTTAATCATTCCCCGAATCCTTTTTCGTAATTGGCGAAGAATAGGGGAGCATGAGATCTAATGCAATGGAGATTACATCTTGAAGGTTTATATAAGCCTATGTATTTAGAGTGTAATGAGTGCAGAAATACAAAATATAGGTAAGCCAATTGTCATTGTTGGTTCTATGGGGGCCGGAAAAACAACGATTGGCAGGGAGCTGGCTAATAAAATTGGCGTTAGCTTTATGGATTCCGATGATAAAATTATCGAGTTGGCGGGCAAAACTATTGAGGAAATATTTCAAAAAGATGGAGAAAATGTTTTTAGAAATTTTGAATATGCCTCTGTTAAAACGTGTTTGTCTCAAGGCTTAGGGGTTGTGTCCACTGGCGGCGGCGCTTTTGTTCAAGAGAACACACATGCTTTAATTCAAGAGCAAGGTCTTTCTGTGTATTTGAGAGCAGATGTAGATACTCTTATTGATCGTATTCAAAATGATAAATGCGATGGCAAGGCAATACGGCCGCTATTAGAGAAATCTGATCCGAAGTCTGAACTGCGGGATTTGCTTTCTCTTCGTTCGGCAAGTTATGAGAAAGCGGACATCATTATTGATACCGATCAACTTTCCGTTGAAGAAGCTGTAAATGCAGTGATTCAAGGCTTGCACAATCATCTAAAGCACGCTTAATATCGGGGCGTTATGACACAGACACTCTCTCTCGATCTTGGGGAAAGATCTTACGATATTCATATCGGGAAATGCCTCATTGATACCGTTGCGGATTTGGTTCCATTAGATCTCAAAGGTTCTAATGTTTTTATTCTCTACGATCAGAATGTTTATCCTTATGTACAGGTGATGGAAGAAGCGCTCGCGAATGCTGGTGCGGAAACGAAGATACACGCCGAAAAAGGCGGTGAGCCGACGAAATCTTATGATGGCTACTTTAAGGTCATGAACTGGTTGCTTGAAAACGGCGTGAATAGACAATCAGTTTTAATCGCTGTTGGTGGCGGCGTTATAGGTGATCTTGGTGGTTTTGCCGCAGCAACAGTCATGCGCGGCGTTCATTATGTTCAGGTTCCAACAACACTGCTGGCACAAGTGGATAGCTCTGTTGGTGGGAAGACAGGCATTAATACGGCGCAAGGTAAAAACCTTGTCGGTGCGTTTTATCAACCGAAGGCTGTTCTTTGTGATATTGGTACGCTCGGTACATTACCCGATAGGGAGTTGAAGGCTGGTTACGCTGAGATTGTGAAATACGGTTTGATTAATGATCTTTCGTTCTTTGAGTGGCTCGAAGAAAACGGTGAGAAAGTTCTCTCTCTTGATGAAGAAGCTCTTACATATGCCGTTCATAAATCCTGCGCTGCAAAAGCTGCCGTTGTCGCAGCGGATGAAAGAGAAGCGGGGCAGCGTGCTTTGCTTAATTTAGGTCATACATTTGGACATGCTCTGGAAGCGGCAGCTGGATATGACGGTAGTCTTTTGCACGGTGAAGCTGTTTCCATCGGCATGGTGATGGCGTTTGATTTGTCCGCGCGTATGGGCCTGTGTTCTCAAGAAGATCCTGTGCGTGTTGAGGCCCACCTTAAATCATGCGGCCTTAAAACACGTGTTTCGGATATCACACCAGCCATTAGGCAAAGTGCAGAAGAGTTATGGGATAACATGACGCGCGATAAGAAAGCTGTCGGCAGCAAAATAGGATTTATTTTAGCGCGCGGCATTGGTGAATCATTTCAATCATATGACGTTGATGAAGCTGTTGTGATGAGCGTTCTCAACGATCATTTACAGCAGTAGGGCAACAATGGGCTTAGGTCTTTCAATCTTTATCGTTTTTATTCTTCTCTTCTTATCAGGTTTCTTTTCTGGATCTGAAACAGCGATGACAGCCGCTTCGCGTGCGCGTCTGCATGGTTGGGAAAAAGAAGGGAATAAACGCGCAGGTTTAGTGAACCGCATTCGTGAAAAGAAGGAACGCCTTATCGGTGCGCTTCTGCTTGGAAATAACCTCGTAAATATCTTGGCTTCAGCTTTAGCGACGAGCATTTTGATTTCACTGTTCGGTGAAGCGGGCGTCGTTTATGCCACGCTTGTGATGACGCTTCTTGTCTTGATTTTCTCTGAGGTGCTTCCAAAAACTTATGCGCTTCATAACGCTGATAAGATGGCGGTTGCGATTGCGCCTATTATTAATGTTGTCGTGTTTGTTTTTGCTCCAATTGCTGAGCTTGTGAATTGGATCGTGCGTAAAACATTGCGCTTATTTGGAACGGACTTGTCTCTTGTATCTCGTGGTAACCATGTTGAAGTTTTACGTGGTGTGATTGATCTTCATGAAGGAGAAGAGGGGGATGAGAATGATGTGCAGGAACAGCGCGCGATGCTTCGTTCTATTTTGGATCTTGATGAAGTCGACGTTGAAGAGGTGATGACGCACCGTAAGAACGTTGAAATGATTGACGCGAATGATCCGATCGAAAAAATTATCGATGATGTTTTGGGCAGTAACTTCACACGCTTACCTGTGTATAGAGAAGATAACGATAATATCATTGGAGTGCTTCATGCGAAGGCTTTGTTGCGCGAATTGAGAGCACAAGCAGGCATTCATCAACATATTGAGATTGAAGAAATAGCGTCTGATCCATGGTTTGTTCCTGAGAGTACAACGCTTGTTGACCAACTTCAGGCATTCCGTCAACGCCGTGAACATTTCGCCGTTGTGGTGGATGAATATGGAGCGTTCATGGGGATTATCACGCTCGAAGATATCTTAGAAGAGATCGTCGGTGAGATTGATGATGAGCATGATGAAGCCGTGACAGGTGTGAAGAAGCAGGCTAATGGCTCTTATCTCATTGATGGTGACGTGACGATCCGTGATTTAAACCGTGAATTTGAATGGGATCTGCCGGATGATGAAGATTACTCAACGCTTGCTGGCTTGATCATTCACGAAGCGCAAACACTACCGGATACAGGGCAGAGCTTCATTTTCTATGATTTTCAGTTTGATATTATGCGCCGCCAGCGTAACCAGCTTGTGCAGATACGCGTGACTGCTCCTACAAAATAATTGACATAATTTCGCAGCTGTGGTTTTTGTATACAATAAATAATATATGTAGAGGTTGAGTATGACTAACGTACAATTTTTAACGCTGCCATGGAATTTAGATTCTTCTGATCTTAAAGGACAAAGAGAAAGTCATGGTGTGCCCATCCACGCATTGGATACTATTGAGATTGCTTCATATACTGGTGCCGAAAAAGGACGAGGTAGTGATATTACACTGCGCTTTAATAATGGTGCCGTGCCTATAACATCCAAAGGCAATGCTGTTGAAGTGTTAACTGTTATGGATGAGAAAAAAGAAGGCGGCTTAGCCCACAGTTTTGTACTGATATCACAACATAGGTATGTAGAGACATCGACTGGAGGAATTGGCCACGGCTGGGCAAAGTTTGGTGGATCCAAGATTATGAGCGTTCCTGATTTTTTAAAAAGAAACGCTTAATTATACTTTACCGTGACAGTGTTTATACTTCTTGCCTGAACCACACGGGCAAGGAGCATTACGCGGCACTTTACCCCAAGTCGTTGAGTCGTTTTTATCGAACTCACGTTTTTCTGGGAACGGTTGCACTGTATCTTCTGATTGTGGTGCGCCTGTTCCCATGAGGGCAGGGTCAGAGCGGCCTTCTTTCATTGCCAGTTCTTCTTCCTGCTTTTCCTGAAGTGCTTTGAGCATTTGCTCATCAACGTTCACTTCAACAAGTGAGATTGTCTGCGTCACCGTTTCACGTAAATTAA
This sequence comes from Alphaproteobacteria bacterium, assembly GCA_013215815.1. Taxonomy (GTDB): domain Bacteria; phylum Pseudomonadota; class Alphaproteobacteria; order Micavibrionales; family Micavibrionaceae. The sequence goes on along the minus strand of JABSQP010000005.1, from coordinate 34,907 downwards.
ACAACATTTGTTCAAAGAGAGCGAACGCTTCTGTTTTATATTCATTAAGCGGGTCACGCTGACCAAAGGCGCGTAGGTTAATACCCTGACGAAGGTGGTCGAGACTGAGTAGGTGTTCTTTCCAGTTTTGATCTAGAATTTGAAGCACGAATGATTTTTCCAGCTCGCGGAACATATCTTTTCCTGCGAGTTGTTTTTTCTCAGCCATCTTTGTATCAGAAGCTTCAATAATACGCTCTTCGATTTCTGGCTCGGCGATGCCTTCTTCTTTTGCCCATTCATCAACAGGTAGGTCTAAGTTAAGCAATCGCTGACAGTCATTTTTGATAAGCTCGGTATCCCACTGTTCAGGGTAGGAATTCATCGGGATGCCTGCTTCAACAATATCAATGATGGCATCATGACGCATTTCTGTGACGAGTTCATCAAGGTTGTCACCAGCTTCCATGATTTCACGGCGCTGCTCATAGATCACTTTACGTTGGTCGTTCATGACGTTATCGAATTTCAGCAAGTTCTTACGAATTTCGAAGTTCTGCTGCTCAACACGTGCTTGCGCTTTTTCGAGAGCTTTTGACAGCCATGGGTGCGTTAGCGCTTCACCATCTTTCAGGCCGATACCACTCTTTAGTAGTGCTTCCATTTTATCAGCGGCAAAGATACGCATCAGATCATCTTCAACAGAGAGGAAGAAAACTGTCGCGCCTGGGTCACCTTGACGACCAGAACGACCACGGAGCTGGTTATCAATACGGCGTGATTCATGACGCTCTGTACCGATAACGCACAGGCCGCCAGCCTCGTGCACTGTTTCTTTGTCACGCTCGATCTCTGATGTGATCTTTTCAATCTTTTTGGCAACGGACTTATCGTCTTTTTGGTTTTCCCAATCTTCACCAATTTCATCAGCAAGACGCATTTCTAAGTTACCGCCGAGCTTAATGTCGGTACCACGACCCGCCATGTTTGTGGCAATAGTCACAGCTCCAGGACAACCAGCTTGAGCGATGATTTGCGCTTCCTGTTCATGGTGACGTGCGTTAAGGACGTTGTGTTTGATCTTTCTTTTCTTCAGGAACGAAGAAAGAAGTTCTGATTTTTCAATCGAAACAGTACCGACAAGAACAGGTTGTTTGCGCTGTTGGCAATCATCAATGAGATCAACAATCGCCTCAAATTTATCGAGCATTGATTTGTAGATTTTATCGTCATGGTCGATACGTGCGATTGGTACGTTTGTTGGAAGTTCTAGGACGCCAAGATTATAAATCTCTGCAAATTCTGTTGCTTCTGTCATCGCTGTCCCTGTCATACCAGCAAGGTTCGGGTACATGCGGAAGTAGTTCTGGAATGTGATAGAGGCCAGCGTTTGGTTTTCGTTTTGAATGGCAACACCTTCTTTTGCTTCTAAGGCTTGGTGCAATCCTTCAGAGAAGCGGCGACCTTCCATCATACGACCAGTGAATTCATCAATAATGATCACTTTGTCATCTTTAACAATGTAATCTGTGTCGCGAGCAAAAACCTTGTGCGCCTTTAATGCCTGGTTTACATGGTGAACCAGAGAGATGTTTTGCGGATCGTATAAGTTACCCTCTTGAATCAACCCATTCTTTTCTAAGAGCTCTTCAATTTTTACGTTACCGTTTTCATTGAAGTTTACAGAGCGTGTTTTTTCATCCAGTTCAAAATCATCATCACTGATGCTTGGAATGAGTTTGTTGACTTCAACATAAAGCTCTGTTGATCCTTCGGATGGACCTGAAATGATAAGAGGCGTTCTCGCTTCATCAATCAAAATCGAGTCAACTTCATCGACAATTGCGAAGTTAAACGGGCGCTGAACCATATCTTCCAAACGGAATTTCATGTTGTCGCGAAGATAATCAAAACCAAATTCGTTGTTTGTACCGTAAGTGATGTCCGAAGCATAAGCAGTTACACGATCTACATCGAGCATGTTGCCTGTAATACAGCCGACGGATAGTCCTAGGAAATTGTAAATCGCGCTCATCCATTTTGAATCACGCTCTGCGAGGTAGTCGTTCACTGTGACGATGTGAACACCTTTACCTTCAATTGCATTCAGGTAAGCGGGAAGGGTGGCAACAAGTGTTTTACCTTCACCCGTCTTCATCTCAGCGATAATTCCTTTGTGAAGAGCCAATCCACCGATTAATTGAACATCAAATGGACGCAAGCCCAATGTTCTTTTTGATGCTTCGCGTACCGTTGCAAAAGCTTCTGGCATAATATCATCAAGCGTTTCGCCGTCTTTTAAACGTTTGCGAAATTCTTCTGTTTTGCCTTTTAATTCATCATCAGAAAGCTTTTCCCATTCCGCTTCTAAAGCATTGATAGGCTCGATATTTACCGTCAGTCTTTTGAGCTGACGATCATTACTGGAACCAAAGAGTTTTTGCGCGAGTGATAACACGGGTAGCCTTTCTTTTATAAGAGTCATATTCATATAAGGGGTGAAAGGCTATAGGTCAATGCATCTGCGGTCTATGCCATAATTAAGTCACAGGAATAACACGGACAATTCAACATTTAGGGCTTGCGTTCTGGCGCTTAAGAGCTACATTTTAGGCATATTTTGAAAAGATCGTTTCGAATTTACGAAAAAAAGGATTTAAAAATGGCTGAAACACAAGCAACAGAAAAGAAAAGCAACAAGGGCCTACTCGGTATTCTGGCTGTTGTCATTATCGCGGCAGGCGGTGCAATGGCATATATGTCTCAATCTGCAGGCGATGGTAACGATGAAGTTGCTCAAAGCCCTGGTTATGGTCAACCGGCGCCACAGGAAGCAGAAGAAATGGCTGCGAATGAAAACTCGGAAGTTGAAGCTGCTGCTGGTGAGCAAAAAGAAGAAGCAGCTCCAGAAGAGAACGCGGTTGTTATTGAGCCAGGTAATCCAGTAGTTGCCAAAGTTGATGGCAAAGACATTACACGTGTTGATGTGTATCGTTACATTAAATCAATGCCGCAGAATCTACAGCAACTACCTGCGCAAACTGTTTATCCATTAGCGCTCGAGCAAACAATTAACACACGTTTGGTTCAAAATCGTGCAAATGAAGCTAATCTTATGGAAGATCCAGAGGTTTTGACACAAATCGATATGGCAAAACAGCAGATCGTTCGTAATGTATATCTTCAACGTGAAGTCGCTAAAGAAATCTCAGATGCCGAAGTTAAAAAAGCTTACGACGAATTTATTGCAAAGCAACCTGATGTTGAACAACGCCGTGCAAGTCATATTCTTCTGAAAACAGAAGAAGAAGCTAAGGTAGCAATTAAACGTTTAGGTGAAGGTGCTAACTTTGCTGATCTTGCGAAGGAGCTGTCCACTGGACCAACTGGACCAAAAGGTGGTGATCTTGGTTATTTTGCAAAAGCAGACATGGTTCCTGAATTTGCAGATGCAGCATTTTCTATGAAAAAAGGCGATGTTTCTAAAGCACCTGTGCAAACGCAATTTGGCTATCACGTTATTGCGGTCACAGATGCGCGTCAGCAACCAAAACCAACGTTGGAAGAAATGAAGCCTGCTATCGATGCAGAACTTCGTCGCGGAAAGTTAGAGGAAATGTTAGCCAAGTGGCGTAAAGATGCAGATATTGAGCAATTCGATATTAATGGTAAGCCTATGGCTGATGGTCAAAATGCTTTCGGTCAAACAGCTTCTGCTGCTGGCGAATAATATTTAAGAAAGTAAATAGATTATGGGATGTCTTGAAGCATTAGAGCAACCGCGTAACACGGTTCCTTCAGGTCTTCCCATCATACTGGTTTCTGCGGTCTGCCTTATTGATAAGGAAGGCCGTATTTTTTTGGCGCAACGCCCAGAAGGAAAATCTATGTCAGGGTTGTGGGAGTTTCCTGGTGGTAAAGTCGATGAAGGGGAGAGCCCGGAGTTTGCGCTTTGCCGTGAGCTGGATGAGGAGCTTGGTATTGATGTGCGTGAATGTTGTTTAACGCCGATTGCCTTTGCATCTCACTCCTATGAAAAGTTTCACCTTTTGATGCCTGTTTATGCGTGCCGCATGTGGAACGGAACACCGCAATCAAAAGAAGGTCAGGCGTTTAAGTGGGTGCAGCCTAAGGAAATGTACGACATGCCGATGCCCGAAGCGGATATCCCTTTAATCGCGCAAATCCTTGATCGGTTATAGGTCGCGGGGTAGAGTGACTTATGCGCTATCCAACCGCCTATGATCTCAAAAGTTTCTATAACGGTATAACAGGACGAGTTATTCGCTCGCTTATACGCGCGCGTGTTTTGGAGCTATGGTCTCCTGAAAAGCATTTGCGCTATGTCGGTGTTGGTTATGCCCCACCATACATGAAACCATTTATGGATGAAGCGGAACGCAGTTTCTGTGTAATGTCTCCTAATCTAGGAGTGCATCAATGGCCCGAGAATGAAAAAAATCTGGTATCTCTTGGCGATGAGCATGCGCTTCCATTAGAGACAAACTCGGTTGATCGCATGATCGTTTGCCACCACCTTGAGTTTTTAGATCATCCTGAAGAAGCGTTTGAAGAGATGTACCGTGTTTTGAAAAGTACGAGTAAAATTATTATTATTGTGCCTAACCGTATGGGCTTGTGGTCGCGCGCGGATTGGTCACCACTCGGGCAGGGACAGCCTTATTCGGCAAAGCAAATAGAAACATTTTTGAAAGAAAATCTGTTTGTGCATGAACGCACATGCCAAGCGATATTTACACCAGCGTATCAAAACCCATTGTGGCTTCGTATGGCGTTTATCTTCGAGAAAATTGGTCGCTTTGTTTATCCGGCGCTTGGTGGTGTTCATATCATTGAAGCGTCAAAGCAGCTTTATGCAACAAAGGGTAGAGGAACGCCGGCGCCTATTACATCTAGTGCACAGGTAAAGAAAGCACTTAACCCAAAGCCTGTGCCTACACCGAAAGTTTTTAGTCGAGATAATTAACGTCCAAGCGGGTTGGCAGGATCAATACCATCCATGAATTGCTTTTTGCGATCCACGTTGGTCACTTGGTAGACATTACCAATCCAGCTGGAAATTGCAGAACGTGCGCTATCTGCCCATGTGTTTTCAAGCATGGTTGATAGTTGTTCTTCCGGAAATTCGAGCGTTTCACCATTTAATGTGCGTTCTTTGAAGTCATTGAGAACTGCCGCTGCTTCTTCATTAAAATAGTTAAGTGGGAAGGGCGGGTAATCCTCACGTTCTCCATTTAAGTAATTGGTCACTTCGCGCTTATATTCTTTGAATAGGCTGACTGTGTCGTATTCAGGGTGACCTTGGAAACAAATTTGTCTAAAGCCATCTTTGGATGTAGCCATGTGAACGCCGGCCTCAGGGCTTTCGACAAGAATTTTCATGCCTGCTTTTTCAAACTGTTCGCGCGTGATTTCGCTGTAACGTGAATGTGGCAGATCAAAGCGCGTATTCATCCCACGGATAAGCGGATGATCTTTGTCGATTGCGCGATGAGAATATACACCCCATCGTTTATCATCACGCCATGTTGGAACTTGGCCGTGTATATAAGTCAACATTGCATGAGAAGCAAAGCATGAGCAAATTGTTGATGCGACGTTATTGTAAGCCCAGTCGAGAACATCACGAAGCGGTCCCCATGTGCCTTCTTCACTGACGTGTGGATTTGTTTCTTCATTCGCACCCGTCACAATGAGCGCATCGAGACCGTCGGTCCGTATCTGTTCCAAAGGTTCATAATATTTATCAATATGTGCCTGTGTTGCTTCATCACGATCAAAAATCGGAAGCGTAAAGGGATGAATGTAAATCTGCGCCACACGGTTACTTTCGCCGATAAGGCGGAAGAATTGACGCTCTGTTGCTTCTAGGGCGGCATCAGGCATGATGTTCAAAAAACCAATGTGAAGCTCACGGATGTCTTGATGAAGGGCGCGCTCAGAAGGAAGGATTGGACGACCTTCTTCCAGGAGGCGATCATAGGTTGGCAGATCAGAATGTTTAATAATCGGCATAATTAGTTACTTTGGGGCTTACATTTTCAAAGAAATCTTTTATACCATAGTTATGGCTCACAAACCTTATAAATCAAAAGAATTAGATGAAATCCGTCAAAAGATTGACGCACTCGATACGCGCATTCATGAAACATTGAGGGAGCGTGCAGAGTTGGTTTTGCAAATCGGTGAAGAAAAGCGGAAGAACAACATTGAAATTGTTCAACCAGCGCGTGAAGCACGTATGATCCGACGCCTTTTATCCAAGCATAGTGGTGTGCTGCCTGAGATGGCTGTCGTTCGTATTTGGCGTGAGCTTGTGGGCGCCGTTTCGCTACTGCAAACGGGTCTGAAGGTTGTTGTGGCGAATGATGAAGAGCATCCTGAATATTGGGATTTAGCAAAAGATTATTTTGGTAGCTGTTTGCCAATGTCACGTACGCCGACAAACCTCACGGCGATTGCTGCTGTGCGTGAAGGGAAAGCCAACTTTGCAGTTCTTCCCTGGCCAAAAGATCAGGATGAAAACCCATGGTGGGATTGTTTGGGATCGGACACAGATGATTCAATTCAGGTGATTGTGCGCCTGCCGCATGGAGATGATCCAAGTGAACCAAACCCAGATAAACGCGCCCTTGTTGTTGCGAAAGCTGGCTTTGATGAATCGGGTGAAGATCGTTCTTTCCTTATGATTGATTGCGAAGAACGTATTAGCCGCGCGCGTGTGGCGTCAAAAGCAGAAGAGGCGGGATTAAAACCGCTCAGTATTTCAACAAAGCATGATAGTAATAACGATCAGGATCACAAACACCTTCTCGAAGTTGATGGTTATATCACTCAGGATGGTAAAGATGTTGAAGCGCTTCGTTCTCTACTTGGAGAAGAAGGTGTAAATATTACCTGTATTGGTGGTTACCCTGTGCCTTGCCAGTATTCAAAAACAATTGCAGCGCAGGAAAGTGTTATACCAGCTGCGCCGAAGGCCGCTGAATAATGGCGCAGTTCCAGACAAAGAAGACGATCCTTGATATCGCGCCCTATGTGCCTGGTGAGAGTAAATCTGGTAGTTCTGAGCGCCTTATCAAAATTTCTTCAAATGAAGGACCGTTTGGTCCATCACCACTGGCCGTTAAGGCAATGCAGGAAGCAGCGAGTGATGCGCATCGCTATCCTGATGGAGATGCAACGGCGTTACGTCAGAAGCTTGCAGAAAAAAATAATATCGATTTTAAAAATATTATCTGCGGCGCGGGTTCAGATAATATTATTGAACTTCTCTGTCAGGCGTATGCTGGTGAAGGGGATGAAGTTCTCTATTCTCAGCACGGCTTTTTGATGTACCCTATTAGCGCTATGGCTTTTGGTGCAACGCCAGTGAGCGCGCAAGAAAAAGATTTAACTGCTGATCCGCAGGCGCTTCTTGATAAGGTAAACGATAAAACAAAAATTGTGTTCCTCGCGAACCCAAATAATCCAACAGGAACATATTGGACGCGTGATCAAGTCACAGCGTTTCACGCGCAGCTCCCAGAGAATGTCATCCTTGTTCTAGACAGTGCATATGCAGAGTTCGTTGATGATCCAAATTACACAGCGGGGCATGATCTGGTGGAACAGCACGATAATATTGTCGTGACGCGTACATTTTCAAAACTTTATGGTCTTGGTGGTTTACGTCTTGGTTGGGGGCACGCGTGTGATGAGATTATTGATATCTTAAACCGTATTCGCAGCCCGTTTAATGTGAATGCTATCGCGCAGGCAGCAGGTGTTGCGTCGTTAGAAGATGACGCATTCGTTGAAAAAAGTATCTCTCATAATAAAGAAATGCGTCATCTGATGACAAAGGAACTGAGTGATTTAGGTTTATCCGTTGTCCCATCGCAGGGGAATTTCATTATTGCTGATTTTGGTGACGAAGCGCGCGCAGAAGGTTGTCGCCAGTTCTTAAAAGAACGTAATATCTTTGTACGCCAGATCGGTGGCTATGGCTTACCGACATATTTGCGTATCTCAATGGGGCTTAAAGATGAAATGGAGCTTGCACTTGAAGCAATTTCCGCATATTTAAAGACATAATGAAGACAAATGCACCATTTTTGACGTCTTTCACTCGCTATGCAGCTGCATATGTGAACTATTCCGCATAGGCGGAATATATCTTTTGTTTTTTACCCTTTAGTTTTGTATCAAATTTATGCCTGTGCTTAAGAAAATAGGTAAAGCAAACAGGCTCGTTTATTTAGAAAGTCATCAAAATGATGTTTAAACAAATTACAATTATTGGCTTCGGCCTTATCGGTTCATCGCTGGCGCGTGCGATCCAAAAGCACGGCCTTGCAGAAAAGATCATCTGCGGTGATGTATCGCAAGAAGTGTGTAATACAGTCCTCTCACTTAAACTAGCAAATGCTGCGCTAACTGATTTAGCTGTCAGTGTTAAGGGCAGCGATCTTGTTATTCTCTCTGTACCTGTCGGTAAGATGGGTGAGGTCATGGAAAAAATTGCGCCAAATTTGAAAGAGGGCGCGATTGTTTCTGATGTTGGCTCTGTCAAAAAAGAAGTCATCAATCAAACGCAAAAGCATGTTCCGGAAGGAGTTCACTTTATTGCAGGTCACCCGATTGCAGGGACAGAGTTTTCTGGTCCTGAAGCGGGCTTTGCAGAGCTCTTTGAAGATCGCTGGTGTATTTTAACGCCGCAAGATCACACAGAACTCAAAGCCGTTGAGAAAATGACCAAGTTTTGGGAGGCTTGTGGTTCAAATATTGAAATCATGGGGCCAGGACACCATGACCTTGTTCTTGGCATCACATCACACTTACCGCACCTCATTGCTTACACAATTGTGGGAACAGCGAATGATCTGGAAGATGATATTAAATCAGAAGTGATCAAATTCTCGGCTTCTGGTTTTCGTGACTTTACGCGTATTGCTGCATCTGATCCAACTATGTGGCGTGATGTGTTCTTGAATAATAAAGAAGCGGTACTTGAGATTTTACAGCGTTTTTCTGAAGATCTTACAGCGCTTCAAAGAGCAATCCGGAAACAGGATGGAGACTATCTTTATAAAAGCTTCGCAGAGACGCGCGATATAAGAAGCGCGATTGTCGATGCAGGGCAAGCAGACCCTGAGGACATGAAGCTAATTAAGAAGACAGACTAAGCTACTTCTTCTGGCTTGGGAAGTGCAGGTGGTGTTTCTAGATATGGATAGCGTGTTTTTGCTTCATGCATAAGCTGCATTGTTTTCTCTTCAATACGATCTTCCAGTGCTTTCATGACTTGTTTGTCAGGAAGACCTGGTTCAATCGGTGGTAAGAATTCAAAGATGACTTTACCTGGCTTTTTAAAGAAACTGTTTCGAGACCAATACATGCCTGTATTCAGTGCGAGCGGAACGACAGACATATCAGTGTTCTGATACATTTTAGCAATACCGCCTTTGTAAGGTTTTTTCTTGGATGATATTTGAACGCCGACACGCGTTCCTTGTGGGAAGATAACGATCGGGCGTTTCTGACTTTTCATTCTTTCAGCGCCCTCAAGAATAGAGTTGATCGCTTCTTCTTTGTTCTTACGATTAATCGGTATGACGTCGAGCTTCTTCAGGAACTTCCCGAATAGTGGAAGACTGAGTAATTCACGCTTTAGAACGATAGTAGGATCACCAAAAAGGTGGTGCAGCTTTAACGTTTCGTATGCTGATTGGTGTTTTGCCGCAACAATATAGGATTGCCCTTGAGGTAAATACTCTTTGCCCCTGATTTCATAGTCTAAGTTTGCGATGTATTTTTCCAAAAAGTATACGCAACCAACATAAAACTTTGTTAGGCCTAAGATATATGGTCTTGAAAGAAGGAGTGCAGGAATAAAAGCAATGCACATCACAGCCGTCAGGCCATAAAAGAAAATATTAAAAATAAGGGAACGTATAAAAATCACGAGTAATAAACCTGTTTGTTACGCTTGTTTGAACTGCAGCCAGATAAGCAGCGTCTTATTATATTCGGAGAAGGTAATAGGCCAGAATTTGCTATCCCACATATTAAAATTCTCGGGTGTGACGGGATGCGCAATAACTTTTAGATCTGGCATCAATTTTTGAAATTCCAGCATGGCCCTGATCATATGATAATTCGAGGTCACAAGGCGAATGGTTTTTATGTCTTTTGTGTCGATCCATTTTGCGACTTCTTCTGCATTTTCTCGCGTATTACTGGCCTTATAGCCCAAGGTAATACAGCATAAGGAACCGTCTTCCTTAGGAAGAATGTCTTTTTCTGTAACGTCAGGGTTAACACCAGAGATGAAGAGATCGGTCGTTGATGTTTCTTTTAGGAGGGCTACACCCGTTTGAACACGTTTCGTTCCGCCTGTTAATACGATAATCGCATCGGCTGGGGCCTCCATATCAGGAGAACCGCTATATGTAATATTTGTGGCAAACCACAGCAAGCCACCCGCCCAGATAATGAACAGCGTCAGAAATGTCATGGAAAGAAACGTAATCGTTTTTAAGAACATGGGCGCACTTTACGGCATCTGTACTAGGGTACGCAAGACTGTCAAGCGCGCTGTTAACAGGGCGAGCCCCGAAATAAAGGCCGGGAGCAGGCATAGCGTAGTTTTTTGTCCTGTTGAGAGAGTGAAATCGGGTAGAAGAGCTAGTTCATGGCTCGATAAGAGCATATTGAGCGTAAATAATATGAGACCACCGACAATCAGGCCTACAATGCTACCTTGCAAAGCAAGTATAAGTGTATGACGCTGTAGTTGGTTCGCAATATATGCATCGCCCGCGCCCATAAGATGTAATAACTCCAACTCTTCTTTATAAGCCGATAGACGTGTGCGTACGGCTCCCGCAATAGTAACAATCGTTGTTAATCCGATGACAACGACAACCATATGTGCGGCAAAACGCAGTGATCCTGTAAGCTTTAGGATGTCGTTGAGCCAGCTTTGGTGCGTATCTAAACGTGCTTGAGGTGCAATTTTTTCAATAGCTTTTTGAAGGCCATCTTCGTTGATTTCTTGTCCTTTATGAAAGGAAAGGGAGATGATACCCGGAAGCGGCGTGTCTTGTTGATTGATGTTGCCACCTAGTGTGCCGAGCCACGGTTCAACAAGCTTTAATATTTCTTCTTCACGCAGAACAGTGATTTTATCAATTGATTTATCGTTTTCTAAAAAGATCGCAATCTCGGCTGTTTGTTTTTGAACTGTATCGGCATCAATGAGGACATTATTGAGGTCTTTTGCTGGAACTTCGATACTGGCTTTTCCTTCTAAACCTGAAGACCAACGCCCTGCAATTTCTGAAAGAGCGAATGCGCCTGTTAAAGATAGCATAAGCAGTATGGTCATGAGTGCAATGAGCATAGAAATGAATTTATTTCCTGCATTGCGATCAAGCGGCAAATCATAGCGACGCTTGCGAACAGCAAGGCCAAGATAGCGCTCTTTTTTCGGAAGTAAGTTCGACAGCATTAAAACATACTCTCCAGTTTTTCTTTCATCCAGCTACGTGGCTGGTGAATGCTTAAGTTTCCTTGATCTAGAATGAGCCGCTCGTGATCAAAGCGATCCATAAGTGCTTGGTTGTGTGATGCGATAATTACTGTCGTACCCATTTTGTTAAGTTGGTCAAACAAGCTTAAAAGGCGAAAGCCGATTTCATCATCAAGGTTACCAGTCGGTTCATCTGCGAGAAGAAGACGTGGGCGGGTAATAACCGCGCGTGCAACGGCAATGCGTTGCTGCTGTCCACCAGAAAGCGTACTTGGCAGCGCATATTTGTATTCACCCAAATCAACCCATTCGAGAAGTTCGTCTACGTTATTCTTGATATCTTTTTCACTCATACCTTGAATACGTAAAGGCAGGGCGACATTGTCAAAAGCGGACATGTGGTTAAGAAGTCGGAAGTCTTGAAAGACAACGCCGATTTTCTGGCGCAAACGGCTCAATTGCTTGCGGTCTAGTTGCCCGATATTTTGTCCAAACATTGTCACAAGTCCGCGTGTCGGCTTGCGCCCTAAATAAAGTAAGGACATGAGCGATGTTTTACCGGCGCCACTGGGGCCGGATAAAAAGCGAAAAGAGCCTGGTTCCAAGGTGAAGTTAATATCACTTAAAACTTCAGGGCCAACGCCGTAACGTAAACCAACATGTTCGAACTTAATCATGGTTCTTTAGTTACCTGAGGTTGAAGGCATTTCTTCTTCAGGGTTTCCTTTGTTCAGAATTTGCTGAAGAATTTGCGTGCGATTATATGTGTTCGTAATATTTTGAGCGGCGCTGTACGCCTCGGCTAACTGTCCTTGCTTGGTAAAAATTTTTGCAACAGTCGAATAGGCTTTGTTTTTGAAGGCTTCACTGTCGATTTGTTTAATGCTTTCGAAAGCGGCAGTAAAATCACCACGCTCTGCTTGTATTTCCGCTGTTTCCGCAAAAGCTTTGTGACGAAGCGCACCATTTGTCATCGCTTTTGCTGTCGCCATGGCGCCGACATCATCCTTGGCAAAAGCCTGTGCCATTGCAACGTATGTGTAAGCTATGGCTTGTGATGGCGGGTGCTCAATTTGATCGGCTTTGGCAGTCAGTTTTTCAAATAGCGGCGCATATTTTTCTGTAGGCCACTTGCTGTCAGCCGCGGCAAATCCAATACCGCGAATGGTCATCGCCTTTGTATCGGGAGTTTCAATTTTATCAATCAGGGCAATCGCTTTGTCCGGATAACCTTCATATGTATAAGATTTGGCAAGTTCTCTGTATGTCTTATCACGCCAGCTTTTGTTTTCGATCGTCTTTGCCGTCTCTTGCAGTTCTTCCATAATGCAGAGCTTGTTATCAACACTACATTTGGCAGAAGCGCTGTTTTGGATTGACGATAGCATTACGAGAGATGCCGTAATACCAAACAAGAACGTAACTTTTAAATATTTTACGGGCATGGATTGCTCTGTTTTTCGTTTGCTCTATTGAATTTGTGTAATCTTCATTATAGGTTTTTGTATTAAATATAAAAGATTTAAAGAGAATTTGGCCCGAGTTTTATGATCTTAAGCTGTCCATCCTGTCGTGCGCGTTACCTTGTTGCTTCTGCTGCTATTGGTGAAGACGGTAGAACTGTACGTTGTACGAAGTGTGGTCACCAATGGTTTCAAGATCCTGATGAAAGCAAAGAGGTAGATCTCAGTGCGCTTGCGGACGCACTTGAAGACGATGATTACGATAATGACATTCGTGTTCCAGATGTAGATAGTATCAATGAGGTTGTCTCTAGTGCCGTAGAGGATCAAGAGATTGGGTTTTCTGGGCAGTGTCATGAAGAATCTGTTGAGGATGACGGCAGCGAGAGTATTCCTGAATCTGTAAAACCACGCGCTGAGGATGATGATGACGATGATCTCCTCGTGAGGAATCCAAATTTACCTGCGTTTGCGGATGATGTCAGACAAGAAGGGCGTTTTGGCCGTATGGTTGCCCATGGTCTGGCCTTTGTAATTTTCTGCGGTTTGATGGGTTATGTTCTTGCCTCTAAAGACGCTATGATTGAAAAATGGCCACCGTCTGCAGGTTTCTACAAGCTTGTTGGTTTTGATATGCCTTTGGCGGGAGAGGGGCTCATTATTGAAAGAGCGACAGCGAATATTGTTAAAAAACGCGGTGAAGAGGTGCTTTTGGTACGCGGCAGTATTCTGAACCTGAAAAGTAACCCAGTATCTGTTCCTGATTTGGTCGCGACATTAAGGTCAGCAGAATCTGATGATCAAATGGTGGAATGGCGTATTACGCCCGATGTTGATGTTCTTGATCCAGATGCGTCGTATCAGTTTTCGGCGGAATATAAAGAGTCTTCCGCCGAATTTGATTCAGTTAATATCTCATTTGCTGTTCAGCTGTAGCTTTTTATTCTCTATCTACTTTGACACCAGTGTCCCTTAGTAAATCAGCCGCAGAAGGGCCGTTGCTCCTGAGAGGTGCTGTGCACTTAGATTGTATCTTGTTTGCATTACCTGTGTAGATTTGTCGGCAAATGTGATATTTGCCGCCACCAAAAACTATCCAGCCAACAATCGGGCTTAGCAGGATAGTGAGTAAAATAATTACAGCTTTTTTCTTCTTGCTCATTTATTCAACCATTAAGCAGACAAAAAGTCAGGTACTGTGTCCTGATCGATGATTTCATCAAGCGTTTCGCGCGCGCGAATAACATATGATTTACCTTCATGAACAAAGATTTCTGCTGGACGGCCACGTGTGTTGTAGTTTGAAGCCATACAATACCCATACGCGCCGGCTGATTTAATCACAGCGAGCTCACCTTGCTTCATTTCTGGCAGATCACGTCCTTGCGTGAATGTATCACCCGTCTCACAAATTGGGCCAACAACGTCATAATTATGCTCTGGGCGATCTCTGTTCTCAACTGCTTCAATACCGTGATACGCCTCATATAGAGTAGGGCGAATGAGGTCATTCATCGCAGCATCAAGAACGAGGAAGTCCTGATCATGTGTCTCTTTGACATACAATACTTCACTTAAGAGTGCGCCAGCATTACCAACAAGGTAACGACCAGGTTCCATAATGATTTCTGTATCGAGCGGAAGAATAATATCACGCACCCATTCGGCGTAACGATCCAGATCCAAAAGCTTCTCATCTTTGTATACGATTGGGAAACCACCACCGATATCAAGACGTGTCACAGTATTCCCTTGTGCGCGGATGTTGTTCACGATGTCAGGTAGTTTAGAGAACGCCGTTTTAAAAGATTCTACAGTGAACACCTGAGATCCGATATGAACGGATAACCCAACAGGTTCAACGTTTTCCATTTCAGCAGCAATTTGATAGGCACCGTAAATTGAATCTTCGCTAATACCAAATTTGTCACGGCGACGGCCTGTTGAGATCTTATGATGTCCGCCACCAGAAACATTTGGGTTTAAGCGGAAAACGATGGTAGCTTTTTTGCCAATTTCGCCAGCAATCTGATCAATATGTTCCAGTTCTGGAAGAGACTCTACGTTGAACTGGTGAATGCCTGCCTCAAGCGCCGCAATAATTTCGCTACGCTGCTTACCAACACCTGTTGATACGATTTGTTCTGCTTTAAAGCCTGCTTTCAGGCCGCGCTTCAACTCACCCTCTGATACGATTTCAAGAGAGCAGCCCAGTGACCTTAGGTAGCTAAGAATTGCAACGTTGCTGTTTGCTTTACACGCGTAACAAAGCAAAGGCTGACGATCTGCCGGTAATGCTTTTTGCATTGCGCCAGCCAAAGCGTCATATTGTTTTTTTATTTCAGAAGCTGAGTACACGTAAGTGGGAGTGCCATATTCAGCAGCAATTTGTGTAAGAGGTACATTATCGGCATGTAAAACACCGTCGATTTCGGTAAATCCAGTCATTTTTATCTCGTTATATTTGTTTTTTATTTTATTGGCTTATGTTCTTCGGATAATTCGAAGGAAACGGTTTTGATTCAACGCCACTTGGCGGATCGACACGGCTTGGTTTGACACCGCACGCGCAAAGCGTGCCTAGTACTCCCAAAGTTAGAACTGTTAATGGTACAAACTTATTCATAATGGTTAGCAAAAGACCATTTCTGTCTCTTTTACGCAAGGTTTTTTAGGAAAAATCGTGTAAATTAGCGCCCATGACAAAACGATCAGTTTATAAAAAAGTATCTCTATTTGTGACGGCGCTCTTTTTGCTGTTTTTTATCTCATTATCGATAGGTTATTGGAGCGCACAGCAAGATAGCGACGTGATTGTTGTGCTGGATGAACCTCAGAGCCCACAAGAGGACAAGCCGTTAAAGGCTTTTGATTTTAAGACAAAGAAGCATTTTGAAGATCCAAAGCCGCTACCAAAGCTATCTTTTTTGAACCCTGAAGGCGAAAAGGTTTCATGGGATAATTTTAAGGGAAAATATACGCTTGTTAATTTTTGGGCGACTTGGTGCGGCCCGTGTGTGGTTGAATTACCAACATTGCAGGAGCTAAAGCATATATTCAGAGATAAGCCTTTTGATGTTGTTGCCGTTTCTTTGGATATGACAGGCGATCAGGAGCGTTTGGCTGCGTTTTTAAAACGCCGCGGTATTGAAGATTTTGCTCTTTATTTCGATAAAGATGGAGACATACAACGGAATATCCCCATGCGCGGCATACCAACAACTTTTTTACTCAATCCTGACGGGCAGTTGCTTTATATATTTGAAGGTGATGCAAACTGGAGTTCTCCGCCGTCCGTGGCGTTCTTTAGTAAGCTGTTATCTTAGAAAAATTGAGTTTTTTGAGTGTTTTAGACATTTCTTTTTAAGACTTTCATGGGCATAATGGACAAATGACTGGCGAATCTCCACAACTGGGCGGTGAGGCTGAAAAATTAAGTTCAGCTGAAATTAAAGAAGCTCTGACAAATAATACAGAGCGCTCTTTACACCCGCGTTCAAAGCAAGAAAAATTAACGCAAGATCAGCTTGATGCGATGGTTGATTTACATGTGCGTTTTTTATCGGGGAGACTAGGTGGTCGCCGTGCGATATTGCAGAACGTTGATATTTCCGATTTGTCTTTGGCTGGGAAGGATATGCGGCAGGCAAACTTTAGTGGCTGTAGTATGCTTCGCATGGATTTATCTGGAACAAACTTTCAGGAAGCTCGCCTCTATGCATGTGATCTATCTGGCGCAAACTTGTTCCGTTGTAACTTTATTCGTTCGGATTTACGTGGATCGCGTATTGAATTTGCAAACCTAGAGAAAGCAAACTTGGATAAAGCCGACCTCCGTGTAGGTGGGGTAGCGCGTGATGGTGAATCGCATGGCGCTATTCAAAGTGTGAATTTCAAAGGTGCTAACCTTTCTGGTGCGAAGCTGACAGGTGTGCTTGCAGGAAGCGCGGATTTCTCTGATGCGATCATGGCGAACGTCAATATGATGGGCGCTGACTTGCGCGATGCAAATATGGAAGGTGCTGATCTATCTGGCGCTAAAATTGGCGGAGCTAACCTGCACGGAGCAGATTTAAAAGCAGCTATTTTGACGGGTGTTGATTTAGCACACTTGAAAGATTTTGATGCAGATCTATCTGATGCGATTACGGATGCCAATATTGGTAACTCTCTTAAGGATATGGATGAGCCTCTAGCTCAGAAGATTGAAATACACCGTGTTTGGGTTGAAACAGCCGGAAAAGAGGGGGCTCAACTTGATCTCAGTGGTTATGACCTGCGCCCTCTAGAAAAACTTAAGCAAGAGAAGCTGACAGCAATTAAAGCTGAGAATGCACGCTTCTTCGGTATGAATCTGTATAAGGTTGAAATGCAAAGCGCGACCCTTGATGGTGCAGACTTTAGGCGTTGCGATTTAGAAGAAGCTGATTTACGAGGCTCTACATTCTCTGGCGCACGCTTTAATCACGCGAACTTAAAAGGCGCAAACTTTAACCCTCTTTTATTTGGGCAAGGAGAGAGCACAAAACGCTTTAGCCCGTCTGATTTTTCTAATGCATCATTAAGTTATGCCGATTTTGAAGGGGCGAACTTACGCTCTGCGAACTTCAAGGGGGCTAACCTTATTTACGCAAATTTCCTTGGCGCGGATCTACGTGGCGCTGATTTCACAGGTGCAAAAATGGATAACACCAATTTTGATGGTGCGGATCTCGAGGAAACAACTATGGAAGTGCCAAAGGGCTCTGTCTTTAAGTTGGACGCACTTTCCGAAGAATAATTAACCAATCAATTATGGCTGTATTACAGGCTGCGCAATTATCACGGGTTCAGCCCTGATAAGCTTTGCATCAGTAAATGCTGAATATTGTGACGCTGCGGTGTATGGAGCCTTTGAAATTGTCAGAGGTTCTCCTGGTTTATACCCATCAAACGTGACGGCATCGTTATATAGTAGAGCAATTTGGCCTATGTATTGATTATCGGGCGCCGTTTCGCGCGCAAAAAGCGTTAACGTAAGCAGTAAATCTTCAGATGTAGTATGATATTTGTGAGCTTTCCATGCTGGTAATCTGCGCGTATTTACCTGAAATGTCGTGCGAGTGGAGCGAACACGTTCAAAACCCATCTCTTGAAGGGCTTTTGCGTAGGCTCTTTGTAAGTCGTGTCTGTTCATAAGCCACGATCTAAAGATCTTTTTTTGTTATGTCAATATAAATTAAAGCTTGGACTCTAGTTCAGGTACAACGTCGAAGAGATCTGCCACAAGACCGTAATCCGCGATACCAAAAATAGGCGCTTCTTCGTCTTTATTGATCGCAACAATTGTCTTTGAACCCCTCATACCAGCAAGGTGCTGAATAGCGCCTGAAATACCAACGGCAATATATAGATCAGGCGCAACAACTTTACCTGTTTGACCAACCTGATAATCGTTTGGAACGTAGCCAGCATCGACAGCCGCACGTGATGCGCCGACGGCGGCGCCGAGTTTATCGGCTAGTTTCTCAATGAGGGCAAAGTTCTCTGCAGATCCTACACCGCGTCCACCAGAGACAACGATTTTTGCTGCTGTGAGTTCAGGACGATCAGATTCAGAAAGCTCTTGTTTCACAAAACTTGAAAGACCTGCATCACCTTTTGATGCGATATCTTCAATAGGAGAATTACCACCATCATTGGCTACAGCATCAAAGGCTGTTCCACGCACAGTGATGAGCTTCTTCTCATCAGAAGACTTAACAGTGGCAACCGCGTTACCAGCATAAACTGGACGGTCAAACGTATCGGCATCATGAACAGCAATAATGTCTGATATCTGCTGCGTATCTAAAAGTGCAGCTGCACGCGGCATCACGTTTTTACCAAATGTGGACGCAGGGGCCATGATGTGGCTGTAATTCGCAGCTGCCTCAACGATGATTGGTGCGAGGTTTTCTGCCAAACGATGAGATAGCTCAGGTGCATCACATTTTAAAACTTTTGTAATGCCGTGAATACGGCTTGCTGCTTCTGCTGCGCCAGAACAATCTGTTCCGACAATAAGAACGTGTACATCGGCATCTATTTTACGAGCGGCTGTTACAACGTTTAGTGTTACGGGTTTGATAGAATTGTGATCGTGTTCGGCTATAACTAATACTGACATTCTTCCATCTCCCTTAAATTACTTTTGCTTCGTTTTTGAGTTTATCAATGAGTTCATCAATATCGGCAACTTTTCCGCCGCCAACACGTTCTGCAGGCTCAGCTACTTTAACAACCTCTAAACGCGGTGTGTAATCAACACCCAGCTCATCTGGCGTCATTGTGTCGAGTTGCTTTTTCTTTGCCTTCATAATGTCCGGGAGCTTCACATAGCGTGGCTCATTCAAGCGAAGATCTGTTGTAATGATTGCAGGCATTTTCAGCTCTAACGTTTCAAGGCCGCCATCAATCTCGCGTGTGACCGTTGCTTTATCGCCGTCAATCTTAAGTTCAGAAGCAAATGTTCCTTGTGCCCAACCAAGAAGGGCTGCCAGCATTTGGCCTGTCTGATTGCTATCATCATCGATGGATTGTTTACCCATGATGATGAAGTCAGGGTTCTCTTTCTCAACGATCGCCTTTAATGTTTTTGCAACGGCGAGAGGCTCAACACCTCCAATATCTGTTGGTGCATCTGTTTGTACATGAATACCACGATCGGCGCCGATAGCCATTGCTGTGCGAATTGTTTCTTGTGCTTTATCAGGACCAATTGTGACCGCAACAATTTCTGTGACTTGGCCAGCTTCCTTCAGCTTCGTGGCTTCTTCAATCGCAATTTCGTCGAACGGGTTCATCGACATTTTAACATTTGTTTGTTCAACGCCGCTTTCATCCGATTTCACACGGACTTTTACGTTGTAATCAATGGCGCGTTTTACGGGGACTAATACTTTCATTTCTTCTATATGCTCCTATTCACCACTATTTCTGGCCCATACAGCCAAGACAAATAATCCAAGCGCTACACCTTGCAGAGTGACACGGGCACGCATGAGCTTGTTGCCGTATTTTTTGTTAAATTCACCGCCTTTAATCATCGCAAATAAGCCAATGACGAGTGAGGCGAGAACCAAAGCCATAGAAATAATCATGAGAATAAAAAAGATTCGTGACATGGAGTAAATATACACCTTTTCAGGTGTTTGTGGAAAGAGGGAATACTAATGCTTGCAAAGTTTTTGAGGGTTTGTTAAACCGCTTTTTTCATAATTTAAGTTGGATGTGTTATGAACGATTTAGTTTATTTCGGTATAGGTACTTGTGAGGATTCTGGGCGCGTTATTGGCGCTATTTTTACCAGTGCTGCGAATCCAATGGAAATTATAACTGTCCCAAAAGAATATTTCTGGCTATCTCGCGGATCGACTTTAGAGCTTGGCGAAGTTGAATCAACGTTAGCGCTTATTCCCCAAGGTGAACTAGATAGAGCCAGTAAGTCTATGTTGAGCTTGCAAACATAAATCATTTGTAGTTTATTATGAATAATATTTTTTGGAGGAATTTATGGGACGTAAAGATTCAGGTCAAACACGTGTGACAGGGCCAGCAGTAGATTATGTTGTTGATCCCGATGAGAAGCCACAATCAGTAATAACTAGATTTTTTGCTGAAGTTTCTACAATGGTTAATAGGAGTGAGCTACCTCAAAGAGGGCATGCTCAAATCGGGGGACTAAACTTCCCTGTAAATCAGGCTGACGGTGACGGATATAAGTTTCCCGGAGCACGTATGTAGTATTATGCGTGTTTCTTGATCGCCATGAAATAATTCACATCTGTATCATGTGATTTGAGCGCATAATCATTCTTAAGCGGGTTATAGACTAGGCCGCATATATCTGAAACTGTTGCTCCTGTCTTTCGGATGTGACGAGCGAGCTCGGCTGGTTTTACGAATTTCTTCCAATCATGTGTTCCCATAGGAACCCAGCGTAAAATATATTCTACTGCAACAATACCGAGCGCATAAGATTTCGCTGTGCGGTTTAAAGTTGAGAAAATCACTAAGCCTCCTGGCTTACAGAGACTCAACACACTTTTTACGAACACGTCTCGATCGGCAACATGTTCGATAATTTCTAAAGCGAGTACAACATTATATTGTTTGCCCGTATTGATAAGCGCATCTGATGATGTGCAGTGATAATCAATATTTAAACCAAACTCTTTGGCATGCGCTTTTGCAACATGAATGGCGTTTTCATCTGCGTCAATGCCTGTGACGTTTCCTTCAAGGCGTGCCATTGGTTCACAAACAAGGCCGCCCCCGCAACCAATATCAAGAATTTCTAAATCTTTGTAACTATCGAAAGCATTTACATCGCGTCCATAATGGTCACAAATTTGCTTTTTAATATATGATAAGCGAACAGGGTTTAGGTGGTGGAGGGGCTTAAACGGGCCATTCTCATCCCACCAATGCGCAGAATCTTTAGAAAAGTTTTGAATTTCTTGTTTATCAACGGTATTCATGTAGATCGTTTTAACGCCAAAGTGTGGGAAACAGCAAGAGGGTAAAGAAAAGTTATGGCGTGTATTGTTGCAAAATTCGGTGGAACATCTGTTGCGGATATTGATCGCATTGAACGTGCGGCTGATAAAATCGCGCGTGAGGTTGCGCTCGGGAATAAGGTTGCGGTGGTTGTTTCAGCTATGTCCGGTGTAACGAACCAGCTTGTCCAGTATTGTAACGACGTGACGCCTGTTCACGATGCACGCGAATATGACGCCGTTGTTTCCAGTGGTGAGCAGGTGACGGCTGGCCTTATGGCGATTGCTTTGCAAAAGCGCGGTATTGATGCGCGTAGCTGGATGGGCTGGCAAGTACCGATCAAATGTTCTGAAGTGTATGGCAAGGCGCGTATTGAAGATATTGATGGTTCTCATATGTTGGAGCGTTTTGAAGAGCGTGAAGTTGCCGTTCTCGCTGGTTTTCAGGGTGTAACAGAGCGCGGACGCATTGCGACATTAGGGCGCGGTGGATCTGACACAACGGCTGTGGCTTTGGCGGCAGCATTAAATGCGGAGCGCTGTGATATTTATACTGATGTGGATGGGGTTTACACAACTGATCCGCGTATAACCAAGGCTGCAAAGAAAATCGATCGCATTTCTTATGAAGAGATGTTGGAGCTTGCTTCGCTAGGAGCAAAGGTTTTACAAGTGCGCTCGGTTGAAATGGCGTACAAGCGCGATATCCCAATACAAGTTTTATCAAGTTTTGAAGATCAAATCGGCAGTGAGCTGCCTGGAACACTCGTGACGAGAGAGGAAGATATAATGGAACAAGAAGTTGTAAATGGTGTGGCGTTTACAAAAGATGAAGCGAAAGTAACGCTACTGAACGTGCCCGACATTCCGGGTATTGCCGCAAAGGTTTTTGATCCTCTTGCTGATGCGAATGTGAATGTCGATATGATTGTTCAGAACATTTCCTCTGATGGTAAAGTGACAGATATCACATTTACGGTGCCTGAGAATGAGCTGGATAAGACTTTAGAGGCTCTTAATGCTCAAGAAGAGCTCAAAGAAGCGGAAATCCGTGCCGATAAAGACATTACAAAAATCTCTGTTGTTGGTATCGGGATGCGCTCCCATGCTGGTGTTGCGCAAACGATGTTCCGTACATTAGCTGATAAAGGGATCAATATTCAGGTGATTTCGACATCAGAGATCAAAATTAGCGTCATTGTTGCGAAAGAATACCTTGAATTGGCTGTCCGTTCTTTGCATACAGCATACGGTTTGGACGGATAAAACAAAGACTAGCGATTTGCCAGTTTTTGCAGTATTCTGCGGCTTATGAATAACATAGCTGTTGCTTATCAAGATGCCCAAGAGCAAGAGGGGTTTCACACGGATCTTCCGGTTGGTGAAATTCTTAGACGTACGCGTGTGCATTATAATCAATCTCTGATGGAGGTTGAGGCAGCGCTTCGTATCCGTTCTAACCAACTTCAGGCGATTGAAGATGGTAACTTCAATCAAATGCCGGGGCGTGTTTATGCCATTGGTTTTGTGCGTTCATATTCAGAATATCTTGGCCTTGATGGTGATAAAATGGTGGGGCTTTTTAAGGCGCAGTACGCTGCTTTCAGAAAACGCCCTGATTTGAATTTTCCTGTTACAATGACAGGTGGTCGATTACCTCACCCGTATATTATTGTGGGATCATTAGTGGCGGCAATTTTGTTTATTGCCTTTTGGTCTATTGTGATGCTTCCAAAGCATACGCGAGAGAGTATCCCTGAAGTGCCTGAAGAGCTCATGCAAACAAGCCTTTCTATGGTGGGTGAAACTTCTGTAGAAAGCGCGCCTGCTGACACACTATTGGAAGAGGTAGCGCGCGACGAGAGCCCGGCGCAATTTATTGTTGCAGATGCAGATAAGGTCGAGATCGTTGTTAGCGAGAATGCGTGGACTGAAGTTAAAGACGCCGAAGGAAATATTATCCTGCGCCGTATCTTACGAGCTGGCGATAAATATGTCGTTCCTACAGGTGATGCCGGGAAAGGATTGGTGATGTCGACGGGTAATGCCGGCGGTATGACTGTCTTTATTGGCGGTAAGAAAAAAGGAACGCTTGGAGCGCCAGCAAAAGTTCGCCGTAATGTTCCACTCGATGCGGCACTTCTTAGAAAATATTTTGAGTAACTAGAAATTTAATTTGAACTCAGGAGGTTTTTCTAATGCCCCATCAGGAAGATCTTTTTCGAATGGTGGCATATCTAACAACCCTTCTTGGATAGGCATGAAATCAGGAAAGCTTGCCCCAATACTAGCAGCTGCAAAAATACGAGATTCAGGGTACATAAAAGGGAACTGAGAAAAGTAAGCCGCATCTCTTAAATCATCCGTTCGCATACGACCTTGGTTTGTGGGGTCGGACACGACCTCAAAAGCGTAACGGCAATGCTGAACCAATCTTTGTATGCGTTTTAAGCGGTATTTTATGCCTTCATCAGAATCATCCCATTCTCGTTCACATTGCACACGTGACTCTGCGAGCGCATCTGATAGAGCGATCATAGGTTTAGAGGTGTTTTTGCCGTGTATTCGGTATGACGCAAAATCTTTATCGATATATGAAATACTTCCTAATGCTCGAGCCATCAGGGTTACATGGTGATCATGACTGACTGTGCTTTTCGGAAAAGGTAAGGCTACTTCTAGTAACGCTCTGTTGAATCCAATAGTGAAGCCAGGGACTGTAACATGCGCTAGCATGGCAGAGAATTTCAGGTCAGGGTGTATAATATTTCTGGTTGAACGTTGAAAATGCCTAATAATGGTTTGATCGGTATTGTTTTGATCTACGCCTTGCGCATCAAGCGTGTTGCCATTGTCATCACATAGACGTGCATGATGGTGCACCATGACAGGTGTATTTTTTCCAAATTCATCCTCTTGGCGTTGTAAATCTCGTACACAGTGACTGATTTTGTCGGGGTGCCAAACATCGTCTTGGTCACAAAAAAAGAAGTAGGGGACTGCGGTGTTTGTTTCACTTTCAGTTGACGCCGACGAATATTCCATCAACTTTTGGAAGTTTCCAATGAAGCTATTATCGTTATTCGGTTTTCCATCTTGCAGGATAGCGATTTCCACATGCCCGTGTTGGCCCGCATACTGCTGAATTAGTTTTTGTAGTTCTGGGTGCGGAGAGTTGTCATCGCGGATAATAACTTTTATTGCGCCGTCGTAATTTTGTGCGAGTAATGAGTCGAGCTGTTGCCTGAGGAACTCTAATTGTTCAGGTTGTTCTTGGCGTACATAAGTTGCCAGTAGTATTTGTACAGGTGTATACGTCATCATACTCTCAATGTTACGTAAATAAACATTGAGGTGTTATCTGTCAATTGAAAGGCTAAAAATTTTACGCTGTAGCTGTTGGCGTGCTCACAGGTTGGGATTGCGGTTGTGGTGTAACAGCCGCATGACTTTGGTCATGAACGTAGTCACGATTTAAACTGTTTTCAACGTAACGCTCTAATCTATCTATATATCCTTCTTCACCATACCTTACTGTAGCGTCATAAACTTCTTCTTCAGCTTGATGTTGGAAGTGTCTTTTATGTTGCCTCAACTCTCGTTCGAATTCGAGCATGTCTTCTTCACTTATTCCATGCCTATCATAATCTGTATATACTCTGGTTTTCCCTCCAGATGCCGTGGCTGAGGCATCGACATATATTGTGACGGTATGCCCGTTAATTTCGACTTGTTCTTCTATAAAGCCAGGGATTTCTCTGCCGTTGAATTCAGCGGCTTTTTCGCCTGCCATTGTGCTTATAGCGTCTTCATGCATTCTGGTCAGTTCATTGATGGATGTCATTGCTGATCCGACGCCTGGTGCAACGCGGTTAAATATATTTATAGCTAGAAAATCACCGATTTGCTCGTCTCTAGAAGGAGAGTAATCGGGAGATATGGCACTAATCATGCCTTGTTGTTGTTCGGTATATCCTTTTCTGGCAAGTGAATCAGCGGCTTTTTCACCTATAGTGCCTACAACCATGCCTGTAATATCAACCATTTAATCCCTTTGATTACCTGTAATGATAAAATTATATGGTAAATGGATGGTTAATTGCAAATTGTGTTACGGATAGGTTCTCCATGATGGAAGTATAAATAGAGCACGTACGATGCTTGGTGCAAAAGTTTTATAGCAGTTTCCAGTTTTCCAATCTTCATGACGTGCCATGCCAATTAATGATGATGTCAAAACTAAAAAGGCACAAATGGCACCAGCGTATGCGCCAACAATAGAACAATATGCAATCCAGCATAACTTGGTAATGATGATGGTGCGTGCCATGAAAGAGCGGTTTTCGCGCCACTTGTACAAAGCGGCGTTATAGATAATAAGAGCCGTAATGGGCAGAAGATCATACCAGGCTGTGAAGTTTATAATAAGAAGCAATAATGTAATGAGTAGCGTGAAAACAATTATGAACTGTCCCGCTTTTTCTTTTACAAAGAATAGAGCTCCATCTTTCGCAGCTGTTGAGAAGCATGTTATGGCTCCTATGGATGCGCCGAGAAAAATATACTGCATTCCAAACAAAACGCAGGTTGGGAGGTTTAAGAGTATAATGACTTTTGGGCTTTTGATTTGCCACGACAATATACTGATGCACATTGCACATAAGCCAAATATTTGGGCAATGAGGAAAGATTTTTCAATCACGGGTATGTCGTCCATGATGGAATGATGAACAATGATTTTGCGATGCTTGGCGCAAAGCTACGGTAGCAACGTCCAATTTTCCAGTTTTCATGACGTATCATGCCGATGACACAAGAAGACCCTACCAAGAGGCAGCAGAGTATACCCATCCAAGAGCTCACGATGATGTTGTATGTAATCCAGCAAAATTGACTGGTAAGAGAAGCGCGCGCAACGATCTCTCTATTGTCACGCTTTAGTAAACCTAAGTTTGCAATTGTACCCGCCATGAGAGGCAGTACATCGTACCAGTTATGAATGAAATAGGCTCCGGTGATCCATATAAAGCCTAAAAAACAAACAGATTAGAGTTGTTACATAGTGGTCTTTTATATGGGCTAGAAAACAATCTTTTACAGCGGCGGAGAAGCTAAATAAGGCGCCTTGATATGCTCCAAGCATTACATATTGCGCTCCCCATAAGATCCCGACAGGAATATAGCATTTAATAAGGTTTCTAGGGTTTTTCAGCTGCATGGCTATGATTGCGCAACACATGGCACAAAAACCAATGATTTGAGCTAATAAAAACCCGTTTTCCACCCTTAAAACCCCTGTTAAACGTTGTTCAGCCTTCACTTTGCCTGTTTTAAGTTAAAGAAAAGCTAACATTTCGCGGTTTTTGCTCTTTTATTCGAAACCCTTTGGTATTAAGGTCTCTAGCGGATTTGAAAGGGATAAAAATGAGCCTGCTAGATAAGCTTCAACATATTAAAGATCGTCATAAAGAATTAGCTGATGCTTTGGCACAAGAAGGGCTGGATTCTGCGGAATTGGTCAAGCTATCTACCGAATATGCAGGCATGGACCCTGTTGTGGCGGCTATTTCATCTTATGAACAGGCTTTGACTGAGCAAGAAGATCTTCAGGAAATGCTCGAAGATCCAGAGATGAAGGAAATGGCAGAAGCGGATATGGAGCGCCTGTCCAAAGAAATACCCGCGCTTGAAGAGCAAATTAAATTGGCTCTTATTCCAAAAGATACGGCGGATGCGAAAAACGCTATCCTTGAAATACGTGCGGGAACAGGTGGTGACGAGGCCGCTCTTTTTGCGGCGGATCTTTTCGGCATGTATAAAGGCTTTGCCTCCAAACAGGGGTGGCGCCTTGAAGTGATGGAAGCCTCAGAAAGTGATGTTGGCGGTTATAAAGAGATTGTCGCCGAGATTAACGGCACAGACGTGTTCTCTAAGCTTAAATTTGAATCTGGTGTGCACCGTGTACAACGTGTTCCCAAGACAGAAACACAGGGGCGTGTGCATACATCTGCGGCGACTGTAGCCGTTCTTCCTGAGGCGGAGGATGTTGATATTGAACTCAATGAATCAGATATCCGCGTGGATGTATTCCGTGCATCTGGCCCAGGTGGTCAATCGGTCAACACAACAGATAGTGCCGTTCGTCTAACGCACGAGCCGACAGGTATTATGGTTTCTATGCAAGATGAGAAATCTCAGCATAAAAACAGAGCGAAAGCGATGAAGATCTTGAAAACGCGCCTTTATGACCATGAACGTCAGAAGATCGATAGTGCGCGTGCCGCTGATCGTAAATCGCAAGTGGGATCGGGGGATCGTTCAGAGCGTATTCGTACCTATAATTACCCGCAAAGCCGTGTGTCCGATCACCGTATTAACCTTACATCACACAATTTGGACGGTATTATCGCCGGAGAAGGCCTTGATGAGGTGATTGAAGCGCTTATTACCGAAGATCAGGCCGCGAAACTTGCAAGTTTAGATGTTTAAGTGATAGTTCTAAAGAATGTTTATTCTTAAGCTTTTAGGGCTTATTTCTACAAAGAAAAAAGAGAGGGCTTCGCCCGTTTCCAAAGCTCTTCCTATTAATAAGAGGGTAGAACCGTCTTTAACTGTCTCTTCAGAGGCGCCAAAAACCAAGAAACTGCCAAGTTTTAAAGTTAAGCAGATCGAGGCTATTCAGCAAAAGCAAGTTACGTTGCAAGAAAAGCCGGCCGTTTTTGTGAAACAAAAGGCTGAAGGTTTAAAAATTGAAGAACCTCATGGTTTAGACAATGGCTTTGTTGCGGATAGAATTAAATATTTTTTGACAAAAACTGAACCTAAAGGTGCTTCGGCCAAGAGAATTAAGGCTTATGTAGTTAGCTGTCTTGAGGGAGAGGGGCTTTCGGCTTTCTTGGCGAGTGGTGATTACATCAAGAAGACTATTAAGAACATGAAAGAGGATGGTCTGATAAAAAAAGACCGTAAACAAGATATATGGGTTTATCAGCACCAAGCCAATTTACTAAAAAGACTAACTAAAAAAGAGCAAAGCTACTTTAAGTATCTGAATTTAGGCCTTGGTTGGTCTAGGCTTGGTAAAGACCCGATGGGTGCTATTCAGTGGATATATGAAACGTATGACTCAGATGAATTTGAAAAGTTTTGCTGCGTTATTTTAGCCCACAACAACGTTGAAGAGGTTAGGGTGTCAGAGAAAAGAGCTTCTGGTGCAGATGGAGGTATTGATGGTTTGGGAAAGTACGCT
Source organism: Alphaproteobacteria bacterium (assembly GCA_013215815.1). Lineage (GTDB taxonomy): Bacteria > Pseudomonadota > Alphaproteobacteria > Micavibrionales > Micavibrionaceae. The sequence continues at coordinate 6,161 of JABSQP010000005.1, read as the reverse complement.
ATTGATGGCCAAATTGTTGATATAGCAATTCAAGCCAAAAGATATAGGCCTGATAGGCAGGTTCAAACTCAGGAAAGGCAGTCCTTTGTTGGTGCTTTAGACGACTTGGGCCTGCAGTATGGGATTTTTATTACAACCGGGGTGTTTAGCGAGAGAACTAAGGCTAGTAATGAAATGGGTATAGGCACAAAAACAATACAGCTACTCGATCAAGACGACATTATTAGGTGTATGCTTTATAAAGCTAATTCTCCACATGGTTATGGTCTTCATAAGACTGATATAGGGATGTATTATCTAAACCCGAGTATGCTTAAGCGTGCTATGAAGAAGTATTAATATATGCCGACCTACAACGACCTCTACCAATCTTTTAAAAAGCGCCTCGCGCATGTTGATACACCTGATTTGGATGCACGCGTATTGATTTGTGCTCTTGCAGGTTTAGATCAGGCGGATTTCATCGTAAAGCGGGACAAGATTGTGGATACATCTGTGGAAGAAGCAGTGGAAAAAGCCATAAAGCGCCGTTTAAAGGGAGAGCCAGTTTCTAAAATTCTTGGTGCGCGAGAGTTTTGGGGGCTCGATTTTAAGGTGACCGAGCACACTTTGTCACCGCGCCCAGAAACAGAGATCATCATTGAGCGGGCTTTAAAGTGGTTGGATAGAGAAGGGCGTTTAAATGAGAAGCTCTCTATTCTTGATTTAGGAACTGGAACGGGATGTATTCCAATTTCACTGCTTTCAGAGTTGCCAAATGCGACTGCGGTTGCTGCAGATAAAAGTCCTGATGCGCTAAACGTTGCAAAAGAAAATGCCCAGAATCACAAAATGATTGATCGAATAACTTTCATTGAAAGTGATTGGTTTTCGAATCTGGAAAACAAAACATTCGACTTAATAGTGTCGAATCCACCTTACATCCCAGAATCAGATATCGAATCTTTGCCAAAAGAGGTACGGAATCATGATCCGATTCTTGCCCTTATAGGTGGTGTTCACGGTTTGGACCCCTATGAAATTATTTTCTCCAAAATAAATACACACCTGAAACAGGATGGCCGTGCCTTTTTTGAGATAGGACAAAATCAACTTTCTGGCATCATGCGACTCGTGGACGAATCTAATATACAGCTATGCGACTCGGTGGCGGATTTAGCGGGGATTCCTAGGGTTGTGGAAATAACCCGTGGGGATAAATAAATTTTTTTTGAGTCGCGCTCTTGATTAAAAATTCACCAGAGCGGTATTCTCTCCTTGTTCAGAACATGAAGCGTTGTTTGTTATAAAAAAGTCTGGGGAGACATCTGAACTTTAGACATCATTATGAACAAACTATAGGCAACCGTACGTGAATCACGTATGATTGTACGTGTGGATGATTCTGTGAATAAGTATTGATATTAAGTAAAACCCTGTTGGGGAACAGATCAAATAACTTTATTATTATTGAAATAAAGTAAAAACAAAAAATAAAAGAGAGAAACAATGAAACATAATAATTCCAATAGACGCTCTCGCGGTCGTGGTGGTAACAGACGTGGTGGTAACAACCGCGCGCAGGTTTTTGACAGTAATGGGCCAGATGTCCGTATTCGCGGCACTGCGCACCAAATTTGCGAAAAATATGAAGCGTTAGCAAAAGATGCTCGCTCTGCAGGGGATACAGTTCTTGCGGAAAGCTATCTACAGCATGCTGAGCACTATCAACGCATTATTCTCTCTTGGAATGAGAATTCCAAGCCGAAACAAGTACAACAAACTGAAGAAAAATCTTCTAAAGAAGAGGATTTATCCTTACCAGGCAGTATCTTAGGCGATGAAGTTAAAGTCGAAAGTACAGCAGCTCAAAACGTACAGAAAAAAGAGCTGGAAGACGCTTAATCATTTAGTTTTCTCTTAACTCAATCTATAGGGGCGGTTCTTTTTAGGATCGCCTTTTTCTTTATTTTGACCCAAATCAACCGATTTTGGGTTATAATTGTATAATATCTAACCCGTGCTATTATTCTTGGCAGAAATTATCTCGTTAAATTTATAAGGAGGCAAAAGCCTTGGATTTCGAAAAGTTTACCGAAAAGTCCCGTTCATTCTTACAGCAAGCGCAAACACTTGCGATGCGCTCTGATCACCAGTCTTTAGAACCTGAGCACTTACTGAAAGTGATGCTTGATGATGAAGATGCGATTGTTCCGCGTTTGATCGAAGAGGCGGATGGTGATTTGGCAAAGCTTACTTCTGAAATCAATAAGTCATTGGCGAAACTGCCTGCTGTTTCCGGCCCGGGAGCAGGGCAGCTCCGCATTTCAGGTGATCTCTCAAAAATATTAGATAACGCATTGAAATTAGCTGAAAAATCTGGTGACAGTTTTATTACTGCCGAGCGTGTTTTACAGGCAATGGCGATGGCCAAATCTGCGGATATTGATGAAATATTTGAAAAAGCGCATATTAAACCAGAGCCACTTAATCAAGCGATTAATGCTATGCGTAAAGGCCGTACAGCCGATACAGCGAACGCGGAAGATCAGTTCGATGCATTGAAGAAGTTTGCGACGGATCTTACGGAAGCAGCGCGTAGTGGTAAATTGGACCCTATTATAGGGCGTGATGAAGAAATTCGCCGTACAATCCAAATATTATCGCGCCGGACGAAGAATAACCCAGTCCTAATTGGTGAGCCTGGTGTCGGTAAAACAGCCATTGCGGAAGGCTTGGCACAGCGTATTGTGAATGGAGATGTACCCGAAAGCCTTCAGAATAAACGCCTCATGTCGCTAGATCTGGGTTCTTTGGTTGCAGGAGCGAAGTTCCGCGGTGAGTTTGAAGAGCGCTTAAAAGCCGTTTTAGAAGAGATTAAAGGCGCAGAAGGTGACATCGTATTGTTCCTTGATGAACTTCATACCCTTGTAGGGGCTGGTAAGGCAGAAGGATCAATGGATGCCTCCAATATGCTCAAACCAGCTTTGGCGCGTGGTGAGCTACACATGGTTGGCGCAACAACTTTGGAAGAATATCGTAAGCATATTGAGAAAGATGCAGCGCTTGCGCGGCGTTTTCAGCCTGTTTTTACCCCAGAACCGACAGTTGAGGACACAATTTCCATCCTTCGTGGCCTAAAAGAGAAATATGAAGCTCATCATGGGGTGCGAATTACGGATTCAGCTATTGTAAGTGCGGCTAATCTATCAAATCGCTACATTACGGATCGTTTTCTGCCCGATAAGGCGATTGATTTGATTGATGAGGCGTCATCACGCCTTCGTATGGTGGTGGATAGCAAGCCAGAAAAGATCGATGAACTTGATCGCCGTATCGTCCAGCTAAAAATTGAAAAAGAGGCTCTAGCGAATGAAAGTGATAAAGCTTCGAAAGAACGTCTTAAAAATCTGGAAGATGAGCTGTCAAAGCTCGAATCTGAATCTCATCAACTCACATCGAAGTGGAATAGAGAAAAAGATAAGCTAAATGCTGCTCAAAAGGTGACTGAACAACTCGACCGGGCGCGTATTGAGCTTGAAAAAGCAGAGCGTGACAGCGATTGGACCAAGGCTAGTGAGCTTAAATACAGTCAAATCCCTGAGCTTGAGGATCTTTTAGAAAAAGCATCCAAGGTGAGCGGTGATCACATGATCGATGAAGAGGTGACGTCAGATGACATTGCTTCTGTTGTAAGCAAGTGGACAGGAATTCCTGTCGATAAGATGATGGAAGGGGAGCGCGAGAAGCTTCTTTCTATGGAAGATAAGATACGTGAACGTGTTGTTGGTCAGGACCCCGCTGTAGTGGCCGTGTCTAATGCGGTCCGCCGTGCGCGTGCAGGGCTTCAATCGCCTAACCGTCCAATCGGATCATTCTTATTTCTGGGCCCAACAGGTGTTGGTAAGACCGAGTTGACCAAAGCCCTTGCAGAGTTTCTCTTTGATGATGATACCGCGATGGTACGTCTTGATATGTCAGAGTACATGGAAAAGCATGCTGTCGCGCGTATGATTGGTGCGCCTCCTGGCTATGTCGGATATGAAGAAGGGGGCGCGTTGACCGAATCTGTTCGCCGCCGTCCATATCAGGTTGTTCTCTTTGATGAGGTTGAAAAAGCACATCCAGATGTATTTAACGTTCTCTTGCAGGTTCTTGATGATGGACGCCTAACAGATGGTCAAGGGCGCACAGTCGATTTCACGAATACTGTACTCATCATGACGTCTAATCTTGGGGCAGAGCATTTGGTTGCTCTCAAAGAAGGCGAAGATGTTGAAACTGTGCGTGATAAGGTGATGGACGCTGTTCAAGGTGCATTCCGTCCTGAATTTCTCAACCGTTTAGATGAAACGCTTCTCTTTAGCCGTCTGGGACGTGATGTCATGACGGGTATTGTTGATATCCAGCTTGGTTATTTGCACGATCTTCTTGCTGAACGCCGTGTTAGATTGGAAGTCGATGCCAAGGCGAAGAAATGGCTCGCCGATCAAGGGTATGATCCGGCGTACGGAGCCCGTCCTCTAAAACGCGTTATTCAAACTGAACTACAAAACAAGCTCGCTGAAAAAATCTTGCAAGGGGAGGTCGTTGACGGTTCTCTTGTAAAGGTAAGTGTTAAAAGCGATCACTTGGACTTCAACATACAAGTGCCGAGAGGTGATTCTGTTAAACGTGCGGCCTGATAGACACTCTAATATCTTTGCTGTATCGTTTATAGGTTATTGATTCACTAACGCATTGGATTGCCATCATGATTTCACGTCTGTTCGTATTCTCCGCTCTACTGGTTGTAACAGCTTGTACAAGGCCTGAGGTTCACTTAGAGACTCAGCAGGTTACTATTAAGACACCTGGAGCCAATACCGCGAAATGCTATCTTGAAAATCGAGAGTATAAGTACGTCGCTTATAATGACCAGACCGTGACGATTACGCGTACGAGTAAAGATATGGATGTGACATGTTATGCAGAAGGCAACCGTGTTCGAACTATTAAAGTTTCACCAGATACGTTTCCTATGACAATGAGCACGAATAAAGTTCCTGAGGTGATTACTGTTGATTTCACTCATGTTGAGGCAAAGCCTTATCCTCTTCCGAACTACCATGATGCAGGCACAGGCAAATATCCTCTTCCAACAGAGGTTGAGTATTTGGGACCGACTAAAGTGGATGGCCTTGAAGAACCTTTCCAGGGGGATCCCGCTTTGGATCGTCGTCGCTATGGTAGTTCCAACCCATTTTCCGATAGCGCGGTTAGGGATAGTTATGATCCCCGTGAGGAAGATAAATAAAGAAAAAGCCAGCTAGTTAGCTGGCTTTACTTTTTTAACGCGGTAGAAAGTCTGGAAGCCCCCAAGATGAGAAGATCCGCTGTGCACTTACGCCGCTTCTAAACGTTTCATGCTCATGCGCTCTATTAGCAGCTGCAATACCTTCAGTAACGGCTGTTTGAAGAGGCTGTTCTAACTGTGAGGCTAGGTTTGTTACAAGCTCCGCTTGAATGGCAGGATCTTCGATGCGATCAAGGTAGTGACCACAAGCAGCCTGAATGGCATCGGCAACACGCACATATGCCTCGCTTTGCTCTTCTGCAACTTGGTCATATGCCTGAAAGTCTTGCAAGATATCTGCAAACGGATTGGCATCTGATAGATCGATAGCCTCTCCAGTGCAGCGTTCAAACTCTTCACTAATGAAATCATTTAATGCTTGTGTTTGCGTATCAAGCTGTACTTCTAAGCCAGTTATCTCTGTCGCCGCAGCAATGGCACGACCTCTATCCATGTAAGCATCAAACGTATTTGATAGTACGTAGTTATTAATGGCATCAAACTGTCGTGTATCAATGGAATAATCACCCGCAAAACCAGTCGTAAGGCTATCAATTTCATATGAGATAAGTGCCTCGGTGGTGTTGTCTCCCCATAGACCATCATGCTCAATACCTAAAATTTCTTGTAGCTCATGGATGGGGTTTTGGTAATCATCGAGGCCATGACCTGGAGGATTATCAGGGTCATCCCAGTTAGTAAGAAGTTCGTTAATCTCAGCTAACAGGCGCTGTATCTATTCAGCGTCTGTCGCAGCGTCTTTTCAATATCTGCCGCAATGTCATAGTCGTGACTGAATTCAATATGCTCCGCATAGGCAAAAGATGCAAAAGTGACCCCACCAGCT
>JABSQP010000049.1 GCA_013215815.1 Alphaproteobacteria bacterium | reverse complement strand
ACATAAACAAAACACAATCAGGCGCAGCAGAAAAAAGAATATCATCACGCATACCCTTTAATTCTTCCATGCTCATACAGTCATAATGTGCATAAGGGCTTTTTGCATGCCCCTTTTCCGAATACATGGAATATGCCCATGGCGGATCCGCATAAATAACGCCGTATTGACCTACAGGAATACTCATTACGCCGCCTCCCAACGCATTGTACGAATGCGAAAATCATCTTGTTTTTTCCAGTTCAATACGCGTTCTGCGTAATCTTCTGATCGATTAAGAAGGTTTGCGACACGGTATGGACAACAGTTCGCTTTTTTTGCGCCGCATATAATTGAATTCACAATCGCTATATGGCCTATGTAAGTGCTGTATTTGATGATTTGCATCGCTGTGCTTTTCGCACGGCAAATATCTTTAATGTAGTGCATTTCTTTACTCACTGATTACCACCTTCCCGCCTTTTACCGGCGCGCCAAATTGAGGTGCAAAGTGAATAATGAACTCACTATCATCTATTCCCCATTCTGCAGCCATTGCATCAATGCCGTATTTAAACGCGGCAATAGCATTGTCTTGATCTCTTCTGTGCGAAGTTGGTGGAAAGAAATTCACGCGAAATTCTTTCATAGGCTTTGTGCCTTTTAACGACCACATACAATCTGACTTGTATTTCTTTTGAGCCTTATGCTTTACAGCCCAATGTGCTTTCCTGTTCGGATTTAACACCGAAGGCGGGTACGGAAGTTCTATTTTCATTTTCTCTCCCTATCGACCACGTATTTGATCTAGTAGCGGTGTCCGCGTTATGCGGTAACTAAGAATTTCTTTTTCGACTTTGTTAGCCAGTGATCCGATGCGTCCGATTATTGAGAATGGCAGCACCATGATCATCAGACTTAAATTCCAAAAGCAGCGTACGAATATCTTCGAGCAGTTCACTTTTTACTTCCTCCTTAAGTTGGCGAACCTCTGCATGAACACTTTCGCGCCTTGCATTGGCCTCTAACATGTTTTGAATTTGGGATTGTTTGGCTCTGATATGAGCCTCATAGATACTAACCGCCTCATTTCCCCATACACGACAGCGGTTGTCATAGAATAAGCTCTTTAATCTGTCCGCAGATACATCCTCAATCTTACGGGACAGTTCAAAGAACCATAAGCGACGAGAAGAGTCCTTATGATCATAAGGAACGATCTCCTCAAAAATTTTGCGAAGGTCTACATCACCAGAATGCATTAGCGATCTCCTGCAAGTTTTTGGAGTTTTTGAAATAATGTTTCAATAATTCCAAAGAAACTGATTACTTTTTGGACATCTCCAAAACGAGTTGCTTTATACGTAAGTGCATGAGTAACAACTTGATTGGAGTGCAAATGAAAAATTCGTTGAATAATGTTGTCTTTTTTCCTCAGGGAGGTAGTACCCCTCCTACTACCCCCCCGACCGACGAAATGATTCATGATTTGCTTTGCATAGCCAATTACCTCGAAGCCTGCGCCGCGTCCACCCGCTATCCCCATTGGATGCGGTGCATGGCTGATGAGACAAGAATTGTCGTGCAGGACTTGAGGAAGGCTAGCTGAGATCATTTCGCCGCCTCTACAAACTTATAATTACTGATGAAACTGATTACTTTATCGGTAGTTTCAGGCCAACAACGACCGCCTTCACGCAAGCGTGAGACAAATTTACCGTCATTTACAGAAAGACGACCAAATGTCGTCTCCTTCATTTTGGCCTTAGTTAAGAAACCGTCGATTTTTGTTAAAAGTTCTTTGGTATTGTTCATGCCCAAATCATAAATGGGAAAAAACCCACCTGTCAATGGGAAAAATACCACTTTTATTTTTAAAATTATTGGGAATAATCCCACTATGAAAGAAATTATCATTAAAGAGTTTGCGGAACGCTTGGATGCCGTGCTTTCCGAGAAGAACATTCCGCGCAAGAAAGCATCACTTGGTGCAGGCCTAAACGAAACTTGGGTACGCGATGTTATTGAAGGAAAAACAAGAAACCCTCGCATGGACAGCATTTCAAAAATGGCTGACTACTTAAATATGGATGTGCATGAACTTCTAACCGGAGAAAAAAGCATAGACATAGAAACAGGATTAACACCAAATCAGCAAAAACTGATGGATAAAATCAAAACTTTAGATGATAGAGAGCAACAGCTCTTTGAATCCATGACAGAAACGTTCTTTAAGACGATAAAAAAATGAAAAATATTTATATACTCATATTTTGCTTAATCTTAGCCGCCTGCTCTGAAAGCAAAGAAGAAAAATATAGTGCCGGATATGATTCTGGATATAGTGACGGTTATGCCGTTGGCTACAACACTGAGTGTAAAATAAGGGCAACACTAATCTCTGGTGATTGGGAAAATCAAGGCTATTCAGACGGTTATAGAGATGGTGAACAAGCTGGCATTACAGCTTGTCGTCAAAGAAATTAACCCCTCACTTCGGGGGAAAAGCGAGGGGCTAGTTTTTGGGGAAACTGTCTGTGTAATTCTTAAGCGGCATCTCTAACCTTCTCGTTCTGGCTTCTTTCCAAGCACTTATAGAATAGCTTTTCAATGCATAGCGCCTCTTTATGGATTTGGCTGTGTAAGGCCTTTAATGAGCACACATCACGTAAGCAAACCTCTAATTCGATATAAAGAACGCGTCTCTGCGCGATATCGCGGCAATTTCCAAGCTGTTCCTTTAACATCTTACCGCTAGCAATAGCCTTTTGCGCGCGCAGTCTTACCAAT
>JABSQP010000048.1 GCA_013215815.1 Alphaproteobacteria bacterium | reverse complement strand
ATTAAATACCCACTTGATAAAGTGTTTAATCATCCCCCCCATTTTTTATTTCCAGTAATCACAGGTTTGAACAATTCAAATTATTGAATGATTTTCAGTTTGTAAGGCATTGCCCCTCCAAAATTGTCCATATAAATATTTATATTTAGGTTGTATGAATATAGTCAATTTATTAGGAGTGGGAAGTGACAAATTTGTAAGGCCGTGGTCTAAGCCATTGTAATAGTTCAATTAAACGTAGGTTGTTATGGACGAGTAACAATACCTATAAAAATAGTTAAAGCCAAAAAAGCAGATGATAATTGCTGTTAACTTTATCTAAGGTAATTAAAGCTCATCATGACAGGATAAACTGAACTAAATAATTGGTGATCTTATATTCCTGTCACTTCCGCCACACAACCCGACTTAAATATGCTCTGCGATTTTTTATCCATCTATGGAGAGCATAAAAATGTGGGGGGCAAAACAAAGAGGTGTGTCAATGATCTATCTTGCAGCCCCTTGTTTCATAAGTCTTGGCAATTAAGGGGGATAACTTTTTTTGAAATGCCCCCAACATTTTTATGCTCTCCTTTTACGTACAGACGAGTAGTTCTGCCCCCCAAGGTAAATTCGAGTAAATGCTTTTTCCTATGGTCAGGAAAGTGCCCCATAGGGTCGTTGTTGAAATGTTAATATTTGAAAAAGCACTCAATGACTATTAAAGGTTTCCTGCTGAAAACAAAGGGCCTAGTGCGGGTTAGCTACGAGCCCCTTGTACGGGTAGGGTTATTCCATCACTGATTGGAATTGATACCATTGGCCATTTTTAACGCCATCCCATACAAAACTAACGTCTCCACTATAATTAATGGCTATATCTTGCAACATCACATTACTTTTATTCTCACTCACAGCAAATGTGGAGTTTGAGTTACAGATGTCGCCTGTGCAGCGCGCAAGCCCGATTCTACGCTCTGTGTCGCCTCTGATATCCCAGATAATCACTCTTTCACCATTGCCTGCTATCGCCACATCTGAATATTGCCCTTCACCTACAATTATAGGTAGCGACCAATTCCCGTTTATTTTGTTAGTGATAGCGATTGGGTTTAAAGCACCAGATATTCCTTTTTCCCAAACAATAGAAGCATGACCCCTCTCGCTCATCTCAGCTCTAGGGCGAACAGACTCCTCAGATATCTCGTCAATAGCTACTTCGCCTATCCATTGCCCATCTACAAATTCGTTTCGTATAGCTTGCCAAGTGCTTATAGCGTTTTGCTCATTACTACGTGACCATACAACAACAGCATTGCCTTCACCATCAATCGCCGCATCAATACTTCCGATTTGGTATACCTCACCGTTTATTTGAGTTGGTTCGTTCCATATGCCTTTGGATCGTGTTGACGCGAAAATTTTATATTCTTGACCTGTAGATCGCTCTTGTGTCCACACTAAAATAGCTTTTCCATTGTCGTTCGCAGCCAATTTTAAAGACTCAACGCCCTTTAAAACATAGATCTCTGTCTCTTGCCACTGTTCCTCGATACGTTCTACTACTTTAATTCGGTCGTCGCCATAACTGGAGTTTTCTATGCTAGCAATGACTGCATAGCCGTCATCATTAACACTCGTTGTGTCACTATTTCGGTCGCCAATAAATGTCCAGGGGCTTTTCCATTCGTCATCAACATACTCCAAGACAAATGTCTGGTTCTCATCTCCCCAATACTCCCAAGTAATAATCGCATCACCTTGATTACTCATCGTAACATCAGGATAGTAAACATGGGGGGTTGTACTTATCTTTCGAGGCGTACTCCATTCACCAGAGCGTCGTTCAACCATCTGTATTTCATATTGTCTGTTGCTTTGATTATAAGACCAGTACACTGACACAATATCGCCATTATCGCTTATAGCAGTGCGAGATCGTCCACCATCCTCCCAAAAGTAGACGGGGTCTTGCCACTGACCTAGCGTCGTAGTGAAACCAACTAGATAGGGGGCATCTAACGATACGCCTTCTTGTGACTTCACCACCTCGTCGATGGTCAGTAAATATTGGGTATCACCAAATAGTTTTTGCATTGGGTAGACTTCAAGCGTTTGACCGTTGACGTTCACTTTCTCTATCTGCCAGTCAAAACCCGATTCTGTTGCCAAGGTTATTGCACCTTCAACACTTGAAGCATTGATGGGGTCATTAAATATCAGAATAAGTGGGTTTATTCTATTAACGTCACTTGTCATATCAGCTGGAGTTGATGCCATTACGTTAAACAACGCGCGTACACTCACATCTACACTATCGCTGGCAGATAACCCTCTGCTATCTGTAACAATCAGACGAAACGCCAGCACTTGGTCAGTGAGAATGTCGGGTGCAAAAAATGTCGGTTCCAGTGTAGTGGCACTAATAAGCTCTACTGATACACCTGCTGTCTGTTCCCACACATATGTCAGGTTCGCTCCATCTGCTGAACGTCCTATACCAGAAAGTGAAACTTCCAATAATTCATCTGTTTGTATATTTATGCCTGCTTGTGCAATGGGTGGAAGCTCTTGTTTTTCTGTACTTGAGCCACCACAAGCAGACAATATAAATATACTAAGAATGACTAATGTTTTTTCGATGTTCTTTTTTGAAAATGGCATAAATTCTCTTTTTGTGTTCTTTATGAAAGCAGAACGCAGCAGACGTTCTGAGTACAGGGACAATATACACAGCTGAAGAAAAACTTCAATACCTCACCAAACAATAAAGATTTGTAGAATTCACAAAGATCCTTGTTTTCTTCAGCTTCGTTCTAATTGTTTTTGTTGGTCTTTGTATTTACTTTTGATCATCAGTTGAAGGGGCTGAGGTAGAGTTCGCACTTAATGCTGATTGCGTTAATCTAGATGCTGAGTTACTTGATTAAGGGGTTCGAGCACCAACGGTACGAATATGCGGTGCACAGCATATTCGTACATATGTAGAGTTCTTTAATATGCAGAGCTAGCGATAAATTCATAAAAATATAAAACAAAAAAACGAGTTAATATTTATCTTCTCATCAGGTTTGATGGTTAGTAAAAATTAACTGTTTGCTTTAGGCAATGGCCCCCTATGGGTTACTCAGTTAAAGCTAATTTTAAACTTGTAAGGCGCTTTAGGCACTTAGCGAGACAGAAAATATTGTGCCAATGTTGCTTATTGGATTAGCTGAAGTATGGCTAATACCTTGGTATAAATAAACATGGATTAATTTTCTATCTTGTTTTGAAGCTAAAGTGAATTACAACTTGTGTCGCTTTTGCCACAAAACGGTCGGTTTTTGTGAGCCAAACTCACCTCAGCTAAGGGGCAGTTTAAATACGAAAGCGAACCCTTTAGATTTTCATTATAGGGGCTGGTCAGTACGCACAGAAGACAATAATTAAATGTTATTTGTCATACTTTTCTAATGTTTAATTAGAAAGAGGTGACCTGAATTACAAAACCGCATTTCCACCGCAAATAAGGGGAAATACCGCCTTTCAACGGATAATTACAAAACTTCAATTTTATAACCTATTG
>JABSQP010000047.1 GCA_013215815.1 Alphaproteobacteria bacterium | reverse complement strand
ATTAGGTGGATCACTATAGCCCAGCTCTAGGGCAATCTCCACAATGGTCATCTTCGTTTGCAATAAAAGATGCTGTGCTCTTTCCTTTCTAATATCTTCGATCAGCTGCCGAAAACTGTAACCTTCGACTTTTAGCGCCCGCTGAAGGCTTCGAGTTGATTGATGGTAAGATGCAGCGACATCTTCCAAGCTTGGCATTTGACCAGATGCTTGCCGTAATGAATCTTTAATTCTTTCGACGGTATTAATCGACTGTTCTGCCCGCACCAGATTTTTATTACAAATATCGATTAAGGATTCATCACAGTCGACTTCATACTCTGTCACTACGGGTCGATCTAGCCAAGCCTTCGGAAAATGTACTTCATGGTGTTCTGCGTTAAATTTGACACTGTGCGTTAACTGGGTAAAGTAATCTTCAAAATAGTCCGGCTTTGGTTTTGCGAAAAACAATTTTAACATTGAAGTTGGAAAGTTAAACTTATTCAATTCAGCAATGAATCCACTAATAACCAGATCAATGATGAAACTCTCGGCGGCACCTAGATATACCAAAGGCTTAATTCGAAATACAGCAACACCGTCCTGCTCTATCAGTAAAACCTCGGTTAAATAGGCTGTCGTTTTGTAATAAAGAATAATCAGTCGTAAGCTATCGCGCAAATTAGCCTGAGAGATAGCCGCATGCCCCATGCTTTGAAATGAATTAGGTCCAAGACTTTGACCAAGTAATATACCTAAGCCATTATTTTTGGTAATGCGCAGTGCATATTTAATGAGTTTAATAAACTTACTCGCAGGTATGCGTGTTGATGTGTCCATAACTTCCTGCGCGGTAAGCCCGCTTTCGCAGAGAAGAATAGACAGCGGTATGGTATGTTCCTCCGTAAGGTACTCAATGAGTAATGCGGGACCGAGGACCGGAATTAATCGTACATTAAGCACTTCATCAACTTTTAACATCTTCTTATTGAGTCCTATGGTAGGTGTTCAGATCATTCGACCAAAAAAATACAATTAAAATGAGCTAGCTTTCAATAAATTAGAGTATTTATTCAGTCGTGTCGATGATGTCGGTATAGAACTTATATCTGAGTAACAAAAATATATTATTCTTCTCATTTATCACCACCTCCCCTTTACATTTTGGGCGCTTTTCCATTACACACGATTTTAGAGAGCATATTATCTACCCTCATCCCATTACGTGAATACTTAAGCTATCGAATTGAAACGTCATGGGTAGTGTGTCGTAAAAAGATAAGTTTATAGGCATATAAAGCTATTCCTTCATCCCGCTCTGCTCGTTAAAGTAAAGTCAGCGTTATGGTTTTAACTCGACGTAACGTTAAAATTTATAACACGGAAAATACTTTTTAAATGCTATAAGGGAGAACTCCGAATGAAATTATCAGACCTACCCAAAAACATTGTGTTCAAGAAAAAAGTCACTCCAACGCCGTCCGCTGTACGACGGAATATTTTAGTAAACCCAAAACTAGATAGCTACGATCATCTCGATGAGAAATCGAGAGAACTGGTTTTAAAAACCATCGAATTTTTTGAAGCGCGCGGCAAAGCAAAAATTAAAGCGGATGAACGCGAATACAAGTGGTACGCTGATTATTTGGACTTCGTCAAAAAAGAAAAACTGTTTTCGACGTTTTTAACACCTACTGGTTATGGCGATAAAGATTGCCGTTGGGATACTTATAGAAACTGCGCACTTAACGAAATTTTTAGTTTTTATGGACTGTCTCACTGGTACTCTTGGCAGGTAACGATATTAGGTTTATTACCAATCTGGATCAGTAAAAACGAAGTAGCTAAAAAACGCGCAGCCAAGCTGCTAAAAGAAGGCGGGATCTTCGCATTTGGTCTTTCTGAAAAAGAACATGGCGCCGATATCTACTCGAGTGATATGCATTTAACCCGTCAAGAAGACGGTACTTACCTCGCCAATGGCAGTAAGTACTATATTGGTAACGCCAACAAAGCGGCATTAGTATCGACCTTTGGCAAGTTAACCAACACGGATGAATACGTCTTCTTCGTCGTTGAGTCGCAGCACAAAAACTATGAACTCGTCAAAAATGTCATTAATTCTCAAAATTATGTAGCGGAATACAAACTAAACGATTATCCAATTCGTGAAGAAGATATTTTAGCTAAAGGCCGTGACGCGTGGGATATGGCGCTGAACACAATTAACGTCGGCAAGTTTAATTTAGGCTGGGGTTCAATCGGTACCAGTACACATGCCTTTTACGAAGCCATTAACCACGCGTCACATCGTCGCCTGTTTGATCACTATGTCACTGACTTTGTACATATCAAACAGCTATTTAATGAATCTTATGCTCGTTTAACCGCGATGAAATTATTTACCCAACGTGGTGTTGACTACGTACGCTGCGCTAGCGCCGATGATCGTCGTTACTTGTTGTTTACACCAATGGTTAAAATGAAAGTAACCACTCAAGGCGAAGAGGTCGTTGACTTACTATGGAATGTGATCGCAGCCAAAGGTGTTGAAAAAGACATGTTCTTCGAAACCGCGTTGAAAGAAATTAGAACGCTGCCTAAGCTTGAAGGAACCGTGCATATCAACATGGCACTGATCCTCAAATTTATGGGTAATTATTTCTTCAAACCGGCGAAGTACCCTACAATACCGACCATGAGCGCGCAAGCTAATGATAGCTTCTTGTTTAATCAAGGTGTGACGAAAGGGTTAAGTCAAACACGCTTCCATGATTATCGCGAGGTATATAACAAGGTAGATCTCCCGAACGTCAACATCTTTAAAAGACAGATCCGTCTGCTGAAGGTACTGCTCCTCGTCGCGAAACCAAGCAAAGAACAAGCCAAAGATTTTGACTTCCTATTGAATCTTGGTGAACTGTTTACCCTGGTCGTATACGGACATCTGATCTTAGAAAATGCCGAAATCAAAGGTATCGAGAATGATCTTATTGAGCAGATCTTCGATTTCATGGTTCGTGATTTTTCCAAGTTCGCATTACAGCTAAGCCATAAAAGTTGTACTACGTTGGTTCAACAAACGATTTGCAATCGCATGATCAAACGTCCAACGGTTGACGAAGAACGCTATAATCGCGTCTGGGAAAATTATACTTATAAGATGAAAGATCAGTACGAAATGAACCCATAACACCGGATTTATAATCCCCTGCGAACAGGCTTATGACTGAGTCTGTTCGCAGGTTCATCTAGTCCCTACATGTTCGACCATGAGCCATGACCAGACTCGTGGCTATATATATTCAATAAGTAGAGTCCAATCAGTAAGGTCAGTTACAACTTTTAGCCATCTTTTATTTATACTAACCTAGCCTTCACTATTAAGTTGTTTCTGGCACTACATTTTTAAGTCCAAAGAATCACGATGAACAACTAAGATGGGACAATCCACCCACCGCAAAGAACTCTGGCGGTTTCAACCTATAGTATTTATCTTCCATGTCTTTCGACTGCTCTGCATATGGCTGTGTCATCACGTCCTGCAGCTCTCGAATTAGAGCGTAATTTCCCGCAGTTGCTTGCTGATAAGCAGGCATAACAAACCACTCTCGCAAAATGTATTTTGGGTTAACGAGCTTCATCTGCCTAGAGATTTCCTCATTGGAACGGGACGAAGTAGCACTCGCATCACTGGCGCTGTTGAGGAGCGTTTTCCATTTTTCGAGCCACGCTGCCCAGCGCTTGTCCATCTCTTTGGCCTCCCTCTTTTTAGGGTCAGAGTCATGCGCCATATTATTATAGAAGCTTTTCTTGAGTGGGCCAATGTCGTCGGGTATCGACGAGAGCTCGCGGAAGAAAATAGTGTAATCGACAGGCGTTTGCATCATGAGTGTTTCTAGCTCGCTGAGCAATTCCTTATAAAGAGTCTTGCAAAGTGCCTGGTGAGACGTCGTGTTCAAAGTGCCCATATCCAGTCCCAGCTTGGCAGCCCACATCTTTTTCATTTGCGTGTGCATTACTTTCGAAAATCCACTTTGAATCTCGTCGAGCTCTAGCAAATAGTCCTGATGCGATGCCAGCAACGGCCGTAATGCCGAACAAAACATGTCGTAGTTGCTTTGCGCTGCGCTGGGTTGGTTCATGAACGAGAAGTGATGACCACCCCCCGTCCAAGGCTGATAATGCGGGTTAAATACATCGCAAAAGCCGAAGGGACCATAATCAAGGGTAAAGCCACCGACTGCGCAGTTGTCGCTGTTGAACTTCCCCTGACAGAAGCCGACGCGGATACAGTTCGCCACCAGTGACGTGAGGCGGCGTGGAAACTCGCGCGCCAGCAACACCACTTTTTCTGGGGTGGTGAGTTGCCTATCGACAACGTCAGCG
>JABSQP010000046.1 GCA_013215815.1 Alphaproteobacteria bacterium | reverse complement strand
GCGCCCTCTTCAAGCCCCGCGCCTGCTTCAATAACACAACCATCTGCAAGCGTGGCCTTGTCATGCACATGTGCTCCGTCTGAAACCTGCGCTGCAGGAAATTCTTCAGGGTAAAATGCCTGCGCTACAAGCGCATATGACTTATAAGGCGTTTTAGATACTAAAAGGTGAACACCTTCCGGTGCATGCTGTACCATTTTTTCAGATACAATACAGGCCGTAGCCTTCGTCGTAATGAAATCAGATTTATATTTAATATTATCCAAGAAGCTAATTTGGCCTTCTTCCGCCTCAGCCAAAGGCGCCACATCCTCAACAGAAATATCTGCACTATCTTCAGAATGTAACTCCGCACCAGCAATAGCAGCTAGCTCAGACAGCGTTTTCACCGAAGAACGGTCATGGAAACGTGGATCAGCCATAAAAGCCTCTATTTAACGTTCAAAGGGATATTGGATATTTTCTTGTTCATGCGTTTTAACACATCGTCTGTAATATCCATTTTCTTATCAACAATCACAACACTTTCGCGTGTTAGGACAATGTCATACTTTGCTTCATCAGATACTTCAGCCGTCGTTTGAATAATCATCTTACGCAGCATCTTAAATGCATCTGCCAAGCCTTTATCCAGAGCATTACGACGCTTTTGGAAAAGCTGACGCGTTTCTTGAAACTCTTTTTCAAACTTTTGACGCTTCTCAATAAACGCTTCTGGAGATAACGTCTCTTTATCCTTAACTAACTGCTTTTCGGCATCTATTAGCTTACGCTCAAGCTTTTCAAACTCTTTTTGAAAACCTTCACGTTTTTTTGTGTGCTGCTCTTGAATACTCTTACCAGCCTTAGATTCACTTAAAAGGCGATCTACATCAACAATAGCAATTGTTTGGACTGTACCTTGAGCAAACGCGTCAGCAGTAACAGTCGCCGTAGCAAAAACAGCTACAAATAATAGAGTTATAAATTTCATGTTTTTAGAACCTTGTACCAAAGCTAAAGCGGAAATTTTCTTCCTCATCGTAATCCTCCTTCACGTAAGGCACCGCGAAATCTACACGCAATGGCCCCAAAGGAGAACGCCATGACAGACCTAAACCTGCCGAAGCACGGATAGAACTTTCATCAGCAATGTCAGACCCTGTTTCATCGATATCAAACAATGAACCAACATCAGTGAATGCATGGCCTTTTACACCAAGCTCTTCAGGTAGACCAATTGGGAATGAGAATTCAGCCGATGCACGGTAGAACGTATTACCACCAAGCGCATCATCAGTTCTTAAGTCACGTGGACCAACACCAGAGCGTTCAAAACCACGAAGATTGTTACCACCAAGGTAAAAACGCTCATTGATCTGAACATTTTCATCGCCATAACCAGTGATCGCACCAACTTCACCAAGAAGATTGAAGATCACACTGCGTTCATATACAGGCACATAATAGCTACTACCAAGCTTACCAGAAACGTATTGTGCGTCTCCGCCCAAACCTGCAACTTCACCATCAATCCATGAGAACAAACCTTCTGTTGGGAAGAGAATACTGTCACGATCATCATATGTAATACGTTGAGAAAGAGCAGATGTATTACGGATACCTTCTTGATCGCGAACAAAGCGTGATGCATCAGAGTCTACATCTGTGATTTCGTTACGCTCATAACGGTATCTTAGAGATTGGCGCCATTTCTCAGATAGAGGGTAACCTAAACGAACCGCACCACCTGTTCTTCTTTGATCGAAAGAACTCTCATCTTGATAATCTGTAGTAATGTGAAACAAGTCTGCACCAGCAGATAAATCACGATCTAAGAAATGCGGCTCAGTGAATGAAGCATCAAATTCTGTTCTCTCACCAGCAATGGTTGTCGAGAATAATAGATCCTGACCTTTACCAAGAAGATTACGCTCACGAATACGTAAGTCCGCCAAAGGACCATCATTTGTTGAGAAACCAGCACCGATTGAAATCTCACCAGTTGATTTCTCAACAACCTCAACATCAACAATGGTTCTGTCTGGCGCTGTTCCTGGAGATGTCTTCACAACCACATTTTCAAAGAAATCCAAGTTTCTCAAGCGCTGTTCAGAGCGTGAAAGTTTACTTCTGTTGAATGGGTCGCCTTCAACCAAAAGCATCTCACGGCGAATAACCTTATCCAATGTACGAACGTTACCTTTAATGTCGATACGCTCAACAAATACACGTGGAGACTCTCCGATGCGGAAACGAATATCAACAACATCTTCAGCGACATTACGCTGTACATCTGGACGAATACTAACGAAAGCATACTGAAGATCACCAAGCTGATCTGTCATATTGTCGATTGTTACTTTCACTTCATCGGCGTTATACCACTGGCCAGGCAGGAATGAAACAGAGTCTTTAAGCACTTCTCCATCGAAACCACGCAAATCGGAGTCAATCGCTACATGCCCAACACGATAGCGCGGGCCTTCATCAACAGTAAACGTTAGGTAGAAATCTTCTTTATCAGGCGCAAGTTCAGCATTGGCAGAAACAATGCGGAAATCAGCATACCCCTCTTTTAGGTAGAACTGACGTAGAAGCTCTTCATCATACTTAATACGATCTGGATCATAGCGATCATCAGATGAAAGGAAACGGTACCAACGATCCTCTTTTGATGAAATCTCACTACGCAGCGTATCATCATCAAATGCTTTGTTACCGACAAAGCGGATACCTTTAATATTTGTAATTTCACCTTCTGTTACTTCAAACACAAGGTTAATACGGTTTTGATCAAGCTTAATAATCTTAGGATCTACGTTCGCAGCAAAACGGCCTGTGCGACGATAGACCTCATAAACACGTGATACATCATTTTGAACTTTCGTTCTTGTAAACACCTGGCGTGGACGTAAAGAAATCTCAGCAAGAAGTTCATCATCTTTAATGTCTGTGTTGCCCTCAAACGCGATCTGGCTAATGATTGGGTTTTCAATCACATCGACAAATAAAACACCGCGATCTTTACGCAAAGATACGTCCGCAAAAAGGCCTGTTCCGTATAGATCTTTTAGCGCACTGTTCAAATCAGCTTCGTCAACTTCCTGACCAACTGTTAGACCAAGGTAATTAAGCACTGTTGTTGGCTCAACGCGCTGCGCTCCATTAATACGAATTTCTCGTATCGTTTGTGCGGCCATAGCGCTTGTCGCAATAACAAGCAATGCAATCGTTAAAGTGAGTGTCGTAGTAAAACGGCGATACAGCATAAGAAAACCCTTATTTATCTCGCAATATTAATAATTTGTTTTGAGGGTATCTTTTTATAGTCCAAAAGAACAAAAAGATAAAGGAACCAATATGTTACTGTACAAGCTGAAACAGATCGTTCAGGTTTGCAAATAACATGATACCGACAAGTACCGCA
The DNA here is from genome assembly GCA_013215815.1 of Alphaproteobacteria bacterium. GTDB lineage: Bacteria > Pseudomonadota > Alphaproteobacteria > Micavibrionales > Micavibrionaceae. The sequence continues at coordinate 986 of JABSQP010000046.1, read as the reverse complement.
AAACCCAAGCGAAAAGCGTATTCCTGTACTTTCTCAGACACTGGTCCACCCTTAATTGCTTCGAGAGCATAAAACACAAGGTGTCCCCCGTCCAGCATTGGAATAGGAAAAAGGTTAATAAGCCCCAGATTAATTGATAAGAGGGCTGTAAAGGTCACTAGAGCAATAAAACCAGCCTGCGCCATATCGCCCGCTATAGCGCCAATACGTATAATTCCGCCTAGTTCAGTCGCACTGCGTGTTCCTGTAAACATCTGCCCCAGAGCAGTTAGTGTAGAGCCCGTAATGGCCCATGTTTCAGAAACAGCCGATGTGAAACCATCTACCACACCATGTTTGACATATTCATCTTCCATAGATTGGGCAATAACCAAGCTGTTATAAGCTGGGCTTTCCGGATCACTAAACCCTTCATTGTTTATTATCAATGGCTTGATAATAAATTGGTCCATCTGGGAACCACGATCAAGCTCAACTGTGATTTGCTGACCCATTACCTTATTAAGAGCTTTATAGCGATCTTCATTTGTTTCCAAAGATTTACCGTTAATAGCTGTAATGCTTTCAATACTCAAACCCTGCCCAGGGCCTACAATACCAAGTAATCCGCGTGAACTCGTAAAACCAAACCGATCTTCAGTCGTCTCCTTCTTAGGAGTAGCTGTTAACTCAACAATTTGATCATCACGCTCCACTTTGAATTTAAGCGGTGTATCAAGAGCAACAGTAACAATACGTCTTATATCTTCAAAACGGCGTATTCTCTCTCCATCAATACTCACGATCTTATCATGAGGCATAAAGCCAGCCTCTGAAGCGGCAGAGCCCTCAATAACACCTGATGCCTGAGGCGGTGTCACAGGCTGTCCGTAGAAAGCATACAAGCCAAAAAGCAATAAAATAGCAAAAAGGCCGTGTTCGCTGGAGCGAATCTGTTGTTTGGATGGGTGAGGAAGGTGTTACAGAAATGGCGGAGCTTGGCGCAG
>JABSQP010000045.1 GCA_013215815.1 Alphaproteobacteria bacterium | reverse complement strand
CCTCTGTTAAAGAAGATAGAAGTTCGAAAGGCGTTAGCGAGCTCGTTACCTCTTGATGAAATTATTGAATATCGCTTAAATGGTTTTGTTGAAAAAGCAGAATCAATTTTCTCACCTAGCTTTAAGGAATATTATCTACCAGTTTCAACTTATGAAAAGAATCTTGAATTTGCTGAAGAACAGCTTAAGAGTATTGGTGCAGTTAAGAGAAATGGGAAATTCTATATTGGAGACAAACTTTTAGAATTCGATCTACTGATTTCATCTAACAAGAATACTTATGAAACAGCTAAAATTATTCAGCATGAACTTAGTAAAACAGGAATCACCGTCAATCTAGTAATGTTAGAGTGGGGAACATTCATGCGTCGCTATAAGGCTGGTCAATTTGATCTCGTTCTTGGTCAATGGGTTGGATTCACTGGCGCCGGAATTTTGAATTATATTTTTCATAGTAATAGTCTTCCTCCAAATGGTGGAAATCGTGGAAGATACGTGAATAAAAAATTTGAAAATCTTTACACCAAAAGCCTCCTTACCAGTAATCAAGAAGCGCGTAGCCAATTAATAAAAAGCGCGGTAGATACTGTCTTTAAAGATATTGCCTATATCAGTTTATGGCATCCAAAGGTTATTTGGATTAAGAAGAAGTGTATCGAGAATTTGAAACCATTCTCCAATGGTTCGTTCTTAGCACTAAAAGAGGTTACAAGCCGATGTCACAATTAAGCGAATATTTCTATGAAATCAACATCCCATTTTATGGTGAACAACCTAAAGAAAGAGTTCTCTCTATTTTAGAAGGGATTATTTATGATGGTGCAAACGAAGGAGAATTCGTACCAGAGGTTGGAGACAAGGCAGCTCTTCAAATTATTGATTCAATCGAAAACTTTAAGCTAATTGATGAAAAACTAACTGAGAAAATGGACACTATTTCGATCTTCTTTTTCGAAGATGATTTCGAAGGCAAAATGAATGTTGCACAAGAAGGCCTCAACACAACTGTTAGTAGCGGTGCATTGGGATGGCTTGCTGAAAAACTAGATGTTACATCAGCGAAGAAAGGTGAAGTCGTCTTTACCGAAAAATCTGGTGCATATTCATTCACAGTAACGCCTAAATCAATCACACATACTGATACAGATTCCGTACTTAAAGCCGAAGAAGCGTTCATTTCCGCACGCTTGGCATCAATGAATGCAAGAATGGCGAAGAACGGGGTAACAATTGGCGGTACAGATCAAGAAAAAGCTCTATATTATGTTGCTCTTCAATCACAGGCGCCAAAAATGACAGTTAATAACGCGGATGAAATCGCTAAAATCGATCCATCTATTATTGAAAGCGCGCAAAGACGTTTTGAATCTTTCCTTGATGAAAGAACGCATAAGAACGGCACGCCGAACTTTGCTATCTTGAAACAGGAAGCAGTAAATGATAATCAGCCGAGCGCGCCGGTGCAAAAACCCGGTGAGCCAACGCCCCGTAGACCTTTGAATATCCCTGAACCTCCACCACAGTAGGCGTAACGATATTATTTTTCTGGCGGCGTGATAATGCCGCCGGAAACAATCATCTTGATTCCTTCTTCGACGCTCATTTTCATGTAAGTCAGATCTTTTCTTGGAATAAAGAGAAGAAAACCTGAGGTTGGGTTCGGTGTTGTTGGTAAAAATACATTTACTGTCTCGTTCTTTGTCAGGCTCTGCACCTCTCCTTTTGTACGGCCTGTGACAAAACCCATCACCCATATCCCTTTACGAGGATATTCAAACATTACAACTTCTTTGAACGCATCAGATTGAGACGCCATCACTGTTTCAAAGATCTGCTTAATTGCGCCATAAAGCGTATTAATGACAGGAACACGCTCCAACACATATTCATACATACGGACGAATAAGCGGCCAAAATAGTTGCGCGCCAAGAATCCAACTGTGATAAAAAACACAACGGCAATAATCAAACCAAGGCCCGGCATTGAAAACGGTAAATATGTGTTCGGGTTATAAGCGGCTGGAATAAGAGGTGTAATCTTATTATCCAGAAAGTTCAAAAACGCCCATGTCACATATATGGTAATACTGATTGGGGCTGTCACAAGCACACCAGCAAGAAAATACGTCCGAACACGTCCCCAAAAGGTCATTGGCGCCGCAGTTTCAATCGTTTCAGTGGATTGCTCTATATTCTGGTCTTCGCTCATTTAAATTCGCTCTTTGTTGGTTTATAGTTACTATAACTGATTCTAAAAGGAAATTTCTATGTCAGACCCTTTAATTGACCTTTTTGCCGATGTTTTAGAGGTGGACGCTACATCGTTAAATGATGAGAGCTCCCCAGATAACGTCGAACAATGGGACAGCCTGGCTGCTATGCACCTTGTTGCTGCGATTGAAGAGAAATTCTCAACACAGCTTTCGACAAAAGAAATCATGAAAATGTCGAGCATTGGCTTAGCCCGAGCAGCCCTGAAAGATAAAGGGATTGATGTCTAAGGGATATTCCATAGGTCTTGCCGGATCCTTCACTGTTGATCCGCTGACACGCTTACTCGGAAAAGATTTATCAGAAAAAGGCTTCGAAAAGTCTGATTTTCAAGTGGCGCCTTATAACCAACTCATTCAGCTCGGAATGAACCCTGAAGGTTTACTGGGTGCAAAGACGGATATATTGATTGTTTTATGGCGTATTGAGGATATCACGCCTGATGCAATGAACGGCGGACAAGCAACGCAAGACATTGATAATCTAATCGAAGCCATCAAAACACTGCGTAATAATTACAGCGGCACTATCATTGTGTCTAATCCGCCCTACCCGTCGTCGCCTGAGTTTGACGTGCATGATTTAGAACAGCCTGAAACAGGATTACAGCTCTATCAATCATATTTAGAGCGTTGGCAAAACGGTATTCAAGATATTCACGGCATAAAACAGATGAACCTTGCTGGCCTATTAGACAATGAAGGTCATAGCACCAGTCACGACGCCCGTGGATGGTATCTGTATAAACAACCTTACACCCTTAACTTTTGGAAAAGCATATCGGCGCAACTCTCGCGAATTGTGTCTGCACAAACAATAGCAGCGAAAAAATGTGTTGTGCTGGATTGTGACAATACGCTTTGGGGCGGCATCATCGGTGAAGATGGCCTTGGCGGCATTCAAATTGGACAGGACTTTCCTGGTAAAGCTTTTGCCGATTTTCAAAAATACTGCCTACACCTGCGTAGCAAAGGGTTATTCCTTGCCATTGCGAGTAAGAATAACGAAGACGATGTTTTCGAAGTATTTGATAAGCACGATGCGATGGTTTTAAAACGCGATCACATCTCTAACTGGCAAGTTCATTGGAATTCAAAAGTCGACAGTCTTCAAGCAATCGCGGATGAGCTCAACATTGGAACAGACGCACTTGTTTTCGTTGATGACAATCCAAAAGAGATTACAGAAGTTCAAGAACGCCTCCCTGAAGTGGAATGCCTCCTTGTTCCTGAAGAGCTTGCTTACCTCCCTTCTCTCCTTCAAAACACTGGATTGTTCGATATCGCAGAACTAACCGACGAAGATAAAAAGCGCGCAGATATGATGATGGCAGAAACAAAAAGAAAATCTGCTAGTACGCAAATGAGCGAGGAAGAGTTTAGAAAATCGTTAGAACTTAAGATCGACATTTTCGAAGCTGAAGAACAACATATAGGCCGTGTTACGCAGCTTATTAATAAAACAAACCAATTCAACGTCACAACTGTCCGCCGCACGCAAGATGAAGTTGAAGCTCTCTCTACTGATAACGATACCTTACTCATCGGGATGGATATTAAAGACCGTTTTGGAGAATACGGCCTTGTTGGCGTCGCAATTGTTCAAAAAGAAACAGATGAGATTTGGAATATTGATAGCCTCATGATGAGTTGCCGTGTTTTAGGTCGCGGCGCCGAAACATCGCTAATCAACAAAATTGCGGAGGCCGTAAAATCACGCAACGGTAAAACACTTAAAGGGCAATACATCGAAACCAAAAAGAACGCTTTGGTTAAAGATTTATTTGAAAACCACGGCTTCACACAAGACGGCGATTTTTGGATATGTGACGTAGACAGCGTGAAGGCTGCCCCTGAAGAAGTTGATATTAGATTGAGGCTCGCCGCTTAGATATGTTTGCAGAAATTAACAGCGCATCTTTCTTTATTGATCTACTCGCTCTATCGCTTGTACTTGCGCCGCTTGTATATTTCATCAAATGTAACTTATTTCGTGAAACGGCTTTAACATTATCTGGTGCTTATCTGCTCTATTTTATCGCACCGCGCCTTGTTTTATTTTATCTCGTTTTCTGGCTCATTGTTTTTGTGCTGCAACAAATTGTTGCACGGACGAGTGAACATAAATTAAACGCACCCATATTCTGGTCGTGTCTCATTTTAATGCTCGCACCAATGGTCACATGGAAGCTAGCCTATGATGAATTTTCAACGCTCTTCAACCTTATAACCAATGACGGTGTTGGAATGATCTCCGAAACGCTATGGAAGATTGATCTTGCGCGCGCCATTATCATTCCGATTGGTTTGTCCTTTGCAACATTCCGGGGCGCGGATCTGCTTATCAAAAGCTGGCTTGGAAAATTTGAAGCTCTGCCGATTAATAAGATTTTCTTTTACGGTTTCTTCCCGCCAGTGCAAGCCGTCGGTCCGATCATTGAGTATGAAGAGCTGCAAAAACATGAACGCCCCGTAGCAGACGATATTTATAACGGCCTCATGCGTATTAGCTTTGGCCTTATCAAGGTTCTACTTATTGCAGGTGTTCTTCAAAAAAGCGCTGTTATATTTCAAAGTTTTGAGGCTAAAAGCATTGTTATAGTGTGGGGTTATCTCATCATTTATACATGGTTTTTCTACTTAAACTTTTCTGGCTTTTCTGATCTTGCCATCGGTATTGCGCGTTTATATGGCTACAAGCTTAAAGAGAACTTCTGTTTCCCGTATTTCCGCCGTAACATTGCAGAATTTTGGAATAACTGGCATATGAGCCTGTCACGCTTTGCTCAGCGGAGCGCGTTTGTCCCTCTTGGTGGCTACCGTAAAAAAACCCAGCACATTGCAACGCTCGGCGTTATTTTTATGATCGCCCTATGGCACGACATATCCTGGGGGATGGTTATTTTTGCACTATATCACGGCACGGGTTTAATCATTCATCGTATGTATAGTGAA
>JABSQP010000044.1 GCA_013215815.1 Alphaproteobacteria bacterium | reverse complement strand
CGTTAACTTTGAAAAACGTGTCCTAGAACTTGCCGGCGTTATTCGCCCAGAAGACGTTTCAATTAACAACACGATCTCGCATGAAAAAATTGCTGAAGCTCGTATTTCTTATGGTGGTAAAGGACAGATCACCGATATGCAGCAGCCTCGATATGGGCAGCAAGTGTTTGATATCCTCTTCCCATTCTAAGATGAGTGCAGAAGCCTGATTAAGGAATGGGAAACCAGAAAGGTTTAAGGAGGGAATTTAAACCTTTTAACATCCCCCGAGGATGACAAACACAAAACGCATAACAAAAAGCCAGTGGTGCAGAAGCATCGCTGGCTTTTACTTTTTCTAATCTCTTGCTGGATATCTCTCTTTCCACTTCGCGCGATCTTTTTTTCGAGTATGCTCTGGCACTGGAAATATATCATAACAAATGTAGCCATCAGAAACACCGCAAACCCATCTCCTAAATTCATACGAATCCCAAACGTACCTACCACCAAAGATTAGAAACAACATCACTATTGTTCCCAATATAAGAAGCAAAGACCTATCTTGTAACTTTTTGTTCATTTACCCTTATTCTTAGATATATCATACCACACATACTTTTATTATAATTCTTAATAGCTTAACGGCTTTCACTATAAAAAACAAAAGCCAGTGAAAATCACTGGCTTTAATTATAACTTTAAAATTTAAAATTGGGTTACTCGTCGCGGTGGATTTTTTCCTGACGCTCGTGCATCTCTTGCGCTTCAAGGCTCAATGTTGCAACCGGACGCGCTTCTAAACGGGCAACACCAATTTCATCACCTGTTTCTTCGCAGTAACCGTATTCACCTTCATCAACACGGCGCAGTGCAGAGTTAATCTTTTTCACCAGCTTACGCTCACGGTCACGTGTACGAAGTTCCAGCGCGTGATCTGTTTCAGCAGAAGCACGGTCAGCCAAATCAGGCTTTTGAAGTTCTGTTTCCTGAAGCGTGTTTGCCACCGTTTCCGATGATTCCTTGATTAGTTCTTCGCGCCATTGAATAAGTTTCTGGCGGAAATACTCAAGCATCACAGGGTTCATATATCCGTCTTTATCTTTAGCCGGATTATAATCAGGGGTTAATACCGCTTCTTTTGTTTTCTTCGCTTTTGCCATGGTTTTTAAAGTTCCCTCAAAACACATTAATAAATAAGAAAAAAGACTATAATAAGAGCAGCCCAAGGGCGCAACAGTTAAGTCGATTCCTCACTAAATCCCTTTAATTCATTGCCTTTCGCATTTTTGCTAGCTCGATTTGAGCGCGTAGATCAATCTCATCAAGAAGTGCCGATAGATTAGGATCATTCACCTTTTCACGGTGCGATGCAATCACATCGGCAATACCGATCACCTGCCCCACAGTCATATTGCCCTGCAGAAGACCCAAACGTATTTCATCTAATTTATTCAATAGGTTATCGGCACGCTCACGCATGCGGCCGCGTGCAGCGCGTTCCGTTGCATCATCTGCACCCTGAACCGCTAAAAGTGCATCAACTGCAGCAATAGACTGTGTCTGCGCTGCGCCAGAAGTTTCTTGAGCTCCTCCAGTCACCATCGCACCAAAGGTGCCATCAGCTTTGCCTGCCTTAGACGTGCCTTTGGCTTTACCTGTTTTTTGTGTTTCTGAAGGTCCCTGAATTTTCATGTTTAATCGTGAATCTGTTTGTTTATGAATACCCAAACATTATACCCCTTTTTGGCCTTCAATAGGGACATTTTTCATCAAAATACTCTTTTTTATTCAAAGGGATAGAAACATATGAAAAAGAGGAATTTTTTGCCCCCCATGTAGATAGTGGTCGTAATTGCCTAAGAAAAACAAAAAATAACCTCAGGCAAAAACACATAAGACACTGAAATATAACAACTTATCCCCGAAACAGAACTGGCACGAACTTCGCATAGTAACTAAGTGAATAGTTTTATGTAAGGAGTTCCACCGTGAACAAACTGATAAAAAGAATTAACAGAGGCGGTTTGCGCGATTTCACGCTTATGGTTTTGGGTTTATCCCTGATCGCAGCAATGTTCGCTTCTAGTTTTGCAACAACTGCGCACGCTAAAACAACACGCATTAAAGATATCGTTGACTTTGAAGGTGTTCGTGACAACCAGTTGGTTGGTTATGGCCTTGTCGTTGGCTTAAACGGAACAGGAGATTCTCTTAACAACTCCCCTTTCACTGAGCAAAGCCTTGTTTCAATGTTAGAACGCCTCGGCGTTAGTACACGTGGACAAAACCTCAACACAGGAAACGTTGCTGCTGTGATGGTAACAGCGACACTACCGCCTTTCACAAATCAAGGTGCAGAGATTGATGTCAACGTATCTGCCCTTGGTGATGCAGAATCACTTCGCGGTGGTACATTGCTCGTGACACCATTGATGGCAGCAGACGGAGAAGTTTATGCCGTTGCCCAAGGTCCTGTCGCAATATCTGGTTTCACTGTTCAGGGGCAAGCAGGAACGCTTACTCAAAACATCCCAACAGCAGGTCGCATTGCGAACGGCGCTATCGTCGAGCGTGAGATTGACTTCAAACTAGAAGATCTACAGCAAGTACGTCTTGCATTACGTAACCCGGATTTCACAACAGCGCGCCGTATCTCTCAAGCAATTAACGGCTTCATGTCTACAGGCGTAGCGAAAGCAGAAAATTCTGCAAGCGTTGTTCTGCGCCGCCCAAACAATTTTGACGGAAGCATTGTTGATCTTATCACTGACATTGAACAACTCCCTGTTCAACCAGATCAGATAGCACGCGTTGTTATTGATGAACGCTCAGGTGTGATTGTCATGGGCGCGGATGTAAAAATCAGCACCGTTGCTATTGCTCAAGCAAACCTGACTGTAAAGATTACCGAAACACCGCAAGTATCGCAGCCCAACCCATTCGCAGAACAGGGTGAAACGGTTGTTGTCCCACGCACAGATATTGAAGTGAATTCAGGCGATGCAAAGCTAGCTGTTGTTGAGACTGGCGTCACACTTCAAGACCTTGTGACGGGCTTAAACCGCCTTGGCGTCGCACCAGGAGACATCATCACAATCTTGCAAGCGATTAAAGCTGCGGGCGCCCTACAAGCGGAGATTGAGACACTATAATGACAAACATTTCACCAGATACGTCAATTGCTGTGATGCAGGCCTCTCAAGGTCAGCGTGACAATGTTGCGTCTTTTATTAAGAACGCATCACGCAGCAAAGACATGGAACGTATTGATGAAGTCGCCAAGGATTTTGAAGCAATGTTTGTCACTGAAATGATGAAGCCAATGTTTGAGGGCATTAAGCCAGACCCGATGTTTGGTGGCGGAAAAACAGAAGAAGTTTTTCACGGCATCCTTTTGCAGGAATACGGCAAGCTCATGGCTGAAACAGGCCAACTTGGCATTGCTGACAATATTAAAGCGGAACTTATCCGCATGCAGGAAAGCGCAATTGATGTGAGCGCAAATGATCAAACCCAAAGTGGAGGCATAAACAATGCACAATAACGAAACAGAACCAACACAAGAGGTAGAGGCAACACCATCCCTTTCTGCCAACCCAGAAAAAGCGATGGAACAGATGATGGTCATTATCGATGACCTGCGCACCAAGATGATTGAAGAGACGGCTGCACTAAAAGAAGCAGACACAGCATCATTCATGAGCATTCAGGACAATAAGATCATTATAGCCCGCCAGTATTTAGATGGCATGAAAGAACTATTGTCACGCAAAGAAGAATTACGTGATGCAGACCCTTCTCTCAAACAGAAACTAGAAGAGGCGCGCAGCAGGTTTGCAAATGTTGCGCAAGACAACCTTCAAGCCCTTAAACGCATGAGCGGCGGTATGAAACGCTTAGAAGAACGCATCATTTCAGCGGCACGTAAAGAAGCAGATAAAGAAAACAAATTCGCCTATGGCTCAAACGGTTATTTACAAAACGGTTTGGCATCACGTATCGGCGTAAACGAAAGCGCATAGGTAGAGGACATATATAATGAGCATTGATTTATTTTTCACACAAGGTACCGGCGGCCAAGGCATTGGAAACGGCAAAGCAGCAAGTCCTGCTTTGGGCGGAACAGGAATTGGTGCTGACTTCTTAGATCTACTCCTTGGACAGATTGAAGTGAAAGAAACACAAACTGCCAGTGGTAAAACTGTTATCGTTACAAGCGATAAAGATGGCGCCATTGAAATCGATGCCTATGATGCGGATGCCTTATTAAAAGAGAAAGGTGATCTCGCTCTACTACAACTCGCTCTACTCGGCCAAAATGCGAATGAGAACATTGAACAACAGTTGGCTGAGTTAAAAATTGAGCGATTAGATAACCGTGTTCAACAACTCACAAAACTTATCGATCACTTAACAAATGGACTTCCTGCTAATGTTGAACAAGGCGGCACAGTTGATGCCCTTGTTGCACGCTTGCAAGAACGCCTCGAAAACCTAGAAACGCGCATTGAATTATTCCGCGCTTACGAAGCGGGTGAAGCAAATGAAGCCGAGGCCCCTTTCCCACTTCTTATTGCGACTGGTTTAAATCCAAGCCAACTGACAAAGATCACAGATCGTATTGAAGAAGTTGAAACAAAGCTTGGGCGTGAACTCACAGTTGAAGATTTGATTGCAGGTGTTGGCAATATTATCCCCGCACCTGGCAGCGAAGAAAAGCTCTCTATGAATGATCTAATAGGGCTTGCACAAGAATACTCTGGAGAAGAAGGCGCTGAAGAACTAGCAAAAATTGATGGGCCATTAAGCAACGCCGCCTTTAATGCTCTTAAGAATAAAGGCAATGCCGTTGCAGCCCTTGGTAAAAACATGAACGGGCTTGTTCAGGCAAATCTATCTGGCTTATCAAATGCATCCAACCCGCTTTTAAGTGGCTTCAACGGCAGCATCGCACTTCCAGAAAACTGGCAGGCAATATTTGCAGAAGCTTTCGAAGCGCTCGGCATTGATATTGATAGCGGTTTACCAATTTCACACGCAATGCTTGCAACACACGTAAGCACAAGCGTGCCGCAAGCGGGTCAGACACACCCTGCAACGCAAATGGTTGCGACACAAATGAACAAGGCTGCACAAAACGGCGCACCTAGTGACATGACAATTCAACTCGACCCACCTGAGCTTGGACGCGTTGACGTAAAATTAGAGTTTGGCCCAGACAACTCAATCAAAGCGCATGTGATTGCAGAAAAACCAGAAACATACCTACTTCTTCAAAAAGACTCTGTGGCACTTGAGCGCGCTTTACAAAATGCAGGCCTCGATGCTGATGGAAGTTCTCTAAGCTTTGAACTCGCGGATGATAGTTACGCTTTCAACAATAACGGTGAAGGCCGTGATGGCGGCAACGCACAAGGAGGAGACGATAACAATGCTGATGAGCAGCAAGACGACGTAATCAACACAACAATGACGTGGGATGTGGACCCTGAAACAGGGCACGTTCACTACAGC
>JABSQP010000043.1 GCA_013215815.1 Alphaproteobacteria bacterium | reverse complement strand
TAGAGCCTAATGAGAACGGAACATGGCTTTTTTCATTAACGCGACCTTTGTTAGCCGTTGGGCGTACCTTCTCATTATTTGTACTAGCGGTGCGATTGCGGTTAGTTCTAGCAGTGGGACACACTTCAAATTTGATCTCTGTTCACGTCAATTATGTAGCTTAGCTAAACTGCAGCTAGACATTTATGAATGCTGCCAACTAATAAATCTTGCTTCGATTATGGTTCTGTTAAAAAACGAGAAACTGAAGAACGATTTCTTTTAACTCTCGATTTATAACTGCTCGAGAAAATTCGTACATTAGCTTTTTTGCCATCGGCTTCCCATCGTTCATAGCTAAAATCAAGCTGTTACTATCAGCTGGTATTGATTTACCGGATGATTGGCTAACTACATCGTCTAAAGCACCCGGCCCAATGTATGGAACTAATAGGCCGGCTGCTACATCTTTAGAAATTTGGTGAAGCGTAGTGTTAACCATTCAGATTCTCCATAAAGTGTAGTTGTTCGCACTCAACTGTTAAGCAAGTTCTGAACCAGTTTTATAGTATTTGCTGGGCGTTGATTTTTTTTTGTTGAATGTATTAGATTTGATTGAGTTGTCAGGAAGCCGACAGGAATTGAAGGCGTTATTCCTACTACATTAAGTACACTTTTAAAGCATTGCACACGAAATGTTTTTTCGCATTTTACACGTTTTTTGAATGTGATGTGGACATTTTTTATCTTATTAATCCGCTTGCAAGGAGCTCGAAGTGATAGTGTATCAACAGAATTGTCAATAAAACAACGTTAATCATAAAATGACTAGCTTTTTAAAACGTAAGCCATATCAGCATCTTATCAATCAAAATAAAAATGGCACAATCCTTGCGTAACAATCTTCAGCGGCAAGCTAGTGCGTAAAGCCAATTCGTTGCTGCGTAGATTACAATATCTTTAGCAAACATGGATTTTACTGGAGTTTGTTTCCAAATTTATCGCAAGGAGATCTGTAAGATGGCACTTCGTCAGGCAGCGATTTATGGCAAAGGGGGGATTGGTAAATCCACCACTACGCAAAACCTCGTCTCCGCACTCGCAGAGGCTGGCAAGAAGGTCATGATTGTTGGTTGTGATCCAAAGGCTGACTCCACTCGTCTTATCCTGCATTCCAAAGCTCAAAACACTATCATGGAAATGGCTGCTCAGGCAGGCACGGTAGAGGATCTGGAGCTAGAAGACGTGCTTAAAGTTGGTTATGGTGACATTAAGTGTGTAGAATCAGGTGGTCCCGAGCCCGGTGTTGGGTGTGCTGGTCGTGGTGTTATCACTGCGATTAATTTCCTCGAAGAGGAAGGCGCGTATGAAGACGATCTGGACTTTGTTTTTTACGACGTTCTTGGGGACGTGGTTTGTGGCGGTTTTGCCATGCCAATTCGTGAAAACAAAGCGCAGGAAATCTACATTGTTTGCTCTGGTGAAATGATGGCTATGTATGCCGCTAACAACATTTCTAAGGGTATCGTGAAATATGCTAATTCCGGTGGCGTACGCCTTGCTGGTTTGATCTGCAACTCACGAAAAACAGACCGTGAAGACGAGTTGATTATGGCCTTGGCAGCTAAGCTTGGTACACAGATGATACATTTTGTGCCACGTGATAACGTAGTGCAGCGCGCTGAAATTCGACGCATGACTGTTATCGAGTATGATCCAAAGGCTAAGCAAGCTGATGAATATCGTGCGTTGGCGAACAAGATCATCAACAATAAGCTTTTTGTTATTCCAACGCCTCTGACAATGGACGAACTTGAAGAACTCTTAATGGAGTTTGGTATCATGGACGAAGAAGATTTGTCCGTTGTTGGTAAAACTGCGGAGCAGCTATCTGAAGCTGACACTGCAGCAGCTTAAAGGTAGAGGCAAGTAGTATGACCTTGCTATGACCCTGCTCAAAACGAATTTGGGCGTCGTCATAACAGGTCGATGTTATCTTGTGTTGCAACCACCGTATTGCTGGTGCAAATGTGATCAAAACATTGCACCGGCGTTAGGAGATAAAGATGGCTGAGTCAATGCGCGACACAGAAGCGCTTATTCAGGAAGTTCTCGAAGTTTATCCGGAGAAAGCTAAAAAGGATCGTGCTAAACATTTAGCAGCAAACAACCACGATCTAGAGAGTTCAAAGAAGTGTGTTACGTCTAACCGTCGTTCATTACCTGGGGTTATGACTATCCGGGGTTGTGCTTATGCTGGATCACGTGGTGTGGTTTGGGGTCCAATTAAGGACATGATCCATATTTCTCATGGGCCTGTTGGTTGTGGGACATATACACGTGCTGGACGCAGAAATTATTATGTTGGCACCACCGGCGTCAATGTTTTTACCACTATGAATTTCACGTCTGACTTCCAGGAAAAAGACATAGTATTCGGTGGTGACAACAAGCTTGAGAAGATGGTTGACGAGATTGATCAACTTTTTCCCTTGAATAAGGGTGTTTCGATCCAATCGGAGTGTCCTATAGGTTTGATCGGTGATGACATTGAGGCTGTTGCTAAGAAAAAATCTAAGGATATAGGCAAGGCAATTGTCCCAGTTCGCTGTGAGGGTTTCCGCGGGGTTTCTCAGTCGCTTGGACACCATATTGCCAATGACGCCATTCGTGATTGGGTTTTCGAGAAAGATGATAAGAAGAGAAATTTTGAATCTACACCTTACGATGTTGCTATTATAGGCGATTATAATATAGGTGGTGATGCATGGGCCTCACGCATTCTTCTAGAGGAAATGGGTTTGCGCTGCGTCGCTCAATGGTCTGGTGATGGTACGATTTCAGAAATTGAGTTGACACCAAATGTCAAGCTTAATTTGATCCATTGTTACCGCTCAATGAACTATATCTCACGACATATGGAAGAGAAGTATGGTATTCCTTGGGTTGAGTACAATTTCTTCGGTCCAACTAAAATCGAAGAGAGTCTACGTGAGATAGCTTCGCATTTCGATGATAAGATCAAAGAAGGTGCAGAGCGTGTTATAGCCAAGTATCGTGGCCAAACAGAAGCCGTTATTGAAAAGTATCGCTCACGCTTGGAGGGCAAGCGTGTGATGCTTTACGTCGGTGGGTTGAGACCACGCCATGTTATTGGTGCTTATGAAGACCTTGGTATGGAAGTTGTTGGTACGGGTTATGAATTTGCTCATAATGATGATTATGATCGCACAGTCAAGGAAATGGGTAATGCAACGCTCATTTACGATGATGTGACTGGTTACGAATTTGAAGAGTTTGTGAAGCATATGAAACCAGACTTGATTGGCTCCGGCATCAAGGAAAAGTATATCTTCCAAAAAATGGGGATTCCGTTTCGTCAGATGCACTCTTGGGATTATTCAGGCCCCTATCATGGCTATGACGGCTTTGCCATTTTTGCACGCGACATGGATATGACGCTCAACAATCCATGTTGGTCAAGCATGACGCCTCCATGGCAAAAAGAAGAAGATAAGTCACAGGCGATGGCAGCAGAATAGCAGTAGCTTGCAGTCAGCTGGATATTCTCGGGTTTCTCGAAACAAAATTAAGGGTGTCCGCTTTTAGCATTTTCTTTGAGTGTCTAAGTGTCCTGTTGACTGCTGATTTTTAATACTTAATTCCGATTGTTCACAGATTGGTGGCGCGGAGGAGAGAGTACATGAGCCAAAATATTGATCAGATTAAACCTTCGTATCCTTTGTTTAGAGACGAAGATTATCAAAAATTAATCAGTAAGAAGATTGAGGCTTTCGAAGAGGGTCACTCTCCAGAAAAGGTGAAAGAAACTTTTGATTGGACAACTTCTGACGAATACAAAGAACTTAATTTCAAGCGGGAAGCACTTGTAATTAACCCAGCTAAAGCTTGTCAGCCTTTAGGTGCTGTGCTGTGCGCGTTAGGTTTTGAGAAAACACTGCCATACGTGCATGGTAGTCAAGGTTGTGTTTCATATTTTCGGACATACTTCAACCGTCACTTTAAGGAGCCAGTTGCCTGTGTGTCTGACTCCATGACCGAGGATGCAGCTGTTTTTGGTGGTCAGCAAAATATGTTTGATGGCTTGGAAAATGCTATTGCCTTGTACAAGCCAGAAATGATTGCAGTATCAACGACTTGCATGGCTGAAGTCATTGGAGATGATCTCAACGCCTTCATTAATAACTCTAAGCAGGAAGGGCACGTTGCAAAAGATTTCCCAGCTCCGTTTGCTCACACACCAAGTTTCGTTGGTAGCCATACAACCGGTTGGGATAATATGTTTGAAGGTATCCTCCGTTACTTCACACTGAATAATATGGAGGATAAAAAGGTCGGCTCTAATGAAAAGATTAATCTTGTGCCGGGCTTTGAGACGTATTTAGGTAATTATCGCGTGTTGCATCGTATGATGGATGAGATGGGTGTTGCTCACACTTTAATGTGCGATCCGACTGAGGTTTTGGATACTCCTGCTAACGGCAAATATGAAATGTACGCTGGTGGAACCACTCAAGCTGAGGTGAAAGACTCACCCAACGCCATTGATACGCTTCTTCTTCAACCATGGCAATTAACTAAAACGAAGAAGTACGTTAAAGGCACCATGAATCATCCGTGTACTGACGTAAGCATTCCAATGGGTCTTCAGTTTACAGATGACTTTCTAATGACTGTAAGTAAGCTTACAGGTAAGAAAATTCCAGCAAGCTTAGAGCTAGAGCGTGGGCGTCTTGTTGATATGATGACAGATAGCCATGCTTGGCTGCATGGTAAAAAATTTGCACTGTACGGTGATGCTGATTTCCTAATTGGAATGGTCAAGTTTCTTATGGAACTTGGTGCAGAACCTACACATATTCTTTGCAATCACGCTAATAAGCGCTGGAAGAAAGCTATTCAAGCAATTCTTGCAGAGAGCCCATATGGATCTGGTGCTGAAGTACATGTCGGTAAGGACTTGTGGCACTTCCGTTCGCTAGTTTTTGCAGATAAACCTGACTTTATGATCGGCAACTCCTACGGCAAGTTTATTCAGCGTGATACTCTTTACAAAGGTAAGGAGTTTGAGGTCCCATTAATCCGTATTGGCTTCCCAATATTTGATCGTCACCATCTGCATCGTCAAACAACCTATGGTTATGAAGGTGCTATGCAAATCTTGACAACTTTGGTTAATACAATACTTGAGCGCCTTGATGAAGATACTCGTGGTATGGGTACAACCGACTACAACTATGATCTAGTCCGTTAGATAGCGTCGATCCACCTGGTTGATTCTGCGCACTTTTGCCGTTAGAAATCACTCAGGTGGATAAAATTTGTATCCTGGGAGTTGTTTATGCCAAGCGTGATGTTGCGCAAGGGAAGTGATGGAAAAATATCCTTCTATGTAGCAAAGAAAGATCTTGAGGAAACCATCGTTTCGGTTGAACGGGATGACAGTGATACTTGGGGTGGTACAGTAGAATTGTCGGATGGGTCTAAATATTACATCGATCCTATGTCTCCTCCACCCGAGTTTCCTACAACTATGCGCTTCAAGCGTTGCTGATCTGGTAGATCACCTGAATCCCCTTGATTGTTTTAAGTAAATACAGAAATATCCTGTAGGAAAAGTAAGGTTTATTCTACTTGTTCCTACAGAATTAAAAAGAGGAATATGTAATGGCAATGCAAATTAGTTCAGACATCTGCACTTCATGCGGAGATTGCGTGTCTGTTTGTCCAACTTCCGCTATAATACCGAAAAAAGGTGTGTTTTTCATCAAGTCAGATATTTGTACAGAATGCGAGCCAGATCACGATACTCCGCAATGCATCAGTGCGTGCATGGAGGATGGTTGTATAGTTCCTTCTGATGAGTAAAGAATATATTTGCTAATCATCGTAGGTTACTTTATTTGCTGCATCGTTGTTTCTAATATGGTTCTCAATACTTCCTTTTGGTTGTTTGGATTGCAACATTAGAAGTTAAGAGGTTACTGGTTAGTTGTCGAAAATCTTTCTAGTGAGTTCTTTGAATGTTATAGTCTAGGAAGTAAAAAAAGACTTAAACAACGTTGCAACAAAAGCTTGCCCTACGAGCTGTGTTGATTGCCGCGCTATGGGAAAAGCGGTTGTAAGTTTTGTTAAGCTTAAACAGTTACTTTTGCCTAGAGGCTGCAGTACACTTTGGGAATAACCCGGCTTGCTCATTTCGTGTGGCTTGCAACTCTAATTCTTGGATAGCTTTTTTCTGATCATATAGTATCCTGCAAGTTTATACCGGTCTAATAAGCAGCACTCAATAGAAATCAAGTTAATTGCTGTTAGTTTTTTTTGCAAGCCTGAAAACAGCGTTTTGTTAACGATGCTAATGCTGTTTAGTAGGGCTTCTCATTACTTCTTTAAACCGATAGCTTCAGGTCGGTGTTGTCAGTCCCGGTCGGTCATTGTGAGGATAAAAGAATTAATGCTACATATAATACTTTTGGATGATCCAGAAGCTATTTGATATCAGCTTAATACATTCCGTTGCAGTTTAAGTTTTATCATAGTTATGTAAGAAACGTAAATCTTTTAGCTCAACTTCATAGCGACGAACATCTTGTAAACGGTTCTTATCTGCAAGCTCAGTTTGAGATAGCTCTATTGTCGACTGGGATTTGTTCTATAACCGATGGGAGTTCATCAGCAAGCGGGTTGGACGTTAGGGTAGTTAATTTTCTTTCATCACCATGATAATATAATGCTATTTTTTTCGGTTATAGCAAGGAGGGTGCTGATACAACTGCTGGTATAATGTTCAGAAAAAACTCTCAACTTTTTCTGGTATGTTCAGTCTTTATCTAAACTAGTTAGTATTTTTATATCTCCTTAATTTCTGTAATATTTTAGGTAGATGTCACGAGATTTTCGTTGCCAAACTTATGGGTTGAATATTTCTGAATAGGGCAAATCAAAGTTATAAGAAGTAACTTCTGCTGTTGCCTCGCACGTAGTTAGGGCTAGACGTTTATTGTATGTTTTCCGACAAGTTAAAGAAAGAATTTATTCAATGAAATCAATTGTTTAATTTTTGACACGCCACATGTTAAATTAATATTATATAGAGCATCCTGTTAGGAGATTTGCTATGAAGTCGAGTGACATTGCTGTGTTATAAGACGAATCAGCTTGCGGACATAAACGATGTCTCGGCTATGCTTCGCATTTTTTCTTCAATTATTGTTTATGTTGATCTTAGCTTTCGAATGGAAGTTTGATCGCTCGAGAGCAGAAAAAGCTTGCTAAAGCCTATGAACCTTGGCGATCTAAACTTAATAATAAACGTACACTTTTGTACTTGCAGGGTAAAATTAAGGTCGATGATCGCAGCGTAGCAAGACCTAGTTATGGATGTGGTTGTAACCGGCACTAAAAAATCTCAGAAGAAGACAAAAAGCGTATTAGTGAGTAGTTAGGCGAGAATGCTAAAATGTTTGAAGACTGTAATCCTCGTACTTTGCTAGATACCATTGCTCAACAAAAAGCTGATCTGCTAATTGCAGCCAGTCGTAATATGTACACCGCCCATAAGGTGCGAGTGCTATTTCTTGGCATCAATTAGGAATAAGATTTTGCTTGTAGTGGTGCTTTTACAAAAGTGGTAAAACGTAACAAAGTGCTCTCGGTCAATCCGCTTAAGTCGAGCTAGACTATTGGAGCAGCCTTTGTATTTTTGGAGTTTTACAAAGCTATGTCAATGTTGTACAGCTTTTGGTAAGTTTTTTTGTTTGACACTCTAGTGAATTAATTCCATTGCAGACAATGGCAATGGATCAGGTTTCCACAATTATGGGTGCTGAGGATAGTGTTGTCGAGGGTTTAGCTGCAACATGTGAGAGGTCTTTACCAAAGAACATCGGAATTCCAACTGCGGCTCTTTCTGAGATATAGGGTAGTTACGTAGAGCGCGGTGAGAGCGATTTATATTTGGATGATGACCTAGATGATGGTTATGGCTCTCGCCAATGCACTGGGCTGCATCGGATGCGAAGCTTGTTCACTTGTCTGCCATAAGAGCTGCATGCTTCACGTACCGTCTGCTATAATTGCTTAAAGTTTGCCTTCAGTGGTTTGATTTAACTATGTATTTGCTGGAATAACATTGTATAATAATTTAAGTGTTGTTCCGGCCCTGAAGTTGATTAAGTTCTGATGAATTTTAGTGGGAGTTGCAAAATGGAATATCTAAAAATATCAACTGTCAATTGGCGATTAATCTGACGATTAAGTATTTAGGATTAACGCAAATAATCTATGCACCTTCGCTTTTGTGATCGGGATATTCAATTGCAAATCCTATTATTATGTAATTCTCAGTAATATACTACTATTTAAAGGCAATAATAGTTACTTTAGCCCTAACTAAATTACTTTAATTCCGTGGTAACAGTTACATGCCTGTTAATAAAAGTTTGTTGTTCCAAAACTCTACTATATGACAGAGGTCCGTGCAGCGTTTGAGATTTTCAATGACTTCCCTTAAAATGAGGGATTGCCGTACACAAAAGTTATAGTATACCTGCACTCTAAACTAGTAAACCGCCATAACACAGATTTTTCCTTATAATTGTGATTATGACATAATATACGTTTGTTCGTATTCTTACTGTGTCGATGATTGATAGTATGATTTGAAAAATTGTTTCCATACCTTACATCGAAAAATCGTAGCAGTAGCCGGAAAATTTTTATATAAATTAACTGTTGAGTGTCTAATTTTCTCTTAAATTAACATCTAAGCAACACATTAATAGTGTTAAGTATTTTTGAAATTAAAATTTTAAACCATAAAGAATTAATAAGATTCTGATACATTACACCCATCTCAAAAATCTTAGGCTTTTGATCGGAAACTTTGACAATGAATGAAACAATTAAGTCTACCTCTAGTGAACGCCCTTTCCAGGCTGAGGTTTCTCAGCTTCTCAAGCTCATGATCAATTCTGTTTATTCCGAGACAGAAATTTTTTTACGAGAACTGTTATCTAATGCCTCAGATGCCTGTGACAAGCTTCGCTATGAAGCCATATCAGCTCCAGAACTTCTAGGGGAGACTGGATTGCCTTGCATCCGCGTTACACCTAATCACAGCTCTAGCACGCTCATGATTTCGGATACTGGTATTGGTATGTCCCATGACGAACTTGTTGAAAATCTTGGTACGATTGCGCACTCTGGGACAAAGGCTTTTATCGATCAACTGCAAGAAGTAAAAGATGGCAATGGACTAATTGGCCAATTTGGTGTTGGGTTTTATTCAGCCTTTATGGTGGCTGATCGAATCAATGTTATAAGTCGGAGAGCGGGTAATTCTACAGCCTGGATGTGGACGTCAACAGGTGATACCGGATTTAAAATTGTCCCCGCAGATGAAGAAAAGGCCAGAAGTGTTACCCGTGGCACTGAAATCACTCTTTTTCTTAAACCGGATGCCAAGAAGTATGCCGAGACAGATACAGTAAAGCGAATAGTGCAACTGTATTCAGACCATGTTCAATTTCCAATAAAGTTAGTTGATAAAGAGGGTGAGTGTCAGCAAATTAATTCGGCAAGTGCAATATGGCAGCGTCCAAGATCCGAATTGAAAAATAACGATTACGAAGAGGCGTATCGTGCTATTACGCACGCTATAGATAAGCCCGCTTTAACAATTCACTTTAAAGCCGAAGGGCGCCAACTATTTGCGGTCCTTCTATTTGTCCCAACGCAACGTCCTTTTAATCTTTTTAATCAGGACAGAAAAGGCCACGTTAAACTTTACGTACGTCGCGTTTACATTACTAGTGATGCTGAGTTGCTGCCTCCTTATTTGCGTTTTGTAAGTGGTGTGGTTGACAGTGAAGATCTTCCGCTTAATATCTCTAGGGAAATGCTACAAAAAAATTTAAATGTTGCTGCTATTCGCAGTACGTTAGCCGGACGAGTTTTAAGTGAACTTGAGAGACTTGCAGAAGAAACACCGGATACATTTAATAAAGTTTGGGACTCATTTGGGCCGGTAATTAAAGAGGGTATCTACGAGGACCATGAGCGTCGCGAACGAATATTAAAGCTTTCAAGATTTGTGTCTACAAAGCCAGACAATATTCGTTCTCTAAAGCAATATCTAGAGGATATGAGGCCAAATCAGACAGAGATTTACTATCTTGTTGGTAATAATATTGATAATCTTAGATCAAATCCAGTTCTGGAAGCCGCTAGAGCTCGCGGCATTGAAGTTTTGTTTTTCACGGACCATGTCGACGCATTTTGGACAACAATTCAGGCAGACTACGAAGGTAAACAATTTAAATCACTAAGTCATGGTGATATCAATTTTGACCTGGTACCAATGCTGAATGAAAAAGAAGAAAAAGAAGATCGCTCAAATGATGTTGACGATGCTGTTGTTATTGCAGCGGTCAAGAACTTTCTTGGGGATCGCGTTTCCGATGTTCGTGTGTCGAAGCGTCTGATTAATAGTCCTGTGTGTCTAATCGCAAGCCATACTGCCCCTGACCGACGTCTTGAAAAAATTCTTGCTTCTAGTGATCAATCTCCCTCAACGGCTCCAATATTAGAGCTTAATATGACGCATGATATAGTGCATGCAATTGCCGATGCAAGAGCATTAGGCAAAGAAGCCGTCGCAGAAGACCTTGCTTACTTTCTTTTTGAACAGGCTCAGATATTAGATGGTGAAATACCTGCTGATCCTACAGCATATGCTCAGCGCTTGAATAGGCTTGTTTTGCAAGGATTACAGACCTGAAGAAGTAGAACGCCAGGGCGTTTTGGAATATCATAAGCTTTTATAATTTTCTTTAGTTTGAGGGTTCTGTAGTATTTTCGCTAACTGGATAACTTGTAGTTTGCTTTGCAAACATTTTTATTTCGTATTTAATAGTTACATTCGCTTAGACTAAAATAACAGCTGCACATATTATTTATCAACTTTTAATAGTATCACCTTAATCTGATAAATTATGGATATCTGTATTGGGGTATTTAGTTAGTTAAACATGTTGCAACTGTTATCAGCTAGTGGGTAGATAGTATCTACTACATTTTAAATTTATAAATCTGTGAGGTGAAGATATGATTTGTAATTGGCTGTTAACACGATTGGAAGATCATATGACATGAATTTTATAATTGAATTGTAACACAAAGTAATTTCTAAAAGACTAGAGATAGCCGTGCTTGTTTTGAAATTATGGCTAGCATGTAATATTATAAGTTTTGTACAATTTAATAGCTCAATAATACTAGATTAAGTATGTCTTAGTAGCTTCACGTACATGATATCTAAAAACGTGCCAACGCGAGAATAATTTAAGTATGCCAAATCATATAAAACAAATAGATAAAGTTCTTGATGGGACTGATCAGGCTCAGGGCTATCATGGGCCATTGTCTCCTTCAGGTGTAAAGGCTTTAAAAACTGCTATCGCTGTAATGGGGGCTATGATAGCTCTCTGCGTAATTGTCATTATAGGACGCGTCATTTATTTAGCTTCAGGAACTACGTCTATGGAGGCTGGTCAGCTTTATTCGCGTACGTCTCCTTCTGTTGAATTCGTTCTTCCTACAGGTGCGCAGGTTCAGAATGTGTCACTAAATGGGGAACGTGCTATAGTTACATTTAGGCTTCATGGACAGACTAAAATCAGTATTTTTAATTTGCATAGCGGAGAATAATTGACACAGATACGTTTTATCTCGCCTTTACCTTCTGCAAGCTAATCAACGTCTTACGATAAATTATATAGATACTTTCTTCAGTAAAATAGTATTTAGAGTTGATCTACTGCGATGTCCAACTTCATTCTTAATCCAAGTAACGTCTTGTGCTCCTAGAGTTCGAATTAAATGTCTCTTTTTTACAACGTAAGGAATTACAACTGCGTATACAGCAGATATTTAGTGATATATTATATAGATGTTATCTCACCTAGAAGGTAGC
>JABSQP010000042.1 GCA_013215815.1 Alphaproteobacteria bacterium | reverse complement strand
TCGCTTGCCCTGTATCCGGGTTTACTATCCCTGAAATTGAACCACGCCTGTTCTCATTTAACTCTCCGCATGGTGCCTGCCCGACCTGTGATGGCTTGGGGCAGAAAATGTATATCGACCGCACGCTCGTTGTGCCTGATGTAACAAAATCGATTAAAGAGGGCGCAGTCGAGCCGTGGAGCAAAAACTTTGCGCCCTTTTATATGCAGGCAATGGAAGCGGTCGCCAAACATTACGGATTTAAGACAACAACGCCGTGGGAAAAATTGAAACAAAAAGAACGTGATCTGATTTTGTTCGGTTCAGGCGATGAAATCATTCCGATTACCTATAAGAGTAAAACGGAAAGCACGTGGAAAAGTAACAAACCTTTTGAAGGTGTTATTCCATCGCTCGAACGTCGTCTTATCGAAACAGATAGTAATTCAGCGCGAGAGAGCATCTCGCAATATCAAAGCACCGCGCCATGTGAATCCTGTAACGGTGACCGCCTAAAACCAGAAGCGCTCGCGGTTAAAATTGATATGAAACATATCAGCGAGATTGCATCGCTTTCCATTGAAGAGGCCACAAAATGGTTTGGTGCATTGGAGAAAAAACTAGATAAACAGCGTCAGGAAATTGCTCGCCCTATTTTAAAAGAGATTAACGAGCGCCTTACATTCTTGATGAATGTAGGATTAGAATACTTAACGCTCTCGCGTTCTTCTGCAACATTGTCAGGCGGCGAAAGCCAGCGTATCCGCCTTGCTTCGCAAATTGGTTCCGGCCTGACAGGCGTTCTTTATGTTCTGGATGAACCCTCTATTGGCCTTCATCAACGTGATAATAATAGGTTACTCGAAACGCTTAAACGTCTTCGTGATTTAGGAAACACCGTTCTTATCGTTGAACATGATGAAGATGCAATCCGCGCTGCCGATCACCTTATTGATATTGGACCGCACGCTGGTGTTCATGGCGGTCAGATCGTTGCATCAGGCACACCAAAACAAGTCATGAAGGCAAAGAAATCTATTACGGCCGACTATCTCACAGGTAAAGTAGAAGTCCCGACTCCAGAAAAGCGTCGCAAGGGAAAGAAAGGTCAAACTTTAAAATTAATCGGCGCAAGTGGAAACAATCTACAAAACGTCACAGGGGAAATCCCTTTAGGTACTTTAACTTGTATCACAGGTGTGTCGGGATCAGGTAAATCAACATTTACTCTCGATACCCTTTACAAAGCCTGCTCACAAAAACTAATGAAATCACGTGAACAAGCTCTACCATATAAAGACATTCAGGGCTTAGAGTTCATCGACAAAGTCATCGACATTGATCAATCGCCAATTGGCCGTACGCCGCGCTCTAACCCAGCCACCTATACAGGTGCCTTCACGCCAATCCGTGAATGGTTCGCAGGGTTACCAGAAGCTAAAGCGCGCGGCTATGGGCCTGGACGTTTTTCATTCAACGTGAAAGGCGGACGATGTGAAGCGTGCCAAGGGGATGGTGTCATCAAAATTGAAATGCACTTCCTACCCGATGTTTATGTGACATGCGAGACATGCCACGGCGCCCGTTATAACCGCGAAACATTGGAAGTAAAATTTAAAGGCAAAACAATCGCCGATATCCTCGATATGACGATCGACGATGCCGCTGATTTCTTTAAGGCTGTGCCATCCATTCGCGATAAAATGGAAACGCTAAAAGAAGTAGGACTTGGTTATATTAAAGTCGGCCAACCAGCAACAACCCTGTCTGGTGGTGAAGCACAACGGGTAAAGCTCTCAAAAGAGCTATCCAAACGCTCAACAGGTAAAACGCTTTATATTCTTGATGAACCAACAACAGGCCTTCACTTTGAAGATGTGCGCAAGCTCTTAGAGGTACTGCATAGCCTCGTTGATAAAGGAAACTCTGTTGTCATTATTGAACACAACCTCGAAGTCATCAAAACTGCTGATCACATTATTGATATCGGTCCAGAAGGCGGAGATAAAGGCGGAAAAATCATCGCTACAGGCACGCCGGAGAAAATTGCCGATACAAAAGGCAGCTATACAGGTGAATACCTCAAACCGATCTTAGAGAAAACAAACATCGCCGATGCCGCAGAATAGCATTGACATAACACAGAAAATGTATACAACTACAACGCTATGTATGTTTCATTTTCAGAAAATTTTGATCAATCACCCCTAGATTTCAGAGCTATTGGCTATGGGCTATGGCCCCAGACATTCCGCTGCTCAATTATGGGACACTTCTACGGATTATATAGAAGCTGGACTAGGTAGTGCGGCAAGACTTATCGTTGATCGTAAATTTAGTGATCTAATTTCAGACCCTACTCTACCTCGTGTACACGCCAGTCCGGCTTCAACGGCTCTTATATTAGCTGGCGGAGCTGGAACAAGAATGCGACCGTTGACGGAAACGACACCAAAGCCCCTCGTTAAGATGATGGACAAACCATTAGTAGATTATACTTTAGATTTAATGGAGCAAGCTGGTGTTAACCACTTCCGAGTAAACACCCATTATTTGTCGGAACAAGTAAGAGATCACATAAGCGCACGAGAAAATAGCGTTTGGCGCTCCCATGGATCAAAATACACAGAAATAAAACAAAGTGATATCGACAAGCTGTCTCAGTCAACCTGAAGTTTAGCCAAAACGCTAACTTCGAGAGGTTTCTTTATTTCAAATGGAGATGGGATCTTTATCCCTGAACCGGGCACTACTGCGCCAACCAATCCCTTTGTTGAATTACAAAAAGCTTGGGCCAACACTAAGGCGGATATTTTGTTATTGCTATCACCAAAAGATAAAGCCGTCGGTTATACAGGAAATGGGGATTACGACTTAATCGATGGGGAGGTATTTTGGAAAGATCACGCTACCGAAGAAGCATCCCATGTTTATACTGGTATTGCCCTAGCATCCACTAAAGCAGCCTTAAAAATTGCCATCGCTTTTGCTAGAGCAGGTAAAACAAAGAATGAAAAAGGCCAAGTCGATAGTGATGTCGCTCATAATGTTATGAGTTCTTTAGCGGATCCAGAGACAAGGATCATGCCTAAATTCGGTGCAGTCGTTTCTGATGTTCCATTTTATGATGTTGCTAGTATAGACATGAAAGATCGAGCGGAAGCGGCGTTGCAGCCAATCTTACAAGCTTAACCTTAACCTGCCCAAAGCAAAACATAGGCACTAGCCATCAACGCAATCAACAGCCAAAGTATTATTCCATACGCTAATGGCTTCATGCCAACTTGCTTTAGGCTTTCTAAAGACAGGCTCGCACCGATTAAAAATAGAGCAAGCACCAAACCTCGTTTTGCGATCACCGCAACATACTCGCCGATAGGCTGAAGAACAGGTAATAAATTGACGAGAACTACCACGCCAATAAAACCAAGAATAAACCACGGAAATTTTATCTTGGCTTCATTGTCACCACTACGCTTACTGACATAAAACACCAACGCACACACAATCGGCAAGATCCAGAGTGCACGCACAAGCTTTAACGTCGTTCCTACTTCCAATGCCTCTTCGCCATATTGCATCGTTGCCCCAACAACAGAGCTGGTATCATGAATAGCCAACGCGCTCCATAAAGCAAATTGGTATTCACTCATACCTGACTCTCTACCGATAAATGGAAATACTAAAAGCGCAAACGCGTTCAGCATAAAAACAATACCGAGAGCTACGGCAATCTCGTTTTCTTTCGCTTTTAAAATCGGAGATACAGCTGCGATAGCGCTGCCTCCACATATTGCCGTTCCAACGGAAATGAGAGAACTGGTATTCCCGCCCAGTTTAAATACCTTAGCTAACAACCAACCTGTGAGTAGCGTCAGTCCAATGCTCACGGCAGTAATGACAATACCCATCATCCCGACATTCATCACGACAGATAAATCCATCCCAGCACCTAATCCAACAATAGAAAATGCGAGTAACTTTGATGACCATGATTTTGTATGAGATGAAAACGGATTTCCAAGAACAAGGACAAACGTCAAACCGATTAATAAGGCGATCGCCGCAGACACATGGGGCATTAAACAAACAAGCCCGAACAGAATGAATACTATCTGTTTAATTGAAACCTGCATTAAGCATCAGATCGTTTTGTGTATTGCGCCTTCTCTCCAGGCTTACCGTAGAGCCACCCTTGCCCTTTATCAACGCCAATACTTGCCAAGTAATTGCTTTGCTTTTCCGTCTCTACCATTTCCGCAACGGTCGTAATACCAAGATCCTTACACATCTTTACAAGGTTACGCACCATTGCTTCATCTTTTTTGGAGTTTTCTGCTTCACGGATATACTTACCATCAATTTTCACACAATCAATTTCAAGCCCGTTTAGATATTGGAAGCTTGCTGCACCAGCACCAAAGTCATCCAAACAAACTTCAAAGCCTCTCTTACGGAGCTGTTGAATAAAGCTATTCACTTTTTCAAGATCACCGATGGATGTACTCTCTGTAATTTCAAACATGAGGTTTTCAGGACTACATTGTGTCTCTTCAAGAGCAGTATTTAGTTTTTCAAAGAAAGTATCACTTTGGATAGATTGCCCTGAAATATTAACTGCAATGCGCAAGTTTGGCTCGTTATCTTTATGGCGCATGATATAGCCAATTGCTTGCTTGATGATGGCCATATCTATATCTGGCGCGATACCGATATCTTCACCAAAAACAATGAGCTCATAAGGGGAGTCTCCCGACGTAAATCGAACGAGTGCTTCATAATGACAGATTTCTTCGCTCGGCAAATAAACGATAGGCTGGAAGTGCAGTTGGAAAGCTTGCTGACCAACCAACGTTTTGAGTCGCGTGATTTTATCGGCGTTCTCCTGCAAGTAATCATCAAACGTTTTACTCAAATCAGTATTCGCTGCGTCTAACCCTTTTTCTTCGATCTGATTGATCGTGTAGATAAGCGCGCGACGTGCTTCACGTTCATTCAACGTTGTCATATCGGCGTGAGCTGTTTTAGTTTTAATATCAATGTCGCCTGCGCTCGGCTGTGAATCTTTAACAAGTTGTTGAATTTTATTCTCAATAAACTCTGCGGAAATATTTGAATCATGAATCAAAGCATACTTCTCATCATCAACAATTCCGGCACTTCCCCCCTTATAGGATTGCTCTTTTAGCAAAGCTTTAAAACGTGTATCAAAACGTTCAGCTTGATCAGGGGTCAAATTCGCTCTGACTTGATCGATTTTTTCTGACTCCAAGAAAGTCACATCAAGTGTTTTACCTTCTCTTTTTGCTTCTTCAAAAGCGCGAACAGAAGACATCTCAAATTCTTTGTAATCAAGAAGAGCATTATCAACATAGGCTGTCGTTGCCAGAAAATCATGAAATGACTGCGTCGCATTCATAGACAAGTAGATATTCGGATTATTCGGGATATACATCCCCATCAAAAGCGCTCTATGCGTTTCGTTCTTCTCATTATTGATAAGGTCAACCATCATAGGACCAACACGTCCTGATTTTTGACCACTGCGAAGGAACGTGCGTAAAGCTTCGGAACTTTCGGATGAAAACAAAAGAAAGCAACTCTTCCCTATAATTTCTTTATCACTGAAGCCCGTCAGACTGTTTGTCTGACCCGAAGCAAATACGATGTTATGATCTACATTAATTTCCAGGAGAAAGTCAGAAGCCGCA
>JABSQP010000041.1 GCA_013215815.1 Alphaproteobacteria bacterium | reverse complement strand
AGAGGATGGTCGAATTTTTTAGCGGACGGGCGGTTGCTGTTAATGCTGCAGCACCCACAAAACGTGAGGATGGTGTATAGTCGCCAGGTAAACCGTGCAATCCAGTACCTGAACCCAAAGGTGAAAAGCTGAACTTATCAATTTCAACGGTGCCAAATGCTTCGGGTTGTAAACCTAAATAATTACGCATATTAGTTAAATGCCACTTATAGCCTGGTGAGTTTGTAATAACCCCCAAAAAGGCGTCAAAAATCTCTACGTGTCCTTGATCAGTAATTTCAATAATTATTGATTTGCCCGACGGATCTGCTATTTTCCAGTGAAATGGTAGCGCGGCTCCACCAAAGTTTTTATCCATTACATCAACGACTATGACTTCATCAATATTTTGACGAACCTCCTCTACAGTAGAGAAAGAGGATAATATCCAATTCATAAAGTCTCCGACACTCATAGATTTAGCTGAATTTTTTTTATTAAACGGAGCAAGACTTGCAAATCCTGGAAAATAAAACATTCCTACATACAAACCATGTTCATTCATACCATCAGGACCAAAAGGTTGACCATATGATGATAAAGCAACAAACCCATGCTCACCAGTCCATTCTAAGCCATTACCATCATCCGGAGTCCTGGATGTATATTCATGTTTTCTGGGATAAACCACTAATGTATCATGATGCGCATTACTCAATGACCACTCTACAGTTCGAGCTACAATATTAGAGCCATCATTAGCTTTAAGAGAAATCCCAGTACAAGCCCAAGATGCCTTTGCGCTGACAAGAACTAGAAATATAAAAAATGTATAATATTTAAACATAATGTTTATGTTCATTACTTTTTTCATAAACAAATAAAACAATATTAAAACATATAAAAATATTATTCTTGATCAAGTAAAAAAAATATATAAGTTAAACATATATTAGTTTTTACAAAATATACGTTTGAGGTCCTATGATGATTTATAAAAGAAAAAAATCGTTAAATTTTTTATTTTTTATTACCATAATATTTGTTTTTTCAATATCATCATCAAATGCCCAATTTTTTGTAGGTACCGACGCTTTCAAACAAAGCGACCTTGATATAATGCATAAAAACTGGGAGCGCTTAGTTGAAGAAGATATAGTAAACAAGCCAATTATTTGGAGCAACCCAGAAACAGGACACTCTGGATCCCAAGAAGTTTTGAAAAATTATAATGATGAAGATGGCCTTAGATGCAAGACAGTTAAATACGTAAAAAAATCAAAGCATATTAAAAATGTATTCACCTATTTAATGGAAAAATGTCTTGATGAAAGTGATGGTGTTTGGAAATTTAAATAAACAAACCTTGTAAAAGGCGTTCGGTTTGATTATGAAATAAAGATATACTTTTTAGGTGTATTTCTTTTTTATTTTCTTTTAATATAGTTTAGACATAGGCAAACAACATGTTTGTTGGGCCAGAGTCATAACAGTGAAAAGAAGTGAAGGCGGACTTTACCGGTAAATATTCAACCAGTCGCTTCTTTTTAGATTCATAAGTTTTTAAGTAGCGTCTTTTTCTAATGGTGGCCCCTCCTTGCTGCGCCTAGGGCTGCGCATCTGTTTGACGCTTAAAAATCGCTGACCAAGAGGTGGGGTTCTTTTTTATTCACCAATGCACGATAAGACACTTCATCACTTTTAGATTTGCGCTTTTCAATACTGGCTATAAATGATCTCTTGAATGGTTGGAACACTAGAATCAATGATCAAAAGCCACAATAACGGACTAATAAACCGTGACATTTATCCGCAAATATATTTAATATCAATAACTTATATATTATTTTTGTTTTAATTACATATCTATAGTGTACTCATGGTTCAGTCGCTTGTCTTAGAGCAGCTTCAAGCCTGTATTATTATGATGGGTTGTTGTTGGTGCGTACACACCAACAGCCCACTATAAAAAAGTAAGAAGCGTCTTATAAATGACAGTGCTAGTAGTCTGTCGCTAACTTTTTTCTTAAATTATATACATAGCTATAAATCTGTAGTAACAACCTCTTAGTCGTAATCATTTTTTACAGGTTACTCATGTTACATAGCTTCATTTTCTTATCATCTTTGGCGTTGTTGCTGGCCCAATCAAAGCTCTGGCCTTTTTTAACGCTACAACGCAGCATTTTGAGCGTAAGGAACGCATCAAAATTGCAGTTAAGTCCGTAATTGTAAGTTCCATTGTTTTGTTCGTTTTTGCGTTTCGTGGAAATAACATTATTGATCTTTTCCATGTCAGCGTGCCTGCTCTTGAAATTGCGGGCGGTACTATTCTTTTTGTATTTGCGCTTAGCCTGGTTTTAGGGGAAAGCCATGATCATAATGAAGAGGTAAAGGGCGATGGTATTGCCTTTTATCCCATGGCGATGCCGATGATGGCATCCCCGCAGGCGATTGTGGCTATTGTGATTGTGGGCGCGCGGGCTGATGAGCTTGCTGATAAAGTTATTATGCTGAGCGCATTAGGGATTCAGATGGCCCTTAATCTTCTTATACTAGTCGGCGTTGTCTTTTTGGGGAAGCCAGAAAGCGACGTTAAGAAGAAATCAGGCGGTTCCAGTGAGGTGGTGCTGCGTATTGTTGCGCTTTTGCTTTGTGGCTTTGCCGTTGAGCTTGTTTTGCTTGGGCTTCGTGATCTTGAGATTATTCCACAACTCGCGGCGCATGCCGCGCATTAAGCCTTCAGGTGTTTGTGGTTTTGGATAACCGCGAATAGAATAGCTGTGGAAACGCCGAACATCATCAAACCATTTGCTGCTTGAATGGGGCTGAGGCCACGATGTACTTCGCTTAAGATTATGTCGCCGTAGCCTAAAGATGTGAATGTAACGCCGGAGAAGTAGAAGGCGTCTTTAAAGGTCTGAAACTCCCCTAAATAGATATAAAGATATGCCCATGCGATAATCTGTAAGAGGTTGCCTAGCATTAGGAGAAGCATGACCAATGCGATGGCGGTGAAGCTTTGGATGAGAGATTGAGCTACGCTTTGTTTGCTTGCGTATACACGAAAGAGATGAACTGCATAAACGCCTACGATGGCTTGTAAGCTCAGGCAGAGCAATGTCATGAGGGTTGCAGTTAAGATGAAGGTTATGTAGTCCATTGTGTTTTTGTTTTTTTGTTATTGCGCCATAAAGTGTAGAGCGTATCAAGAATATTTACGGCCATAATACTATAGAGTGAGATAGAAAAAAACAGGCCTATTCGCACCCACATTTTGGATTGGATGTCGTCGCTGAATACCGGATCTTGGACGGTGGGACCGATGAGTATTATTAGTGTGACAAGCGCATTTTGCCAGAATGCAAAATCATAGCCTGATTTCCACACTTTATAGAGTGGGCAGGCCAGTAAATAGACCGTTAGGGTCAGGCAGAGGGAAAAGAAGATCAAGTTGGGCCAAAAGCTTAAGACATTCCAGAGGATGATAGTTACGGTTACCCCGACCAGTGTGGCGAGCATGAGTTCGATGACTTGTTGTTTGACGCTGCGCTTGTCTATTTGTTGCGCAAGCAACGAGCCTTTGATCAGGAGCGGGATAAAGAATAAATCCTGAAGCACCATTAAAAAAGGTGGTAACATGATGATTGTCGCGCGTATCGGTATCCACTTGCTATTGGATTGTACAGGTTGGACGAAATTTTCGACTGTGTTTTCACGTAACAAGAATAGGTGGCTTAGCCATGCCATGAAGAATGCAAAGATAAAACCGCCGAGCATCATGACCATCATCATAATCCCTAAAGATGCGGAAGTCAGGGACATGGCGGCAACAATTGTTTGACCAACGATAAAGAGCATTGAGACGATGCCAAGTTCGGGTTTTTTCAGGCCTAGTCCAATTGTGAAGACCATGCCGATACCAAATAAGATGAGGCCAATTGTTGGGATGAGCGAGAGTGTTAGCCCTAAAAATATGCCCCATGATGTTGAGATGATTAATATTAAAAGCAGTTTTAGCAAGGCTTTGGCATTTGGTGGGGGCATTGGCGGGATCATGATGAACAGCACGAGTAGAATGAAGATCGATGCAAAATCTGGCATTAATGCGTAGGAGATGAGTGTTGCCAATCCCATACCAAATGCAAGGCGATAAACGCGGCGTGTTGCAACAGGGAGTGAGACTAGAGCGTTCATTGTTTCGTGCTTTGGCTTATCAGTAGAGGAACGAGAAAAGGCTCATTGCGCGGATGTAGATCCGTCCGATCCAATTGGTGATGAAGCCGCTTTGCGTGTAAACGATGACATCGGCTTGTCCGCCAATTTTCAGGTTTTTAAGATCCTCGCGATCTGCTTCAGTGATTTCAATGATGACGGGAAATCGTTGGGCTTGGCGGAGGAAGTCATTACTATTTTCAATACTCGAGAGCTGTCCGGGAGTTGGTTCTTTTTTTGTGTTGACGCCATAGCTGATGCTACGAACTTTGGCGTCGAAAACGCGGCCCGGCATAATGTCGAAGACGACTTGTGCTTTATCCCCTACGACGATATGGCCGAGATTGTTT
This sequence comes from Alphaproteobacteria bacterium, assembly GCA_013215815.1. Taxonomy (GTDB): domain Bacteria; phylum Pseudomonadota; class Alphaproteobacteria; order Micavibrionales; family Micavibrionaceae. Next base: position 1,609 of record JABSQP010000041.1, on the reverse strand, counting down.
TCTGTCATATCTGCGGAAATCCAGACGTCGTGGATGGCGATGAAGGTCATGATTGGTTTTCCAGGGGATGCGAATTGCCCTTTGTCGATCGCAAGATTTGTGATAAGGCCGTTGCCGGGGGCGCGAAGCTTTGTGCGTTCAAGATCGAGTTTTGCTTTTTCGACGGCACTCTGTGCGGCTTGGAGGCGGTCATTGTCTTCGTTTAGGCTTCCGCGGGCTTGTTTTGCTTGCGCAACTTGAGCTTTGGAAGCTTCGACGCCGCTTTGTGCTTTTTTGAAATTGGCGCGCGAGACTTCGACGCGGCGCAGGGAGATTGCGCCTTTGTCTTTTTTGTACAGTCTTTCGTGGCGTTCGCTCTCTTTTTGTGCACGTTCGAGTTCAGCTTCGGCAACAGCGAGATTGGATTCTGCCATTTCGATGGCAGCATCGGCAGCTTCAAGCTCACGTTTTGTCGCGGTTAGATCTGCCGTTGCTTTTTGAACGGCGATTTCATATTGCGTGTCATCAATCTCTAACAATGGGGCGTCTTTGTCTACGTTTTGATTGTCTGTGATGAGGACTTGCTCAACTTTACCGCCAACTTCAGGGGCGATGGCGACGATGTTAGCGTAAACACGTGCTTGTTGGGTATAGGGAGTGAGGCGGTCAGATATGAGGTGGTAGACTAGCAGAGAGATTATTACGATTAATAGTGCGATTGCGCCTTTTTTCGAGGATGCTTCTGCGTCATTTTGATCCTTGTTCGCTGCGTTTGTTTCCGCGATTTCTTCTGCAGGTTTTTTGTTTGGCGCTTTTTCTGATTTGGGTGCTTCGGGCTTTTTATCACTGATCATGATTATTCACCTTTTTGATATCAATGTTTGTGGTGTTGGAATTTCCAAAATTTAAAAGATTTCCCCAATTGGTACGGTCTTGCATTTTTTCTTTTGTGTCTTTTGAAAGATAGTCTGTCTCTTTTGAATGCCTCCACGTTCCGGCAAGCGATTTATAGATTTGCGTGAGTGCAATGGCCTCCTGACCTTTTGCGACGATGAAGCGATCTTGTTGACGAAGCAGAGATTCTTGCGCATCGAGCAAACGCTGGAAATCTGAAAAACCTTCTTGGAAATGCATGAGGGCAATTTCGTAGGCACGCTTTGCGACACTTTGAGATTGTTCGAGGAGCTTGATTTCTTCTTTTGTTTTGACAAAAGCGATAGCTGTGTCGTCGACTTCTTTCGCAGCTTGCAGGACTGTCTCTTTATAGGCTTCAAGGGCTTGTTCAAAGCGAGCGTCTTGCACGCGGATATTGTTTCGGATGCGGCCAAAATCGAAGATGTTCCATCGGATAGATGGTCCTATTGCGATTGAGAAGACATCAGTAATTCCGCCTCTACTGGTTTCACTGATACCGATGGTACCGAATAGGCTGAGTGATGGGTATATTTCTGCCTCGGCGATGCCAATGCTGGCGCTTGCAGCGGCAGCACGCAACGATGCGGCGCGCACATCTGGACGGCGGCGCAATAGATCGATGGGGATGTTATAAACGATGGTTTCCGGAATATTTTGAAAATATGTATCGCTGTTTTGAAGGGTTTCAATGTCTTGGGGCGGCATTCCCAAAAGA
>JABSQP010000040.1 GCA_013215815.1 Alphaproteobacteria bacterium | reverse complement strand
CTCAAAAAGAAGGTGGCTATAATCCTAGTGCTTTATATAGCGCGTATAGAGAACAATTCATCGAACAGATATGTTTCGAAATTGGTAAACGCGCTGAAACGCTTGTTCATGAAGCCGTAACGAAACCTACTCACCCTGGGCTTTAGAAAAACCTTCGACGCCATCGAATGTATGAAGCATAACGGATTTGGTGAAATTCATGTCTGCTTTATTGATGCGGTCCATAAGCGCAATCACTTGTGTTGTTGTCACTGTCGACCCATCCGTACCAAGAAAACGTAGACGGTAATTGTCGGCACAGAATGTATCCGGTTGACCGTTCGGCCATACTTTCACACCACGGTTTGAAATCATGTGAAGATCCAAATTGTCATTCACGCATTCTTTTACTTTTGCTGCCAGTTCATCTGCACTACCGCCCCAGGTTAGGTTCAGATCAACACCAATGCGCTCTGTTTTTTCTGGAGATTTTTCACGCACAGGCGGCAATGTCATAGCACCTGAACCATCTTCATATTCCTTTACATCTAGCGCTTTTGGTGTTTCACCAAGACGTTCAATGACAGCCTTTGTGAAATCTTCGGTGCCGACTTTTATGCTACTCACATCCTCTCGGAAGATTTCACCTGTATGAATGCCATCTTCAATCGTTTTGAGCCATGCATTGTGGATCTTCGAAGCTACTGCTCCCTGCCCAATATGAACAAGCATCATTGATGAACCAAGTATAAGGCCTGATGGGTTCGCAAAGCCCATACCCGCAATATCAGGCGCGCTACCGTGCACCGCGTCAAACATACCAAAATCTGCGCCAATATTAGACGACCCGCCAAGACCAACGGATCCCGTTACTTCGGCTGCAATATCCGAAACAATATCACCGTATAGATTTGGCAGAACAATCACATCAAAACGTGATGGATCCGCCGCAACTTTTGCTGCGCCGATATCAATGATCATGTGATCTTGTTCAATATCTTTATACTCCTCACCAATCTCATCAAAAATGCGGTGGAACATACCATCCGACATTTTCATGATGTTATCTTTGGTCATACATGTGACCTTCTTACGCCCATTCGCGCGCGCATACTCAAATGCGTAACGCACAATACGCTCACACCCAGGGCGAGAAATAATTTTGAGTGATGCCATCACATCTTGTGACTGGCGATATTCAATACCGCCATACAGATCTTCTTCATTCTCACGAATGATGACCAGATCCATGCCTGGGTGATCTGTTTCAATGAATGGGTGATACGAAATACATGGGCGCACATTAGCAAAAAGCCCCAGCGATTTACGCACAGTCACATTGAGCGATTTAAACCCGCCCCCTTGAGGCGTTGTAATCGGGGCCTTTAAGAAAACTTTTGTACGGCGTAGAGACTCCCAGGAACTGTCTTCAATACCGCTCGGCACGCCGCGCTCATATACTGCCTTACCAATTTCAATCTCTTCAATATCAAGTTGCGCGCCAGCAGCTTCTAAAATTTGAAGCGTTGAATCCATGATAGCGGGACCAATCCCATCCCCATGAGCAACTGTAATAGGCGTTTTTTGTGACATTGTATTTCCTTATAGGTAGTGAACTAAGACTTTGCTTTGCTGGCCTGCTTAAGAAGTATGAAGGCCAAACCTGCCGATGCAATTGATCCTATCAGAACGCCCAAGCGAACGGAAGCCTGCATCTCTATGCCTTCAAAGGCCAAACCGCCAATGAACAAGGACATTGTAAAACCGACACCGCACAAAATGGAGACCGCATACAAATGCATCCAGTTGGCGCCCTCAGGTTTTCTACAGATCTTCATACCAATAGATAAAGCCATCGAACCAAACACCCCTATTTGCTTACCAACAAACAGGCCAAGCGCAATGCCAAGTGTGACCGGGTTCAATAGATCATTAAAGCCCATACCCGCAAACGGCACCCCGGCGTTCGCAAACCCAAAGATCGGTAAAATTGCGAAAACGACAAGATAGTGCAGATCATGCTCTAGGTTTTTAAGCGGTGATTTTTCTGGATTATCTTTTGCGCGCATAGGAATAAAGAACGCAGCTATTACCCCAGCGATTGTCGCGTGAATACCTGATTCGAGAACAGCGACCCATAAAATAACACTGACAAAAATATAAGGTGCAATAGAGCTCACGCCACGTTTGTTGAGGAGCGCCAATATACAAATCGCGATGGCGGCAACACCTAACGCTGAGAGAACAATCTTACTAGAGAAGAAAATCGCAATGATCAAGATCGCCGCGATGTCATCAATAACAGCAATCCCGAGAAGAAGCGCCTTTAACGACACAGGCACGTTCTTGCCCGCAAGACTAAGTATACCAAGAGCAAATGCAATATCAGTTGCAGCCGGAATAGCCCACCCTCTGAGGGTTTCAGGAGAATCCACATTAAGCGCATAATAAATCAGTGCAGGCGCGACAATACCGCCCAGTGCGGCAAATGCCGGCAGCATGACTTTGTTTCTGGATGATAATTCTCCATCCAACACTTCACGCTTAATCTCCAAACCAACAAGGAAAAAGAAGATCGCCATCAAGCCATCGTTAATCCAAAGCAAGACAGACTTCTTGATCTGAAAATCTGCGCCACTCGGATCTGTGAAACCAATACCGAACTTCACCTGATTTAAAATATAGTCGTAAAATCCAAAAAACGGAGAGTTTGCGACGATAAGAGCCAATATTGCCGCAATGACGAGCAAAATTCCGCCAGATGCTTCCATCTTGAAAAACTCAGTCGCCATATCCAGCGCTTTATTTCTTTTATTAAAATGCTCGTAAGGATTTTTAGACTCTGACATAAGGCTCCCACTAGATGTAAAAAATAGATGAAGATTTTTACCCTTAAATAGGGTATCACTTGAGCGCTCATAATAAAGAAAAACAATAAGAAAACCAAACAGATTAGGCCGGTAGAATGACAAAACCATCAGGAGAGAATTGGATCATTATTTTGATGGTTATGGCGGGCTGGACAAGCTTTAGCATAGGTGATGTGGGCGTGAAGCTACTCGCTGCCAACTACACTATTTGGCAAATCATGGCGACAACAAGCGGTTTTTCAACACTTATACTGGGAAACTGGATTTTTTGGAGGTATGGAATAAAAGGATTCATCCCTGAAAATAAGGGGTGGTATATCTTAAGAACGTTCATCGTAGCCTGTACGGCGCTTTCTGTTGTAAACGCCCTTCCCCACATCCCCCTATCTGACTTTTACGGTATTACATTTGCAGCACCATTTGTCGTTTTAATCTTGGCTTACTTTATTTTGAAAGAACATGTTGGTTGGCATCGATGGCTCTGTGTAACCATCGGTTTTATCGGCGTTATTATTTTAGCAGGCCCCAAATTTGCGAGCTTCAATATCGGTTATATTCTGGCACTTGCATCCCTCTTCTTTGTTTCAGTCGGAACGATTGTTTTAAGAAAAGTGGGCGGAAATGATCCAATCCCTCTTTATGGTTTCTTTCCGTTTGTGCTTATTTTTATGATTGTTTGTCCTTTATCTGTTCCTGAGTTCAAAACGCCGGAACCAGATCACCTTTGGCTCTTTGCAATGCAAATTGTCACAATCATCGGCGGACAAGTCTTCATTGCCTATGGAACAGCGGCAGCAAAGGAAACAGCCGCCGTTGCACCGCTTATGTACGTGCAGATTATTTGGGGTGTTTTATTTGGATACGTGCTTTTTGGCGATCCGCTCAGTAAAGCTAGTATTATTGGCCTCTCACTAATTATAGGTGCAGGACTGTATATGATTTATAGGGAACGACAGGTGAAAAATAATCAAGGTAGCTTATAGGCAATGTTCTACAAGACGTCGTTCTCTACGAGACCTCCATATCAAGAGTCCTGAGCCCAATAATGAAAGTCCACATACTGAGAGAGGTAGTATACTCTTCTTCACCTCAGTTTCATTAATGCCATCAATACAGTCGTTATACTTAGCAGACAGATCCTCGGACTTTTTTCCAGTAATAGGAATATTATATTTGACCAATGAAACGGAACTGTCGATATCATCAAGCAACCCTTTTCTGCTCAAATATTCAAGAAAATCCGGTTCTCCCATACACTCCTTAAGATCCGACGCCCTTCCTAAAAACTTTCTATTTTCAATGGACGCTTTAAAAGCAACACCTAACATATACATATTAATCTGATTGATAGTATACCCCGTTGAAAGATGACTTCCTCTTGCTGCTGTTCTAGCTGCACTGATAGAAGGAGGCCTCCTCATAGACGACGAACTAGTTCTGGCATCGGCTACCTCAAATTCAAAACAAAGTGCCAAAGGTGCCAATAATCCAGTTGCTATAGCTTTTCTCATAAAAAATATGTAAAAAACCAAGGTAATATGTCAAGTTGTTATTAATTATGAAACCAGTTTATAAAAAATTTATAATTTACGGAAAGCGACAAGTGAGAAGAAATTTGACATAATATATTAAAATACTGTAAGTTATGGGAAACTTACGGAGTATAAATGATGGGCATTATGAACACAGTCGCTGCTACTGTTATTGCAGCAAACGCAGGCGTCGCAGATTTACCTGACACGGGAATTGTTACACAGGTTGATCTATCGGGTGATTTCATTTCAACATGTGACACAGGCTTTGAACTTGGCCCGCACGATCAACTGCAACCTGGAGAAAAAGTCTGGGTAAGAGAACCTGACATTTCAACAGATCCAAGTCGCCATTCAGCATGTACAGCAGATGACAACCTGTACCCAGCCGATGAACCGCGAAAAGAAGTTTGTACCGTTGGAGAAAATGGTTTGGATGTAGGCCCAGGTCCATTCGGTAATTTTGGTGAGGCTGTTATTCTTGGAAGAGCTCAAGACGGTACCTGCTATATCGTCCCAAATCTCTCCGTCTAATTATTCATTAACATTATAATTTGATTGGGAAGGTAAAACTTCCCGATCAATGCCTTTCTTAAAATCTATTTGGGTCAGCATGTCTTTTGTTAGGCTTGATAGCTTCTTATCTTCACTGCGCTTATAAACATAAACGCCAAGCACAGATAATCCCACAGCCCAAATTGTACTGAGCGATGCCATGCCGTGCATCAACTGCGCGGCGCGTTCGGTTTCAAAAACAATCACGTAGGATAGCGCTCCCATCTGCAGCGCCCACGTCCCTGCCATCAAATATCCAAAAGTCGGTCGCATCCGCCGCACATATTTATCACTCGAGAGAACCTCGGCGCGAATAGACGCATTAATCTGCTCTAAACTTGTCTCATATTCTTTAAGGCGAATACTCGCCATCACTTCGGCGTGTCGGTTTGCCTCGGCCATGTCCTCACTCTTAATACCCCCATCCGCAATGGCCTCTTCAACTTTCAACAGTGCATCTGATGCGACCTTAGCTGCCGGATGAGATAATCTCTTTAATCCCTGCGCAACAAATTCAATCAGCAGAGGCAAACCAACCTGTGATAAAATCGTCGAAAGCATTTATACCTCCACCAATTTATAAAAGATGTGACGACCAATCGTTGTAACCGGTTTCTCCCCTTCTGTCCAAAAGGGCACCACATAATCGGCGTGATAATGCGTTGCACCCTCTGTATTATCCTGAAGCGCGCCTATAACCGCGCGGCGAGCAATACGCAGGCAGGTTGCAAAATGGATGTTACTTTCATCGACTTCTATCAGGCGCTTATAAGAGGGATCGCTTCTGTTCCAACAGGAAAACTGATACGGCTTTTGACACACGCCGATAATACCATTGCCCCACCAATAACGCCCCTTCTTTTCAGAGATACGCGCACGATTGAGAACAACATTCGCAACCGCTTCCATTCCACGAACAGGTTCACCGCGTGCTTCTCCAAAAATGGTGCGCGCCAGCACATCAATTTCTAATTCTTGATAATATTCTTTTTCCGAACTGGTTTTGGTGACCTGTTTCTTTTTCCCAAAAACAGGTATGAGAATATTTTTAAACATTAACTTACTCCTTGGCGGAAAGCGCTTCAGCTTTCAGCGCAGTTTTATCGAGTTTTGATTCAATACGAAGAAGGTGCGCAACAAGACGCACTTCCAGATCTTTCATTTCTGTGATCGAAGCATAGTGACGCGCCACTTCTAACTTATAAGCAGAGAGCGCTTCACGAAGCTGAGAGCAACGCACCTCTAACAGTTCTTCTGTATGACGAAGCGCAGCATCATGATCACGGCGATGACGCATAATCAGCCAAAACAACCCACTAAGCGCGGGAATATCAACAACAGATATCCACCACAGTAAACCACTGTCGAGCAATGTTCCCATGTTCGTTTCCTTATAATTATTTGCGATTAAACGTCGAAATCAGATGACGCCTGATAAGGTGATCCAGTTCCCATCCAGTTCGGACGAGAGCCCTCATAACGCGTTCTTTTAAATCTAACAGGCTCTAAAGACAGAGCACCCGCCACCGCGTCCAAGCCATCATCTTTATTATTCTTACGCTCTGGTTGCCATTCCGCCATTTCCGTTAAGTACGGTGTTTTTTTAAC